>NZ_JADPKD010000008.1:0-624301 GCF_023073735.1 Bradyrhizobium sp. 160
GCGTCCGCAACAACGTCTCGCCGTCCAGCCTGTCCGTCTTGGCTCGCCGGCGCCGGCGCGGCGTCGCGATGGAGGCCGGATCCACCACGTGGCTCTCGACATCTTCTCGCCCTTGCCCGGCGAGAGCGAGGTCACCAGCCATGTCGAACGACTCAGTTCCAACGACACGAAAATTGCGCCAAACTGCGTGCGGATAGCGGCCGGTCCGTCGATAGGATGATCGAGCAACATCGTCGTCTCCAGGTTGAATGGATGCAACCTCAGTCTGGCCTCAGACTTGGTCGCTATCCACCCCCATGGAATCTTCGCGGAGCCTGTGAACGGGTCGCGCTTTGCGCGGACCCGTTGGCTCGCACAGACGATGCGGCTGGCAGTGCGCCAGCCACAGGCTTTCGCGGGCCTACGCCCGCTGCACCCCGACCACGCGGCCTTTTTCGATTGCGAGCGCCAGCTCGCCCCGCTTCAGTTTCAGCGCGGCATCGCCGAACAGCTCGCGGCGCCAGCCACGCAAAGCCGGCACGTCGGCCTCGTCACTGGCTGCGATCTCTTCGAGATCGTCGACCGTGGCAATCACCTTGCTGGCGACGGCATGGCGCTCCGCGGTCATGCGCAGCAGCACCTTCAACAATTCGACGATGGCCGCGCCATTGGAATTGTTGCGCGGCTTCTCCAGCTTCGGCAGCGTCGAGAAATCCCGCGCCAGTCCGCGCTCGACGGCGGCGACGATGTCCGCGCCCCATTTGGATTTCTCAAATCCCTTCGGCACCGAGCGCAGATGGGCGAGCTTCTCAAGCGTAGTCGGCGCATGCGTTGCGATGTCGCTGACCGCTTCATCGCGCAGCACGCGGCCGCGCGGCACGTCGCGGCTCTGCGCCTCCTGCTCGCGCCAGGCCGCCACCTCCATCAGCACGGCGAGATCCTTCGGCTTGCGCACCCGGGTCTTCAGCCGCTCCCAGGCGCGCTCGGGGTGGAAGTCGTAGGTTCTGGGCGAGGTCAAAACCTCCATCTCGATGGAGACCCATTCGCTGCGGCGGCGCTTCTTCAGGTCGGCATCGAGCGCCGCGAACACGTCGCGCAAGTGGGTGACGTCGGAGACCGCGTAGTGCATCTGCTCCTTGGAGAGCGGCCGGCGTGACCAGTCGGTGAAGCGGTGGGTCTTGTCCGGGCGGTGCCCGGTGACCTTCTCGACCAGTTGGTCGTACGCAATGCTGTCGCCATAGCCGAGCACCATGGCCGCGACCTGGGTGTCGAACACCGGGTGGGGAATGATGCCGGCCTGGTGCCAGATGATTTCGATGTCCTGGCGAGCGGCGTGGAAGACCTTCAGCACGGCCTCGTTGCCCATCAGCTCGAAGAACGGCTTGAGGTCGATGCCCTCGGCCAGAGCGTCGATGACGACAGCTTCCTCGGCGCTCGCCATCTGCACCACGCACAACAGCGGGTAATAGGTGGTTTCGCGCAGGAACTCGGTATCGACAGTGATGACGGGGTGCTTGGCCAGCCGGCTGCAGGCAGCCGCAAGGTCAGCGGTGGTGGTAATCAAATCCATGAACGGCCCATGACGAGACCATCAGCCGTTCTGCCGAAAGTGCAGTGATGTCAAGGGGCTCGATGCGAATTCGAGCCTTGCATTTGGGCCGGAATCGCCTTTTCCGACAAAAATCCTATTCGTAGCGGACCCGCTGCGAGGATTTCCGGGCACACGGCAGTGCCACCACAAGCACGCACATGGCGACCAGAGCCAGTCCCAGGAACTCGAAAACCAACAGGTCCACGGTGAAAACCCCTCAGAAGCATTGCTAAACTTGTCCGGGGCGAATTGAGGGTCTGTTAATTCTCGTGGTTACCGGCCGCGGGGCGGGCCGGATGGTGGACGAGGGGTTAACGGGCGGGGCCCGTCGAAACGCATTCGGCGCCCCGCGTGACGGCGCGCCGAAGTTTGTTCGTGCGATGAGTTGCCGGCCTTACGGCAGTTTCAGCGACGTCTCAGCGTTGTACGGCTTGAGCGTCTCGTCGGCGGCTCTCTGAGCGGCGGCGAGGGCGTCCTTCGGCTGCTTCTTGCCGTTGAGGACTAGCATCACCTCGTCCTCGAGGTTCTTGCGCACCGGCACGGTCTTGTAGGTCGCAAACCACGGCTTTGCGACGTCGAGCTGTTCGACGGCGGTCCTGGCGTCCGGGTTCTTGTTCAGGAAGTCCACCATTTCGGGCGTCTTGTAGGCGGCCATATTGGGCGCGAAATAGCCGGTGGCGCGGCTCCACCAACCGCTCTTCTCGGGCGAAGTCATCCACTTGATCAGCGTCCAGGCGGCCTTCTGCTTGTCGGCTTCGAGTCCTGCCGGAATGATCAGCGATGCGCCGCCGATCGGCACGGCATTGCGGACGTTGCGAGGAATGAAGGCGACCTTGTAGCTGAACTTGGCGTTGTCGCGGACATAGGTCAGCGACCCCGTCGAGAGCATCATCATCGCGGCATTGCCGGAGATGAAGGAGGTGCTGACGGCCGGACCGGGCGTCGCGCCGGGCGCATGCACCTTGTGCTTATAAATAAGGTCGTTCCACCAGGTGAGCGCACGGAGCATCGAAGGCGTGTCGTAATAGACCTCGCCGCCGAACTCCTCGTTGTAGTAGCGCCCGCCGTTGGACATCGTGAGCGTTTCCATCATCCAGCCGCAATAATCATAGGCGCATGGGATCGCGATGCCCCAGCGCATGACCTTGTCACCCTCGCGCTTGGTGAGCTTCTTGGCCCATTCGGTAAGCTCGGCCCAGGTCTGCGGCGGCTTGTTCGGATCGAGGCCGGCCTCCTTGGCCTGATCGGCATTGATGTAGAGCAGCGGCGTCGAGTTGTGGAAAGGCACGCCGTAGACCGAGCGGTTGATCACCGCATTGCCTTGCAGCGCCGGGAAGAACTGGCCCAAGAACTTTTCCTTGGTGGTGCCGTCAGCGGCGATCAGAGGATCGAGATTGGTAAGCTCGTTCTCGATCTGCATGTCGAGCAGGAAGTTGGCCGACATGATCACGGCTGACGGCGGCTTGCCGGCCTTGATCGCGGCGCGCGTCTTGATCAGCGTGTCATCGTACGAACCGGTGTAGACCGCGGTCGCCTTGACCTCGGGGTGGGTCTCGTTGAACTCCTTGATCAAGGTCCCCATGTCGCGGGCGAGCTTGCCGTCGACCGGGACGGGGAAGAACAAATCGATCTCGGTCGGGCCTTCGCCGGCGATGGCTGGAAAAGCGAGGGCGCCGGCCATCGTGCCTGCGATGGCAAGGCCGAGCATGAGCCTGCGGGAGAACAGCATCGGAAAATCTCCTATTTGATGCCTGAGGTGACGAAAGAGCTGATGAAGCGCTTCTGGAAGATCAGGAAGGTCACGAGCAGTGGTGCGATCACCATCAGCGTTCCCGCGGCGATGGTGCCCCAGGCCTGCGTGCCCTCGGCCGTCTTGGTGAAGACGGAGAGCCCGACCGTGAGCGGCCGCTTGTCCGGCGAGTTGATCACCATCAGCGGCCACAGGAAGTCGTTCCAGTGGCTGGTCACAGAGATGATGGCGAAGGCCGAGAAGCTCGGCAGCGACAGCGGCACGTAGATGTGGCGGATGCGCTGGAATAGGCCGGCGCCGTCGATCAGGGCGGCATCCTCCAGCTCGGTTGGAATGGCCTCGAACGCTTGCCGCATCAGGAAGGTGCCGAAGGCGGAGGCAAAGAAAGGCATCATCACGCCAGTGAGCGTGTCGTAGAGGCCGAGCTGCGCGATCAGGCTTAAATTGGGCACGATCAGCAGCACCGGCACCAGCATCAGCTGCATCAGGAACAGGTAGAAGATCAGCGTCTTGCCGGCGAAGGCGAGGCGCGCAAAAGCAAAGCCCGCCAGCGTGATCGTGACGAACTGCACCAGCAGGATCCCGGTGCAGATAATGGTGGTGTTGAGGGTGTAGCGCGGGAAGTCGCCGATCTCCCAGGCATCCCTGATGTTGTCGAGCGTCGGCTTCAGGCTCGGCATCAGTTCGGCCATCAGGTTGATGCAATCGGAAGCCGGGCGCAAGGTCGCCACGCCCATCCAGACGAACGGGATCAGCCAGACCAGTGCGAGCAGCACGGTCAGTACGAAACCGAGCTTTGGCGTAATCTCGCGGCGGGTGGCGAGCGGAGCATCCCTGAACAGACGGTCGATCAAATTCATGGGCCGCTCTCGCGGTTCGCCAGCGTCCGGAACGAAAGCGCGGTGAGGCCCATCAACGCCGCCAGCGTCAGCAGCGTCGCCGCCGATGCCTTGCCGACGTCATAATGCTCGACGGCCTGCTGATAGATGTAGAACAGCACGAGATTGGTCGAGTTGGACGGGCCACCCTGGGTCAGGACGAAGACGTGGTCGACTTGCGTCACCGCATTCAGCGTCGCGATCACGGTGACGAACAGGAAGGTGGGCTTGAGCTCGGGCAGGATGATGTAGCGCAGGCGCTGGATCGGACCGGCGCCGTCGAGATGGGCGGCCTCCATGACGTCCTCCGGCACCGCCTGCAAGCCGCGAGGAAGAACAGCATGTAATAGCCGGCGTTCTTCCAGATCGTGATCACCATGATCGCGGATAGCGCGATGTCGGGATCGCCGAGCCAGTTCGGCAGCACCGGAAGCAGCCGACCGATGTAGTAATCGAGCAGGCCGACATTGGGCAGGAAGATGAACAGGAACAGCGCGGAGGCCGCGACCATCGGGATCAGCACCGGCAGGAACAGCGCGGCGCGCAGCGCGCTGGTCACCGCGCTGGTGCGCGCCAGCGCGAGCGCGAACAACAGCGCGAGGCCGATGCTCGGGATCGCTGTGCCGAGGGCATAAATGAGATTGTTGACGACCGCGCCGGTGAAGGCGGGGTCGGCAAGCACTGCGCTGATATTGTCGATGCCGACGAAGCGGACGGGCGCTTTCGGCGTCGTGCGCTGATAGAGCGCATCGATAAACACGCGGCCCATCGCGCCATACGTGAACAGCGCGAGGAAGACCAGCGAGGGCAGCAGCAGCAGATAGGCCGGCAGCGACGCCGTGAAGCCGGCGGTGAAACGCGTCAGGACGTGCAGGCGCGGTGCTGCCGAGGTCGCGACCGGGAGAGCCGCGGGTCCAGCGAGGCTCATGTCACCGCGCCGGGAAATTGAGCGCATAGTCGCGGTCGCCGATTCCCGCTGGCGCGGCGAAGGGGAAGCGTGGGCTTTGGTCGAGGAAGTCGTGGCTGTGCACGACCAGGTTCTCATCGTCGATCAGCACCACGCCGTAGGCCGGCGGCTCGTGGCTCGCCAGATGCGGCGCGTTGGCATTCAGCTCGAACCAGACCTGGTGGTTGGTGCCGCGCAGCGTGGAGAAGGGAGTCTTGCCGTAGCTGCCGAAGATCGGCCGGTGCACATGTCCGAAGAAGAGGTGGCGGATGCGCGAACGGTAAGGCGCTATCACCTCGGCGAATTCGGCGCTCTGCTTCAGCGCGATCTCGTCCATTGCGAGCACGCCGACCGGGAAAGGGTGGATGGTGCATGAACACGACGAATTCCTGGTCGTCGGGCGCGGCCGCGAGCGTGTTCGCCAGCCAGCCGAGGCGCTTTGCGCACATCTCGCCGGCATGGCTGGTCTCGTCCAGCGTGTCGAGGAAGACGAACAGGCCGTGCTCGGTGGTGCGTGTGCCCTGCACGAAGCCGTTGGGATCGCGCGGCGCGGCCTTCAGCGCGTCGAGGCAGATGACGCGCTTGTCATGATTGCCGACCATCGCGATGTAGGGAATCTTCAGCGCCGCCATCGCCTCGGCGAAATTGGCGTAGGATTCAAGCTCGCCCCAATGGGTGAGATCGCCGGTCACGACCGCAAACGCCGCGTCGGACTGATGGGCGTTGATGTCCGCAATCGCCGCATCCAGCCGCGCGCGCGGATCGAGGCCGTAAAGCTTCAAGCCGGGGTTCGCCAGGTGCGTGTCGGTGAGGTGGATGAATTTGAAGGGCATGGCGCGCTTTTGTGATTGGAGGACGGGCGCCTCCGACAAGACAACCCTGCAGCCCGTTAGAGCGCGTGTGTTTCAGTTTGATGACAGCGGTTCCACGAATGGGACGTGTCCACAACGCCCGCGAGTCAGGCGCCGACCAGCGCAAGGCGCAACCCATGCAATGCGTCAATCAGAGATGGTGGTGCGCGGCCGAACCGCTTCACGTCCCGCAGAACGTCTGCAGCACCCGCTGGTCCGGCAGCGGCGGATCGGCATAATCTGCATACTCCGGCTGGTCCTCGTAGGGCCTGGCCAGCACCTTCACCAATTCCTCGAACGGGGCGTAATCGTCATTGTTGACGGCGGCCTGGATCACGGCTTCGACGCGGTGGTTGCGCGGGATGAACATCGGGTTCACGGCGTGCATGGTGGCTTGCCGCTCGGCCGCGCTCTGCGGCTCGAGCGCGATGCGCTCGCGCCAGCGTCCGGCCCATTCGTCAAACGCCGCGGGCTCCATGAACTGCGCGCGCACGTCTGCGCCTGCGTCGCCTGCGGCATCGCCGAGCTTGCGGAAGGTGAGGGTGAAGTCCGCCTGGTTCTTCGCCATGGCATCGAGCAGGTCCTGGATCAGCGCCTCGTCGCCGTCGCGCTCCGTGAACAGGCCGATCTTCCTGCGCAGGCCGGCCTGATAGGCCGCACTGAACGTCTCGGCGAAGGCGCCGAGAATGTCCTGAGCTTCGGCGACCGCCTTTTCCTGCTCGTCTGAGAACAGCGGCAGCAGGCATTCGGCGAGCCGGGTCAGATTCCACAAGCCAATGCGCGGCTGGTTGGCGTAGGCGTAGCGGCCCATCTCGTCGATCGAGGAAAACACCTGCGCGGGATTGTAGGCATCCATGAAGGCGCAGGGGCCGTAGTCGATGGTCTCGCCGGAAATGGACGTGTTGTCGGTGTTCATCACGCCATGGATGAAGCCGACCAGGAGCCAGCGCGCGATGAGCTCAGCCTGCCGCGCAACGACGGCTGCGAGCAGCGCGTGATAGGGCCGCTCCGCTCGAAGCAAATCCGGGTAATGACGGGTGATGACGTGGTCGGCGAGCCGGCGGATGGCCTCGGTGTCGCGGCGGACGGCAAAGAACTGGAAGGTGCCGACGCGGATGTGGCTGGAGGCGACGCGCGTCAGCACCGCGCCGGGCAGGGCGGTCTCGCGGATCACATGCTCGCCGGTGACGACCGCGGCGAGCGAGCGCGTGGTCGGAATGCCGAGCGTGAACATCGCCTCGCTCACGATGTATTCGCGCAAGACCGGCCCGAGCGCGGCACGGCCGTCGCCGCGGCGGGAGAACGGGGTTGGGCCGCTTCCCTTGAGCTGGATGTCCCGGCGGATGCCGTCTTTGTCGATGACCTCGCCGAGCAGGATGGCGCGGCCGTCGCCGAGTTGGGGTACGAAATGCCCGAACTGGTGGCCGGCATAGGCCATAGCGATGGGATCGGCGCCCACGGGAACCGTCTTGCCGGCCAGGATTTCGGCGCCTTCCGGGGTCTCCAGCATATCCGGGTCGAGCCCGAGCTGGACCGCCAGCGGCCGGTTCAGCTTGATCAGCCGGGGCGCCGCCACTGGGGTCGGCGCGACGCGGGCGAAGAAGCTGTCCGGCAGCGCCGAATAGGAGTTCTGGAAGGGGAAATGAACCGTCATGACCTCAAGATAGGGCTGGAACGCCTGATGGCAAAGGTTGGACCCCAGATAAGCCAAAAATGGGCGCATCTGGTCCGAATCAGGCCGTTCCCTTGGTTGCCGCTTTGGGCCTCGTCGGGTAAACCCTGCCGCAACTTCGGACCGGCAGTTACAGGCCGTTCGATTCGCTTCCTCCGACATTGAATTTGGGACGACCATGCATCGCTACCGGTCACATACATGCGGCGCGCTCCGCGAGAGCAACATCGGCGAAACGGTTCGCCTCTCGGGCTGGGTCCATCGCGTTCGCGACCATGGCGGCGTGCTGTTCATCGATCTGCGCGACCATTACGGTCTGACCCAGTGTGTGGTCGACCCGGACTCGCCGGCATTCTCGCTGGCCGAGAAGCTGCGTTCGGAATTTGTGGTGCGGATGGACGGCAAGGCCCGCCGGCGCCCCGAAGGTACCGACAATGACGATCTGCCGACCGGCAAGATCGAAGTTTACGTCAGCGAGATCGAGGTGCTGGGTCCGGCCGGCGACTTGCCGCTGCCGGTGTTCGGCGACCAGGAATATCCTGAAGACATCCGCCTGAAGTACCGCTTCCTCGATCTGCGCCGCGAGAAGCTGCACCAGAACATCATGACGCGCGTGTCGATCATTGACTCCATGCGACGTCGCATGAAGGAGCAGGGCTTCTTCGAATTCAACACCCCGATCCTGACCGCATCCTCGCCGGAAGGCGCGCGCGACTTCCTGGTGCCCTCGCGCATTCATCCGGGAAAATTCTACGCGCTGCCGCAGGCGCCGCAGCAGTACAAGCAGCTGCTGATGATGAGCGGCTTCGACCGTTACTTCCAGATTGCGCCCTGCTTCCGCGATGAGGACCCGCGTGCCGACCGTCTGCCCGGCGAGTTCTACCAGCTCGACGTCGAGATGAGCTTCGTCACGCAGGACGACGTGTTCGCTGCGATGGAGCCGGTCATCACCGGCGTGTTCGAGGAATTTGCCAAGGGCAAGCCGGTGACCAAGGGCTGGCGCAGGATTCCGTTCGCCGAAGCCTTGCGCAAATACGGCAGCGACAAGCCGGACCTGCGCAACCCCATCGAGATGCAGGACGTCTCCGAACATTTCCGCGGCTCCGGCTTCAAGGTCTTTGCGCGCATGCTCGAGGACCGCAAGAGCCAGGTCTGGGCGATCCCGGCGCCGGGCGGCGGCAGCCGCGCGTTTTGCGATCGCATGAATTCCTGGGCGCAAGGCGAAGGCCAGCCCGGCCTCGGCTACATCATGTGGCGTGAGGGCGGCGAGGGCGCCGGTCCTCTCGCGAACAACATCGGTCCCGAACGCACCGCCGCGATCCGCGCGCAGCTCGGCGTGAAGGAAGGCGATGCCGCCTTCTTCGTCGCCGGTGATCCCGACAAGTTCTGGAAGTTTTCGGGTCTTGCCCGCAACAAGGTTGGCGAGGAGTTGAACCTCACGGACAAGGAGCGGTTCGAGCTCGCCTGGATCGTCGACTTCCCGATGTACGAGTACAACGAGGACGACAAGAAGGTCGACTTCTCGCACAACCCGTTCTCGATGCCGCAGGGCGGCCTCGACGCGCTGAAGGACCAGGACCCGCTGACCATCAAGGCGTTCCAGTACGACATCACCTGCAACGGCTACGAGATCGCCTCGGGCGGCATCCGCAACCACGTGCCGGAAGCAATGGTGAAGGCGTTCGAGATCGCCGGCTACGGCGAGCAGGAAGTCGTCGACCGCTTCGGCGGCATGTACCGGGCCTTCCAGTACGGCGCGCCCCCGCATGGCGGCATGGCCGCGGGCGTCGACCGCATCGTGATGCTGCTCTGTGGCACCACGAATTTGCGCGAGATCTCGCTGTTCCCGATGAACCAGCAGGCCATGGACCTCCTGATGGGCGCGCCGTCGGAGGCCACCACCAAGCAGCTGCGCGAGCTGCACATCCGGGTAAACCTGCCGCAGAAGTGAGTCGATCGACGTCTACAACTTCGGGTGCCCGGGCTTGTCCCGGGCATCCGCGTGTTGGAGCCTTGTCTTGGAGCCTTGCATAGAGAACGCCGATGGCGGCGTAGCCGGCGATTCGTCGGGCGAAAGAGTAAGGTTGCAATCGGATGTTGCCACTGAGGCGCCGGCCGTGCTTCATCCGGTTTCCACGACCCGGAATACCGCCCGAGGCGGCCGGTCGGGACAATTTGGTTTGAGGCCGGTAACGCGAGGCGAGACACCGCATGTCGTCCTATTCTGATGATCTCCACCAGGCGGCGCTCGCCTATCACCGTCTGCCGCGGCCCGGAAAGCTCGAGATCCAGGCGAGCAAGCCGCTTGCCAACCAGCGCGATCTCGCGCTGGCCTATTCTCCGGGCGTCGCCGCCGCCTGCACCGAAATCGCCAAGAATCCCGCCGAGGCCGCCTCGCTCACCACCCGCGCCAATTTGGTCGCCGTGGTCTCGAACGGCACCGCCGTGCTCGGCCTCGGCAATATCGGCCCCCTGGCCTCCAAGCCGGTGATGGAGGGCAAGGCGGTCCTGTTCAAGAAATTCGCCGGCATCGACGTGTTCGACATCGAGATCGCCGCCGATACCATCGACCGCGTGGTCGAGACCGTGGCGGCGCTCGAGCCAACCTTCGGCGGCATCAATCTGGAAGACATCCGCGGACCGGAATGCTTCGAGATCGAAACGCGCTTGAAGGAGCGCATGAAGATCCCGGTCTTCCACGACGACCAGCACGGCACCGCCATCATCGTCGCTGCCGCCATCACCAACGGCCTCAGGTTGAACGGCAAGAAACTGTCCGACGTCAAGATCGTGGCCTCGGGAGCAGGGGCCGCGGCAATCGCGACGCTGAATCTCCTGGTGTCGATGGGCGCGCAGCGCAAGAACATCTGGGTCTGCGACATCGACGGCCTGGTGCACGAGGGCCGCAACAACTCGATGGACCGCTGGAAGGCCGTCTATGCGCAGAAGACCGACAAGCGAACGCTTGCCGACGTCATCGGCGGCGCGGACATCTTCATCGGCCTGTCCGCGCCCGGCGTGCTCAAGCCGGAGATGGCCGAGGCGATGGCCAACAAGCCGTTGATCATGGCGCTCGCCAATCCCGTGCCGGAGATCATGCCGGAGGAGGCGCGCAAGGTGCGCCCTGACGCCATGATTTGCACCGGCCGCTCCGATTATCCGAACCAGGTCAACAACGTCCTGTGCTTTCCCTTCATCTTCCGTGGCGCGCTCGACGTCGGTGCCAGCGCCATCAACGAGGAGATGAAGCACGCGGCCGTCGAGGCGATTGCGCAGCTCGCGCGCGAGGCGCCGTCGGATGCAGTCGCGCAGGGTTTTGACACCGGCGAGACGCAGGGTTTTGGCCCGGGCTCGCTGATCCCGAGCCCGTTCGATCCGCGGTTGATCTTGCGCATCGCGCCGGCGGTGGCGAAGGCGGCGATGCAATCGGGCGTCGCAACGCGGCCCATCACCAATTTCGATGAATACACCGCGCTGCTCGAGCGCTTTGCCTTCCGCTCCGGCCTCGTCATGAAGCCGATGTTCGCCAAGGCCAAGACTCAGCCGGTGCGCGTGATCTACGCCGAAGGCGAGGACGAGCGTGTGCTGCGCGCCACCCAGGTGGTGCTGGAGGAGAAGCTGGCGCGGCCGATCCTGGTCGGCCGCCCCTCGGTGGTGGAGGCGCGCATCAAGCGGTTCGGCCTGTTGATCAAGGCCGGCAAGGATTTCGACCTCATCAATCCCGAGGACGATCCGCGCTACCGTTCCTATGTGCAGTCTTATGTCGAGGTCGCAGGCCGCCGCGGTGTGACACCCGACGCGGCGCGCACGGTGGTGCGCACCAACAACACGGTGATCGCGGCACTTGCGGTGGTGCGCGGGGAGGCCGACGCCATGCTCTGCGGCGTCGAAGGTCGCTATATGAGTCATCTGCGCCATGTCCGCGAGATCATCGGCTTCTCAGCCGGCGTCAGCGACTACGCCGCGCTGGCACTGCTGATCACCAGCAAGGGCGCATTTTTCATCGCGGATACGCAGGTGCGCCCAAATCCGAGCGCGGAAGAGCTTGCCGAGATCGCTTCGCTCGCGGCGGTCCACGTACAGCGTTTCAACATCAAGCCGAAGATCGCCTTCGTCTCGCATTCGGATTTCGGCAGTTACGATACCGATTCCTCGCGCAAGATGCGCCGGGCGACCCAGCTTCTCAAGGAGAAGCATCCCGAGATCGAGGCCGATGGCGAGATGCAGGGCGACACCGCGCTTTCAGCGGCTGCGCGGAAAATGGTACTTCCGCACTCCAAGCTCGAGGGCGAGGCTAACATCCTGATCATGCCAAGCCTGGATACCGCCAACGTCGCCTACCAGATGATCAAGTCGCTGGCGGACGCGCTCCCGGTCGGCCCGATCCTGATCGGCCCGGCACGGCCGGCGCATATCCTCACGCCGTCGGTGACCGCACGTGGCATCCTCAACATGACCGCGGTCGCGGTGGTGGAAGCGCAGGAGCGCGCGGCGAGGCAGCAGCCAACGTTGTTTACGTAAGGGTCGATCTGCGCGAAAGATGCACATCCTTCTCCGACAGGGGAGGAGGGGCACCGGTCGCGCGGCTTATTTGAATTCGTCGCGGTTCTCCATTTCCCTGTTTGAAAACCTCAAGCGGACTCTTCATAATCCCTCGCGCATCCCGTGCTTAGCGCTCTTGCCAAGAGGCCGATCATGCCAGCGTTCGTGACTTTCGGGCGGATCCTGTTCGCCGTACTGTTCATCTACACGGGCGCGTCCAAGCTGTTCGCCATCCAGGCGACGGCGGACTTCATCGCCACCAAGATCATGGTGCCCGATATGATTGCGCCTTACGCCAAGCAGGTCGAGACCGCGACCGCCATGACCACGCCGCAACTTTTGGCGATCGCGGTCGGAGGACTTGAGGTCATCGCCGGGCTGATGATTGCGCTGAATTTTGGCGCGCGATTCTTCGCGATGCTGCTGATCATCTACATCGCGGTTGCGACCGTGCTGTTCGATGACTTCTGGAACCAGGCGCCGCCCGACAACGCCAAGGTGGTGATCGACGCGCTGAAGAACCTGTCGATCATCGGCGCACTGTGCATGATCATCGGCTACGGCCGAACCACACGTCCGGCCGAAGCGGCCTACGGGGACGTGTAGGGCAGGGTATGACCGCCGCTCCGCGCGGTGCTGTAGGGTGGATTATGCTGACGCCAACCCGCACCCTAAAAGCGTGATGAGATTGGGATGAATCATCACCGCGCTTTAGCTTGTCGTTTAAGCATGATCTTTTCGGAAAACCGCTTCGCACTTTTCCAGACTATGTCCTAACGCGCCCCAAGGATGCGCTGCCAGAGCGTGCCACCCAGCACCTTCCAGCCAAGATAGAAGTACAGGGTGATCAGGGCAAACAGCACAAGAGCGGATGCGCCGTGCAGGCTGAAACCGTCCGTCGTCGTTTCGCCAGTGGCGGCCCCGATGGAGTAGCCGCCGACGAAGAACACCGTCAGGAAGTCGAGAAAGCCGGCGAGGCCACGGCGCCAAAAGGATTTGGACGTCGATGGAGTATCGCTCGTCGACATCGAAGCAGCCTCCTCTTGGCAGCCGCGCCGGATCGCCGCTCAGGATTTCCCGTCTCGGCTTCTTGTCAGGGGTTTCTTGTCAGTGTTTCTTGTCAGTGTTTCTTGTCGGTGTTTCTTGGCATCGACGTCGATGCCGATGACCTTCCAGGCATTGTCGTTCTGGGCAAAACGCAGCTTGTACTTGACCCGGACCTCGTCGTTCTTGAACTCGCCGGCGAGGACGAGCGCACCTTCCGAATCGAGCTTGGCCTTCTGCTGTGATTCGTAGTCGTCGGTGACGATCCCCTCGAAGAACAGCTTCTTGCTGCGGAAGGATTCGAACGCGGCCCCCAGTTTCTCGGCCGTCATTTGTTCCTGGAACTGCCTCGAGCCCTTGGCAAGCAGGACCGAGTAGTTGCCAGTGATGTTGGCATCGTTGAAGGTCATCAGCGTCGTGCGGACCAGCACGTCCTGCTCGTCGTCGGTCGGCAGATCGATCGCGTAGGCCGATGACGGCGACATCACTGACAGAAAGGTCAGCGACACCAGGAGCGCGATGGCGCCGAGAAACTTCCGGCAGGAGAGGGGAGAAAAAATCGAACTCATGATCTCTTTGTCCTTAATGAAGGGCCGGGGTATCGCCAGAGAGCGGAATGAAGTCGCCATATGCGATCTGCATAACAGAGAAGTTCTAATTTTTCGCTCGTGTGGGAAGGAGCTTTGGCCTCGCCGGTTCACGCCGCATTAAACAGGCTCGGGATGAGGAACGTCGTAACTCCGCCGCACCGTCGCCATTCGGCGCTGCTCTCTCAGACTCCAACACTCGCGCACGCGAATCTGCCGCGCAAGCCGATTTCCGGATTGTTGAAACTCTTGGCACATTGAGCCATCGCCAGAGACGCAGGAGCGGGCGCGATGACGGGCACGGGCCGCGGCGATTGTTGTTCCCTGAGGGCAGGCCTGGCTCACAGCGGCGATGCGCACCTTGATCTTGAGCTATCCCCGCCGCCACGGCGTGACGGTGACATCATGTGCCGCATCGAGCAGATACGGCGCGCTGGGCTTCATTCCGTGCGAGGCGAGCACCTCGTGCGGCGTCCGCTGGGGCACGCTGCTAAAACAGCCTTCGCCGCCGGGCAGTCGGACATGCGGCGCTTCCGACAGCCAGAACGTGTCGTAGCGGTCCATGAACATGTCGAACACCATCGGGCCGCCGATGATCGCGACCGTGCCGGAAGCGACGTCGGCGAAGGCGCAAGCTTCCGCGAAGCTGGCGTGACCAGGATTCCACAATGTCGCGTTCGGCATTTCAGGATCGGCGGTTAGTGCCCTGATCTTGCGGGTCAGGATCAGTCGCTTGCGCTTGGGCGAGTTCGGCTGGTGCTCGTGCGAGTTGCGGCCGTGCACGATCAGCGCCGCGCGATCGAGCGCCTGCTCGAAGAACAGCTTGTCGCCCTCGAACTTCAGGCTGTCCGGCATCACATGCGCGGCGTCGGCGAGCATGCCGTCCGCGGAGACGATGACGTAGCCTTCAAACCGGAAAGACAATTGCCGTCTATTCGGAAACGGTCGTCACCACGGAATTGACCGGGCGCTGGCTCACCGTCGGCAGCTTGACGTCCTTGAGCAGCTCCTGGTCATATTCGGGCAGCGTCGAGGCCGGGAATTTTGCGCGCATCGCCACAACCTTGTAGCCGCCGGCTTTCAGGCGCTTGAGCAGCTCGGGCAAAGCTTCGGCGGTGTGCTTCTGGAAGTCGTGCATCAGGATGATGCCCTTGCCCTTGGTGTCGAGCTTTTTCATCACGGTCTCGACCACCTTCTCAGGCTTGGAGGCTTTGAAGTCGAACGAATCGATGTCGCAGGAGAAAATTCCGATGTTGCGGTTGCCGAGATAGGTGACCATCTCCGGCGGATGCTGGAGCGCAGGGAAGCGGAAGAAAGGCGAAGGCGAGATGCCGCCGAGCGCCCATTTCACCCCGGAGAGGCCCTTCTCGATCTCTTCCTTGCGCTGCGCTTCGTTGAGCTTCTTGTTGTTGAGGTTGGCATGCGACCAGGTGTGGCTGCCCACGGTATGGCCGGCCGCATAGACCTGCTTCAGGATCTCCGGCTCGTAGGTCGCGTGCTTGCCGATGGAGAAGAAGATGCCGGTGGTGCACTCGTCGGCGAGTGCCTTCAGCACGGCGGGCGTGTTCTTGGGCCAGGGGCCGTCGTCGAAGGTCAGCACCACCTCGTGGTCGCGCAGGAAGTCGAGCTCCTTGAAATGCTCGAAGCCGAAGCCGGGGCCGCCGGTGGTGTCGATCTCGACGGTGCGGGCGACACCGAGCGCGCCCGGCGTGCTGCAGGCTGCACGCGGCGGCTGCGGCGCCTGTTTCGGTGGCGGCGGGTTAACGAAGCCCGCTGGCGCGGCAGCTACTGCGGGAGCGGGTGCCGGCGCAGCCGCCGGCGCGGAAGCGGCCGGTATCGCCGGTGCTGCTTGGGTGGTGGCCGCCGGTTTTGCGGCGGTCTGCGACCACGCCGCGCCGGTCATGCCTAGAGACATCGCGCTTGCCAAAATCAGTCCTGCCGCCACACGCATGGTGTTGTCCTCGAGATTGATCCCGTTGTTCCGCCGCGCCTTTTCCGCGGCAAAACCGTCCCGCCCCAAACGATCCTAGCCTAGAGGGTGGGCCCTCGCCATTGCAACGGCTGTTTGATGCCCCGCCACAATTGTGCCCAACGGGATGGGGCGCAACTGGCATCAAGTGTCGGCCAGCGCCTTGGCAATGGCCATTTTGACCCGCGTATCGGTCGGCGCGACGGCGGACGCAAAGACCTCGGCGATATAGCCGTCACGGCCGGTCAGATATTTGTGGAAGTTCCACTTCGGAACTTCTCGCGGCCGCGCGTCGGCGGCCCATTTGTAGAAGGGGTGCGCTTTCGATCCGATCACGACGGACTTGGCTGTGATCGGGAAGGAAACGCCGTATTGGTGGTGGGCCGTCTCGGAGATTTCGCTGGCGCCGCCGGGCTCCTGGCCACCGAAATCGTTGGAGGGCACGCCGATCACGGTGAGCCCGCGCTCGCGAAACTCGTCCCAGAGCTCCTGAAGGCCTGCATATTGCGGGGTATAGCCGCAGAGCGAAGCGGTGTTCACCACCAGCAGCGGCTTGCCGGTGTACGCGGCAAGGCGGATGTTCTCGCCGGACAATGCGGGGAAGGAGAAGGCATAGGCCGAGATCCGGCTCATGCCGCCGTCGGCAAACGCGCGCGTCATTGGCACGAGTGCGCCTGCAAGCGCGCCGAGCATGGTCCTGCGGTTCATCATGACGCCGTCCCCCGAAATGATCAGGGGTGCATGTTACTCCGCCGCTGCAATCTCACTCGTCAACACCCGTGTTATCGGTCGCGGCGAAGCACTAGACGTTTGACGCGTTTGCTTTGCGCGAAGCGGTCTCCACTTCGCTCAAAACGCTCTCGCTAGTGAAGGCGCTAGTAAAGGCGGACGATGAAGTCGGTGCCTTCGCCGGTCTCGCCCTGGTTGATGCCCTGGTCGGAGACGATGATCGAGCCACCTGATGTCAGCATCTCGTTGATCTTCGCCATGGTGTCGGCCGGAATTGAGATGCGGTCGAGGGCCTCAGTCGGGCTGTCCGGCGTGACCACCGGCCTTGCGGCAACGGGGATCAGGGCAGCGCCACGCTGGCGGCGTGACACGCGTCCGTCGTCATCGCGCGCAGCGGCGCGGACGGAGATCGGCAGCGACACCACCGACCAATGCAGCGCGTTGGAATCGGTCTTATCGACTTCGGCTGTGAAGACGTGCGTGCCGAGCGGCCGGTCGCTCGGGGCGATCACGACGGGCACCTCGAACAACGGCGCGAAGTTCTGTCGCACGTAGAGCTTGGAATCCTTGCGGCTGATAAAAACGGCGATCTGGCCGGCCCGCCGCGGCGCATCCGGCTTCGCCGCAGGTGCCGGATCGGCAACGCGGGTCTCGTCCTTGTCCGCGTCCGCCGAGGTGGCGAGTGCCGGAGCATCAGGCTTCTTCCGGGAATCGGCAGCTTCGGTCTTGGCAGCGCCGAGCTTGTCGTCGCTCACTGTCGAAGCCTTGGGCGCTTCTGCGGCCTCAATGGGCTTTGCGTCCATGTTCGCGGGCTTGGCGGTTTCTTCGGACTGCGGCTTGGCCGCGTCAGATGCCTCGGCGGTCTTGGTCGTGATCTTGTCGGCCGGCGCAGCCGCTTCCTCGCGGGCGGGCGCATTGCCGGTAGTCACATCCGACATCACGGTGTGGCCGACGGACGCGCGCAGCTCGAGCACGCTGTCTGCACTCGCGGTCTTCGTCTCGGCCGGCCTGGCTTCGCTGACTTTGGTTTGCGCCGCGCCCTTATCGGCTTTGTCGCTGGCGTTGATCTGCGGCGCGAGGCTGGCGGCGGGTTGCGGCGCTACGCGCACCGAGGCGAGCAGCGGATGCGAAAAGCTTTGCGGCGACATCTGGCCGGGCGCGACGATCACACGCGCGCCCATCCTGGTCCAGTTCCACATCTTCACCGCGAACGCCATTGGCATGCGGATGCAGCCATGCGAGGCCGGATAGCCCGGCAGCACGCCGGCATGCATGGCGACGCCAGACCAGGTGATCCGCTGCATGTACGGCATCGGGGCGCCGCTGTAGATGTTGGAATGGTGGAATTTGTGCTTCTGGATGACGCTGAACACACCCATCGGCGTCGAATGGCCCTTCATGCCCGTCGATACCGGAGATTCCGCGAACACGCCCTTGCTGTCGTAGACCGTCACCTTCTGCCGGTCGATCGAGACGACGATGACGAGCGGTCCTTGCGGCTTGGTGCCGGCTTCCTTCTCAGCGACGATCTCCTTCTTGCCCGCCGTGCCGCGCTTCGGCGGCTTCTGGCGCGGTATTTCGGGAAGCCGATCCTGTCGGGCGTAATAGGACCCATCAGAATAATCCGTCCAATAATAAAACGCTGCGTCAGCCTGGCTTGCCGTCCCGATCGCACCCGCCGCCGTCAAAATGGCGATCCGCCAAATCCGCGTTGGCTTGGCAGCAAAACCGGACCCGTTCACGCTGTTCATCCTCGAATCCACAACCCAAATCAATCGTTAGTCTCGCAAAAGGGATACGCGTTCACCCTTAAGGTGGTTCTGCCGTCAGCTACTTTTGTTCAACGCGTAGCAAAAAAGCCTCACAGAGCGGTAAACGGCGGCCGTGCCAACTGGCCGCTCGTCTTCCTGACCGGCCGCCTGATGCCTACATTGCGGGGACTTGTTACCGGAGAACTTCATGTCATCTCGTTTCGACGGTCTTTTCGGCATCCGTTTGAAGGGCCTCGCTTTATTCCTCCTGGCTCTGACGGTTTGCGCGGCGCCCGCCCTTGCTGCCGACGAGCCGGATCTGATCTTCCGCCGCTCGACCGTATTCAAATGGATGAGCCCGAACGACAAGCTCGCGACGTACGGCCTCGACGACCCCGAGGTCGAGGGCGTCGCCTGTCACTTCACCGTGCCGGAGAAGGGCGGCTTCAAGGGCTGGCTCGGCCTTGCCGAGGAGGTCTCGGACATCTCGCTGGCCTGTCGCCAGGTCGGCCCGATCAAGTTCAAGAACAAGATGGAGCAGGGCGACGACATGTTCCGCCAGCGCCGCTCGCTATTCTTCAAGAAGATGCAGATCGTGCGCGGCTGTGACGCCAAGCGCAACGTGCTGGTCTACATGGTCTATTCGGACAAACTAATCGAGGGTTCACCGAAGAACTCGACCTCGACCGTGCCGATCATGCCGTGGGGACCAGCGGACGCAAGCGTCCAGAAGTGCGGTGAGTTCTTCACTCACTGACGACTGCGAGGTCTGGGCCATGGCGCGACCCACCTGAAAAGATTGGGATTTTCCGGCGAATGTTTCGTCGTGCCGGACACGACGAAACAATTCTCACGAAAGATGAAACCATTTTCCGCTTTTGGCGCATCACGCACGAAACCACCCATGGTTATCAGCTTCACAACGACGGCACCGGCGGCCACCGATTCGGAGACAAGACCATGCGCGCGCTCAGCTTCATCCTTGCCTTCGGCTTCGTGCTTGCCGGTTCCTCGTTCGCGGGCTCGCCGGATGGCAGTGTTCCCGGTGTCGGCACCTTCCAGTACACCGGTTCGTCGCTGACGATCACGGCACCGCAGCCGATCGTAGTCGCCACGCGCTTCTGATCGCCAACAAGAAAAATTGCCGGCAAAGGCCATCATGATTGCTCGTTTCTGCGCCGCAGCGTTCATGTCCGTTCTGACGCTCAGCGCCGCTGCGGCGCAGGTGCGCGCTCCCTCCAGGCTGCCGGATGCCCGTGCCGAATTCGTGCGTCAGTGTGCGCCGCGCATGCTCGGGCGCTGGGAGCACCCGGAGGAGGTCTGCGGTTGCCTGCACGACCATGCCGCTGCCGTCGTCGAGGACCGCGACTTGCGTGAGGCGCTGCTGCGCGGCATCAGCGAGACCGGCGTGCCGACGATCGAGACCGACTGGGTGCCGACGTCCAAGCAGGGCGAAATCGGCCCGACCTTCACCAAAATCGCCAAGCCGACCTTGCAGTGCATGTTCGATCCGGCGAAGTGACGTTCAGATTATTTGGTTTTCGGACCGTATCGTGGCACGCAGGTGCTGGTCCGTGAAACGCCTTTGTCGGTCATCCTCGCGCCGCGCACTTCCTTGACCTGTCCGGCGGGGCAAGTTCCGTCATCCACTTGCACGCGCTGGCCGAGCTTGAGGTCCACGATGTCCTGTTCGCGGCCGACCATTGTTGCGCGCGCCGTGGAGGCGAGCGCGAGGGACATCAGGAGCGAAAGGCAGGTCGCGCGGTGTAGCAGCATGATTGAAGTCCGGCGTCGATGCCGCAATCTAGGGAGCTGGAGGCGATTCTGATAGGCGAAGCTTCGTTACGCCTGCCGGGCTGAGCTCCTCGCGCACAAGATAGCGCGCGACTCGCGCGCCAGCCGTTCGGCAGAGGCCACCAGTTGCGGAACCGTATGCCCTGAAAATCCAAGCACGAAACCGGGCAGGGGACGCGCGAGCGAATAGGTGTCGGCCAGGAGCCAGCCTTCCGCGCCGGCGGCCCGCTTGGCCTCGGCCGCGCGCGACGGATCGACCGAGGGATCGAACCGTGCGACAAGATGCAACCCTTGCGACGGCACCGGCACCGATAGCGTCCTGTCCGATTTCGCTTCCAATGTCTCCGCCAACGCATCACGCGCCTCGCGATAGAGCTTTCGCACCCGCTTCAGGTTCGCGGCGAAGGCGCCGGAATTGAGCATGTCGGCCACCGCGCCTTCCATCAGCGTGCCGGGAAAGCGGTCGAGCGCAGCCCGTGCAGCCGTCACGTCCGCGATCAGGCGCTCGGGCAGCGCGCAATAGCCGATGCGCAGGCCCGGAAACAAGGTCTTGGCGAAGGTGCCCAGGTAGATCACGCGCTGGAGGTGATCGATCCCGGCGAGCGACATCAGCGGCGCGCCGTCATAGCGGAACTCGCTGTCGTAATCGTCCTCCAACACGAAGGCGCCGGCCTGCTTTGCCCAGTGCAGCAGTTCGAGCCGCCGTGGCATCGACATCTGGACGCCCAGCGGAAACTGGTGCGACGGCGTGACATAGGCCGCGCGCGCAGACGGCGCCGCCGAACGACCTTTGGCGACGTGCAGCCCGTGCGCGTCGACCGGAATGGGTACGGTGCGATATCCGCAATGTCCGATCGTCCGGCGCGCGATCGGATAGCCGGGGTCCTCGCACCAGACCTGGTCGCCCGTCCTAAGGATCGCGCTCAGCACGATGCGCAGCGCATGCAGCGTGCCGGACGTGAGCATGATCTGATCGGGATCGCAGCGCAGCCCTCGCGTCGACAACAGGTGATCGGCGATTGCCGCACGCAGCTCGCGACTGCCGCGGGGATCGCCATAATGCAGATGCTCGGATCCGAATGCGCGCATGCGCCGGCCCACGAAGGCGCGGAAGCGCTGCACGGCGCGCTCGTCGATATGGGTGCAGCCGAGCGCGAACGCGCCATGCTGCGGCGCTTCGACAACCGCCTTGGGTTTGTTCGCCTCGGCTGCTCGTGCAGGGATGCGCGCGGCGACGAAGGTGCCGGAGCCGACGGTTGCCTCGGCAAAACCGTCGGCGATCAGCCGCTCATAGGCAGTGACGACGGCGTTGCGGCGCAAGCCGGTCTGCTGCGCCAGTGTCCGTGAGGGCGGCAATGGCTCGCCAGGCCTGACGAGACCGGAGACGATCGTCTCGCACAGCGCCTGGTAGAGCCGGTGCGCCGCGGAGGCCCTGGCCGTGATGTGCGGACCGGTAAGGTCGAGCGGCAGCTCGGCCTTGGCCGGCGAGGGAGAATTGGTCGGAAATTTTCGCATGGAATTGGCACTATCGCAGACCAAATCCACGGCTACAACTCTCCGAATTGTTCCAATCTCCGAGGTGTGGCCGTGAGCCAGGTTGAAAACTCAAACTCCTATCCGACATCAGCGCGCAACCAGGTGAAGCGCCGTCATGACCGCGGCTTCTACGATCACGCGACCGTTCACCGCATCCTGGATTCCTCGATGCTCTGCCACGTGTCCTATGTGATCGACGGTCAGCCCTATTGCACGCCGACCTTCTTCTGGCGCGAAGGAACGAAGCTGTACTGGCATGGGAGCAGCGCCAGCCGCATGCTGCGCAATCAGACCAGGGGCGAGCGCGTCTGCCTGACGGTAGCCCATCTCGACAGTCTCGTGCTGGCGCGCTGCGGCTTCAATCACTCCGCCGATTACCGCGCGGTGATGGCGTTCGGCACCGCCTATCTCGTCACCGACCGCGAGGAGAAGGAGCGCGCCGTGATCGCGATGGTCGACCGCTTCTTCCCGGGCCGCACCGCGGGCCTGCGTCAGAGCACCGCGCAGGAGACCAGGGCGACCTCCTTCATCGCGATGGCGATCGAGGAGGCCTCGGCCAAGATCCGTGCCAAGGGCGTGGCCGATGACGATGAGGACTACGAACTCCCGATCTATGCCGAGCGCATCCCGGTGCGCACGGTGCTCGGCGCGCCCGAGCCGTGTCCGCGTTTGCTCGACGGCGTCAGCCGGCCTGCGACGTTGAATGGCTACTTCGAAGGCCGGCTGCTCGAAGATGCATTGCGGGATGCTTATTTTGTACAGTACCCGAACGGCTGAAATCGGCTAGCTTGCGCTCCATCGATGATCTGAACGCCCGATTGGAGTTGCCTGATGAACGCCGAGACGCAGCAGAGGATTCTTGACGCCGTCGACGCCGGCTTCGAAGCCCAGCTTGCGACCACCCGCGATTTCGTCGCGATCCCCTCGACCCGCGGAGCGGAGGGACCGTGCCAGGACATGATCGGCGATCTCCTGCGCGAACGCGGCTATGAGGTCGACGACTGGCACATCAATGTCGACGATCTCAAGGATCTGCGCGGTTTTGGCCCGATCGAGCATGATTTTTCGAAAGCGCGTTCGGTGGTGGGCACCTACCGTCCGCAAACCAACGTTGGAAAATCGCTGATCCTCCAGGGGCACTGCGACGTGGTGCCGGCAGGTCCGCTGGAATTGTGGGATACGCCGCCGTTCTCGCCCGTCATCAAGGACGGCAAGATGTTCGGCCGGGGTGCCTGCGACATGAAGTCGGGCACGATCGGTGCGCTCTACGCGCTGGATGCGATCAAAGCCGCGGGCTTGAAGCCTACGGCGCGGATCCACTTCCAGTCCGTGATCGAGGAGGAGAGCACGGGCGTCGGCGCGCTCTCGACGCTTCAGCGCGGCTACCGCGCCAATGCCTGCTTCATCCCGGAGCCGACCGGCGGCAAGATGGTGCGCTCTCAGGTTGGCGTGATCTGGTTTCGCCTGCGCGTGAAGGGCCATCCGACCCACGTTGCCTTCGCCGGTTCCGGCGCGAACGCAATCATGGCGGCCTATCATTTGATCCAGGCCCTACAAAAACTCGAGATCGAATGGAACGAGCGCGCCAAAGCCGACCGTCACTTCAGGACGCTCAACCATCCAATCAATTTCAATCCCGGCATCATCAAGGGCGGCGATTGGGCCTCTAGCGTGCCGGCCTGGTGCGACGTCGACTGCCGGATTGCCGTGTTGCCGGGCTGGTCGATCGCCGAGCACCAGAAGGAGATTTTGGCATGCGTCGCGGCCGCTGCGCGCAACCACCGCTTCCTCGCCAACAACCCGCCGGAGATCGAATGGTCGGGCTTCCTGTCGGAGGGGTATGAACTGACTGACGCTGCCGCACCCGAGGCCGCGTTCGGCAAGGCCTTCAATAAGGTCTACGGTGGCGCAGTCGAGGACCTCGTCTTCACTGCACTTACCGATACCCGCTTCTACGGCCTCAATCATGGCATCCCGAGCCTGTGCTTCGGCGCGAGCGGCGGCGAGATGCACGGCTTCAACGAGTTTGTCGAGCTGGAGTCGCTGAAGAAGTCCACCAAGGCGATGGCGCTGTTCATCGCGGAGTGGTGCGGAGTGGAGAAGGCGTAAGCAACCGCTTGCCCTCTCTGCCGTCAGCGAGGAGCGAAGCGACGGAGCAATCCAGACTGCCGCCGCGGAGCGATTCTGGATTCGCTTCGCTGCGCTCGCAGTCACTTAATGTGACGGCGGCTCCTCAGGGCAAAGGACATACCTTGCCGATGCGGTCCGCTGTCCGAGACACGGGCGCGGATCAATCCTTTAAGCTTAAAATAAAGGCTAGGATGGCGGCCTTGCCGGTGGCAGACTGGGGTCCGTTGCAGGGGCCTTAAATCCGCCGAGGAAATTACGATGCGCGATTGGGATGATGCTTATGCCAATTCGACCCATATCCCCGGCTCGGACAAAATGCCGGCGCTGTGGGCGGAGCGGGCGGCGGCTTACCGTGCGGGATTGAGGGATTTTCGTCCCGACGTCGCCTACGGCGCCGGTGAGCGGCAGCGCCTCGACCTGATCCTGCCCGACGGCGACAGCAAGGGCCTCGTCGTGTTCGTGCATGGCGGCTACTGGATGCGCTTTGATAAATCAGCCTGGACCGATCTTGCCGAAGGCGCAAGGCATCATGGCTGGGCCGTGGCGCTGCCGAGCTACACGCTGACACCGGCCGCACGCATCTCCGACATCACTGCCGAGATCACCGCCGCGGTCGCAAAGGCGGCCTCGCTGGTGCCAGGGCCGATCCGGCTCGCCGGCCATTCCGCCGGCGGCCATCTCGTCACGCGCATGCTGTGCGACGACAGCCGGCTCGAGCCCGCCGTCTACGATCGTATTGCCGGCACGCTCTCGATCAGCGGCCTGCACGATCTGCGGCCGCTTTTGAAGACAAGGATGAACGAGACGCTGCGCATGACCATGCAGGAGGCGACGCTCGAGAGCGCGGCGCTGCATCTGCCGCGGGGGCAGTCGCCTGTGACGGCCTGGGTCGGCGGTAACGAGCGCCCTGAATTCATCCGCCAATCCGACCTGATGGCCAACGTCTGGACCGGTTTCGACGTGCCGACGCACCTCGTCATCGATCCCGGGCTCAACCATTTTACCGTGATCGACGGGCTTAAGGATCCGTCGTCGCCGATCACCGCGCGTCTGATCGGCCTCGACTGACGAGGCGAGGGAAGATGGATCGAGAGGACTTATCATGACGTCCAGCGATTACGATCCTGCAAGCGAAGGCGCGGAGACGGATTTCGTCCGGCGCATGTCCTACGGCGACTACCTGGCGCTGGATGCGATTCTCGGCGCGCAGCTTCCGCTCTCGGAAGCCCATGACGAGATGCTGTTCATCATCCAGCATCAGACCACGGAGCTGTGGATGCGCCTTGCCATCCACGAGCTCAGCGCCGCCCGCCGCGCCATCGCCGGGGATGAGGTGCAGCCCGCGATGAAGATGCTGGCGCGGGTGTCGCGCATCTTCGAGCAGCTCAATGGCGCCTGGGACGTGCTGCGGACGATGACGCCGAGCGAGTATACGCGCTTCCGCTCGCAGCTCGGGCAGTCCTCGGGCTTCCAGTCACGTCAATACAGGCTGATCGAATTCCTGCTCGGCAACCGCAACCACGCCATGCTCAAGCCGCACGCGCACGATGCGGAAACGACGAAGCTGCTCGAAGCCGAGCTCGCGACCCCAAGCCTCTATGACGAGGTGCTGCGGCTTGCCGACCGTAGTGGGCTCAAGATGCCTGCGGCCGTGCTGGCCCGCGACGTCCGCGAAACCCACAGCTTCAATGAAGGCGTACTCCAGGCCTGGCGTATCGTCTACGAGGCGCCGGAGACGCACTGGATGCTTTATGAGCTTGCCGAGAAGCTGGTCGATTTCGAGGACTATTTCCGCCGCTGGCGCTTCAACCACGTGACAACGGTCGAGCGCGTGATCGGCTTCAAGCGCGGCACCGGTGGTACCGGCGGCGTCAGCTATCTCAAACGGATGCTGGAGATCGAGCTATTCCCCGAGCTCTGGCGCGTGCGTACGATTTTGTAGAGATGGCCATGACCAAGCTACGCGTCTACGACGACACCAAGGCTTTGTTCCATCTGCCCGACGGTGTGATCTATCTTGACGGCAATTCGCTCGGCGCGCTGCCGCTCGGCGTTGCCGAGCGCGTCAATCGCGTCATCACGGCCGAATGGGGCAATGAGCTGATCCGTGCCTGGAACACCGCAGGCTGGTATGCCCAACCGCGTCATGTCGGCGATCGCATTGCGCGACTGATCGGCGCCGAGGCTGGCTCCGTGATGGTCGGAGACACGCTCTCGCTCAAGGTCTACCAGGCACTCGCGGCTGCGCTCGATATGAACGCGTCGCGCAAGGTGATCCTGTCGGACACCGGCAATTTCCCGACCGACCTCTACATGGCCGAAGGCCTGATCGAAACGCTTGGGCGCGGCCATCGATTACGTCTGGTGGCGCCGGAGGAGATCGAGGCCGCGCTGTCGGAGGAGGTCGCCGTCCTCTACATCACCGAGGTCGACTACCGCACCGGCCGCCGCCACGACATGGCGAAGCTCACTGCGAAAGCGCGTGCGCTCGGCGTCGTCACCGTCTGGGATCTCGCCCATTCCGCCGGCGCGCTGCCGGTCGATCTCTCCGGCTGCGGCGCGGATTTTGCCGCGGGCTGCACTTACAAATATCTCAACGCCGGTCCCGGCGCGCCGGCCTTCCTCTACGTTGCGCCGCGCCACGCCGACAATGTCCGCGCCGCTCTGTCGGGATGGATGGGCCATGCCAAACCGTTTGGGTTCGAGCTTGCCTATGCGGCGGCCGGCGGCGTCGAGCGCATGCGTGTCGGAACGCCGCCGGTGCTGGCGATGGCGGCGTTGGAGGCCTCACTCGACATCTGGGATCGGATTGACATCCGTGAGGTCCGTGCGCGTTCGCTGGCGCTCGGTGATCTCCTGATCGCCGAAGTTGAGCGTCGCTGCCCATCTCTGAAATTGGTGACCCCGCGCGCGCACGAGCGCCGCGGCTCGCAAATCTCCTTTGTCTTCGACGGCGGCTACGCCGCCATGCAGGCGCTGATTGCCCGAGGCGTCATCGGTGATTTCCGCGCACCAGATATCATGAGGTTCGGGATCACGCCGCTTTATGTCGGAGAGGACGAGATCGTCCGAGCCGCCGAGATCATCGAGGAGGTGATCGTAGGCGAAGTGTGGCGCCGGCCGGAATATCAGGTCGTCAATGCGGTGACGTGAGGAAAGGCGCCTCCACAGGCGTCATCGCGAGGAGCCCTTGCGACGAAGCATTCCAGAATCCTTCCACAGAGGCAGCCTGAATTGCTTCGCGGAGCCTGTCATCGGGCCGCGCTGCGCGCGGACCCGTTGGCTCGCAATGACGGCGGAGGGATCACGTCCCCCACAATGCCATCACGATCGCATCGAGCCCATCCGTCAGCGCTGCCGGTCCCGGCTGCAAGATGATCGGCGACTTGATTTCCACGATGCGGCTGTTGCGCAGCGCCGGAATCTCACCCCAGCCGTCGCGCGCGCGGATACGGGCAGGGACGACCTTCTTGCCGCACCACGAGGCGAGGATCACATCGGGCGCTGCCTCGCGCACCATCTCCGCCGATACGATGCGGTCCTTCGCCGCCTGCCGCGATCGCAGCTCCGGGAACACATCCGCGCCGCCGGCGATTTCGATCAGCTCGGAGACCCAACCGATGCCCGAGATCAGCGGATCGTCCCACTCCTCGAAATAGACTCTCGGCCGCGCCGAGGGCCGGGGCGTTGCCGCGATCGCGGCGAGGCGTCGCTCAAAACCTTGCGCGAGGTTCTCCGCGCGCTCGGCCGCACCGACAAGCGCACCAAGCGTGCGGACCATCGCCAAGATTCCGGCGACGTCACGCTGGTTGAAGACGTGGACGTCGACACCGGCGCGGACGAGATCTGCGACGATGCCGGCCTGCAGATCGGAGAAGGCCAGCACCAGCTCTGGCTCCAGCGCCAGGATCTTTGGGATGTCGGCCGAGACGAACGCCGACACCCGTGGCTTCTCCCGTCGCACCTGGGGCGGGCGCCCGGCATGTCCGGAGACGCCGACGATGCGGTCCTGCTCGCCGAGCAGGTAGAGTGTTTCGACCGTCTCCTCGGTCAGGCAGACGATGCGGTGCGGGGGGAAGTGGCGCATGCGAGCAGCCTATGCACAATGTCGGCGCCGATGTCAGCCCGCCCATTACCTTGGACGTCATTGCTTTGCCGCACGAAGCAATTCACGTTGAGACAACAAGGAATTGGAAGGAGATCCGATGACGCCGCTCGAGAAACTTAAAGTCATGAAGATGCCGTTCGCCGAGCTCAAAGGCGTCGAGTTCGTCGAGGCCGACAAGGACCGCGTGGTGGCGCGGATGACGGTCAGGCCCGACCTCTGCACGCTTCATCACACCATTCATGGCGGCGCGGTGATGGCGCTGGCGGATTCCGTCGGTGCGGCTGCGACCGTGATCAACCTGCCGGACGACGCCAAAGGCACCACGACGCTGGAAAGCAAGACCAACTTCATCGGTGGGGCCAGGGAGGGAACCACGGTGATCGCGACCGCCACCCCGGTCCACCGAGGCCGGCGGACCCAGGTCTGGACCACCCGGCTGGAAACCGAGGACGGCAAGCTTGTGGCCATCGTGACCCAGACGCAGCTCATCCTCCTATGAATGGGGGGCCTTGATTTTGTTAACGAAATAGTCGCATCCGGTGCCACTTACTTGGGCAGTCTCGCATCTTGAAAAGCTTGTTGCGATGCACAATATAGGCGGCCTAGGGATTCGAACGCCTCCTCGAGGGACACCAAGAGGAGTTTTGACGTGGTACTTGAAGAGACCGTCCGCACCGCTCCGGGCTATGTGCGGACCTTGATCCAGCAGGAAGAATTGCCGCTCCTGCGCGACCATCTGCTGAGACTGGATCCCGCAAGCCGGCACGACCGTTTCAACGGTTTTCTCGACGACAGCTTCATCGAGCGTTATGCCGCCCGCTGCGCCGACGACGGCACCGTGATCGTCGCCTACATTGTCGATGGCATGGTCCGCGGTGCGGCCGAGCTGCATCCGCCGGAGGATGATTCGCTGCCTGA
The DNA here is from genome assembly GCF_023073735.1 of Bradyrhizobium sp. 160. Classification (NCBI taxonomy): domain Bacteria; kingdom Pseudomonadati; phylum Pseudomonadota; class Alphaproteobacteria; order Hyphomicrobiales; family Nitrobacteraceae; genus Bradyrhizobium; species Bradyrhizobium sp. 160. The sequence continues at coordinate 28,776 of NZ_JADPKD010000008.1, forward strand.
GGTCGCCTTCAGCGTGGAGGCTTCCGCGCGCCGTCAGGGCGTCGGCACCGTACTGTTCCGCCGTCTGATCGCGGAAGCGCGCTGGAAGGGCTATAAGCGCCTGCGCATCACCACCGGCGCCGAGAACCACGCCATGCGGGCGCTCGCCAGGAAGTTCGGTGCGCATCTGGCTTTCCGCCACGGCGAATCGACTGGGACGATCGACCTCACGAAGACAACCGAGGCCGAGCTTGCCGATCTCGCGGCTTCGCCCTTCACAGCCGGCCGGGCCTTGCTCAGCTTCAACTCGACCTGCTGGAAGATCATCTCCAGCATGTACGGCAGTCGCGCCGCATAAGACAGAAAGCGGACCGGCAAGGCCGGTCCGCTTTTCACAGTCTGGGTAGGAAACGAGCGCTCAGGTGCCGGTGCGCTTGTCGTTGCCGAAACGGCGGACGACGCGGCGCTCGACCACCACGGAACGTTGCGCGCCCTGTTCACCGGCGATCACGCGGGTTGCGGTGATGCGGCTGTTGGTGCGGGCCTGCTTCTTGACCTCGGCCTGCACGACATCGAGCGGCATGCCCATCAGCGCTGCTGCGATCTCGGCCTGCTGCTCCTGGTCGTCGGTGATGCCGACGGCGGCGAAGATCGCCTCGTCCAGGGTGGGCGGATCGTGACGCACGCGCCGCGTGCCATATTTGGTGTTCCAGTCTGCGCTCATAACGGCCTCGTTTGATGCCGGGATACCTAGTGCCGCGAATGTTGCATTGCAATATGGAATCGGTGTGGCATCTCAGCTATGCACGTCAGGGCGGTGACGCGATACCTGCACCGAGTTCAATCCCTTGCTGTGGCCAGCGTTTCAGCGCCGCGTGCCCAGCTTCGGTGAGCCCGTAGATTCCCCGTTCAGCACGTGCGAACCAGCCATACACATTGTTAAGCAAGATCTTGCCGGCATCGGGACAGCGTTCGCGCAACTCGCTCACTCGCCGGGGGCCTTCGGCGAGGGCGGAGGCGCAGGCCAGCGCCTGCTGCCGGTAGGCCGTCATGATCGGGGCACGAGTGCTGCCGCCGAGCACGGGATCGCCCTGCCGGCGCTGATGTTCGGCGACAAGGCGCGAGCGCACTTTCGGCTCGCGGCGCGGCGCCGCCGTCGGCGGCTTCACCAGCACCTCGACCTGGCCGCGATCGGTGACCCCGAGCATGCCGAAGCCGAGCCGGCGGCACAGGTTGCGGTAGCGCGCATCGCTCTCGCGCCCTTTGCCGCGGGCCGACATTTTGCCGGCGATCCAGATCTCGTCGCCGGCCGGCGCGCGGTCGACCGCCTGAAGGATCAGCTCGAGATTGAAGGCGAGCTTGAGCTCGCCGATCACCACGACAGGTGGATCGCCGGCGCTGAGGCCCACGAGATCGCAGCCGCCGATCTCCCCCTTCACGGTGAAGCCGAGCTCTTCGAGGAAGCGTTTGACGGGCAGATAGAGCGCGGTTTCCAAAGACAAGTTCCGTGTGTGACGTCCGATCGGAGAATCAGTTGCAGGCAGTTTAGAGCCTTCTCGGCTCCGATTGAATCATTGCCATCTGGCAGAGCCTCGGAACGCGATCCGCCTACACCCGCCCAGCCACCGGAATCAGCGCGCCGGTGACGCCGCTCGCGGCGTCGCTGGCGAGAAACAGGATGACTTCGGCGAGCTCCTGCGGCGTCACCCATTTGGAGAAGTCGGCTTTCGGCATGTCGGCGCGGTTGGCATTGGTGTCGATGATCGACGGCAACACCGCATTCACGGTGACCCTGCCTTTCAACTCATTGGCGAGTGCCTCGGTGAGGCGATGCACGCCTGCTTTCGAGGCCGCATAGGGGCCATGCCGGAGCCTGCCTGGAGCGCACCCATCGCCCCGATGTTGACGATGCGGCCGGCCTTGGAGGCGGCGAGATGCGGCAGCGCCGCGCGCGAGGTGTTGAGCGTGGTCAGGACATTCAGCGCATGCATGCGTTGCCAGGTCGCAACATCGCCGTCGCCGACGGTCTCGAAGGCGAAGCCGCCGGCGATGTTGATCAGCGCATCGAGCTTGCCGAAGTGCTTTGCCGCCGCCTCGATCGCCGTCTTCGCCTGTGTCGCATCGGTCAGGTCGACGCCGCCGATCTCGATGCTTTCAGGCGTTGCGGAGCCTTGTGAAGCCGCGTGATCGATCCGGGCCGTGCGCGCGCCGCGCGACTGCGCAATCTCCGCAACGACCTTGCCGAGCGCGCCGCGCGCGCCAGTCACGATCAGAACCCTGCCTTGCATCATGGTTCTCCCGGCACGCCGCCTACGATTGCAGATAACGCGCCTTCAGTGCAGTCCGTTCGGCCGCGCCGAGTTTGAGCCCGTCGCGCAAATAGGTTTCGATATCGCCATATTCCTGGCCGACGGCTTCGAACGCTGCAGCAAGGTAAGAGGCTTCGACGCTGCCGATGGCATTGCGTACGTCCTCAGGCAGATCGATCGCAGCTGTCGCATCGCGCTTGTAGTGCTGGTTGGTGAGCAGGTAGTCCTCGGCAATGACGTCATCGGGTACGCCGAGGGCATGCAGGATCAGCGCGCTGGCAAACCCGGTGCGGTCCTTGCCCGCCGTGCAATGAATCACGAGCGGCGCGCGATCTTCCAGGAGATGGCCGAACAGGTTGCGAAAGCTGTGCGTGTTGTGACGAACGTAGTTGCGATAGGATTCGCGCATGATCTCCAGCGCGACCGGTGCCGTCAGCGTGCCCCGAGCGAGTTCGGCGCGCAGCGCAGCGACGACGGTCGGCTCGATCGGCAGTGAGTGCACGGTGATCTCGTTCACGACGCAGACGCCGGCCGCGCGCTCCTCCAGCCCACGGAAATCGAAGGCGCTTCGCACCCCCAGCGCTCGGACGATCTCGATGTCGGCTGCAGTGAGGTCGCCGAGATGGTTGGAGCGGAAGATCTGCCGCCAGCGCGTGATGCGGCCGTCGGTGGTCGGATAGCCGCCGAGATCGCGAAAATTGCTGGCGCCTTGCAGGGCGAGGTGGCGGGCAGGGGAGTCGGACATGAGATCAGCTTGGGTTGTGGTTCCACCGGACGCGCTGCGGCGGCCTTGAGGATACTACAGAGGCCGATCATGGGCCGACACAAGGCCATTGTTTTGGCCATCGCCATGCTGTCGGCCAGGACCGGGGCCATGACGATCAGACATCTGAAGCGGCCGGTCACGGCCTGCGCGGTGATCTGAACGGCCTTGTATCTGCAGGAATCAAAAAGGGCCGAAACACCGTGGCTTCGACCCATTTTTGAACTGCCGCCGGCGTTTGCGAGAGCGCGACGGTATCGTCAGCGATCCCATTTCGGCTTGGCTTCGTCCACCGCGTCCTGGTGATACCAACTGTCGCTGCATATCGAGACGTTGGTGGGAAGCGAAGCATGATCCGCGGGAAGACGGGTCTCGCCATAGCGGCGTCCCCCAAGAGCTGCGCGGCCCCCGGCAGGGAATTGGTAGATCTTCGCAGTTCCGTGACTCAGACCATTGTTCATCATTGCGATTTCTCCTTGGTCAAAGCGCCTTGGCCTCCATGGTGCGCCCGACTCGTTCGATTGTGGTTACTGAAATCTCCATATCGGCGGCGCCCCCCGAATTGGAAAGTGCTGAAAAGGAAATCAGTTGCCGCCCAATTTCTAGGCAGATGGTCTGCTGCATCTCCTAAGGCACGGCGTCGCTGACCAACGGCTGGGCTATTCCAAAGGTTGCTAGGCAGTGGGGTAGGACTTTACGAAAGTTGCTGGGCCTTGATGCGCGTTTCATCGGCAGCGTTCAGCATTGTGGCGCCTGCTTCAGAATCGGGCGCTTTTGCCGGGATTTTTGCGGTGCAGCTTCACGCTAAGGTGCGCGGCTATGACGCAGATTGTTGGGGCCGGTCTGTCAGCTCCAAGCCGGCGCCGACCGCGCTGGAAAATACGCCGCAGTGCGGCCTTTTGGCACGTAAAATGCTTGTAAGGGGCCGGCCGATGGTGGCCGGGTACAAACGTGCGGGGACCCCCAGGGCCCCCAACCTTTCGCATCATCTACAGAGAGGCTCAATGACCAAGTACAAGCTCGAGTACATCTGGCTCGACGGATATACGCCGACTCCGAATTTGCGCGGCAAAACTCAGATCAAGGAATTCGCGTCGTTCCCGACGCTCGAGCAGCTTCCGCTCTGGGGCTTCGATGGCTCCTCGACCCAGCAGGCCGAAGGTCATAGCTCCGATTGCGTGCTGAAGCCGGTCGCCGTCTTCCCGGACGCCGCGCGCACCAACGGCGTGCTCGTGATGTGCGAAGTCATGATGCCCGATGGCAAGACCCCCCATCCATCCAACAAGCGCGCCACCATCCTCGACGATCCCGGCGCCTGGTTCGGCTTCGAGCAGGAGTACTTTTTCTACAAGGACGGTCGTCCGCTCGGCTTCCCGTCCTCGGGCTATCCGGCCCCGCAGGGTCCGTATTACACCGGCGTCGGCTACTCGAACGTTGGCGACGTCGCCCGCAAGATCGTCGAAGAGCATCTCGACCTCTGCCTCGCTGCCGGAATCAACCATGAAGGCATCAACGCGGAAGTCGCCAAGGGCCAGTGGGAATTCCAGATCTTCGGCAAGGGCTCCAAGACCGCTGCCGACCAGATGTGGATGGCCCGCTACCTGATGCTGCGTCTCACCGAGAAGTACGGCATCGACATCGAGTTCCACTGCAAGCCGCTCGGCGACACCGACTGGAACGGCTCGGGCATGCACGCCAACTTCTCGACCGCCTATATGCGCGAAGTCGGCGGCAAGGAGTATTTCGAGGCGCTAATGGCGGCGTTCGAGAAGAACCTGATGGACCACATCGCCGTTTACGGCCCGGACAACGACAAGCGTCTGACCGGCAAGCACGAGACCGCGCCCTGGAACAAGTTCAGCTACGGCGTGGCCGACCGCGGCGCCTCGATCCGCGTTCCGCACTCCTTCGTCAACAACGGCTACAAGGGCTATCTGGAAGACCGTCGTCCGAATTCGCAAGGCGACCCCTACCAGATCGCTTCACAGATCCTGAAGACGATCTCATCCGTGCCGACCAACAAGAAGGCCGCGGCCTAAGATCCTTCCGCCCCGGGCTAGGGGGCTGGCCCGGGTTGGTCTCAAATCCGCCGGAGCTGCAGGGCTCCGGCGGATTTCTGCATTTTTGATGACAGCTCTCCTGTGGCCTGCCGGCCGCTTCCTGCGTCAAGCTTGTCGATCGCGTTGGAATGCGGGAGAGTGCGCCCGGATGCGCAGAGCCGGGGACACGGCTGGTGTTTGAAGGCTTCTACAAGGTGAGATTTCAGCTCGGCGACGCGGTCGGCCGGAGCGTGATGCACGCGGGCAATGGCAAGATGCTCGGCGGCAATTCGGCCTTCGCCCATATCCGCACCTACGACAAGACCGATGGCGGCGTCGACGTCGTCATCAAGACCGTCCGCCACAACCCCGATCCGAACTATCGCGCCATGGCCGGCACCGACGATGCGACCCTGATCGCGAAGGGCTGGGCCGACGGCAATCTCTATCGCTTCAAGGGCGAGCTGAAAGAGCTCCCGGGCGTACCCTTCCAGTCGGTCATGACGCCGATCACCGCAGACGAGGTGCCGGTCGCCGGCGGCGTCGGCGAAGCCGGCATCATCGATGGTCTTTATTCGATGCATCTGCGCATGCTCGACGGTCTCGATGGCGGCCTCACCGGCGTGATGCTACTCAACAAGGGTCGCATCCTCGGCGGCGATGCGGCGTTCTATTATCTCGGCAGCTACACCGCCGCGAACGGCCGCTGGAAGGGCCAGATCCTCAATCAGGAACACACGCAGGCCAAGGACGATCCGATCTTCGGCGGCCACGAAGTCGGCATTGGTTTCTCCGGCCGCTACCATGCGGAAGAGGCGGTGCTGGAGGCAACGGCGCTCGCCGGCAAGCGCAGCCTGCGCCTGACCGCCGCGCTCAAGCTGATGCACCGCGCCTGAGCGCCACGGGATAAGCACATGGACAATTTCGTTCGCCTGCTCTCGACGCTCGGCCTGATGGGCGCGATGCGCAGCCTGTCGTCTGCGTATGAGACTGCGACGGGCGTCCGCATCGACGCCGACTTCGCGCCGACCCAGGCGCTGCTGAAGCGGCTCCGCGACGGCGAGGCCGCCGATCTCGTCATCCTCACCCGCGAGGGGCTCGACGCAGCGATCGCTGAGGGCCGCGTGGTCGCCGATAGCGCGGCTGACCTCGCGCGTTCCTATGTCGGCATCGCCGTCCGCGCAGGACAGAGGCATCCCGATATCGCGACCGAAGCCGCGCTGCGCAAGACGCTGCTTGCGGCGCAGTGCGTCGCCTACTCGCGGCTTGGCGCCAGCGGAATCTACTTTGCGCAGTTGATCCAGCGGCTGGGCATCGCGCCGGAGATCAACGCCAAAGCCATTATCGTGCAGCAGGGCTTTACAGCGGAGCGGCTCGTCAGTGGCGAGGCCGATCTCGCCGTGCAGCAGATCAGCGAACTGAAGCAGGTTGGCGGCATCGAGGTGGTCGGCCCGATCCCTCATGATTTGCAGACGCCGGCGGTGTTCTCCGCCGGCCGCATGACGAATGCGACACATGCCGAAGCTGCCGATAGGCTGCTGCGCTATCTGGCATCGCCCGAGGCCGTTCCTGTCCTCCGCCAATCGGGGCTGGAGCCTTGAATGTGCCGGCGCGGGGACGCAACGTAGTGGCCATGCGCGCTTATCTCCTCGCAACTCTCCTGACGCTCGCCGTGCCGCTGGCGGCACAGGCGCAGTCGGCCGATCTCGTGCTGTGCGACCGGGTGGCGGCCGATCCCAGTGATCCCGACAAGCCGGCCGACGTGAAGGGCGTGACGGAGATCGCTTCCTCCGACGTCGGGACGGCCATCAAGTTCTGCAAGCAGGCCGCATCCTCCTCGCGCCGCGCCATGTTCGCGCTCGGCCGCGCCTATGCGGCCAACGGGCAGACGAGCGAGGCGATCACTGCCTTGCGCAAGGCCGCCGACAAGGGATCGAGCGCAGCGATGGTCGAACTCGGCGTCGCCTACGGGACAGGCTCTGGCGTCGCGAAGGACGAAGCACAAGCGCGCAAACTGTTCGAGAGGGCGGCGCAGGCCGGCAATCCTCGCGGCGTCAGCAATCTCGCCGCGCTCGGCGGCGCAAGTGGCGGCGCGCCCGCCGATCCTGCGCGGGCGCGTGCGCTGCTGGGCAAGGCCGCCGAAAGCAATGCGGAGGCGCAGTACCAACTCGGTCTGATGCTGGCGAGCGGCAATGGCGGGGAGAGGGACGATGTCGCTGCGCGCGCAATGTTCGAGAAGGCGGCCGCGCAAAATCATCCCGGCGCGCTGGAGCGAATGGGCGCCTTCGCCCAGGAAGGCCGCGGCGGGCCGAAGGACAACGACGCCGCAAAGGCCTATTACGAACGCGCCGCAGCCCTCGGCGACGATGACGCCAAGAAGGCGCTGGAGCGGCTGCGCTGTCCCTATGCGATCAAGGACAAGCAGGGCAAGCTCGTCACCACACTGTGCTTCTAATTTGCCTCTCCCTTCGGAAGATTCGAGCGCTCCGGCGGACCGCGATGTGATTAGGGGGCTCGGCTCATTCAAGTGGTCGGCGAGATCGTTGCGGGCGTCGTGACAGGCGGTCTCGAGACAGCCGGGTGCCCGGGAACTGGACCATGCGCCGGTCGTTGCCATGGGCAGACTGGGAGATGCAACCATGATCCGCAAACTGGCATCCGGTGAATATCGCCTCTATTCGCGCAAGGTGAACCCGAAGACCGGCAAGCGGCGTAATCTCGGCACCTTCAAGAGCCGCGCGGCGGCCGAGAAGCACGAGCGCGAGGTGCAATACTTCAAGCGGCATTGATGGCCGGCGAATGCCGTCCAGGAGCCGGCAAGACAAAACATGCGAAAACAACCCCATGCACAGTAGCGATGGGGTTGAAAAGCTTGTGGAATTTCGGCTACTCCGAAGGCGACTTGCTCCGTCGGGCAAAACAGGTGCATAATGGCATCATGACGGCGGTCGGTCGCGGACGGGCCTGCGCGGAAAAGCCGATGACTTCAATGCGGCGACGATGCTAGCTAGCCCGTAAATCTTTTTCGGTTTTTGGGTTCAAGACGTTGCTCAACGGGCTCTACAAGGTTGAATACGGCATCAACGGTGCCTTCGGCCGCAGCATCATGTGCATGCATGACGGCAAGCTGCTGGGCGGCAATTCCGCCTTTGCGCATCTTGGGACCTATGACGTCAGGGATGGCGCGATCGAAGCCAATGTCATCACCGAGCGCCACAACGACGATCCCAATGACAAGCCGCTGATGGGCGCTGATATCGCCGCGATCAAGGTCCGCGGCAGGACGGAGGGATCGACGATCCTGTTCGAGGGCAAGGCCGATCCGATGCCGGGCAGCGTGTTCTGGGCCAACCTCGCGCCGCTCGATGATGGGGCGCTGCCGCCGCGCGGCACCGTCGGTCCCGGCGGTATCGTCAACGGGCTGTACTCCATTCACCTTCGCGCGCTCGACGGCGTCGAGGCCGGCCTCTCCGGCGTGATGCTGCTGATGGACGGGCGTATCCTCGGAGGCGATGCGTTCTTCTACTATCTCGGCTCCTACTCCTCGGCGGATGGCCGCTGGAAGGGCGAGATGCTGAACCAGGAGCATACGCCGGCGAAAGACGACAATCCCGTGTTTGGCGGCCTGGAGGTGGGGATCGGCTTCTCGGGGACCTGCACGGAAGACAGCGGCGAGCTCGAAGGCATCGCGCTCGCCGGCAAGCGCAGCCTGCGCCTTGCCGCCTCGCTGAAGCTGATGCGGCGCGCGTAGGGGGTCTACTCACAAATATCGGATGTCCGTTTGCTCGGGTGAAGCGAGCTTTACGTGTCGTTCCCAGCGATGTCAGCAAGTGACCCAAGGCGGAAAAATCAGTCTGTTTGTGACCAACCGCCGCGCTTATTTTGGTGCCGCAACGTCGACGTTGTGAAATGCCTCCATCAACCAGCGACCGTCCCGTTTAACAAAGACTTCCATCAAGAGTGTCTTACTTACACCATCGCCTGTCACTGGCGCACCGCTTGGTGTGGTCATCAGACCATGTATTTCATTATCAATGTCTACAATTGCCACGTCGTCCGTGATGAAGCGTAGCCGCCGAATTGTTTGCTTCTTCGTGGTGCCTTTGAAAATGCCAGTCAAAATTTGCTGTTGCCGTTGGCAAAAACGCGCTTTGCCGGACATGTCCGCTCCCGACGTATTGAACGCTGAGATATCAGGAGCGGCCGATTGGCAAAACTCTGCGGCGTTACCAGCATTCCATGAGGCTGATTGATCTGAGACGATTGCGCGAATGGCCGCTTCTCGCTGCCCGTCCTGAGCATTTACAGAAGCCGAGACCAAAATTGTTGAAAGCATCAAAAAAGCAAGTTGTCGTGTCATTGGGCAACCTCCGAGCATTTGGTGGCTTGAAAAGCGTTCAATCGTAACCTGCAATTTGGCGCAGCCAAGTCGGCAACCTGTTCGGCATCCGTGTTGGGCCTTAGCCGAGCCATGCTGATCCTGTTGTAATGTCGGCTATGGGCGGTAAACCGGACGCCGCGCCATGCTTGCCTCGACCGGCGCTTTTGACCCAAAGCAGGCTTGCGCTGCACCGGCCCGAGCGGCGTCACTCTTCTCTGAGGAAGCCAGAACTGGCTAATCGCCATCCACTATCGTCGATGTCATCATCCATTGGGGGCGGTCATCTGCGACGATCAAACTTTGGCCGAGACGTGCAGGTCTGTTGTGGAGACTACCATCCGTCAATGCATTCACGCTGGTCTAATCCGTCTAGTCAATAAAGTCCTGTCGGTCCTGGGCGGCCGGGCATGCATTCTGTCATGGATCGCCGTTTCTGAAGGCGACAATCCCAATAGGACTCGAGCATCATTGCGACCACCAGCAAAGCGATTGTCATCAGAAGTAGCGCAGCGATGCGACTGCTGCTCATTGAGATCCCTTTTTAGAGGCAAGCTTATCGCGAGACGGGGTGGCAATCTATGATTGTCAACCTGTTTGTACTCGCATACTCTCTTGCCTATGGTTGCCATCAGGTTGACACTCATATGAGCTCCGCTTGTGGCCCCGAGCCGAAACACCGGGTGAGCCGTCGCCGTGTCGGCTGTGCGAGGTAGACCGGACAGAGGCCGCCGAGCTAAGCTTGACCTGTGCGCGCGAGGGCGGCAGAGCGCGCAGGCAGACCGTTTTCACACATTTCCTTTCCAGATCAGCCATCGGTAGACGCCGAACACGTTGATAAGTGTCACCACCACGTTTTGCACCATCAGCGCATATTCCGCTGTTAGATAGCCGACGACGATCCAGATCACCGATGCACCGCTCAGCACGACGAAGGCCCAGCCGGTAATGAGTGGCCGCGCCCGGGCAGCTAGGATCAGCCCGGCGCCGATCGTGCCGACTGTCGCCACCCAACGCAGGATTTCATCCATGATGCTTGTGCTCCCCGAAAAGCCGACGTCGGAGCGTCGCTCCGCGATTTGCCTGTACGGGCGCAGTCACAGGCAGGCCGCCGGAGTGGAACTTTCCGTCTCGTGCGCCGACCACCATGCGACCACCGCCCGAGCGACTTGGCCCCACAGTGGCGGCGGAAGGTCAGGGCACCACGTGGTGATCCCGTGGGATATCAACTCCGCTGCGCCGAAATCGGAAGCTCCTTTTTTTCATCCCCGAACAGCGTTTCCATCAACCGGCATGCTGGCACATTGCCCCGGGCTGCCGAAATGAAATCGGAGCCAAGGACTTATCTGCGGCAACGCTGATCGAATGTGCGCGACTTCCGCTGTTGGCCCTCAGTTGAACAACGAAAGGGCCGCCCCATGTCGGCTGTCTGCGGGAAACCGGACGTTGTACGATGGTTGCGTTGACGGGTGCTTCTGACCCATTGCGGACTTTGGGAGATCGGTACTAGAGAGCCTATGGTTGCGGATTCCGGGGAGCGGAGCTTGAAGAACATTCAGATCATAGATCGCGCGGTGAACGCGACGTTCAGCTTGTTTCAAGCGACTGATGATGAGTTCGCTGCCATCTTTTCCGGCGCGGGCCAAGACATAGAGTTGGTCGAGGACTTTACCGAACGCGTAGGGGAAGAGCAGGCTTTGCGAATATTGTCGCCCGTATGGGAGCGCCCTATTTTGAAGCGCGAAGCGCAAGGTATCCACGGAACGCTGTACTACGAGTACGCGGACCGGAAGCGATATCTTCCGGCATCCAAGAGAGAGGTCGACTGGCCCGATTCCTACGTAAATCTCGCGCAGCGCAAGCTCTTTGCCAGCAAACGTTAAGCGTCTGCATTTGGCCCGAGGCTGACGTTCGGCAACGAGAGCTGAATGTCGGGTACCGGAGGGACGACAGACCATTGCCGGGCGGTGATCCCACGGCAGAGGTTGGCCAAAGCGGCGCGTCAAGAAGTCTACACACGGCTTGTTCATAGTTCGCCAGCTATAGCAATCCGACGCGCCTGACGTTTTTCTCGATCGCTTTAGGGTTGTGGCAATTAATTCACGCTATAGGCTCAGCCTATGGTCTTCAAAGATGCCCACGGTTGGCGTTGAGGACATGTCTGATGTACTTCCTCACTGCCTGTCTGGTCGTGGTAGTCGTGAGTGCCGCGGTATCGCTTCGTCGGTCCAGAAATCTATCACAGCCTCAGTGGGCTAGCCCGGCCCAGCGGCTCGCAGCACGGCGGCGGGCGTTTTGGCCGACAATCTGCGCGGGGTTTTGTCTGCTGGGGCTGCTCGGATTTCATCATTTTCAACACGAGCCAGAACTTGCTCCCACCGCGACGACCTATCTCATGATGCTTGTTGCCTCTTTCTTCGGCGGTTCGTTTCTTGGCGTCATTGGCGGGATGGATTGAGGTAGCGGGGATCAATGCAAGGCTAAAACGCGCCGGACTATGACAACGACAAGCTGTCATGTCTTTGACATCGTCCTGTTGGTGTCCGGGCCCTTAGCTCAGAGCGCCGCGAGGTCTGCTTCCTGAAGGTGACCCGAACAGGGTCATGCAAGCTGGCCAAGGCCGTCTTTGACCGTTTGCGGACATATCGAAATCAAAACAGACCAAAACGGCCGAGACGAGAAGCACTGCGGCTCAGCTAGGGAAGTCCTTTCGTCATCGTAAGGGATTGAACCCACATCCCGCGAGGGCAGCCCACGAAGCTGCGCCAAGATGTGACAATCGGAAATAATGTCGTGGCTTGGTCGGGTCGGTGTCCAACACGAACCCCGTCGGTAACGCGCGGACAGTCGTCGCATAGAACCCACCATCGGGCGACCTCTGGGATTCGATGATAGCGATCAACGATTCTGCCCTCTCAGTCCTGCCGAGCAATTTCATCAAGAGAGCCATTTGGCCCGTCCCTTCGGTCCACACACCGTCCCGGTCTTCACCGTAAGAGAAGCCTCCGCCAACACTCATTCGCTGTTCGGCGGTAGTTATTGCCGATGCAAATTTCCCGGCCGCTCCGTGAAGCGCTGTTAAAGGCCAGATCTGGGCATCCAGAGCCAAAATCGGATTATGCGTGACACCGTCTTCAGCAGTCCTGCGGCGAAACAGGCGCACCCCGGATCCCACATCGTATTTACGAAGTACTCAGCAACCATCGCCTTATCGCGCCAGCGCGAATCGCCTGTACGGATGGCAAGAAGGCCAAACGCGGCAGCGAGGTCAGTATTATGTTCAGTCGATTTCCATGTCCGCACTTCCGGCGTCGGCTCGTGCCCAAACGTACCGCCCGTGAAACCGCCAGTACCGCGCGTATCGGCCCATTGCGCGACCCAGGCGCCAAGCCGTGCGGCACCATCGCGGAATCGAGAGCCGGTGTTCACATCAATCGACAGCAACGCCAACATGGCCCATGCCATGTTACCAACATCGCTGCCCACCTGATATCGATCCTCTAGCCATTTGTTCTGAGTATTGTCCCACCAACCTGGAAGTTTTACGGGCCCATTCGCCACCAAACCCGCGGCGTAAGCGTTCCTGAGCCGTCCATCATGCCAGGTGCGGTCGTTATCGATGGCCCAGAGAATCGCCGAGCCAATCCGATACGCTTTGTCTTGCTCACCGCAACCGACCAATGCGATGGCGGCTACCGCATTGTCATAGAGGTAGGCGGCGCCATGCAGAGGCCCCGTTTCGACGGTCGGATAGCTGGGCAGGAACAACGGCCCTGATGGCGGTGCCTTATCAATTAGACCAGTGAGGTATCCGCACGCTGAGGTTCTTGGTGCTGTTGAAGCCTGCAGTGGAGCGGAGGCCATCATGATTGCGAAAGTCGCGACGACCCAAGTGTGAAGGCAGAGCCCGCGACAACGGTAGAAGCAATAAGTGATGGGTGCTGGTAGCATTTCGCTGCCCCTCGTGCCTTTCAACCAAGATAGACTTTAGGACATCGGGAAGAAAGCCGGTCAGGATCGAGTCAATGTGCCTTCGGCTTCAATGGCAGCTTACGGCCCCAAGCCGAACTACACTGAGGCTATTGCGATATCGGCTGTTGACGGTCAACGGGATGCGGGCTGCGGTGCCTGGACAGCGGCGCGTGCTCCCAAATCGGACATCCTCCTAGACTACGGCTCACAAGTCCGCGGCAAAGTGCTAGGAGCGACGTGGTTCGTCTGGCCGCTCGGAGGCAGTTTGACCGAGCAACGGATTCAAAGGCGACTAGCGGCGATTTAGCCGCTGACGTGGTCGTCTACTCCGCGCTGATGCAGTGCGTTGAGGAATCTGGAGCGGTGAGGCCGCAGTTCCAGCAAGGCACATGAGCGGCTGAGGTTCAGCCGCGCACGTGCGCCATGATTATGCCGGCGTGCTAGGCAGCCTGCCGCATGCGTTCGATAGTCTGGGTTATATGGTTTCCGGCGTCGTCAGCCACCTTCAGAGACATGTCCGCCATCCGGCGGCTGGTATCCAAGGCGCTACTGATCGTGTCGCGCATCAGATCAGTCTGCACGGCCGCCAAGTCGTGAGGAGTTCGGCAGCGCCAGAGGTCATTCATGCGGTCCATAGTCCTTTCGATCTGCTGTCGGACGAAATCAAAGTACTCGCGTGAGACGCCATTCATTCCTTTGGCGACTGCGGTCGTCGAGTACATGATTGCTTCGGCGTTGCGGACCGAGCGTTCCGTTGCCCGCTGCGCTTCATTGCCCGTCAAACCGAACGTGCGACCAAGCTGATCAGTCGAACGGCCCATCATCGCGGTGGCCATGTCGACGCCGAAGCGCCAAGTGTTTTGCAGCATCTCGGCATTTTGTCGCAGCAGGTGGCTGCTGGCTTGGGCCACCTCCTCGCCGGCCTCAGCGGTAGCTAAGCCGATCCGTCTGGTCTGCTCCGCGGTCCTCTCGGCGGCGCGGCGGATTGTGTCCTCGGGGCTTTGGGTAGACTTTTCCTCCTGGCGTGGATTGGCCATTTGTTGCTCCATCGTTGTTGTTGGTGAGGTCGGATCCTATGCTCTCCGTCACAGGTGCGATCCTACGCGAGCAAACGTGGGCATTTCTGGACCGTTCCGGGGCGAGCAAGTTTTAATCAATCCTCCGCCGTTGCGCGCAGGAACGAGCGCTTCAACTTCCAATTATTTGATGGATTGGTTGATCTGCTCGGCACTGCGGGTCTCGTGTTCTGACCCATCGATCATCAAGGCTCTATAATGACCACCGCCGAAACCGTATGGCTCATCGTCGCCTTGTTATTAGCACTTCTCATCATCGGCAACGTCGGCTTCTCCAAACTGGCCGCGTGGAGGAATCCACCAATCGGCAAGTTCCTCGAGTGCGACGGCGTGGTACTCCACTATATCGATCGGGGCGATCCCGCGGCTCCTTGTGTTGTGCTGCTCCATGGCAACGGATCCATGATTCAGGACTTCACGATCAGTGGCCTGGTCGATCTTCTTGCTCGCAGCAATCGCGTGGTGTGCTTCGACCGTCCGGGCTTTGGTTATAGTCAGCGGCCGCGGCTCCGAATATGGACCGCAGCAGCTCAAGCAGCTCTATTGGTGAAGGCGCTCAATCAACTCGGGATCCGTGATCCTGTGGTGCTGGGCCATTCTTGGGGCGCCTTTGTCGCTATCGCTCTCGGCGTGCGGAAGGATTATCCGATCCGGGGTCTTGTGCTTGCGTCCGGGTATTACTTCCCGACCGTCCGGTTGGACGTGTGGCTGATGTCCGGTCCAGCCATACCGGTCCTGGGCGACTTGGTCAGTTACACTGTCGCGCCGATCATTTCGTGGGCCGTCTTGCCGGGAGCTCTCCGTAAGATCTTCGCGCCCCGTTCTGTCCCGCAGACGTTCAAGAATGAATTTCCAGCGTCTCTCGTTCTCAGACCCACACAGTTGAGGGCGGCTGCGGAGGAAAGTGCACTCCTCATTCCAACTGCGACACAATTCCAATCCTATTATTCGACCATGGCCCATCAAGTGCAAATATTCCATGGAACAGAGGACCAGGTGATCGAACACAAACAAGCGCAAGATTTACATCAGGCGCTGCTTCGGTCCGATCTTCACCTCATTCCGAATGCCGGGCATATGGTCACGTACGCAGATCCCGCCGCCATTGTGCAAGCCGTCAATTCAATGGCAAATTCCTAAGCTGGTGGCTTGTGGGACCTCGCCGGAAGGAGAGCACTCTGCTTGCGCGAAGCGAACTTTCCGGCATCTTTGCGATGAGCCAGCAGTGACGTCCTGAGAGCACCGGTGGCCATGGCAGACCCGGACTCACCGATAAGGCGCCACTGCTGCTTCAACTCGCCTGCGACGGCGTCACTGCACCCTGCGGCGCACTGGCGCAGCGGCCGGCCGCAATTCCATTCGCGATATGCCTGCCGCGATGTTCACACCTGTTTGCGCCTGAACGGATACCGGTTGCAAGGCGATCGTGCGATCCGACCCGCCCACAAGGAGGTTGGCACCAACTCCGGCGCCAACAGTGCCGCCGGCGGTCGCGCCCGCATAGGTTCCGGCCAACGCGGCGTGGCGAACCGCGGTCGGTGCATAAACGGCCCAAACGAGCTGACCGCCGGACGTGGCCCCTATATCGAGACCAAGCGTGCTGACGGTGCCTTCATAAGCCTCGCGCGCCCTGCCTCTCGCCGATGCATAGATGCAGCTCAACTGCCGTTGTCCGGCAACAATCATGCCGACTCCGGGCGATATGTTGCACGTGAGTGTGCCGACTCTCGGTCGTCCGGCCTCCTGCGCCGTTGCCGGAACCGTGGCGAGCACGAGGGCCAGGGCCGCGCACGCTGTCGCCAAATTGGTCAGCCTTGTTTCGTTCAGCATTGTCCCAATCATGAGGGCCTCCGTCGAGCGTATTCTGATGGTCCTTCAATACGCGCCGGCCCTGCGATGTTCCTGGTGTCGGGAAAGCGAATCTCAATATCACAGGACAAAATCACAGGACAAATCTCTGATCTGTCGAACCAGCGCCGGACGCGACGTGTGGCTCCGTTCTGACGCTCATGCGACCAGCACCGAGGACGATTATTTCGGGTGCCGAGGTGTCTCCAAGGTGGACACAAAATCGCCAAGTGATTTGCAGCGGCGGCGAATGAGATGGACGCGCCTTAGCCGACGCGCCAGGATTCGAGCCCCGCCGGGCTTCCCCTGGCGGCCGGCATGGCCTATGACGCTGCAACGCAAAAATTCCCCCAAAGACAAGCATGATCCGCCTCGACAACGTCAGCAAGCAAGCCGGCCACCAGATCCTGTTCATCGAAGCCTCCGCCGCTCTCAACAAAGGCGAGAAGATCGGCCTCGTCGGTCCGAACGGCGCCGGTAAGACCACCTTGTTCCGCATGATTGCCGGCGAGGAACTGCCCGATGAGGGCCAGGTCTCGACCGATCGCGGCATTACCATCGGCTATTTCAGCCAGGATGTCGGCGAGATGAGCGGCCGCAGCGCCGTGGCCGAAGTCATGAATGGCGCAGGTCCCGTCAGCGAGGTCGCGGCCGAGCTGCGCGAGCTCGAGGCTGCGATGGCCGATCCTGACAAGGCCGACGCGATGGACGAGATCATCGCCCGCTATGGCGAGGTGCAGCACCGCTTCGAGGAGCTCGACGGCTATGCGCTCGACGGTCGCGCCCGCGAGGCGCTCTCCGGCCTCGGCTTCAGCCAGGAGATGATGGATGGTGACGTCGGCAAGCTCTCCGGTGGCTGGAAGATGCGCGTGGCGCTGGCGCGCATCCTTTTGATGCGTCCCGACGTGATGCTGCTCGACGAGCCGAGCAACCATCTCGATCTGGAAAGCCTGATCTGGCTGGAAACATTCCTGCACGATTACGAAGGCACGCTGCTGATGACCTCGCATGACCGCGAGTTCATCAACCGCGTGATCTCCAAGGTGATCGAGATCGATTCCGGCTTGCTCACCACCTACGCCGGCGATTACGAATTCTACGAGCAACAGCGGGCGCAGAACGAGAAGCAGCAGCAGGCGCAGTTCGAACGCCAGCAGGCCATGCTCGCCAAGGAGATCAAGTTCATCGAGCGCTTCAAGGCGCGCGCCTCGCATGCCGCCCAGGTGCAGAGCCGGGTCAAGAAGCTCGACAAGATCGAACGCGTCGAGCCGCCGCGCCGCCGCCAGAGCGTTGCGTTCGACTTCCCGCCGGCGCCGCGCTCGGGCGAGGACGTCGTTGCGCTCAAGAACGTGCACAAGGGCTATGGCAACAAGCGCATCTATGATGGTCTCGATTTCATGATCCGCCGCCGCGAGCGGTGGTGCGTGATGGGCGTCAACGGCGCCGGCAAGTCGACGCTGCTCAAGCTGGTTGCCGGCGCGAGCGAGCCGGACAAAGGCACGGTGGCGCTCGGGGGCAGCGTCAAGATGGGCTATTTCGCCCAGCATGCGATGGATTTGCTCGACGGCGAGCGCACCGTGTTCCAGTCGCTGGAGGACGCGTTTCCAACCGCGGGGCAGGGCTCCTTGCGCGCGCTCGCCGGCTGCTTCGGCTTCTCCGGCGATGACGTCGAGAAGCGCTGCCGGGTGTTGTCCGGCGGCGAGAAGGCGCGCCTGGTGATGGCCAAGATGCTGTTCGATCCGCCGAACTTTTTGGTGCTGGACGAGCCGACCAACCATCTCGACCTCGCCACTAAGGAGATGCTGATCACGGCGCTGTCGGATTTCGAAGGCACCATGCTGTTCGTTTCGCACGACCGGCATTTTTTGGCGACGCTATCCAACCGCGTGCTGGAGCTGACGCCGGAGGGCATCCACCAATATGGCGGTGGCTACACGGAATACGTCGCACGCACCGGGCAGGAGGCCCCGGGATTGCGGAGCTAATCTTTGCTCTTGCCCGCGAGCTTGGCGATTGTCTCGATCTCGTTGGTCCAGATGCCGCCGGAATAGCCTTGCGGCAGCCGCGCGAACTTTCCGGCGTATCGATGCCGGTGGAGAACTCGCCGCTGCTGTAGGGACCGAGCACGAATACCGCGCTGTTGACCTCGTTCATCCGTGCAAGGAAGCGATCGGGCCAGCCCCATAGCCAAGGTGCAGCGTTGATCGGCACCAGCACCATGGCGTTGCGGCAAGCCGCAGGCACCAGGCCGGTCCAGCCATAACCGATATAGCGGATCAGACAGGTTCGGATGGCGGCGCGTGAAATCGTGCGGACGTCGGGGCTGAGGCGCCGGATCGCGTCGATCGGCTCGTCGCCGCCATAGACCATGATCGTTCGGCGGCGCTCGGCCGGCAGCGCGTTCAGTACGGTGGCAAGTTTCTCGCCTTCACTTGCGTCGCGGCTCTTCACGTTGATGAGGAACTGCCGGTCGGGGAAGGCGGCAAACACATCGTAGAGCGTTGGCATCATTCCGACGCCTTGCCGCGAAACGGGAATGTCTTGCCGCCGTCGGCGGTGTAGCCGTAGCCGACATCGAGCGTTTTCAGCCTCGCCATGCTCTGCTCGCGCGTGACGCCGTGGCCATCGGTGCGGCAGTCGAGCGTCCAATCATGGAATACGGCGAATTCGCCGTCGGTGGTCGGGTGCACGTCGAGTTCGACGACATCGGCACCGGCCTCGAAGCTCGCGCGCATCGAGCGCAGCGTGTTTTCCAGATAGTCGTGCGTCGTCCGCAACATTCGCGCGGCGGTGCAGGTGTCGCTCTTCAGGTCGCGCTCGTCGAAGCGTTGCGCCATGCCACGATGGGCAAGCAATACCGGCTTGCCGTCGCGATGGGGCGCCAGAAGACTGGTGTTGTTGATGTAGAGGCTAGCAGCGACGGCAATCATGGCCGCCGTCGCGAATTTCAGTTTCCTGCCCACGAGGTATTCCTATTCCGTGATCATGATCCGCGGGGTTTGGGGTTGATTTGCGGCGATCCAGGCATGGGAGACCTATGCGCAGCCGGGTTGAAGGCATCGAGTCCGTGCGTTACGCTTTCTCAAAAAGGGGAGCGAAACAACCATGAAGCAACTCCGGATCGGCGACATCACCATCGATGCGGTGATCGAGCGGGAAGGGCCGTGGCGGCGGCCGCAGGACTTTTTCCCGGCTTATGACGAGGGCGTGTTCAAGCGCCATCTGCCGACCATGGAGCCCGAAGTGTTCGACGCCGAGCGCGGCATGATGGTGATCACCTACCAGACGTTCGTGGTGCGCACGCCGCGCTACACCATTCTGGTCGACACCTGCACCGGCGAGGACAAGGGCCATCCGCCGCCGTTCGATTTTCCGGGCAAGGAGCGCTGGCGCAACGAACTGTTCGCGCTCGGCATCGGCTTCGAGCAGATCGACTACGTCTTCTGCACGCATCTGCACATCGACCACACCGGCTGGAATACGACCTTGCGCGACGGGCGCTGGGTGCCGACCTTTCCGAACGCGAAATACGTCTTTCACAAGGGCGAGTATGCGGCCTGGGAGGCCGAGCATGCCAAGGGCAGCAACCCGCCCGGCACCGTGTTTCGCGACAATTGCCTGCCGATCGTCGAGGCCGGGCAGGCGCTGCTGGTGGATGATGACTACGCGCTCGATGACACTGTGACGCTGACGCCGACGCCTGGGCATTCGCCCTGCCATTGCTGCGTGAACATTGTCTCCAAGGGCCAGCGCGCGGTGGTCGCGGGCGACCTCATGCATCACCAGATCCAGTGCCGCGAGCCGGAATGGTCGGCGAAGCCGGACTGGGATCCGAAGCAGTCGGCAGTGTCGCGGCGAAAATTCTTCGCGTCGGTTGCGGACACCGACACGCTGATTCTGCCGGTGCATTTTCCGGCGCCGACGGCGGGATGGATCAAGCCGCTGGACGGCGCGTTTGATTATCGCTTCAAGCGGGGGTGAAGCTCTGATTCAGAGGGGCGAAGGAGGAGAGGCAGCGCGCGGTTACGCGCCGACCTCGCACTTCTTCATAAAACTGTTCTTGGCGGCACCGGCGAGCGGCTTGCCGTCGGAGCCGACGGCCTTGGGTGCACAGGCGTCGGCCTTGCACTTTTTCAGGAACGAGGTCTTGGCGGCGCCGGCCAGCGGTTTGCCGTCCTTGCCGACCGCCTTGCTCTCGCAGGTGTCCTCGGCGAAGGCCGAACCCGCTGCAAAGGTGGCAACGACCGCTGCGAGCAAAATCCGCTTCATCATGGGTGTCTCCCTAAACCAGAATGGCGGGAAGATTGGAGCCGGGAATCATGGCGCAATCAAGCAGGATGAGCGGGCGCCGTCCGGTCGGCCTGCCAATTTTTCGGGCGCGATCGGCAAACGCCCCCACTTGTTGCACTGCTCGCTGACCGGGCGGGGCGATCCTGCTAGCTTCGAACAGTTGAGAGAGAGGGAGCATCGTGATGGACGCCGTGAGCCCCGAAGACCAGGCAGCCGCGGATCGGCATTCTCATCTGGTTCGTCCCCAAGACATGGATTGGCAAAAGACACGCTTCCGGGCTGCGAAGCCAAGACGCTGCTGTTCGACCGCAGCAGCGGTCTGATGACCGCCTTGATGCGCTTTGCCCCGGGATCGGTGCTGCCCGATCATGAGCATGTCGGCATCGAGCAGAGCTACGTCATCGAAGGCGCGCTCGTCGACAAGGAGGGGCCGGCCAAGGGGATCGCCTGCAAAGCCGGCGAATTCATCTGGCGCGAGGCAGGCAGCCGGCACGCCGCCTGGTGCCCGGAGGGCGCCCTGATCCTGGCGATCTTCCAGGTGCCGAACAAGTTCTTCGAAGCCGACGGCCGCGTCGTCGACGCTGCCGGCCAGGATTGGGACGAAACCTGGGGGCACACTGGCGAGCAGCGGGCGCGGAGCATCTAGCGCTGTCAGACGCCGCGCATGAGCAGGGCCTTGAAGTCGGCGCGTGCACGCTGCGCCTCGGCGCGCGCGACGTCCGAGGCATCGCCCATGCCGAAATAGCCATGGATCAGGCCGGGACCCTCATGGTGCTTGACGCGGACGCCGGCCGCCTCCAGTGCCCGCGCATAGGCCGCGCCCTCGTCGCGCAGGGGATCGAACCAGGCGGTGGTCACGACCGCGGGTGCGACACCGGCGAGAGATGCCGCGCGCAGGGGTGAGACCCTCCAGTCCGAAGCAAGGCGGGGATCGGCGAGATAATGGCCGCAAAACCATTCCATCGTGGCACGCGTCAGGAAATAACCATCGGCATTCTCGGCGCGCGAGGGATAGCGCGCGTTCTCGCGCGCATCGGCATAAGCACCGAGGACGTCGGTTACGGGATAGACCAACAATTGCGCGGCAAGCTTGATGCCGGCATCGCGGCAAGCGATCGCGGTGGTCGCCGCGAGATTGCCGCCGGCGCTGTCGCCGGCCACGCCGACGCGCTTCGCATCGCCGCCAAATTCCGCGACGCGGTTGAAGATGTCACTGACGGCGGCGAAGGCATCCTCGAAGGCGCCGGGAAAGCGCGTCTCGGGCGGACGGCGATAGTCGACGGAGACGACGACCGCGCCGGTCTCGATCGCGAGGTTGCGCGCCTGCCGGTCGTGGGTTTCGAGATCGCCCGCAACCCAGCCGCCGCCATGGAAGAACACCACCGTGGGTGCAGGTGTCGAGCCGATCCGATAGACGCGTGCGTCGAGCGGGCCAGCGCCGCCTTTCACCTTGATATCCCGCACGCTATCAACGCGCGGTGGCGGGATGGCCGCACGCGAGGCAGCCAGTGCGCGCAAGGAGTCGCGGGCGCTCTGTGGCGTCATCGTGGCGGGATCGCGCATCGGCATGAGCGGAATGATCTGGGCGATGACGGGATCTAGCGGCGCGGCCATGGCGTATCTCCTCGCGGGGTTCTTGGTCTTGCTTGCGGGTCAGCATAGATTTTGCGCGCCGCATCGGCAACCGGCGCTCTGCCGCAACACCGGTCGAACGGGCAGGGAGATTCCGGAGGACGAGGTGATCATGACCTGCGTTGCGCTGAGCTATCCCGACGACAGCTTTGCCGCGAATGCAGTTCGCTCGGACCGCGAACATAACGACGAGTTCGTGCGCTACGTGGGTTTTGCCGAATAGCACGACGTGAAGGAGATTATTCTCCGGCGGAATTTTTTTGGCGCGGAGTCGTTAGCGGCCTCTTGCAATCTCGAAGGTGCGGGAGGAACAATATGCAGACTAAGAGGTTTGTTGCTGGCGCGAGGGAATTGACATGCGGCGGCTGGCTAGCCTGGTTCGACGTTTATTTGGTCCGCGAATGCGGCGCCCGATCGATGACGATCCAAGTCTTCCTTTCACACCCGAGGAGCTCGGCCGGCTGATCCGCAGTGGCAAGCACGAGGACATGAAGCTGCTGGCCGACGGCATGGCCTGCCGGTCCATTCCGCACCGCGCCAGATATCGCGCGACGCACTGAAGCGCCGCGACGCTCGAGCATCGCGACGCTCAAGTATCGCGACACTCAAGCGCCGCGACAAAGAGAATCGCTCCGCGCCTCAGCGACATGCTAGGATGCGGCCCATCATGAGCAATCGCATCCTCGTCCTCTACGGTTCCTATCGTTCCGACCGCATGGGCATCCGCCTTGCGAACTTCGTCATCAATCGTCTGCGCGGTCGCGGCCAGGAGGTCGAATTCATCGACGCCAAGACGATCGGCCTGCCGATGCTGGACCGCATGTACAAGGAATATCCCAAAGGCACCGCGCCGGAGGCGCTGGAAAGGCTGGCCGGACAGATCCGCGGCGCCGACGGTTTTGTCTTTGTCACCGGCGAATACAATTGGGGCATCCAGCCCGGCCTGAAAAACCTCACCGACCATTTCCTCGAAGAATGGTTCTGGCGTCCGGCTGCGATCGCGAGCTACTCGGCCGGCCGGCTCTCGGGCGCGCGCGCCGCGACCGCCTGGCACGGCACGCTGTCGGAGATGGGCATGGTGGTGGTGTCGAGCACGATCGGCGTCGGCCCGATCGCGCAGACGCTGTCGGACGACGGAGAGCCGATCGGCGACGGCGGCAAGGCGCTGGAACGCTCGTTCCCGCGCTTTGCCGACGATCTTGCGTGGTGGATCGAGGCGGCCAAGGCGCAGCGGGCGCGCAAGGCGCCGCCTTATTGAGACGTCTTACGCCGCCCTGACCTCGCCAAGGAAGCGGTCGAACTGTCCGGCGAGATCGCGCGACTGGGTCGAGAGCTGCTCGGCGGCGCCTAGCACCTCCCGGGCGGCGGCTCCCGAGTCATCCGCGGCGCGTTGCACGCCGGAGATGTTGCTGTTGACTTCCTGGGTGCCGCGGGCGGCCTCCTGGACGCTGCGGGCGATCTCCTTGGTGGCCGAGCCCTGCTCCTCGATCGCGGCGGCAATCGCAGCGCCAATCTGGTCGATCTCGGCGATGACGTCGGCGACGTTGCGGATCGCGGCAACGGTCTCGTCGCTCGCGCTCTGGATCGCGGTGATCTGCTCGGAGATTTCGGTGGTGGCCTTGGCAGTCTGGCCGGCCAGCGACTTCACTTCGGAAGCAACCACCGCAAAGCCGCGGCCGGCATCGCCGGCGCGGGCGGCCTCGATGGTCGCGTTCAGCGCCAGCAGGTTGGTCTGCTCGGCGATGCTCTGGATCAGCGTGACGACGTCGCCGATCTTCTGCGCGCCCTCGGCGAGCGTGCGCGCGGTATCGCCGGTGCGGCGGGCATTGTCGACGGCGCGGGCGGCGATCTCGGTGGATTGCGCGACCTGACGGCCGATCTCAGCGATCGACGAGGTCAGCTCCTCGGTGGCGCTGGCAACCGTCTGCACGTTGGTCGAGGTCTGTTCGGAGGCGGCGGCGACGATTGCGGCCTGGCTGTTGGTCTGGGCCGCGGTCGAGGTCATCGACTGTGCCGTGCTTTCCATCGTCGCGGAGGCCCGGGACAGGCCGCCGACCAGCTCGGTGACCTTGGCCTCGAAGGCGCGGGTGAGGTCGTCAAGCGCCTGGGCACGGCGCATCTTGCCGTCGTTCTCGGCCTGCTTCTCGGCGGCGAGCCGGTCGGCCCGGATCATGTTGTCCTTGAACACCTGAACCGCCGCGGCCATCGCGCCGATCTCGTCGGAGCGCTCGGCACCGGGGATGCCGTCGGCAACCTCGCCATCGGCAAGCCGCGACATCCGCCTCGTCAGGCTGACGATCGGGGCGCAGACGCGGCGGCGAACCACCACAATGAGGCCGACGCTGGCGACCAGCACGGCAAGGAGGCCGACGAGGGCGAAGGTGAAGCTGGTGCGTGCGGCCGAGGAGGCGCCGGCAAGGATCTGCTCGGCGTTATCATAGAAGGCGTCGCGAACGTCGATGATGGTGCCGAGGCCGCGCTGCGTGGCGGCGTAATAGGTGTCCACGTCGTGTTCGTACTTGCCGCTGACCGCGCCGTCCTTCACCAGCTTGAGCTCGCGGCCGAACTCCTCGACATAGACCGCGTTGAACTTCTCCAGCGCAGCGGCGACGTTCCTTGGAGTCGCCGGATTGCCGCGCAGTTCCTGTAGCGTCATCACGATCTGATCGTTGCGGCCCTGCGAGCGGCTGATCTCGGCCTTCTCGGCGTCGGTCGCCGGTTTCTTGCCGCCGACGAGATTCTTGTGCAGGCTGGAATTGAAGCCGCCGATGTCACGCAGCGTCATCGCGATGTTGGCGTAGCTGGCCTGCCGGTAGGCGTCGCCGTTGAGAATCGCCATGCGGCGGACCTGCTCGTTGAGCAGCGCGGTCACGCCGCTGTTGAGCACGGCATTGTCGGCGACGATCTTCTTGGCCGCGTCCTTGCGGGCCTCTGCCGGCCCTGCGAGCGCCTTATCGATGGCCTCGCGCAGCGCCGTGAATTTCGCATTGATGCCGTCGATGTTGCTGCCGATGGTGCTGCCGTCCTCGAAGGAGCCGGGCAGCTCTTTGCGCAGCGCGTTCATCCTGTCGCGAGCACCGTCGGTCTGCTTGCGCAGCTTGTCCTGTTCGGCAAGCAGCGCAGGGTCGATCGTGGCGGGGCCGTAGAGAATGTTGGTGGAAAAGCCGCGCTCCGGGTTGAGATAGCGCGGGATGTCGCTGGCCGCTCGGACGATCGCCAGGCGGCCTTGCGCCTCGCCGATCCGCTCCATCATCTGGTATTTGGTCACGGCGACGTAGACGGCGAGGCCGCCGCCGACGGTCGAGAGCGAGACGATGGCGGTGGTCAGGAGCGTACCGATTTTCATGATCTGTCCGGCAATTGGCGCGGGGAGAATTATTTTGCTCGGAAGATAGGCAGCCGGTATTAATCTCGGGTTTACGCTGCCGCTCGCGTCAACTCAGCCGGATGCCCGTCCGTCGAGCTTCGCCAGGATCTCCAGCGTGGCGCGATCGCGTTCGCCGGCGAAGTAGCGGGCGAGGGCCTCGCCGAAAATAGGCTCATTGGAAACCGCACCGAACAGCGTCATCGACGAGCGGAATTTCGTATCATCCGGCGCGCCCAGGATCGCGTTGATGGTCCGCCCCTGAACGGCGAGCACGAGCCTGGTACATTCGATCAGGCGCGCCCCGAGGACGGGATGGGCGAGATAGGCCTGGGCCTCCGCGCGGGAGCCGATCGCGTAGCGCTGCGACATGGCGCTGACGCCGAGGCCGGCGACCTGCGGGAAGATGAACCACATCCAGTGAGTCTGCTTCCGGCCCCGGGCCAGCTCGCCCTGCACGTCGCGATAGACCGGGTCCTGGGCCCGGATAAAGCGCTCGAGATCGAAAGGATCGGTCATTGGATACCTTGGGAAAGCCTTGCCGGACCCGTTGCCAGCCCTTGCCGGCCGCGATTATGCCTAACTTTTGGCTCCCAATGTGGTAGCTGGTATAGAGTCTCCGGGTGGGGGTTGGGCACCCCCGGGGTCGATTTGGGGATCTGATGGTTTCCGACGCAGCACATGCCGGGAGGCTGTTGTCGCGCCGCCGTGTCGGGCGAGCCGAAGCGATTTTGCTGTCTCTGGCAGCGATCGCGCTGGCGCTTGGCGCCGCCGCGTGGGTCGCGGATATGGGCGATTCGTCCCCACTGGTCTCCGCCGCGTTGCCGCCGGCCAATGCCCCTTCATTCGAGGATCGTTTCGCTTCGGCCTCCGGCAATCCGCCGGCCCGCGAACTCGGCCTCCGGACGCTGGAGCGCTCCGCCCTGAACGCGGTCCAGCTCAAGCTTCGCGATGCCAAGGCCATGCTGGCTGAGAGGCTCCAGGGCGACGACTGGCGCTCGATCCTGACCGAAGAAGACGATCGGCCTGCGGCCGAGGAGGCGAGGCCCTCGCAGCGCGCCGACACCATCCCGATGCCGCGCTCGCGTCCGGTCCAGGCCGATCTCGCCTCCCAGATCGCATCCAGCCAAGCGTATGCCGACACTGGTTCACGGGTCGATAACCGCAATTTCTTCGAAAAATTCACCGACAAGATCAAGCTGGCCTCGCTGACGCCCGACAGCGGCCTGTTCGGCAAGGCGCCCGATCTTGCGGCCCTCGGCTACGATTCGCGGACGGCGGTCTATGACATCTCGGCCAAGGCGGTTTACCTGCCAAGCGGCGTGGCGCTCGAGGCCCATTCCGGCTTAGGCCCGCTGATGGACAACCCCGACCATGTCGATCGGCGCATGGTCGGCGCGACGCCGCCGGCGACCTACGAGCTGAAGCCGCGCGAAAAGCCGTTCCATGGCGTCCGCGCGCTGCGCATGACGCCGGTCGAAGGCACCAACGCGCTCGGGCGCGTCGGCCTGCTCACCCACAATTACATGCTCGGACCGCGCGGCGATTCCAACGGTTGCGTCTCGATCAAGGACTATGACCGTTTCATCAAGGCCTACGACAATGGCGAGTTCAACCGTCTGGTCGTGGTGCCGAGCCTGCGCGGCTCTGCGACCGCTTCGCAGCGCGCGAGCACTGATTCCTGAGACTTGCCTGCCGCGGCGGGGCTGCCGTTTCCCCTTCGTTAAGTCGTCCTCGTCCAGAAGCAGCCCATGAGTGATCCATCAAACTCCGAGACCCCGCTGCGGACGACGTTCAAGATCAAGCTGAACGGTGACACGCTGGCGATTGCGACCGTCGGCCAGGCCTATCAGTTCCTGACCAATTTCAAGTCTGTGGAATGGATGGAATTCCGCTCCCTGCATGAGGATGCTGTCGAGGCGCTGGAGGGCGCTGCCGGTAACGCCATGTTGGCAGTGCAGGCAACCAACGCCGTGCGCGCGCTGTTCGTCAGTGCGAAGCTGCTCTGACGGGCTCACAGTCCCGCAGGCCCGATGGACCCCAGCGCAATTCGAGGACGGACATCGTGGCCGAACGCCGATATGCTTGAGATTTACTATTAGGGAGAGACCCCAATGAAACGCCGTACATTTCTCAAGGGCGGCGCGGTCGCCGGCGCGACGACGCTGGTTGCGGCCCCTGCGCTCGCGCAAGGCGCGCCCGAGATCAAATGGCGCCTAACCTCGAGCTTCCCGAAGTCGCTCGACACCATCTACGGTACGGCGCAGACGTTCGCGAAATACGTCGCGGAAGCGACCGACAACAAATTCCAGATCCAGACCTTCGCCGCCGGCGAGCTCGTGCCCGGCCTGCAGGCGCTCGATGCCGTCAGCACCGCCTCGGTGGAGATGGCGCAGACGCCGCTCTATTTCTACATCGGCAAGGAGCCGGCGCTGGCCTATGCCACCGGCGCGCCGTTCGGCATGAACCATCGCCACCAGGAATCATGGTGGCACTTCGGCGGCGGCGCCGATCTCACCAACGAAGCGCTCAAACCCTTCAAGGCCCACGCCATCCTCTGCGGCAATTCCGGCACCCAGATGGGCGGCTGGTTCCGCAAGGAGATCAAGACGGTCGACGACCTCAAAGGACTCAAATTCCGCATCGCGGGCATGGGTGGCCATGTGCTGGCGCGGCTCGGCGTCGTCCCGCAACAGATCGCCGGCGGCGATGTCTATCCGGCCCTCGAGAAGGGCACGATCGATGCCGCCGAATTCGTCGGTCCCTATGACGACGAGAAGCTCGGTTTCCAGAAGGTCGCCAAATACTATTATTTCCCGGGCTGGTGGGAAGGCGGCGCCATGCTGCACATGATCGTCAACGATGAGAAATGGGCCTCGCTGCCCAAGCAATATCAGGCGATCGTCAACCAGGCGGGATCTGCGGCCGGCGCCTGGATGCTCGAGAAATACGACAGCGTGAATCCGGCGGCGCTGAAACGGCTGATCGCCAATGGCGCGGAGCTGAGGGCCTTCCCGCAGCCGGTGCTGGAGGCCTGCTACAACGCGACCCAGGATCATCTGAACGAGCTCGCCGCCAAGAGCGATCTGTTCAGGCGGACGAAGGACAGCCACGACGCCTATATGAAGGAGCTGCTGTTCTACACGCAGATCGCGGAGAACTTCTACGACAATTATCTGCTCAGCAAGACACGCAACAAGAGCTGAGCGCGCAGCTCTCGTAGCAACCATCTTAATGGTTGCTACGAGAATTTTCGTACGGCGAGCTACGTCGCGCCTAGTCCCAGCTTCGCATAGATCCTTCGCGCATAGACGCCGAACGCATCCGTGGTCTTCAGCGGAAGGTCGCGCGGGAAGGGCAGGTCGATCGGGAAATAATCGGCCATCTTCGCCGGACCCGCCGTCAGCACGGCGCAGTGCGAGGACAGGAAGACGGCTTCCTGGATCGAGTGCGTGACGAAGATGATTGTCTTGCCGCTCTCACGCCAGATCCGCAGCATCTCGAGATTCATCTGCTCGCGCGTCAGCGCATCCAGCGCACCGAACGGCTCGTCCATCAGGATCAGCTTTGGATCGTGAATGAATGCGCGCGCGATCGCGGTGCGCTGCTGCATACCGCCGGAGAGCTGCTGCGGATATTTGTGCTCGTAACCGGCAAGCCCGACCAGATTGAGCAGATCGTGCGCCCGCGCACGCGCGGCCTTCATCGGCAGGCCGACGATCTCGGCCGGCAGCAGCACGTTGTCCAGAATGGTGCGCCACTTCAAGAGCAGTGCCTGCTGGAACACCATGCCGATGTCGCGGGTCGGATCGAACGGGCTCTTGGCATTGCCGATTGTCACTGTGCCGCCGTCAGCGCCGTGCAGCCCAGCCAGGATCTTCATTACCGTGGTCTTGCCGCAGCCGGAGGGGCCGACCAGCGAGACCAGCTCACCTTCCTGCACGTCCATGGTGACGTCGGAGACTGCCAGGAATTCGGCGCCGCCGCTGCGGTAGACTTTCCGGACGCCGCGCAGGCTGATGAAGGGCTCGGAGCTCATGCCAGCCATTTGTTCAGATGGGCGGCGACGAAGGCATCGTCGCTGAGATCGGCGTGCTCGCGACAGACGCGGTCGATCTCCTGCTTCTGGCCGGGGCTGAGGCCCTCGTTCGGATCGAGGCACCACAGGCCCTGCATCAGGCCCTGACGCCGCAGCACCTCGTGGCAGCCGGCGATGCAGCCGTGAAAGTTGTTGGCGACGTCGAAGAACGCGCTGTTGCAGTCGGTGACGCG
This sequence comes from Bradyrhizobium sp. 160, assembly GCF_023073735.1. Taxonomy (NCBI): domain Bacteria; kingdom Pseudomonadati; phylum Pseudomonadota; class Alphaproteobacteria; order Hyphomicrobiales; family Nitrobacteraceae; genus Bradyrhizobium; species Bradyrhizobium sp. 160. The sequence continues at coordinate 58,698 of NZ_JADPKD010000008.1, forward strand.
GGCGTCGAGCGCGAGCAGGTCGGCCGGAACGCTGTCCTTGTGCCGCGCGGCCTTGCAGCGCTCGAAGAGTTGTATGGCGCTTGCGGTCCACACCGACCAATGGCCGAGCAGGCCGCCCTTGAAGTAGGTTCGCGTGGTGATGCCCTTGTCGCGCAGGTCGAACGGCAGGGTGAGGTCGAGCAGGATGTGGTCGTCATTGCCGGTGTAGAGCGCGACGCGGTCGAGTGCGGCTGCGGCGGCAACACCGCGGAGCACGTCGAGAGTCCTGTAGCGGTTAAACGGCGCGATCTTGATCGCGATGACATTGTCGATCGAGGCGAAGCGCTGCCAGAACTGGCTGGAGAGGATGACGCCGCCCACGGCCGGCTGGAGGTAGAAGCCGACCAGCGGGATCTCCGCGGCCACCGCCGTGCAATGCGCGATGATCTCATCCTCGGAGGCGCTCTTCATCGCGGCGAGGCTGAGCAGGCCGGCGTGATAGCCGACGTCGCGTGCGGTGCGGGCCTCAGCGATTGCCTGGCTGGTTGGGCCGGCAAGGCCTGCGACCATCGCCAATGGACGCTTGGTCCAGCTCGCGGCTGTCTCGGCGGCGAGCTCGAGCACGGGACGGTAGAGGCCGACGTCGCGAATCGCGAACTGCGTCGTGTGCACGCCGACGGCAAGGCCGCCTGCGCCGGCATCGACGTAATAGCGCGTCAGCGCGCGCTGATGCGTCTTGTCGAGCTGGCGCTCGGCGGTGAGGGCGAGGGGATGCGCCGGCAGCACGGTGCCCTCGGCGATCAGCTTGCGGATGTCGCTGTTGATCTGGCTGTGGTGCATGATGTCCTATCCGAATTCGGGGCCGGCGACGGCGAATGGCGTTTCTTCGGCCGCGGCGGTTGGAGGGCCGAACCGCATGCGCTGAAACGGCCGCTCGATGGTCCAGCCCGAGGCGGTCAATCCGTCGAGGAACGCGGGTTGCGAGGCGACAGCGTCGAGCAGGAGCGGGCCATTCTCGGATCCCGCAATCACGCGAACCAGAGCCAGCGCTTCGACGGCATGATCCGCGAACAAGGGGCCGATATGGCGCGCGGTTCTGCCATCCCGGACGAGCGTAATGCTGCTATTGGCTGCGACGATACGCGACCCGGCGCGCTGTGCGAGGGCGGTCAGCAGAGCGGTCCGTTCGAAACCTGTGGCGCGCTGGTCGCGGGCACAAAGCGCCTCGAGCGTTGCGGCCGACGGCGCCGCCGCAGATGCCGGCGTAGGTTTCATCAGCTTCAGCCGCCGCAATTGCAGAGTCGGTGTGAAGCCGAGGCGCCCGTAGACGGCGGCGCCGTCGGGCGTCGCATCGAGCCAGCTCGTGAGACCGTTCTTGCGCGCCGCTTCCAGGCAGGCATCGACGAGGCGTGTCGCCAGACCACGGCGGCGATGCCTTGCCGACACCAGCACCATGCTGATCCAGGCGTTGTTGCCGGAATACGGCAGCAGTGCTGCGGTCGCCACCAGTCGCGCGCCCTCGCGGATGCCGAACACGACACCATCGCGCAGGAAAACGCGCCAATCCTGTTCGGTCTGGTTCCAGCGCGCTTCCGTCGACAGCGCCAGCCCGGCGTTCGCATCGGCGACGCCGAGCTTGATGACGGGCGGACCGTCAGTAGCGTCCATCGCGCACCTCGTATTTGGTGGGCTTGCCAAGCGTCGGCATGGCGCGGGAGACCCAGTCCGCGGTCCAGGCGATCAACTGCTCGGTGTCGACGACCGGCAAACCGAACAGTTCGACCGCTTTCGACGTGTCGGTCAGCCATGCCGTCGGCTCTTCCTTGCCTGTCAGCACCGGTGCGCGGCCGAACCTCGCACCGAACTTCTGCGCGAGATCGCGCACCGCGAGGATCTCGTGGCCGCTGACATTGATCGGGGAGGTCGGTGTCGTGCAATGGGCGAGGCAGCGCAGCGCCTGGGCGGACGCATCGCCCTGCCAGATGAAGTTGACGTGACCGAGGCTGACGTCGATTGGCGTGCCCGTCAGCACTTTCGTGGCGATGTCGTGCAACACGCCATAGCGCATGTCGATCGCGTAGTTGAGGCGGAACAGGCGGCCCGGTGTTCCGAATTTGCGCGAAAAATATTCGAACATCCGCTCGCGTCCGACGCAGGACTGGGCATACTCGCCGGGCGGGTTCGGCGCCATGTCCTCGGTCGAGCCCTTACCGTCGACGGGGACAAAGGGATAGATGCAGCCGGTCGAGAACGCCACGATCCGGGACGCGGGGAAGGCCTGCGCGACCAGGGCCGGCACATGCGCGTTCATCGCCCAGGTCAGCGACAGATCGCCCTCCGCGCCGAACTTGCGGCCGGCCATGAAGATGATGTTGGGCGCCTTCGGCAGCGCGTGAATGGCGCTTTCGTCCATCAAATCGCAATTGATCGTCTCGATGGCGCGCGCGTGCAGCCAGTCCTTGACACTGGCGTCGCTGAAGCGCGCGACACCGATGACGCGGCGGTCCGGCGCGGCAGCTTTTGCGAGCCCCGCCAGCGTCGGGCCCATCTTGCCGGCGACGCCAAGGATCATGATGTCGCCCTCGACGTTCCTGAGGTCATCGATCAGTGCCTGCGTCGGCCGGCACAGGAGCTCGTCGAGCGCAGCGACGTCAGGGATGGTCTTGGGCAGGGTCTGGCGGGTGAGCAACATGGATTTGGTCCTTAGTTCTGCCGTTGTCAGGTCTGTCTCGCGTCGCCAACCACGAACATGCGTTCGAGGGCGAGCACCAGGCCGTAGAGGGCGACCCCCAGCAGCGTTAGCAGCACGACGGCCATCACCATCGCGGGCGTGTCGAGCGACGACTGCACCTGGATCATGAGGTAGCCCAGCCCGCGCTCGGAGGCGATGAACTCGCCGACGATGGCACCGGCCACCGCGAGGATGGCGCCGACCTTCATGCCGGAGAAGATGTAAGGCAGCGATCCCGGTAGCTGGATCTTTCGGAAAAGCGTCCAGCGCGAGCCGCGCAGCGATTTGACGAGATCGAGCAGATCGGGCTCGACCTCGCGCAGGCCCCGCGCGGTGGTGAGCAGGATCGGAAAGAAGCAGATGCTGAAGGCGATCAAAATGTTCGGCACGATGCCGTAGGAGAACCAGACGATGAAGAGCGGGCCGAGCGCGACCTTCGGAATCATGTTCAGCGTCACGAACAGCGGCAGCAGCGCGAGGCTGAGCAGCGGCGCCCAGCTGAAGATCACGGCCAGCGCAACGCCGACGAAGGCGCCAAGCGCGAAGCCGCCGAGGATCTCGATCGCCGTCACCAGCGTGTTGGCACCCCAGGCATAGCCTGTGGTTGCCAGCGTCTGCACGGTGGCGAGCGGCGAGGGCAGGATGAATTTCGGCACGTGGAAAGCATCGACCGCGACCTGCCAGAGCACGAGCACAGCAAGATGCACGATCAGGATGATCGCAAAGCTGCGCGAGGTGCGGGCCGCGTCTCCTGTCACCGATTGCTCCCTGTTGCGACGGTCACTTGCCGCTACGACGAGCCTAATCGGCTTTGAGCGAAGTTTCAACCAGTTGGTTGATTAGGGTCGCAGCGACTGCAGCACCAAATCGGCGACGTGCCTGCGGCGGGCGCGGCGCTGGGTGCGGCTCGACAGGTCCTTACCGAAGATCGCCGACAGCGTCGGCGTGTTGGAGAAGAAGAAATAGCTGAGGCCCGCAATCGAGATATAGAGCTGAACGGGATCGATCCCCTTGCGGAACACGCCGGCGCGTACCCCCTCGTTGAGGATGTGGGAGACGCTTCTCACCAGCGGGGAATGCATCGCCTCCAGCCGCGTCGAGCCGCGGACGTGGCGAGCGCCGCCGCGGTTCTCGTCGTTCAGAAGCACGATGAAATCGGGGTTTGCCGCCAGATGGTCGAATGAGGCTTCGATCAGCCTGCGGATGGCCTTTTCCGGCGGCAGGCCTTCGAGCTTGAGCTTGCGCTCCTGCTCGCGGATGTCCTCATAGACCCATTCGAGCACGGCGAGGTAGAGCGCGTCCTTGTCGCCGAAATAGTGATAGACGAGCTGCTTGTTTACGCCGGCACGCTCGGCGATCTCGTCGACGCGGGCCCCCGCAAAGCCGTGCCGGGCGAATTCCAGCCGCGCCGCGGTGAGCAGCTTGTTGCGGGTGGCGACGGGATCACGGCGCTGCGGCACGGTGTCGCCAGATCGTTTTGCAGGCATTTCCAACCAAACAGTTGACAAGTTGAGGGCGGGCTTGTTGCATTGGTATCCTCACATGGCGAGAGCGACAAGCCGGGTCGCGGCAATGAGGAGAGGTGCGATGAAGCATTTGCAGGCGGCGGGCTCTGCCCTGGTATTGGCGCTGACGCTCGGTGTGTCGGCGATGCCTGCGCGCGCGGGCGAGGCGGTCAATCTGATCCTGAACTGGACGCCGACGGCCGATCACTCGCCGTATTATTACGCCAAGGCTCAAGGCTGGTACGAGAAGGCGGGCATCGACCTGACGATCGAGACCGGCAAAGGCTCCGGCGTCTCCGCCGCCAAGGTCGGCTCCGGCGGCTCGCCTTTCGGCGTCGCCGATCTCGCCACCATGCTGGTGGCCAAGAGCAAGGGCGCCGACACGGTTGCGGTGATGAGCGTCTATGCCAATACCGGCCAGACCTTCTACTGGCTGAAGAGCTACGGCGTGAACGGTGTGAAGGACTTTGCCGGGCACAAGATCGGCAACCCGCCTGGGGATGCCTCGCGCGTGATGTGGCCGGCCTTCGCCAAGGCCGCAGGTCTGGCGCCCGATTCTGTCGGCTTCGTCAATGTCGGGCCGACCGCGAAGATCGCGGCGCTGAAGAGCCACACCGTCGACATCATCAGCGACTTCTACAACGAGCACGATCTGAAAGTGATCGAGTTCGGACCCGATCTCGGCTACATCAACTGGAAGGACATCGGGCTCAATCCCTATGGCAATTCGCTGATCGTCAACGGCGCTTATCTGCAGAAGAATCCCAAGGTGGTCGAGGAGTTCGTGCGCGTCACGCAGAAGGCCTTTGCGGCTTGCGTCGCCGACGTCACGCCATGCCTGAAGGCGCTGCTCGATCAGGTCTCCGGTCTCGACAGGGAGAACCAGGAGCGCCAGTGGGAACGCATCAAGTCCCTGATGACCGACGAATTCACGACGACGAAGTCGCTCGGCTGGATCGACGGCGAGCGGATGAAGAAGGACTACGAGCTGGTCCAAACCTATCTCGGTATGGAGAAGCCGTTCGACGTGTCGACGGCGTTCACGACCAAGATGCTCGATCCCTCCATCAAGATGGATGCCAGCAAGGTGAAGAAGTAAGGGCTCTCCCGACATGCCGCGGGCATGCCCCCGTGAAGGCGGGGCATCCAATACGCCGCGGCCTATCCAGCATCCACAACCATCTCAAGTACTGGATCACCTGCCGTCGCGGGTGATGACAGCGGTGTGCTGGACGAGAGCGCCCGCGCGACGCGCGGCCGCTAGCCCAACGGATTCCACGTGACCCCGCGGGGAAATTAACCGGCCATTAACCATATCCGCCGCATCGTTAACCATTCAATAATTGGGAACGAGTCGGCCGATATGGAGGCTGCAGTAAAAACTCAACGCCAAATGGTGCGCCTGCGGGGGCGCTCCTATGTGGCCTTCGTGTTCGTGCCGACCGTTCCGATCCTGGACTGGCTCCAGGAGATCGATGCGACGATCGCCCGCTCGCCGGGCTTCTTTGCCGGCCGGCCCGTGGTGATCGACCTGTCCTCGGTCGATCTGAGCCAAGCCGGCATCGGCCATCTCTTGACCAGCCTGCAGGACCGCAACATCCGCGTGCTCGGCATTGAAGGCGTGGAAGAGGCAAGGCTGACCCCGACGATGCCACCGCTGCTCTCGGGCGGACGCAGCTGTGTGGTCGAGCCGAACGCGCCCAAGAAGACCGAGACGAAGGCCGAGACCAAGCCGACCTCGCTGCTGCTCGAGGCTCCCGTGCGCTCGGGCCAGACCGTGATCTTCCCCGAAGGCGACATCACCATTCTCGGCTCCGTCGGCTCCGGCGCCGAGGTCGTCGCCGGCGGCTCCATTCACATTTACGGCGCGTTGCGCGGCCGCGCCATGGCCGGGGTCAACGGTCACACCAGCGCGCGCATCTACTGCCAGAAGATCGAAGCCGAACTGCTTGCAATCGATGGGTTTTATCAGACTGCCGACGACATCGACGCCGCCCTGCGCGGCCAGCCTGCCCAAGCCTTTCTGCAAGGCAACACCATGCGAATTACCGCGCTGAACTGACCAGAGGAGATTTTTGAAATGGCTAAGGTACTGGTCGTGACATCAGGCAAGGGCGGGGTCGGCAAGACCACGACCACTGCCGCACTGGGGGCCGCGCTCGCGCAGCGCGGCGACAAGGTCGTCGTCGTCGATTTCGACGTCGGCCTGCGCAATCTCGACCTCGTAATGGGCGCCGAACGCCGCGTGGTGTTCGACCTCATCAACGTAGTGCAGGGCGTAGCCAAGCTGCCCCAGGCGCTAATCAAAGACAAGCGGCTGGAGAATCTCTGGCTGCTGCCGGCCTCGCAAACCCGCGACAAGGATGCGCTGACGGAGGAGGGCGTGGGCAAGGTCATCGCCGATCTGCGCAGCCGGTTCGACTGGGTGATCTGCGATAGCCCGGCCGGCATCGAGCGCGGCGCCTCGATGGCCATGCGCTTTGCCGACGAGGCCGTGATCGTCACCAATCCGGAAGTCTCCTCGGTACGCGATTCCGATCGCATCATCGGCATGCTCGATTCCAAGACGGTGCGGGCCGAGAAGGGCGAGCGCGTCGAGAAGCACGTTCTCATCACCCGCTACGATCCCTCCCGCGCCGCGCGCGGCGAGATGCTGACCATCGACGACATTCTCGAGATCCTCGCCACGCCTTTGCTCGGCATCATCCCCGAGAGCCAGGACGTGTTGCGCGCCTCGAACGTCGGTACCCCCGTGACGCTGTCGAACGCGGACGGCGCACCGGCGCGGGCCTATAGCGACGCGGCGCGGCGGCTGTGCGGCGATACCGTGCCGATGCAGGTTCCGACCGAGCGCAAGGGCTTCATGGATCGTCTGCTGCGACGGAGGGCTGCATGAGCATGGGTCTGCTCCGGCTTCTGCGCGGCAACAAGGCCTCGTCTGCTCCCGTCGCTCGCGAACGGTTGCAGATCCTGCTCGCGCATGAACGAGGGATGCGTGGCCAGCCCGATCTGCTCGGGGTGCTGCGTGAGGAAATACTCGCCGTCGTGTCCAAGCACGTCAAGCTGGACCCGACCAAGGTCATCGTCCGGCTCGAGCGCGGCGACGATGTGTCGACCCTAGAGGTCGATATCGAGGTGCCCAACGATTTCGAGCGCAAGCGCGTGGCGGTCGCGTAGGGGACGCGGCAAGCGACTTTCATTGGGGTGGGTGAGAAGGCGGTCCGCCGGGCATGGCGGGCCGCCTTTGTCGCGAGGTAAGCGGAACGGGTCGCATGGCGAGATCGTTGTGGGAGACCCGCGGAGCGCCGCCGAGCCGGGCGCCGCGGTTTCCTTCAAACGGAGAGCGCCCATGATGTCCGAGCTCCAGGTCCACACCGTCGCGCGGCAGATGCTGGAACAGCATGGATTCGCTGCGATTGCGAAGGCCGCCGAGCAGGCGCAGGCCTGCGAGGGCCGCGGCGAGGCCGAAGAGGCCAAAGAATGGCGTCACATCGCCGATGCCATGAAGATCATGCGCGGTCCGCACCAGAGCTGACGACTTAAGCGCGGGCGTACTCAACGCTCGCCGCGATCGGTGGCTTGCGTCGAACGTCGATTCTGCGTCTGGGGCTGCGCCCGCTCGCCTGTGGCTTTGCAGGGAAGGGGTTCCCACGAGCCGTCCGGCGCCTGCTGATAGGCAGTACAGGGCGACGAAGTGGATTTTTCCTCGCTTCTCTGGGCGTCGGAATTCTTCGCCAGCACGGGCGCAGTCAGCACCGTGGCGGCCGCAATCGCGCCGGCGAAAACGAAATGGATATTCCGCATCAGGGCTCTCCGGTTCGAATTCGAAGAGGCCGCATGCTGTGGAGAATTGTGACGATTTTTGGTCGGGAGCGTCGGCTGTTGGCAGCGTGCTTAACGCTGCAACAGCCGCCTCGTTAGCCGCCCTTGCTGCGGATCAATCCGGCGAGGTTGGTCTTCTGGGCCTCGCACCAGCCGGGCATGCCGAGGCGGCGCTGGTCCATGTCGGTCGCCTGGGTGGCGACTGCGACCTCCGCCATCAAATCGTCGTCCTGCTTCTCGCCCATCTTGCCGCCGGTGTGCATCCAGGCGATCGCCTTGCGCACCTTCTCGGTGGTGCCGTCAGGCAGGTGCATCTGCTGCGCCTTCTGCACGAGGTCCTGATAAACGAGATCCGTGTTGGGGCACTCGACCTTGGCGGCGAAGGCCTGCAACACCATCGTCACATAGGTCGACCGCGGCGGCGCGTCGGCCGCCTGCGCCGGCGCGGCCAGCAGCAACAAGCCCGTCATCAGAAAACCGGTGCGCATCCTTGGTCTCTCCTCCGTTTTTTTGAGAGGCTAGCGTCCGCCGCGCTGCTCCGCAATGGTGCCGGGAGGCCATTGTCGTTCCTCGGCGCGGCGCGCTAGATTGTGTCCGCCGGCCCCGGAACGCAACATGAGCCTGTTCAGCACGCCATTCGACCCCGCACGCGACACCGCGCTCGTCACCGGCGCCGGCAACGGCATCGGCCGCGCGATCGCGCAGGCTCTGGTCGGCGAGGGCGTCCGGACCGTGTTTGCCGATATCAATGCCGAGCGGGTGAGGGTCGCGATCAGCGCGAGCAAGAGACCCGAACTGGCGGTGCCCTGGATCGGCGATCTCGCCAGGCTCGAGGCATGCGATGAGCTGCTGGCCGCCGCGCAGACAGCGCTCGGGGACATCACGCATTTCGTCCACAGCGCGTCTCCGCCCCGGCGAGAGGCGGACCATGCGCTCGCGGTCGATCGCCAAACCTGGCAGCAGATGCATGCCGTCAATCTCGATGCCGGCTTCCATCTGGCGCGCGAGATCGCGACACGGCTGATCGCGGCGAAGCGGCCGGGCTCGTTCCTGTTTCTCACCTCGCTGCATGCCGGCACGCCGCGCAACCTGCCGCACTATTCGACGGCGAAGGCGGCAATGGCGATGCTGGTGAAGGAGCTCGCCAAGACGTTTGGCCGCCACGACATCCGTGTCAACGCACTGGTGCCCGGCGCGATCGCAGCCGGCGGATTCGTCGCGGATGCCGCGCTGGCGCGGCACATTCCGCTCGGGCGCCTCGGCGAGGCCGATGACCTCGCCCCGATGGCGCTGACCGTCTTGTCGAACAAGCTGTCCGGTTACGTCACTGGCGCAGCCTTCGTCGTCGACGGCGGATTGTCGCTGACGAACTGGTTCGAAGCGCCAGTGGTTGACGTATAGCTAGCGCTGCCACGCAGGGACGGGATCGAGCGGCGTGCGATAGACCTCGTTGTGATCGCGGTCCGTGACGCGCACCGAGCAACCCTTCTGCTGGAGCTCCGGCTTCACCTGGGACAGCTCGGTCGCCAATTGATCGGCCCGATCGGAGGCGACCTCGATGTCTTCGAGGATGATTCCACCCTGGTTCTTGAACTCTTCACCAACCACAAGATCGAAGGAGTAGTAAGGCATCCGAATTCCCCGGTGTGACGACCCAAGTTTGAAAAACGAGTCTTCAACGGAAAGTCTCGACAGACCCAGCATGGTACCACTGAGTCGATCGTTTCGAATGAACCGGCCGCGCAATCTCTGTGCTTATGGCGCAGAAATGATGTGCAGCAAGCGGGCCCGTTAAGAATTTATTAAATATGCGGCGTGATCATAAAGCATGGAATTGCAACAGAACCGGGCTCCGGGAACCGGCAGTTGCAAGAGAAGGCCGCCGGCATAGATCCCGACGGCCTTTTCTCTTCGGAAGACACGCAAAGCATCGCTTCCCGTAATCGTCCGGACTCAACGCATTACATCGACTCGGACAGCGTAGGCGACGTTGCGACGCTGGTGTCGCGCTAGCGCAGCGGCATTGGCGGACGCACGACAGGTCCATCGTCATCGGCTACGGCTTGCGACGTCGCAACCGGCGGCGGGACCGCCGCAGCCTGCGATGGCGGCGGAGGTGCAAGCGGTGCTGGCGTATAGGCCGGCATGTAGGTCTGGCTTACGGCCGGCTTGGGCTTGCGAACTGGCGGCATCGCAGGCCGCGGCGGCAGCGCAGAGGTGCGCGCGCGCGGATCGGCCGGCTTGGTCTCAACAGCCACCGGCCTGGGCGCAGGCGGCTTCGCCATCTCGCGCGCCATCTGCTCCTGTCCGGCCTTCAGCTGGGCGATGTTGGCCTTGAGCTGCTCGATCTGCTGCGCCATCGCGGCGAGATCGTTCGTCATCGACTGCATCGATTGCGCGGTATCGGGCTGCGCTGTCGCGGGCGCGGCGGCAAGCTGGGTTGCAGGCGGCGTTGCAGATTGCTCCGCCGTTTGTTCGGCTGCCGCTGGTGCTGCGGGCGGGGCGGCTTGCGCCGCGGCGACGGGCGTCGTCTGCGACGTCGAAGACATCAGCGACGTCGAAGGCATCAGCGACGCCAATACCGGCGTCCATTCGGCGAACATTTGCTTTGCTGTGTCGCCATGCTTCTCCCAGCCAATCGCGGCAGCCGCGCTGCCGCCGGCGAACAGGAACGTGACGAACGCACCGCGCAGCCACTTGCCAACCGCGGATCGCTTCCGATGGCCGGCACCATCGCTGGCCGTCACGCGAACCGCCGTGTCGACCGAAGGTGCCGCGGCGGGTTTTCCGTAGACGACGTTGATGGTGGGCTCCGGCGCACGCGCCGGACTCGGAGCGAACTTCGGCTCCGGACGGGGCGCGGTCTCCGGCGCCAGCGCCGGTGCCGCGCTCCCCGGGCGCGAGGCCAGCACGATCTCGGGAGAAATCTGAACCGAGTCGTGCGGATCGTTGTCCTTGACCGTGTCCTTCACGATCTCATCGACGATTTGCTTGCTGTTCAGCGTCGCCAGCATCGCAGCTCCTTTGAAGCCCAGATGTTTAAAGCCTTGGTCGTCCGCATTGGCGCGAGCCGATCATCTGTTGTGGTGGGCCCATCCCAAGTCCCGGGGAGCACGAGTCCAGCCGGGTTTGACCAAAGCAAGGCAAGGAGATGGAGATGATGCGACGCTCTCCTGCCGTTTGTGGTGATGGAACCCGCCTTGTCGAACACGTGTAATTGTTCCGCGCTTGCCTTGTTTTTTGCACGATTTTGACAGCATGTAGTGGCGCTGGGGGTGCTATCCGCTATCGGGGGCCGGCGGTGCCAAGATCTTTAATCATTCTATTCGTTGCTGCTCTGCTGCCGCTCGGCGGTTGCATGCAGACGACTCTCTCTCCGTCGACCGACGCGAGCATGACACCGCGCGACCGGCAGCTGCTCGCGCATGCGCCTTACGCGAGGGCGAACGTGCCCGAGCAATATTTGCGCCACATCGTCGATTACCATCGCAAGGAGCAACCAGGGACCATCCTGGTCGATACCGATGCGCGCTATTTGTATTTCGTGCTGCCCGAGGGCAAGGCGATCCGCTACGGCGTCGCGGTCGGCGAGGAAGCCATGGCGTTCTCAGGCGTCGCCCGCGTCGGCCGCCTGGCAGAATGGCCGGACTGGGTTCCGACGGCGGACATCCAGGCCCGGCTCGGGCCATATCCGGCGCGCGTTCCCGGTGGCCCGGCCAATCCGCTGGGGGCCCGGGGAATCTACCTCTATGTCGGCAACAAGGACACGCTCTACCGCATCCACGGTACCAATCAGCCCGAATATATCGGGCAGGCGATCTCTTCAGGTTGCATCCGGATGCGCAACGAGGACGTCATCGATCTCTATGACCGGGTGAAGCTCAATTCGACGGTCGTGGTGCTGCCGCCGGGGCAGAACGCGCAGGCCGAGACGGGCACGCGCTGGCGCAGCTGAGGGCTGAGCGATCGGCCGCTTCTGTCGCTCATGATCATTGATCATTGCCAGCAATCGGCGACATGGGTCGTCCCGCGCCGTCTTATTCCGGCCTGGCGATCCGCCATTGCAGCGTCGTGGCATTGCCGTTGGCATCGCCCGGCGCCTTGTCGGCGGGCGAGGTGTAGAGCGGGCGATAACGGTAGGCCCACATCTTGCTGCCGTCGTTGCGGTTGATCACGGTGAAATCGCCGACAGCCTTGGCGTCGGCGGTCGCGGCGAGCGGGACCCAGCTCTCGGTGCACTTGCCGTTGCAGTTCGATGTCTTTCCGGTGGTGTCGCGCTCGTAATAGTAGAGCGTCATGCCTTTGAGATCGACCAGCTTGGGACCCTGCTTGGTCAGGACCACCTTCGCCGGCGCGATCGTCGCCTCAGGTTTCGGCGGAGGCGGAGATTCGCCGCCGCCATGGCCGTTTGCGAGCGCATGACCTGCCGAGAGCGCGATCGCCGCGGCCGCAACAACGAACCTGAACATCCGAAACCCCCGAGCCGCAAAGTTAACCGCGCGTTAAACGCCGAACGGGCCGACCGTAGCAGCCGAACGTTAGTTCCAGGTTTCGCGGCGCTGCGACAATGCGTACAAAACGACGGGCCTATGCCGGCACTTCGCGCAGCGGCGCGCGACTGAGCTCGTTGCCGGCGGCAATCGCCTTGCGCAAGAGCCGCATCAGCTCCTCGCCTTCCTTCGCGCTGAGGCCGCGCAGCATGATGCGCTGCGCAGACTCGACGGCGGGCGTGATCTTGCGCAGCGTGCGCCGGCCTTCGTCGGTGATCTCGAGCTCGCGCGCGCGGCGGTCGCGGCTGGAGGGGCGGCGCTCGGCAAGGCCCTTCTGCACCAGGCGATCGATTACGCCGGTGATGGTGGTGCGGTCATAGGCGATCAATCCCGCGAGCGTCACCTGATCGAGCCCCGGATTGGCCTTGATGGTCGCGAGCGCGGCATATTGCACCGGCGTGAGATCGAAACCGGCATCTGCGACTTCAGCCAGGAATACCGCGACCGCGATCTGCTGGAACCGGCGCGCCAGATGCCCGGGCATGTCGTTGTTGTCTTTCACTGGATTCTCCGTTTGGGCAGGGACGGGCCGGTCGTTGACAAGTATACTGATAGTCAGCATACTGAGCAATATCCAAAGAAGTTGGCGGGAGAGGTGCTCATGCAATTCCATCTGAATGGATTTCAGCCGGGCGATCCCGAGATTGCCGATCCCGCCGACCGCGTTCAAGCCTCGGGTGCAGCGGGCGCGGTGCCTGAAGAGGTCGATGTCCTCATCGTCGGCTGCGGACCCGCCGGCCTCACGCTCGCCGCCCAGCTCGCGCAATTCCCTGATATCAAGACCTGCATCGTCGAGCAGAAAGCAGGCCGCCTGCTGGTCGGCCAGGCCGACGGCATCGCCTGTCGCACCATGGAGATGTTTCACGCCTTTGGTTTCAGCGCGCGCGTGCTGAAGGAGGCCTATTGGGTCAACGAGACGACGTTCTGGAAGCCAGACGAGCGGCAGCCCAAGACGATCGTCCGCAGCGGTCGGGTCCAGGACGTCGAGGACGGGCTGTCGGAATTCCCGCACGTCATCCTCAACCAGGCCCGCATCCATGATGGCTTTCTCGACGTCATGCGGAAATCGCCGGCCAAGCTCGAGCCGTATTACAGCCGGCGCGTGCTCGATCTCGATGTCGATCCGACCGCTGCTGCCGCCGATCATGCCGTGACGGTGCGGCTCGCCCGCGTCGATGCCGGAAGCGAGGGCAAGATCGAAACGATCAAGGCGCGCTATGTCGTCGGCTGCGATGGCGCGCGCAGCACGGTACGAAAGTCGATCGGCCGGGAGCTGCACGGCGATTCCGCCAATCACGCTTGGGGCGTGATGGACGTGCTGGCGGTGACAGATTTCCCGGATATCCGTTTCAAGTCGCTGATCCAGTCGGCGAAGGACGGCAGCTTGCTGATCATCCCGCGTGAAGGCGGTTACATGGTCCGCCTCTATGTCGAGCTCGCCAAGCTCGAGATCGGCGAGCGCGTCGCCAATCGCAACATCAGTGCCGACGACGTCATCGCCAAGGCGCAGCGGATCTTGAGGCCGCATACGCTCGAGGTGAAGGAGATCGCCTGGTGGTCGGTCTACGAGATCGGCCAGCGCCTCACCGACAAGTTCGATGACGTGCCGGACGCCGAGATCGAAACCCGCCAGCCGCGTATCTTCATCGCCGGCGATGCCTGCCATACCCACAGCCCGAAAGCGGGGCAGGGCATGAACGTCTCGATGCAGGACGCCTTCAATCTCGGCTGGAAGCTCGCCGCCGTCCTGCGCGGGCAGTGCGCCCCAGGCCTGCTGCATTCCTATTCGGCCGAGCGCCAGGCGGTTGCCAAGGAGCTGATCGACTTCGATCGTGAATGGGCAGGGATTCTCGCCTCCGCCGCGAAGGCCGGCGGTGCCGATGCGGCGAGGACGCAGGACTATTTCGTCCGGCACGGCCGTTACACGGCCGGGACCGCGACGCATTACCGTCCCTCGCTTCTCACCGGCACGGCAGCACATCAGCATCTCGCGGCAGGTCTCGTGATCGGCAAGCGCTTCCACTCCGCGCCGGTGATCCGGCTGGCGGACGCCAAGCCGGTGCATCTCGGTCATGCGGCGCGGGCCGACGGCCGCTTCCGCATCTACGCGTTTTCGCCTGCGGAAGATCCCGCCGCAGCGGGATCGGCCATTCGCGCCCTGTGCAAGTTCCTCGCCGAAGCAAGGGAGTCGCCGATCAGGCGATACACGCGGGTCGGCGCCGACATCGACAGCGTGATCGACCTGCGCGCTATCTTCCAGCAAGGTCATCGCGAGCTTGCCGTCGAGGCGATGCCGCCGCTGTTGCTCCCGCGCAAAGGCCGCTACGGCTTGATCGACTACGAGAAGATGTTCTGTCCCGACCTCAAGAGCGGCAACGACGTCTTCGCCATGCGCGGCATCGACCGGAAAGCCGGCTGCATGGTCGTGGTGCGGCCGGACCAGTACGTCGCGAATGTGCTGCCGCTCGACGGCTTTGCTGCGCTCGCGTCGTACTTCGACGCCGTCATGTTGCCAGCGAATTGACGGTCCGGCTGCGCGCCCGGGTGCTTTGGCGATGAACGGCGAGTGAATATTGAACCGCGCGCGGTGTGCATTTCGATCTTTCGACGCGTGCGACCACCGTACGCGGAACGCCCGTTCCGCTTGCGCGTTCCGACTGGCAGAGGAGGAACACGCCATGAGACTCAAAAGCGTTTTGCTTGCCGCATTGCTGCTTGCCCCGACGGCCGCGCTGGCCGCGCCGGGCATCGTCACCGTCTCGACCGGCCTGCGTGCCGGACCGGGCACGGGCTTTCCCCTGGTCGACCGCATCCCCGGTGGTGCCCGCGTCAACATCCATGGCTGCCTGCGCGGCAATGCCTGGTGCGACGTGAGCTTCTCCGACGATCGCGGCTGGGTATCGTCGCAATATCTCGAATACCTCTATCGCAACCACTACGTCTATCTCCCCGATTATGTCGAGGAGATCGACGTGCCCGTCGTCCCCTTCGTGTTGACCTCGTATTGGTCGAACTACTATGCGGGACGTCCCTGGTATCGCCGCCACGCCTATTGGAATAATTACTGGACTTCGCATCAGCGTTTCGCGACGCGGATGACGCTTGATCCACGTGCGGCTCGTATCGGCCGCGCGGCAACGCGCGATGCGGCGGTCGCACTCGAGCGCAGCGGCGTGCACGCCAGGGGCAATGTCGCGGCCACCGCACGGGATGCCGTGGTCGGGCGGCCCAATGCGCTCGCCAAGCGCGACGCCGCGGTTACGATCGACCGAACCCGCGCCGCGCGGAATGAGCGCATCGCGAATGAGCGAACCGCCGTGCAGGGCCGCAGTCCGCGCGACGCGCAGGCGCGCATGATGCACGACCATGCTGCGAGCCGTGCTGCCGTGCGCGCGCAGCCGATGACGCGCGCCCATGAAGTGCCGCGCGTGTCGGCCGCGCCTGCAGCCCGGCCGGCGATGCCGCACGTCGCCCAGCCGAACGTCGGCCATGGCACGCCGATGAATGCCCGAGCGCAGATGCCGGCGCCGCGCGCGGCGGCACCCGCGATGCCGCACCCCGGCGGCGGCGCTCCGCACATCAATGCGGCGCCGCGTGGTGGCCCCCAAGCGGGCGGCCCCGGTGGCGGCCATCAGAAGCACTGACGTTGCTTAGGAAAGCCCGGCCCTTGCGCCGGGCTTTCTGCTTGTCGGACCCAGGTTCTCTGCGCATACAATTTAAGGAAGTTTTTCGCGAGCAGATTTCATCGATCGTAATATGTGTACTCAAAGCTGTAAGCATCCACTCGGGGCAGCGGGGCACGGGAGGATGACGATGAGACAGAGTCAGGCGGAGACGCGCCGCCAAAATGTCGCGAAGCGGTCGATGACCAAGGAGGCCAAGCAGCTGTCCAGCCTGATTGCCGGACTGCGCAAATCCCTCGAAGCGATCCACAAGGAACGGGCGAGCGCAAAGCTCACCGGCGCCGAGATGGGCATGCTCGACGAGCGCCGCAACAATCTGCAGCTCACGATCGCAGCCCTCGACGATCGCCTGTCGGCGGTGCAGGGGCTGATCAATCTCGGCCGGCCGCACATCATCAGGGTGCACTAGCGACGCTCGCGCAGGCGCTATCGGTTCCGTAGCAGTCGTGACGGCGCCGGGGGCCGATTCGGCACCATGTGACGACGCGCCTGCGGCGCTGCACGCTTGGCGGCAAGCAAACCCGCACAGCAGAGGCGCGTCCCTGATGCGGCGCGCGCTCATCCGGTTACCGGGCTGTGAGCGCGCCGGCGCCGTACTGCCCGCGGATGGCACCAAATTGCCACGCTCCTGGCGAATTGCCGCCAAAGCCCGCTGCCACGAGAGGGGCGGGGTGCGGGGCAACGCCAGGGGATATGCATTGGCCTACAAAATGGTCGCAGAACGCGACAACGAGAAGTATAGCTTCGCCCGCGAGAGCCGGCTGCTCATCGTGGCCAAGGCCAGGGTGTGGGCCAGCGAGGGGTGGCAGGTCGTCATCACCGATCAGGACGGCAAGGCCTATGCGCCGCCCGAATTCGATCAGCTGTCGGCGGCGTGACCGCAAGGCGGTCCAAGGGACAATGTTGATTTCGCTGTTTCGACCGGGGCGCGGCTTGATCGCGCCCTTGATTACTCTTGCCGCGGGCGCCGTCCTGACGGCGACGGTTGCAGCCGCGCAGAACCTTGACGCCGGCAAGTCGCCCGCAAGGCTCTTTGCCGACGGTTGCGCCAGTTGTCACCGCACCCCACGGGGCCTTGCCAAGGGACGCTTCAGCCTGACGCTGTCCTGGTTCTTGAAAGACCACTACGCAACCAGTTCCGATTCCGCCAAGGCGCTCGCCGCCTATCTGGAGTCGGTCGATGGGCCGCCACCCCGTAGTGCGGCCAAGCCTGGCGCAAAACCGCCGCGATCCGCGCAGCGTCCGCCCAAACCGGTGCGGGGCCAGTAGCGCGCACCGGGACTGCCGCGTCAATGCACCGTCGTCTCCGAGAACAGGTTGATCACCACGACCCCGGACACGATCAAGGCGATGCCGACGAAGGCGGCGCCGTCGAGCATCTGGCGGAATAGCACGAAGGAGACCGTGGCGGTCAGGATGATGCCGACGCCGCCCCAGATCGCATAGGCGATGCTCAGGGGGATGATGCGGATTGCCGCCGACAGCGCATAGAACGAGGCGACATAGAACAGCACCATCGCCAAGGTCGGCCAGGGCCGCGTGAACTGAGCGGATTGCTGCAGGAAGGCGGACGCCGTGACTTCGAACACGATGGCAAGTGCGAGCGCCGCGTAAGCATTGAAGGCGGAGGTCATGAGCCTCTCGGCGTAAGAAGATTCTGCGCGGTATACGTCGAGCCCCTGGAACGGGCTTTTGCCGTGAGCAGGTAACACGTGTGAGTGACGAACCTGCGACACCGATTGGAATGCGGACACGACGGTGACGCCGCCGAGGCAACGAAGCCGCCGCGCGTTCCATCGCGTGGCGGCTCGAGATGCCGCGGTGCGTCGACACCGCGTCAGTTGATCCGCACCGACAGTTCGACGTCTTCGACAAAGGCCGTGGACATGTAGCCGTTTCCCGGCTTGCGCATACGCGCCAGATAGTCGGGGCTGTCGTCGGCGTTATCGGCGACGATGATCGCGCCCGGCCTGAGATGGCGTTCGAGCAGATCCAGAATATCCGAGTAGAGCGCCTTGGCACCATCGAGCAGCACGAGGTCGATCGTATCGGGCAGATCGGCACTGAGGGTCTTCAGCGCATCGCCTTCGCGGATTTCCACGAGGTCGATCACACCGCCGGCCGACAGGTTGTCCGCGCCCGCGCTGCCTTAGACGGCTCGAACTCACTGGTGATGAGGCGGCCGCCGCCATTGTCACGCAGAGCTGCAGCAAGATGCAGGGTCGAGATGCCGAACGAGGTGCCGAACTCGACGATCGCCTTGGCGCGGGAGCTGCGGGCCAGCATGTAGAGCAGGCTGCCGGTCTCGCGCGAGACCGCGAGCGGAGCGTCCCTCAGGCGTCCATAGAGATCGCGGTAAGCGGTCTTGCTGCGCATCATCCGTGCCCGGTCGGCATCGGACAAGTCGGCGATAGCGGCCAGCGTTGCGCTGCTTGCAGCTTCGGCCTCGTCGAACAGTCGATCCAGCAGCGGCGTAAGCGATGTGATGGTTGGGGTGGTCATTTGGCGTCTCCAGGGTTCGCAGCGAAGCGCGTGCTTGCGCGGAGACTGAAATACGACTAATTCGTCGCATTTCCTATTCGCATTGCTCGCAGGCATCATGGCCGACCGTCGAAGCCGTTCAATTTCCTCGCGAAAACAGCCGCAACAGGCCCGCTCCACCGGGCTGGTGGCGGCCATCCTGGATGCCGCTGTTCAGGTCTTGGCGAAGGAGGGGGCGCAGCGTTTCACGACGGCGAGGGTGGCGGACCGGGCCGGGGTGAGCGTTGGATCGCTCTACCAATATTTTCCGAACAAGGCGGCGATCCTGTTCCGCCTCCAGAGCGACGAGTGGCGGCGCACCAGCGAGCTCCTGCGCGGCATCCTGGCGAACCGGGCGACGCCCCCGCTGGCGCGGCTGCGCGCATTGGTCCATGCCTTCATCCGCTCCGAATGCGAGGAGGCTGCGATTCGCGTCGCGCTCAGCGATGCCGCACCGCTCTATCGCGACGCGCCGGAGGCGCAGGATGCGCGGGCGGCCGGCGAGGGCATCGTCGCCGCCTTCATGCGGGAGGCGCTGCCCAAAGCCTCGGATGCGACGCGCACCCTCGCCGGCGAGCTGATCACGACGACGCTCAGCGAGGTCGGCAAAAGTTTTTCGGAAGAGACACGGAGCGAGGCGGAGATCGCAGCCTATGCTGATGCCATGGCCGACATGTTCTGCGCCTATCTTAGAAGGCTGGCGCGGCGCTGAGGCATTGCCCGCACGTGCTGCCGCAATCCTGTAGCTAGGATGGAGGTGCGCTCTATTTCGGCTATGATTGCTGCACTTGCCTCGCGTAGCATTTGCCCCTACGGACCTCTGATGCTCGTCATCTCCATTCAAAGTCAGGTGGTCCACGGCCACGTCGGCAACAGCGCGGCTGCCTACGCCGTGCAGGCGGAGGGTGTGAATGTCGCGGCGGTGCCGACGACGCTGCTGTCGAACCATCCACGCTATCCGAGCCTGCGCGGGCGGGTGCTGGAGACCGAGCTGGTGGCCGATCTTCTCAGGGGCGTAGAAGAGCGCGATCTCGTCGACGAGGCGGCCGTGGTCGTCACTGGCTATCTCGGCTCGCCCGGTAATGCCGCCGTCGTTGCCGAGTTCGTCGAGCGGGCCTTGGTGCGCAATTCGAAGCTCGTCTATCTCTGTGATCCCGTGATCGGAGACGATGGTCGCGTCTATGTCGCCGATGGAATTCTGGACGTGCTCCGGCGCCGGCTGCTGCCGGCCGCGAACCTGACCACGCCAAACCGGTTCGAGCTCGAGCTGCTTGCGGGCATCACGATTGCCGATGCGCAGGACCTGCGCGCGGCCTGCGCGGCACTCGCGGAGCAGGCCCGCCTCGACGTCGTCGCTACCGGCTGCACGCTCGCGGACACGCCCGAAGGACAGTTGGAGACGATCCTCTGCGCCGACGGCCATTTGTCGCGCTTTGCCACGCTGCGTCTGCCGATCCGGCCCTATGGCACGGGCGACCTTCTCACCGGCCTGATCGCGGCGCATCTCGCCAAGGGTTTGGCGAGGGAGGTCGCAGTGCGGCTGGCGGTCGAAACCATCTTTGCGGTGCTGGTGCGCACGCAGGAGGCCGGCACAGCCGAGATGCGTCTCGTGCCGCTGCCGACGCCGGCCCGCAAGCCGTAGCTTCAGGTCGCGCGTTTGCCGGCCGATTGCGCCGCCCTCTGCGACTTTGCCGGGCTCTTCTGCTCACGCATGGCCTGTGATTTGGGCGGCTTTGCGTGGGCCGCAGCGCGCACCTTTCTCGGCTTGGCGTTGGCAGCTTCCTTGCGCTCCGCCGTGCCCCGGCGCGAGATGTATTCCTGGCCGTCGATCGGGCCGACATGCGGCGGATCGCGGCCGAGATAGGGCCGGCCGATGCCGAATGCCTTGCCGTTGGCGTCGACCCACTTCCACAGGATTTCAGTCGAGACCCAGCGTTGCGCGCGATTGCTACCCTGGGTGCTGACGATGTCGGCGGCCATGCCGTGCCCATAACCGCCACGCGTGCTGCCGCCGTGATAGGAGCGGTCGGAGGCGGCCTTCAGGCCGCTCGCGATCGACTGGCGATAATCGTCACGGAACGCGCTGGTGATGCCCGGCGAGAGGCCGGCGGCTTCGGCGGCGAGCAGCGTGCGAAACAGCTTTCGCTTGAAGCTCTTGTCCATGCCGCCGATGACGTAGTCCATCATCGACATGCCGGCATGCTCAGCCGCCTTGGGATCCTTCCAGCCGAAATCCTCGTCGACCAGCTTGGTGAAGCTGCGCATCACGGTCACCGTCTTGCCCTTGCGCTTGACGGTGACGGCGCGGCGTTCCTGCACCTTGATTGAATCCTCCTTAGGCGTGCGCTGGTAGAGCGCCCAGAGATAGCGATCGATGCAGGCGTCCACGACGAAGCATTCGTCGAGCACGGCGACGGTGTCTGCGGGTGGCGACGTCTTGCTTGCAACGGGGGCGGATCCGCTCGCGATCGTGGCGGGGGACAGTGCGTCCGTGGCCACGATCTCGGTGGGATCGGCGGATGCGAGTTTGAAGGGCTCTGGCGCTGGCGCAGGCGGAGCCTCGCTGACGCTCGGTGCTGGTTCGGGCGAAATCTGAGGCGCGGGCGGCTCCGGCGACAATATCAACGCGGGATCGGCCGACGCGAGCTGGACGGCGGGGGCAGGTACCTCCGCCTCCGGCGCGGCTGCCGCTTCGACAGTTACGAGGCTCGCCGCAGCCGCCGCAATGTCGGCGGTCAAGGCGACACCGTCCTCGATGGTCGCAGCGCGTGGGACGTCGGCAAGGTCGAGGCGACCGAGATCCTTCGCGCGCGAGACGGCAGCCGCATTGGCGCCGCTGTTCTCGATAAGGGCTGGCGCGTAGGCCGACAGGGAGAGCAGCAGCCAGGCAGCGAGAACGGCCGAGGGGCATGAGACCGCCACAAGAAGAGACTGCCGATCATTCATGATCCCTGCCTCCAAACGTTCTGTTCGAACCAGTCTTGTTCGAACAGTCATGATGCAAACAGACTTGATGCAAACAGTCTTGCACGGAAAGGCACGCAGCGCGTCAATTGTTCGGAAGAGGGTGTGGCGGCGCAATGGCGTAAATCAACGAAAACGGGCTTTTCGAAGAGGTGTTGCGAAGTTGCAACGCGGGTTCCATGGCGGCCCCATGTGCGGCTGCGCCGGAATGCCTGCAACCAGCCGGTTTGTCGTCAAATTGAGCGATCCGAATTTACTCAATCTTCGATTGCCACAACGCACTTTTCGCGCTCGCAATTTCTGGTAGAGACAGAAAGGCACGTCAGTGAAGTTGAAATGCAAATGGGCCGAATTCGTCGCCAATGAATCCGGCGCCACTGCGATCGAGTACTGTCTGATCGCGGCCGGCATCGCACTCGCGATTATCGAGATCATCTATGCGCTCGGCACCAATCTCGTCGCAAAACTGCAATCGCTCGCGATCGCGCTGAAATAGGCGGTGAGGGGCTTTCGCGATTGGCTGTTTGACAAGACGCCCTGACGCTTCGCGGCAACTTTGCGCACGGCCGTGCGTTGATCGGCCCATGAGCACGCATTCCTCGCTTCGTCCCATGGACGACTTCGATCCCACCGAGCCCGCCATCCTGCATGATCGTCTGTCCGACACGATCATCACCTGGACCGCCGAACAGGCCGATGACTACCGGAAGGGCAGCCGGCCACGTGAGGATGGAACCGTAGCTTGGAAGGCCTACCTCTTCGATGGTTGGGGCAACGTGCTCGGCGGCTGACCTCCGCCCGCAACGCGCGATGGCCCCGCCGGCGTGATTCGGCCAAGGCTTTGTACCGTGTTAAGCATATCGCCATGCACTGCGTGCGCTGTTGCAATGCAACAGCGGATGTCGCAATGCAGCACGACGCGCTTAAATGTGCTCCGAATCTTCCATCAGGAGCATTACCAATGAACAAGAAGAAGACTTTGACGATCGCCGCCACATTCCTGACGATCGCGGGCGCGACTTCGGCTTTCGCCGCTGAGCTGCCGACCTATGAGGCCAACGGATTTCCGGTTTCGCCCTTGCAGGTGCGCGTGGTCGGTGGGACGCATGTCGAGCAGCAGGTCGCGGCGCCCACGACGGTTGCTTCAGCGCATCAATTGAAGGTGCTCAGCCCCCGCAAGGTCAAGACCGCGGACGTCACGACGGGGGCCGCCCGCTGAGTTGAGATCGCATGAAGGGCAGGCGGGTCTCGCCGCGCGCGCGATCCGCCCCCTCGTGCGACCATGAACGACGCGGCCTGGAACGCGATCTCAGCCATAGTGTAATCACCGGCATCGAGCAAGCGCTTGGCGCGTTGCGCGCGCAGCGTCTTGGCAAGCTGTTGCGGCGTGGCGCCGACATGCCATTCGAACAGCCGCGCCAG
The DNA here is from genome assembly GCF_023073735.1 of Bradyrhizobium sp. 160. Lineage (NCBI taxonomy): Bacteria > Pseudomonadati > Pseudomonadota > Alphaproteobacteria > Hyphomicrobiales > Nitrobacteraceae > Bradyrhizobium > Bradyrhizobium sp. 160. The sequence continues at coordinate 81,874 of NZ_JADPKD010000008.1, forward strand.
ATGGCCGCGACGCAGCGCGCATCGCGGCGCTGTTCACCGATGCCGCCGAATGGATCGCGCCGAAGGGCAACGCCACCGCGATCGCGCTCGGTCACATCGACCACTTAGTGGGCGCGCAAAGCGATAGCAGCGGGGATGGGGAAACAAAGAGAAATCCGGCCTTTGCCGGGACTCCGCAAACTCCCATCATCGTGACGCAGCAATTGACGGCTATGGCTTGCGCTCCTCCTTACCCGGCATAGGTAATCGGAAAGCGGATGTCCGCGTCACCCCCTTCCATATAACATCACGGCATGAGCGAGATCGAAACCCTGTTCGGTGTCCTGCGCCAGTCGGCCGACGCGCCCGTCGTCGACATGCTCGAGCGCATGGTGCGGGAGGGGCCGGACCATGCCCTGTGCAAGATCAATGCGCTGCATCTGGCAAGGATGGCCAATCTCGGCGAAGAGCAGGTGATCGCGGGGCTGCTGCATGCGGTCGGGCTCGGCATCCTCGAGATGACCTGGAGCGTGATGTGCCCGAGCTGCGCCGGCGTGCTCTCGGCCAACAAGAGCCTGAAGACCGTCAACAGCCCGCAATATCACTGCGCCTTCTGCGCCGCCGGCTATGAGACGACGCTCGATAATCTGGTCGAGGTGACCTTCGCGGTCAGCCCGCGCGTGCGCAGGATCGCCGCGCACAATGCCGAGGAGCTGCCGCTCGCCGAATATTACCGCCAGGTGTTCTGGAGCTCGGCGATCGAGCTTCCGCCCGACCTCGACGGCCTGCTTCGCGAGCTGACCCTGGAATCCGTCGACCTGCCGCCGGGCGAGCGCGCCATTCTCTCGCTGCAAGTACAGCCGGGCATGCTGATCGTGTTCGATCCGGTGACGCACACGGCGCAGTACATCGAGGTGAAGGGCGAGGAGACGGCCGAGCGCCAGGCCCTGTCGTTGATCTTGAACAGGACCGAGGTCCCGGTCGACGCCGTGAGCCTGCGCCCGGGACCGCTGCGGCTGACGCTCGAGAACCGCACCGACGGCCGCGTGCTGCCGGCGGTGTGGGTGATGAACCAGCGGCTCGACGATCTCCTGACCCGGCGCAAGCCGAGCCTCACCGCAAAGCGCCTCCTCACCAACCAGACCTTTCGCGATCTCTACCGCACCGATACGCTCGCGATCGGCCAGCGCCTCAAGATCCTCAGCCTGACCTTCCTGTTCTCGGACCTGAAGGACTCCACCGGGCTTTACGAGCATGTCGGCGACCTCGTCGCCTTCGATCTCGTCAACGAGCATTTCCGCCTGTTGCAGGAGATCATCGCCTCCGAGCAGGGCGCCGTGGTCAAGACCATTGGCGATGCCGTGATGGCGACCTTCGAGACGCCCGATCGCGCCATTGCGGCCGCGATCCGCATGCGCGAGGCCATGAGCGAGCTCGGCGCCCAGCGTCAGCACCAGGGCCTGCTGCTCAAGATGGGCATTCACGAGGGCTCGTGCCTCGCCGTCACCCTCAACGGCCAGCAGGATTATTTCGGCCAGACCGTGAACATCGCCTCCCGCGTCCAGAGCCTCGCCGCCTCGCGCGCGATCGTAGTGACGGAGGCGGTGGTCGACAACGCCGAGGCGCGGACGCTGCTGGAGGCCGGCGGCCTCAACCCGACACGTCGCAGCGTCGCGCTGAGCGGGATCGGGGACAAGGTGTCGGTGTACGAAATCCCGTAAGACCGTCGCCCGGCGCGCAAGCGAAATTCGGGATTGCACCTGCGGCACCATCCCGGATTGCGCGACGCTCCATTCGGGCTACGCTCGCTGCGCAACCGCGCAACGAGTTGATCATGGCCTTCCTCCTCAACATCGACGTCCCCGACGTCGCGCAAGCGACGACCTTCTACACCGAAGCATTCGGCCTGACGCTCGGCCGTTGCTTCGGCGGCGACTTCGTCGAGCTCTTGGGCTGGCCGGCGCCGGTGTATCTGCTCACCAAGCAGGCCGGCACAATCGGCGCCGGCGGCGATCGCCGCCGCTACGCGCGGCACTGGACGCCCGTGCATATCGACGTCGTCGTCGATGATGTCGATGCCGCCGTCGAACGCGCGCTGCGCGCCGGCGCGATCCTCGAGATTGCCGCAAGCGATGCGCCCTATGGGCGGATCGCGATGCTGGCCGATCCGTTCGGGCACGGCTTCTGTCTGCTGGCGTTCAGCGAGCGCGGATATGACGCGCTGCTCGGGGCGTAGATCGAGCGCGGGGCGGGGCCCGTCAAAGCAAAGTTGTGAAAACAACCCCATGCACAGTAGAAAACATGAGGGATTTCAGAGTTCTGCAAGTCCGAATATTTTTCCCGTCGGGCGAGCAGGGCACCGGGCGCCAATGCTCCGGGCCGACTTCGGCGATCCCGAATAGCGTTTGACTTGTCGGGCAAAACAGGGGCAAACTGGCATGATGGCGCCCGGTGCGACGGGAAGCTGATACGTCGCCAGGCCGTGGGGCGAGATGCCAAAAAAACTCAAAAGAAAACTGAAGACCTACCAGACTTCGCTCGGCTTCTACGACCAGGCGGTCGCCGCGCCATCGATGAAGGCAGCGCTGGAGGCGTGGGGCGCCAGCTCCAACCTGTTCCATCAAGGCGTGGCGAAAGAGACCGACGACCCCGACATCGTCGCCGCGACCATGGCAAGCCCCGGGGTTGTGCTCAGGCGTCCGGTCGGCTCGGACGGCCCGTTCACCGAAAGCGCCGAACTGCCGACCGATCTCGCCGACGGCGAGGCCAAGCCGAAACGTAAGCCCAAGCCAAGCAAGCGTCCGGCCAAGACGGCAAAGACATCGTCCCACAAGATTGACGATCGACAGGCGCGCGAGGCCGCCGCGGCGTTCGAGAAGGAGGAGCGGCAGCGCGAAGCCGAGCGCAGGAAAGAGGAGGCCGCCCGCGCCAAGGAGCGCGCGCGCCGCGACAAGGCGGTCGCGAGCGCGCAAGCCGCGCTGGACAAGGCGAGGCGCGAGCACGAGGCTCACACCGAAGAGATCGAAGCCGAGCGGGCTGCCCTCGATGAACGTGCGGAGGCGGAGCAGAGCCGGTGGGACAAGCAGAGGATGAAGCTGGAGGAGGCGGTGCGTCGGGCGCGGGAGTAGGCGGCTGCTGGCGGAGCGGCCGGAGTCGCCAAAGCCGGCAGGGGGCGTTCGAGCAAGTCGAAAACGAATTAGGCTTGCCTTGCTTTGCCTCCTTGAGCACTCTGGCGGGAAGGAGGCCAACGCATGAAGACAATGACCGCCGCGTGTGCGCTCGGAACGGCCCTGGTGCTGTGCAGCCTTGGAACGTCAGGTGCTGAAGCCCGGCCGCGGAAGGCGCAAGTCGTTCGTGAACCCCAGCAGAGACTTATCGTTACGGCGCCCGTGCTCAGGCCAACGCCGTGGGATTACTATATCGTTCCACGATATCGCTATCGTCCTGAAGACGACCGGGTCGATCCATACGGCCCGCCACTGGTTTCGTCGTGGGTCCGCTATGAGGGGTGGCGGTGGCCGTACTGGTGGTGAACACCCATCAGATTCTGCGGCATGTGGTGATCGGCCATCGACGGACGCTGAACTGACCGGCTTGCGGTCGGCGCAAAACGCCGGCCGATGATAGGCCGCGCGCCGAATGCGCGGGCACAACACCCGGATTTCGCCACGCGCGCCCCGGGCCACGCTTACTCGACCGCTCATTTCTCGCTCGAGAACTCGAGTCCTTGCGCACCTCCCATCTCCGCCAACCCGCGACCAGAACTGGTTGAGCGCGCCCAGGTTCAACATCGCTGCGTGCGACGTCAGCGATTAGGAAAATGGCAAACCTGAGACTGTCAAGGATTCATTGAGGTAGAACGACATTTATCCCCGTAATAAACCCAATGCTGTTAAGGGTTCGGGGTTGCGTATTGGGAGGATCAATCATGGCAAGTGTTGAACAATTGCGCAGACGGGACGGAGTGAATCTGGTCCAACTCGAAGCGGACATTGCGTCGGTACGCTCGGGAAGCTCTATTACTTCCATTGCTCTGCCTGATTACGTCGAGCACACCGCGGGCGTGTCGCGCGTCGGCGCGCTCAGTGCAGAGGCGGTCATTCGCGACTACGAGTCCGCTGCAAAAGAGATCGAGGCCATGGGCACCGAGTTGATCGACGCCGCGCACAAATGCGAGGCGCTGACAGCCCAGGTCCATGATGCGATCGCTTTCATGCGGGAGACGGCGGCGGGCTATCGTGAAGAGGGACGGAAGATCTTTAAGCGCATCGAAGAATGCGCGCTGTTCACCGAGGACGTCCGCAAGACTTGCGAACAGGTCAAGCGTAGAATGGCCGAAGTCTCGGTAGGCCCGTCTTCCGATGAGGAGCTTGCGCCACAAGAGCCCGAGTTGAGCGGGATCGCCGGACAGGTGACGATGAGCGAGATACGGTGAGGCGCGCGTAGAGCTTAGTTCGTAGGATGGGTCGAGCTGTTGCGAAACCCGTCGTCGCGCGCAGCGTCGTTAGTATCGCTTCCGCTCGTCGAGCTACGGCGGACAAGTCGCTCCGCCCATCCTACGGTCTGCGAAACGCATCATCTAATCGCCGTCACCAGCCGCAAGGCGCTGAAACTGCCGCTTCATCGCGTTGACCTTGGCGACGTAGCTTGCGACGAGGTGATCGCCGCAGCGCTCGCCGACCAGCATCTGAAACTTGCGGCGCGCATAGGCTGTGGCGGGACCTGCGCCGCAGAGATGGATGAAGGCGGCCAGATCCTGCTTCTGTTGCGCGCCTGACTTGATATCGCCCGCGAGGGTGAGGACCAAGGCCACTTGGCGGTCCAGATACACCGATGCCAGCTCGACGGCATGGCTCGGGATCGCGCGGATGTAGAAGCTGTTGAACCCGCAAGCCGTCTCCGTGACCGCGTTGCCGCGGACACAGAACCGGGCCGCTTCAGTGAAGGCGGTATCGGTCATCTGGTAGAGACCGACGGCGCTGGAGGCCGGTCGGTAGATCGCGAGCGGATTGAAGCTCCATCGCCAGCGCCAATAGGTGCGCGCGACGGGATTGCCGGAACTTTCGACCTGCGCCAGCGCGGCCAGCAATTCGGGCGTGATAACAGCGGTGGAATAGGTGCGGAAGAGCGGCCCGTAATGCGCCCACGTCTCCGCCGGCTCCTTGTCGAGGGCATGTCCGAGAAGGACGAACAGCTCGGTCGGCTTGCGGATCAACTGATAGGCGATGTTCACAAGCGCGATGGCCGCAAGCAGGATTGCCGCGCCGGCCGCGATCCGAACCATCCGCGGTGATCGCACGAATGTCTTGCGCATCCACCGGGCGCCTCGCCGGAGCTTGCGAAGGCGAGAGAGGAGGCGCTTGCTTTTTTTTGCCATGCCGTTTCGGGAGTGCGACCAGCGCAGATGATGGACTTGGTTAACGCAATCTAGGCTATTTGTTTGAGCATGATCTTTGCGGAAAACCGGTGCGCACTTTTCGCTCGCGGCTCATGGCGTCAACATCAGCAAGGCGGAGCCCGTCAACGGATTCGGAATCGCATCCTCTCTGACATCCACGGTCGAAGGTACCGGATCATGAAGCGCAGCACAGGTACTCCGGCATCGTGATCGAGGACGACGATCGCCGGCACAGCGTGTCATACAAGGTGTTCTGGACCTTCACGTATCGGAACGGCACGACGCGGCAGGTCGAGCAGGGTATCGACTACACGTTCGTTTCGGCCGGTAGCTCGCAGAATGGCCCTATCCTACGGGCCTTAAATCCAATCGCGCCTTCGGAAAAAAAAGCCTGCCCTGCGGGCTCACCAATCCGGATAGCCGTAAGGTTCAACCATGTAGGGCGGCGGAGGCATCCAGGGGCCTCGCGGCGGTCTGGGCCGTCGGGGTTCGGCCGCTGATACATGCGGCCGGGCATGCGCAGCCGCATCGTTGTTCGTCACGCTTCGCACGACGGGCTTCGCGGCTGCAGACGCGGACGAAGCGGTGAGTTGTGTCTGCAGCGCCTGGACCTGCGCGGCGAGTCGCGCATTGTCCGCCGCATCCTTCTCCTGCGCCGCCTTGAGCTGTTGAATGGTGTCGGCCTGCTCACGCAGGCTCTGCTCGTTGCGGCTCTTCAGCTGCTCGAGCTTGCCGTTGATGCTCGCAAGTTCGCTCGTGATGGCCTTGAGCGATTGCGCAAGATCGGACGACGACGGGTCAGGCGCTGTGGCGTCAGGCTTTGGGGCGCTGTCCGTTTCCTTAGCTATCGGCGGCGCGGGCAGCGGGCTCGACTCGTCCGCAGCAGCCAGTTGCACTGCCGGCGGCTGCGCCGGACTTTCCACCACGGGCGGGGGCCTGCTCGCGGCCGACGGAACCCATCGTGCCATGATCGACGTGCCGATCGATTTGGCCTCATCGCGATATTGCGACGCGAAGGCGGCTCCGAGAAAGCCGATCGCCAGCACCAGGCCGACCAAAGCGCGCACCAGGGTCCGGTCTCCCTTCATGCCTTGATCGCGAACCTTGGCATCAGGCGCCGCCTTGTTTCCGGAAGTTGCGGCTGCCGTCGCACCAAGACTTGCGTGCGAGGCCCGCTGGCCTTCGCTGTTGCGTTCCATTCCGGAAACCAGCCGGTCCAGCCGCGCAAGGTCTTCCTCTGCGCTCTTGATCCGGTCATAGGCCCGCGCCAGCCCGCCGTCGGCGCGCGCCTCATCCGGCTTGGCGGTGTCAGGCTTGTCGGCACCAGGCTTGTGGGTATCAGGGCTGGGGTCGTTCGTTTCAGGCACCGATGCGCTCTCCATCCGGTCGGGCGTCAATGGGAGGCGGTCCGATCACTGCAAGGATAGGTCTCGCCGCTGTCCAACACAACGCGTGTGCAAAGGAAAAATTGTGGCGGGCTCGGGAGCGCGACGGAGCGAGGCCGCTAACGCCTCCGGCGCACGAATTACGATGCAAGTGCACTTAATTGACACCGACCAAGCGTGAATCGAGCCGAGATTCGGCAGGGCGGATGGCGGACGAATCTAATGCACTGTCACCGTGATTCCTGCGGGTTGTCATAGGAATTCCTGCCTCCCCACATCTTCAGCGCGGCTTGCGTCCGCTGATCGCGTGCGCGCGGGCGCTGCAGGTGATGCGGCCGTCCGTGTCGGCGGGCAGGCGCGCCCTCACGCGCTGCATGAGCGCGGCGACGTCGGCCGCCGGCATGGCCGCGATCACGGGTGCGGTGGAGGGGGCCTTCGTCTCCACATTCCAGAACTCGTCGAAATCGGCAAACGTCCGCTGCACGGTGATCTCCCGGGTCTCGATCTGCTGCAGCCCGGCCGCGCTCCAAAGGCCCTGAAGCGCCGCAAGAGTGGACACTTCCATATGCGGCGGACGCGTCGGCGACAGCCCCATCGCGTGCATCTCATCGAGGATCGGATCGAGCGGAAATCCGCCGCCCAGCATGTCCCACATGTAGGTCGCAACGAGGCCGCCGGGACGAACGATGCGCGCCAATTCCGCGACACCCTTCGAGGGGGTCCGCACGAACACGAGAACCAATGCCATCACCGCGGCATCGAAACTTTCCACCTCAAAGGGCAGTGCCATGGCATCGCCGGTTTGAAACACGGCCCCGCGCGCGCCGGGACGCCTGCGGGCAAACGCGAGCTGTCCCTCAGAGGGATCGATGCCCTGCACGTCGCTGGGCGCGCAGCGTGCAAGAATGAGCTCGGTGAAGGCGCCATTGCCGCAGCCAACATCGATCCAGCGCAGCCCTTGTGGTGGCCTAAGCCAGTCGAGAAAGATCTCGCCGACCGAACGGCTCCAGACACCCATCACCTGCTCATAGGCGGCGCCGTCATCGAAGCGAAGCTCGGGCATGGAACCGCTCCCTCGGCGCTTGTCAGCAGGCAATGCGCGGGCTGCGAGGTTAACACATTGGTCATTTCTTTGCGGGCATTTTCACGATCTCAGTCAGCAAAGAGGCACCATGTCCGACATCACCATTCCCGGCGGCAAGATCCGTTCCTTCGTCGAGCGGATCGAGAACCTCGACAGCGAAATGCAGGAGTTGAGCGAACAGAAGAAGGAAGTCTTCGCGGAAGCCAAGGGCGAGGGCTTTGACGTGAAAATCCTCAAGGAGATCATCAAGCTGCGCAAGGAAGACAAGAACGAGCGCGATGAGCGCGAAAGCCTGCTCGATCTCTACATGCGCGCGATGGAGACGGCGTCGCCGGAGCAGGCGAAAGCGGCGTGAGAGGATCGCGGTAATGCAAGGAGAGATAGCCGCGGCTTGCGGCTATCGATGCCCCAGAACGACGACGGGCTGATCGATTTATGATCGGGCTTTTGGTTCGATCTCGCTGCAATCCGGGCCATCAATAGCGCCCGCCGCTTCCCTTTTGCTGCGTGATCCAGTCCGACAATGTTTTCCGTGCCGATCCCGCAGTCCGGCCCGGCGATGCCTTCGGATTGTCGCGGACGCCTTTCATCGAACGGGTGCGCGGCGCTTGCGTTGCGCCAGCGCTCTTCAAGGCAGAAGTCGATGCGTCTGCGGCTTCCTTCTCGAGGCGTAATTGTTTCAATCGCGCCATCTTGATGCGCTCTGCCTCCACTTCGGGTCGTTCGGCGAGCTGCGGCTTGTGCTGAGCAAGCTCGGCCGGGACCAGGACACCGATGATGGTCGTCTCGCCGAGCGCCTTGCAGGCTTCGAGCCGATGCAGTCCCTCGACTAGAACGAGGCGGTCTCCGTCGCGCCAAACGGAAATGGGAGCCTGCTGTCCGATGTCCAGAATACTTTCCGCGATCTCCCCGACGACCTCGGGCTTGATGGTTTTCTTCTGCTTCGTGGGAACGAAGATCTTCTCGATCGGGAAGCTTTCCCGTTTGGGCATGACTTCACTCCGCTTCTACCGGGCCCGCGCAGCTACCCTGCAAGTTCAAACCTAATTGTGGTGATCGGCTGCTCTGGATCGATCTTTCGATAATATTTCTCAAGATCCTTCTGAAGCTCGGTGACGTTCTGAAAGCCCTCCCACTGCGCGTGCTGATCAGAAAGCGCCTTGTAGGGTTCAGTCGCAACCGAGATGACCTTGACTTTGAGCGAATTCGCTCCGTCGGTGAGGTCTATATTTTCCCCCTCAACTGCCGCGATGCCTAAACGGATCGTGGCCGTTTTCTTGCCCTCGCGAGCGGCCTGAAAATCCTCAACGCTCACCTTGATGCGCTTTTTATAGGTGAACTGTCTGTTCACGATAGCCATCTACTTCTCCGTGTTACTTTGCGCCTGGAAGCTTAAACTTGCCCGTAAGGGTGGAATAGGACGTGACGCTCAGTAGAACGCCAACCACCACCGAGATTATGCCCCAATCTATGTGATCTTTGGCCAGAACAGCGCCAATCACTACACCGGCCGCCCCCAGGACCCCTGATAAAACTCCCAACTTCATCCTCGACGGGTCCATCGTCGCGCGAAGATCCAGGGAGAAGTTGGGGCCGATCGGGTATTTCCCTTCGGGTGTAGGGCCTGTAGTTAGATGCAACTTGCAATCCTGCGGACGGAAGCTGTCGATCGCGGCGATTTGGCCTTCCACCGATACATGCTGAAATCTACGTAGCGGTAGCGATTTTCCTTTGAACGCGGAGAGGGGCTCTGCATCGCAAGAAATCGAGATCGCCCACGGTTCTCCTTCTGGGGCGTTCGAATCTTCCTCCGCTTGGGGCTGTCGGCTTTCGACTTCGATGCCAACCTGATCTAGCCCATTTACGGTAAAGACGGACCGCGACCTCTTCAAACCGCTTGACGAGGGGCGCTCCTCGATGTGCGGCTTGATCCCGATCGCATCCTCACCAGATACGAGCTTCGCGACCCTCCAAAAAGAATCGCCAGCGAACTGCGAGGGCGCGACACCCAACTTGTTAATGATGGCAGCCCAATTTTCTGCATCGGCACCGGCCCGCAAACTGCGGAAGTGCTCGTCTCCTTCCGATACCGCGATCCACTTCGAGAAGGGCGCCTCATTGCCCTCAATCAACGGACGCAGTATCTCGGATAGCGCATGTTCGTTCGGCGCCGGGTAACCTTCCAACTGCAGGTCGATGTAATACTGATCGACGGAGAACGCGGCGCTGCGAAGTGTGGCCAGGCGAGTTCCAACCCATAACCCGTCAGCGAACGGTATCGTACCTGCCGGCGGGTCGCCGTTTTTTTGGTAACTCTTGGATTGTGCGTAGACCAGCAAAACCTGATTGCCGCCGCGCCGCGCTTCCATTTCCGCCAACGCCCGTGGCGAAAAATACTTCGTTCTGTAGTCGTATGGGATGACGCAACCTGCGGGCATAGCCAGCAAGTTATGTACATCCTGGTAATATTCCCGCTTGGTGCTGCTGTCGAAAATTACCCAGAACATCTAGTTCGCTTCCTCCGGCTAACAGGAATCGGCCCTGAACGGACGAAACTGCGCAAGGCTTCCTGACGACTTCCCGACACGACTGCCTTGGCCAGATACTTCGCCTTCCAATACGCTAGGATAGTCTCGATTGCCACTCCACGAGCCCTGCGTCCGCGGCCGGATCTCAAAGCGTCTAGATCAGCCGTATGGAGGACTCCCAGGTAAACACCCTTAGGGTAAGAGCTTTGCAAGATGGTGCTGGAGCCAATGCCGCAATTGCGCATTGCGACACGCAGCACATGGATCGGCCGAACAGACTTGGAGAATTCGCCCTCTGGCGCACTGACAAAGCCTGGCAGGAATGCGCGAGCAGCCCCGAGCGTCCTCGGACTAAATCCCAAGGTAGAATAACCGCTGGTCTGGCCGATGCGCGAGAACAATCCGCCTGGTCTTAGGCCGATCCGATTGAGGATTGCACAGTGCAGCCCCGTCGCAGAGGTCGCCACAACGCCCAGCAGCTCTGACCGATAACGTCTTCGGACCTCCCTGACCACCACGTCGCTCATGGCGAGAGAGGCGATAAGCTTGCCGCCCAGTAGGATGTTGTAGGGCGGCAGCGCCACAATGGTGGCTAAGTCCATCAGTCGGCGCAATCCGCGATCCTTCACGCCCTTCCGGTCAACGCCGGACCAATTCAAATAGGCGTCTCGAGCACCCATCGTGTACGGTCCGCTCGATAGCTCAAACACTCCCATCAGCCGCTTAGGCGCCTGCCCAACGTCGTAGACGAGACACCTAACTTGCCGCCCGACGCGATTGGTTGTCGGGACATGTTGAAACAGCTTGGCGTACCGGAATAGTTCGTGATCGGCGACGCTGCGGCAAATCTTAATCTCTGGATTGATGTCTTGGACCTGGATCGTAGCGTCGCCTAGAAGATTTAGGATCCCCTTGGCTTCCAGCCTCTCGGCGAACGACCGCTCCAGTTCAATTTGTTCAAACCTTAGTCCCCGCATGGCCCGCTCTTGGGCTTTGCGACTTGGCGCCGTTACTTTCCAATCAGATTTACCAGAAAGCCTGACGCGATAACCCGCCGCCTTCAGATCCTCGCGTAGGTTCCTCCGAAAGACAGCCTTTTTTTGTCGGAGAACGGTGTCGTTGCTGCGCATTCGCTCTGAGCGTACTGGTTGATAGAATAAAGTCATGCTGCTGAATAGTTGTAAACCACGAGCAGGGTACTGCTCGTGGTTTACAGCGGCATGAGACCAGGCGGTTTATAACCGCTACGAACACCCCGTCGTGCTACCGCAAGTATCACACTTCATGCACGTGCCATTCCGCACCAGCGTGAAGTTGCCGCACTCCGAGCACATCTCGCCCTCGTAGCCCTTGGCCTTCGCTTCCGCGCGGCGCTCGGCCTTGCTGGGGACCGCGACCGTTCCGGCGCTGCCGGCCTTGCTCCACTGGAGCTGCTCGAGCTTCTCCGTGGGGGAGAGATCGTGGCTCGCTTCCTGCTTCAGCGCGACTGCGCCTTCGAGGGCGTCGCCGGCGCTCCGGGCGGTGGCGCCGTGGGAGGCGAGCGAGGTGACGCGGCTGCCGCCGGCAGGCGCGCTGTCGTTGCCTTGCGAGACCGCGGTCGAGCCGCCGCGCATCACGACCAGCTTGTCCGTGCGCGAGCGGGTAAGGCCGCGCGAGACCAGCTTGGTCGCGTGGTGGCCGCCGTCCTCGTCCGGCTCCTTACCTTCCTCGACGCCCTTGCCGAGCGCGTCGAAACCCGTCTCGTTGGGGTCGACGTGGGCGAGGTCGAAGCGGGACAGATAGCTCACCGCGAGCTCACGGAAGACGTAGTCGAGAATCGAGGTCGCGTACTTGATGCTGTCGTTGCCCTGCACGGGGCCCGCCGGCTCGAAGCGGGTGAAGGTGAAGGCATCCACATATTCGTCCAGCGGCACGCCGTATTGCAGGCCGAGCGACACCGCGATGGCGAAGTTGTTGATGAAGGAGCGGAGCGCGGCGCCTTCCTTGTGCATGTCGATGAAGATCTCGCCGAGACGGCCGTCGTCATACTCGCCGGTGCGCAAGTACACTTTATGACCGCCGACGACGGCCTTCTGGGTGTAGCCCTTGCGCCGATCCGGCATCTTCTCGCGCTCGCGCATCACGATGATGCGCTCGACCAGCTTCTCGACGATCTTCTCCGAGACCTGGGCGGCACGCGCCGCCATCGGCTTGTCGTAGAGCTGCTCGATCGCATCGTCCTCGTCCTCATCGTCGCTGATGAGCTGCGAGTTGAGCGGCTGGGAGAGCTTGGAGCCGTCGCGATAGAGCGCGTTGGCCTTCAGCGCGAGCTTCCACGACAGCATGTAGGCGGATTTGCAGTCCTCCACCGTGGCGTCGTTCGGCATGTTGATGGTCTTGGAGATCGCACCCGAGATGAAGGGCTGCGCCGCCGCCATCATGCGGATGTGGCTCTCGACCGAGAGATAGCGCTTGCCGATCTTGCCGCACGGATTGGCGCAGTCGAACACCGGATAGTGCTCGGCCTTGAGGTGCGGGGCACCTTCCACCGTCATCGCGCCGCAGATGTGGACGTTGGCCGCCTCGATCTCGCGCTTGGTGAAGCCCACGGCCTGGAGCAGGTCGAAGCCGGGGGCGGCAATGGCTTCAGCGCCGATGCCGAGCTGGTCGCGGATGAAGTCTTCGCCAAAGGTCCACTTGTTGAAGGCGAACTTGATGTCGAAGGCGGTCGGCAGGGCTTTTTCGACCTTGGCGATGGCTTCATCGGTGAAGCCCTTGGCCTTCAGGGTCGAGGCGTTGATGCCCGGCGCGTTGGAGAGCGAGCCGTGGCCGACGGCGTAGGCTTCGATCTCCGCGATCTCGCTCTCGCGATAGCCGAGCGCGCGCAGCGCTGCGGGGACCGCGCGGTTGATGATCTTGAAGTAGCCGCCGCCGGCGAGCTTCTTGAACTTGACCAGCGCGAAGTCGGGCTCGATGCCGGTGGTGTCGCAATCCATGACGAGGCCGATCGTGCCGGTCGGCGCGATCACCGTGGTCTGGGCGTTGCGATAACCGTGCTGCTCGCCGAGCTCAAGCGCCGCATCCCAGGCCGCCTTGGCATGAGCGACCAGGTCCCGCTGCGGGCACGAGGCGTGGTCGAGCGGCACCGGGTTGACGCTGAGCGCCTCATAGCCGGAGGACTCGCCATGGGCGGCGCGGCGGTGATTGCGGATCACGCGCAGCATGTGCGCGGCGTTCTTCTTGTAGCCAGGGAACGTGCCGAGCTCGGAGGCGATTTCCGCCGAAGTCTTGTAGGTGATGCCGGTCATCACCGCAGTCAGGGCGCCGCAGAGCGCGCGGCCTTCCTTGCTGTCATAGGGCAGGCCCATGGTCATCAGCAGGCCGCCGATGTTGGCGTAGCCGAGGCCGAGCGTGCGGAATTCATAGGAGAGCTCGGCGATCGCCTTGGACGGGAACTGGGCCATCATCACGGAGATTTCGAGCACGAGGGTCCAGAGCCGGCAGAGATGCTCGTAGCCCTCGACGTCGAAATGCTTCGTCGTGGTGTTGTAGAACGTCAGCAGGTTGGCGGAAGCGAGGTTGCACGCCGTGTCGTCCAGGAACATGTATTCCGAGCACGGATTGGACGCGCGGATGTCGCCGGACGCCTTGCAGGTGTGCCAGTCGTTCATCGTGGTGTTGAAATGCAGGCCCGGGTCGGCCGAGGCCCAGGCGGCGTGGCCGATCTTCTCCCAGAGGTCGCGCGCCTTCAGCGTCTTCGTCACCTTCTTGGAGGTGCGAGCCGTCAGATTCCAGTCGCCGTCAGTTTCCACGGCGCGCAGAAAATCGTCCTTCAGCGAGACCGAGTTGTTGGAGTTCTGGCCGGAGACGGTGAGGTAGGCTTCCGAATCCCAGTCGGTGTCGTAGGTGTCGAACTGGATGTCCTTGTAGCCTTGCTTGGCAAACTGGATGACGCGCTTGATGTAATTGTCAGGCACGAGGCTGCGGCGCGCGAGCTTGATCTCGCGGCGCAGGGCAGGGTTCTTCTCGGGGTCGAAGCAATCGTCGCCCGAGCCTTCGCAATTGACGCAGGCCTTCAGCACCGCCTTGAGGTGCTTCTGGTTGATCTTGGATCCCGTGACGAGGGCGGCGACCTTCTGCTCCTCCTTCACCTTCCAGTCGATATAGGTCTCGATGTCGGGGTGATCGACGTCGACCACGACCATCTTGGCGGCGCGGCGCGTGGTGCCGCCGCTCTTGATGGCGCCGGCGGCGCGGTCGCCGATCTTGAGGAAGCTCATCAGGCCGCTCGAGCGGCCGCCGCCGGAGAGCTTTTCGCCTTCGCCGCGCAGGCGCGAAAAATTGGAGCCGGTGCCGGAGCCGTATTTGAACAGGCGCGCCTCGCGGACCCAGAGGTCCATGATGCCGCCCTCGTTGACGAGGTCGTCACCGACGCCCTGGATGAAGCAGGCGTGCGGCTGCGGGTGCTCATAGGCCGACTTGGACTTGGTCAGCTTGCCGGTGAACGGGTCGACGTAATAATGTCCCTGGCCGGGGCCGTCGATGCCATAGGCCCAGTGCAGGCCGGTGTTGAACCATTGCGGCGAGTTCGGCGCGACCATCTGCATGGCGAGCATGTAGCGGAGCTCGTCGAAGAAGGCCTGGGCGTCTTCCTCAGTCGAGAAATACTTGCCCTTCCAGCCCCAATAGGTCCAGCAGCCGGCGAGGCGGTCGAACACCTGTTTTGCGCTGAGTTCGCTGACATAGCGCTCTTTCTCAGGCAGGGCAGAAAGCGCCTCGGTGTCGGGCACGGAGCGCCACAGGAAGGAGGGGACGGACTCTTCCTCGACCTTCTTCAGGCGCGCGGCGACGCCGGCCTTGCGGAAATATTTCTGGGCGAGGACGTCGGAGGCGACCTGCGACCATTCGGTCGGCACCTCGACGTTCTCCAGCTTGAACACGACCGAGCCGTCGGGATTGCGAATCTCCGACGTGGTCAGCCGGAAATCGATTCCCGCATAAGGTGACTGTCCCGAAGTGGTATGGCGCCGCTCAATCCGCATGGTCTTGCCCCGTCCTTAATATTTGACCGAACCGCCTCCATTCAGGCGTTCCGATCGACATTTCGCTTCGCGAGTCCCTTTGGCCGTTCGGGCTCGGGCATCGCAGTTCAGCCGGTGAACCCGGCCCTTGTTCTCCCGACGGGATTGCTCGGTGCGCGCACCTCACATCCGCCGGCATGTCCAGGCCCATCCGCCCCCAAGGGAATGAGCCCGACATGCGTTCAACGCCCCACCGTCACCTCAACCGTCGCCATGCGAGCCTGTTGCCGGCCCGTTCTGGCGTCCGAAACGTCCTCCATCAAAGGGCAGACAAGCCCTCATCCGCTGCCTTTGGCTGGCGGGCGGAGTGTCGATTTGCGAGACCCTTTGGGGGAGTGCCGGCGGGACGCAAACTCACTCGCGCCGAACGGACCGAAAGCTAGGACTCTCCGTTGCGCCCGTCAAGAACTAGTGCGAGTTCCTGAATCAAATACTAAATATGGTGGATTGTGGGGGATAACAGGGGTTTCGGCCGCGCCTGTTGTGGAGCCAAGTATCAGTGAGTCCTCAGGGATTCCCAACCGAAAAAATTTGCATGGTGCACTGTTTGCAACCCTTCATCCCGCTGTTCACAGGGCAGGTATATTTTTGGCCGATGGGATTGCGTCAGCGGGACTCACGTAGCCCTACGGAAGGTGAGGGCAGGCATGCCCGCCGAGGTGGTGGTTTGCGCAGCGAATCCGCGCCAAGCTGACCTTCGATTTTGCCGGACCAACCCCCATGCACGATTCGACCCGCCGGGATGCGCGGCCGCGCATCGCCCCGGCCGGCCTCATGTTCCTCGCGATCACCTCGATCGGTTGGGGCTTCAACTGGCCGGTGACGAAATTCCTGCTCGCCGAGCTGCCGCCGCTGACGCTGCGCGGGGTCACCGGCGTGCTCGGCGCGGTGCTGCTGGCGCTGCTCGCGGTCGTGCGACGGCAGAGCCTGCGGGTCGAGGGCGCGGTCTGGCCGCGCTTACTGACCGCCGCGGTGCTCAATGTCACCGGCTGGATGGTGCTGATGGGCCTGGCGCTGCTCTGGCTGCCGGCGAGCGAGGCGGCGCTGATCGCCTACACCATGCCGGTCTGGGCCTCGATCATCGCCTGGCCGGTGCTGGGGGAGCGGCCGACCCTCTTGCGCACGCTGGGGCTGGCCATGGCCTTTGCCGGCCTTGCCTCGATCATGGGCGGCAACGGCATTGCCGCCAGCGCGGAAAAGCTGCCGGGCATCATCATGGCGCTGTGCGGCGCGTTCGGCTTTGCCGTCGGCACGGTGTTCTCGAAAAAGTACCCGATCCGCCTGCCGCCGATCACGGCGGCGGCCTGGCAGATCGGAATCGGCTGCCTGCCGATCTCGATCATCGGCCTCCTGGTCGAGACCACGCATCTGTCGCGGGTGACGCCGCTCGGCTGGTGGCTCTTGGTCTATTCGACCGTGGTGCAGTTCTGCATCGCCTATGTCAGCTGGTTCGCCGCGCTCGCGCGCCTGCCGGCCTCGGTCGCCGCGATCGGCACCATGGCCGTGCCGGTCATCGGCGTCGTCGCCTCGGCGATCGCGCTCGGCGAGCCGCTCGGCGCGGGCCAGATCGCCGCGCTGATCTTCACGCTGGCTGCCGTGGTGCTGGCGACGCGTTAATTTAGGTTGCCGGCATCCCGCCGCCGAGCGCCTTCCGGATCATCGCGGCGAGCTGGTTGCGGCGGTAGGGTTTCGTCAGCAGCAACACGCCGTCGTCGAGCTTGCCGTGGTGGACGATGGCGTTGTCGGTATAGCCGGAGGTGTAGAGCACCTTCAGGCCGGGCCGGCGCCTGGCCACCTCCTCGGCGAGCTCGCGGCCGCTCATGCCGCCGGGAATGACGACGTCGGTGAAGAGCAGATCGAACGGCTGGCCGGCCTCGATCAATTGCAGCGCGGCCCGGCTGTCGGCCGCGGCCACCGTCTTGTAGCCGAGGCTCTGCAGCTGCGCAGTGACGAAGTTGCGCACCAAGGTGTCGTCCTCGACCACGAAGATGGTCTCGGCGCCGCCTTGGGCCTGCGGCGCGACGGGAGTGGCCACGTCCACCGTGCCTTCGCCCGGCGGCAGATAGAGCTTGATCGTGGTGCCGTAGCCTTCCTCGCTGTAGATTTTGATGTGGCCGCCAGACTGCTTGACGAAGCCGTAGACCATGGAGAGGCCGAGGCCCGAGCCCTTGCCGACTTCCTTGGTGGTGAAGAACGGCTCGAACGCCTTCTGCTGGACCTCGGCCGGCATGCCGGTGCCGGTGTCGCTGACGGCGAGCATCACGTAAGGGCCGGGCCGGACGTCCGGATTGTTCTGCGCATAGGCCTCGTCGAGCTCGACCCGGTGGGCCTCGAACAGCAACTTGCCGCCGTTCGGCATGGCGTCACGAGCGTTGATCGCCATGTTGAGCACGGCATTGGTGAGCCGGGACGGATCGATATGCGCCGTCATCGGCCCCTGTTCCAGCACGGTCTCGATCTGGATCTGCTCGCCGAGAGTGGGGCGCAGGAGCTTTGCGATGTCCGCGACCGCGGCGCTGATCTCGACGTTGCGCGGCTGCAGCGGCTGCCTGCGCGCGAACGCCAGTAGATGCTGGATCAGGTCGGCGCAGCGCTCGGCGGCATCGTCGATCAGCCGCGCCGTGCGCTGGAGCTCGGGCTGGTCCTTCAGGCTCGCCACCAGCGTCTCCGTGTTGCCGGAGATCACGGTCAGCATGTTGTTGAAGTCGTGCGCGACGCCGCCGGTCAGCTTGCCGATGGCATCCAGCTTCTGCGACTGATAGAGTTGGCGCTCTGTCTCGCGCGAGGTGGTGGCGTCGTGATAAACCAGTACAGCGCCGGAGATATTACCTTGCCCATCCCGCATCGGCCGGCCGCTGATCATGAGATGGCGGGGAGAATTGTCGCCGTGCGGGCGGACGATCATCTCCAGCTCTTCGAACTGCTCGCCGCGCAGCACGCGCGTCGACGGCAGCTCGTCGGCCTTCAGCGGCGTGACGCCGTCGCCGTGAAACACATCCGACAGCGCGCGCAGATTGCGCAAATTCATGCCGGCGCGATGCAACAACATGCGCTCGGCGGCCGGATTGGATAGCAGGACGGTGCCCTCGGCATCGATGACCAGAACCGCCTCCGCCATGCTGCGAAACGTGCTCTGGAGCACGTTGACCGACAGGCGCAGCTCGTCGTGGGCTGCGACCAGATGCTCGGTGCGCTCGGCCACCGCTGCCTCGAGCGCCTCCTTGGCGGCCGTGGTCTCGGTCAGCGTGCTCTGGAGCGCGACCGTGGTCCGCCGGCTCTCGCGCATCACCAGCCCGACAAGGAGCAGGATCAGCACGGCGCCCGCAACGTCGATGCCGAGCAGCACGATGCCGGTGCGGCGCGAATCCTGGGAGCGCGCGGTGAGCAAGCGTTCTTCCTCGGCGCTCAGATGGTCGAGATTGCGCATCACCGTGTCCATGAGGCCGCGGCCCTCGGCCTTGCCGTTAAGCGCGGCAATGCCGGACTGGTCGTTCTCAGTGCGCAGGCGCATCGCCGCGGCGGCGATCTCGATCCGGCGCAGTGCCAGCGGCTCCGTGCCCTCCAGCAGCGCGACCTGATCGGGATGGTCGCGCACGTCGCGCTTGAGCTCGGCGAGGGCCGGCCCGATCCGGGCGCGGACTGCCTGGAACTCATCGCTGAAACCCGCGCTGCGATAGAGCTCGTAGCCGCGCGCGGCGCTCTCGGCACGGCGCAGCAGCACGCGCAGGTCGGAGATCTTCTTCTGCACCTGGACGGCTTGGTTGACCCAAGCCGCATCGGACCGCGACTTGAAGTCGAGGGCGATCGAGGCTGCGGTGATGATCAGGAGGATGGCAAGTCCAGCACCGAGAATGACGCGCTGCGTTGGAATCAAGGGGCTTCTTTCTTGTCCTTCGGCTGTGCGCTCTCGGCGGCACCGGCGAGGCATTCCCGGATCGTGGTCAGCAGCGCGTCCGGGGTGAACGGCTTGCGCAGGCAGCGGGTCGCGCCGAGCTCCAGCGCCATGCGGAGAAAGTCGGGGGAAGGCGAGGCGGACGAGGCGAAGGCGTAGCCGGACATCGCGATCAGCGGCGTAGCCGGCGCGCGCTCGTGAAAGATGCGGATGGACTCGAAGCCGCGCATGTGCGGCATGAAGATGTCGACCAGCATCACGTCGAAAGCCTGAGTTTCGAGCGCAGCCAATCCCGCTTCTCCGCCGTCAGTCAGCGTGACGTCGAAGCCCTGACGTTGGAGGAGGACTTCGATGGTCGCACCGACCATCGGATCGTCATCAACCACGAGAATACGCGGCATGACACTTCCCAGCAATCGAGGTCCCCACTGTGATGGTGATATCCGCGAATCGTAGGTCGGGTCAATTTTGGATTGGATGGCAAGGGGTATGCACGGCGCGGTGAATAAAGGTCCCTTTGAATGAAGCGTGGTCCGAAATAGGCGCGCAGCAAGTGAAGCGCACGACCAATACGAGAAAAGCGCCGCATCGCTGCGACGCCTTTTGCTTCAAATGCCACAGATCGGCTTACGGGCAAGGATGCCGCCGGCCGTCATAGCCGAGATACGTACCCGATGCCGGGTCGTACGACTTGTAGCGCTGTGCGCAATAAGTGGACGAGTCGCCGCCGCCGTCCGGCACCACGGCCACTGTTGGCTCATCATAATAGCTGTCGTAGTAATAGGGGTCGTCGTAATAGCCATAGCCGCCGCCGTAATAGGCGTACGAGCCGAGGCCGCCGATCGCCGCACCTGCCGCGAAGCCGGGCCAGAAGCCGCCGTGCCTATGATGCCAGTGGCGACCGCTCCAGTTGCCCCCGCCCTGCCAGTTGCCCGCGGTTGCGACACTGCGGCTGCCGCTGAAGGACGGCGACATCGCGGGGCGGCTCACCGTGCCGGCCGCGAAACTGCCACCGCTTGGACGCATCGCGGTGCCGGCCGCGAAACCGCCGCCGCTTGGTCGCATCGCTGCGCCGGCCCCGAAATTGCCGCCACCGCCCTGGAACGCGGCGCCGCCACCGCCCATGCGCGCACCGCCTCCGCCGAAATGAGCACCGCCGCCACCGCCGCCACCGCCGACATGGGCGCCGCCCGCTCCGACCACGGCGGCACGACTCTGCGCGAAGCTCGGGCTCGCCAAGGGAAGAACCAACGCCATCGCCGCGGCAGCACTCAGGTATTTCAGACTGTTCATGGTCAAACTCCTTTCCCGGAAGCAAACCCTATGAAAGCGTTGGGGTTCCTGGGATCACGCCGGTTTGCGTGCGAAAGAGAGCTTCAGCCGCTGCCGCTGTACCCGGGATGAATGGATCGCGGCCGCTTTGCGGCAGATCTTGCTCGGTAGCCGGATCTGCGGAGGCACCGACGGACCCTCCGAACTGGACATTTTGCCGTTCGGATGGCATCAGGACCCGAGTAAGCAGGGCCCTTGCCGCATGAAACAATTCTTTCTCAAGTTCTTCACCTGGTGGAATGGCCAGACGTTTGGCACCCAGCTCTGGACCAAACGGTACGGCGAGCTGGTCGGCCAGGACGAGCAGGGCAATCTCTATTATCGCACCCGCGGCGGGGCGATCGATCCGACGCTCGGCTTCGAGCGGCGCTGGGTCGTCTATAACGGCTATGCCGAAGCGAGCCGCATTCCGCCGTCGTGGCACGGCTGGATCCATCACGTCGTCGATGTGCCGCCGACCGAGACCAACTATCAGCCGCGCGAGTGGGAAAAGCCGCACCAGCCGAATCTCACCGGTACGCCGAAGGCCTACCGTCCTTCGGGCTCGACCCTTGCCAGCGGCCGGCGGCCGAAGGCGACCGGCGACTATCAGCCCTGGACCCCCGCCAACTGAGCGTCTGCCCGGACGCGAATCTTCATCGCGCCACTGGATGCACGCGCATCCGTCTCGTACCGCTGGGGACAACGGGAACAGCGGGGATGCCGCTTGCGCCGGCGTTGCGCTCCCGCCAGCGATGCGGCTCAATGGTCCCATCTTACGGAGATGGGAGACCATCGCGTTCGGTTCGGGCAACAGTTCGCGACTGTCCCGAGATGCAGCGGCCGCCGACCAGGACTCGATCGCGGAGATAGGCCCCCGGTCTGGAAGTTCGAAATCGCCCGATGGAATGTGCAGCCGCCGTAAGACAGGAAAGGCCGCTTGGGAAACCGAGCGGCCTTTTTCTTTGGGGGACCAGCACGAATTTCTTTGGGGGACCAGCACGAAGTGCGCGTGCCCCAGACGCAGCGCAGCGCTACATGTTGGGCGCGTCCGGGACGCGAGAGCGCAGGCTACGCCATCCGCTCCGCTGCGCGCTTCACCGCCTCGAGCCGCCGCGCCTGGTTTTGCGCGCCGCGTTCGCGGAGCAGGGCCAGCACCTCGGCAGGCGCGGTGTCGGGCGAGCCTGAATTGAACGGCGGGGCGGGATTGTATTCCATCTGGAGCTGGATTGCTTCCGCCGTGGTGCGGTCGACCAGGATCGAGACCAGCGTCAGCGCGAAATCAATGCCGGCGGTGACGCCGCCGCCGGTGATGCGGTTGCGGTCGATGCAGACGCGTGTCCTGGTCGGCGTTGCGCCGAACTGGCCGAGCATCTCCATCGCGCTCCAATGGGTGGCGGCGCGGTAGCCCTTCAATAGGCCGGCGGCGCCGAGCGCCAGCGATCCCGTGCAGACCGAGGTGACGTATTTGGCGCCTTCGGCCTGCCAGCGCAGGAAATCGAGCACCTCCTCGTCGTTGAGCAGGTCGTTGGTGCCGCCGCCGCCGGGCACACAGATGACGTCGAGTTGCGGGCAGTCGGCAAAGGTCGTGGTCGGCGTCAGCGTCAGCACGGAATCGCTCGGCACGGGCTCGATCCGCTTCCAGATCAAGTGCAGCTTCGCGCCCGGAAGCATGGCGAACACCTGCAAGGGTCCGGTGAAATCGAGCTGGGTGACGCGCGGAAACACCAGGAGTCCGATCTGGAGCGGTGACGACATGGGAGCCTCCGAGAATGAGCTTGACGCCGGCAGGATCGCATGGTGCCATTCCGTCCGAAATGGCATAATTCCCTCAATTTCGGACATGACTATGATCGGCATCCTGATCTTCCCGGATTTTCAGTTGCTCGACGCGGCAGGCCCGATCTCGGCATTCGAGGTCGCCGCGCGCTGCACCGGCATGGCCCCCGGCATTCGCGTGCTGGCGGCGAAAGCGGGGCTCGTGCGCAGCTCGTCCGGAGTCGAGATGATGGCGCGCGATTTCAAGCCGGCGAATGCGATCACGACCCTGGTCGTGGCCGGCGGCGTGGGCGTCGCGGACGCCGCGCGCTGTGAGGTCACGCGCGCCTTCGTGCAGCGGCTGGCGCGGCGTGGCGTGCGGGTCGCCAGCGTCTGCTCGGGTGCCTATGTGCTGGCCGAAGCCGGCCTGCTCGATGGGCGCCGCGCCACCACTCATTGGGGGCGGACGCGCGATTTCGTCGCGCGATATCCCAAGGTGAAGTTCGAGCCGGACCAGATCTTCACCCGCGACGGCAATGTCTGGACCTCGGCAGGCATCTCCGCGGGCATTGATCTCGCGCTCGCGATGGTCACCGAGGACCACGGCGAGGAGATCGCGCAGCAGACCGCGCGCCAGCTCGTGCTCTATCATCGCCGCAGCGGCGGCCAGTCGCAATTCTCCTCGCTGCTGGAGCTGAAGGCGCCGAACGGCCGCTTCGGCGCGCTGTTGTCCTGGGCGCGCGAAAATCTCGATGCGCCGCTGACGGTGGAGGACCTTGCCGATCGCGCCGGCATGAGCGCGCGACATTTCGCCCGCGCCTTTGCCGCCGAGACCGGCACGACGCCATCCAAAGCAATCGAGCGGTTGCGGCTCGAAGCGGCACGCGAGCGCGTGCAGTCCTCGCGCGAGGCGATCGAGCTCGTCGCCGAAGTGACCGGATTCGGCGACCCCGAGCGAATGCGGCGCGCCTTCATCCGCGCCTTCGGCCAGCCGCCTCAGGCGCTGCGGCGCGCGGCACGGGCAGGTTAGGGCGCGCGAGGGCGGGACCTCGCCGTGTGCGGTCCAACGCATTGGCATTTGAAAGGCGGCGGATACCGTGCCTGAGACGTCGGCGCGAGTTCTCGAAGACGTGCGGAATGTTTGCGGCCGTCACGCCGCCGGCGCTGCCGTCGACCTCCTCGAGATTGAGTCACCGATCAGGCGGCGCGGCAGCTTCGCATCCGCCTCCTCCGCCTGGTGTGGCCCCGGGCGCTTCGTTCCTCAACTGCGCAACAGCACCGCTTCGCGCAGCGCACGGCTCGAGCTTAAGACAGAGCCGATTCCCAGGACCATCAGCAGCAAGCCCAGCCAGGTTGCTGTCCAACCCTTTCCTTCATGGCCCGCCTCCGCAGGGGGCATGCCCACCGGAATAGCCGGTGGCACCGAGGCGGCGGCCGCGTCGCGTACCGGCGCGAGGGGCTTCTCCACGTCAATTTGGAACGGCACGGAATGCTCGGACGTGTACTGGCCGGTGGGAAGATCCGTGAAAGGTGCGGCTGGCATCACGGCCGTCGTGCCCGTGCCGACAACGAAGGCGGCATCAGCCACCTTGACTTCGCGTGCAGGCGGCATCGGCTGGACCCCCTCTGCCGGTGCGGAGCGTTGCAACTCCGCACGTGCATCAACCACCGGGCTGCGCCTGAGCCGCGCGGCTTCGTTCTGGTCGGGATTGGCGCCGCGGTTGGCGACGCGACGATGCGCCGGCTTTTGCACCCGCGCGACACCCTCGGCCAGGAACCAGCATTTGCGGTGGCCGTCCCGCCGATAGACCCAGTGTTGGCCGGCGCCGGTCGAGTCGCCGGGCCGCGGCAAGCATTCCGCTTGCACGGGAGGGCTTGCCGCGGGCTCGCGCGAAGCGTTACCGAAAAGGTCGGCAAAAGGGTTGGAAAACGCAGGTGTCGCTGCAAGAGCTCCAACAAGAACCAAACTCGTCAAGCAAAGCCGCAAATAACCGGACATCGAAAACTCCCGGTGTTGCGCCCCCCTACCAGCTCGACCCTTCGCGGCAAGATGGGCCGCGATGCGGCTCAAATTTGGCAGCGCCATGGATTCATTGTGTACCCGCTGGGAGATCCTGGGCCGAATCCAAACCCGCTCCAGCATCTCCCGCTTGCAAAATGCAGTGGCCAGCTCATGTGGTTGAGCCCCTCCTGCCGCCAGGCGGGTGGGGCTCAATAGGTCTGCGGAAATGGCGCACGGAAGCGCATAAGGATTTGATTGCAGCAGTTGCGGGCAGGTCGAGAATACCCGGGCCGCCCAATCCATGCAGATGCGCTGTCTCATCCGAGACGTTTGTTCGTGCTTTGGATATTGCGAATTAATCTTCGGCTCACAGCAAATCGTTTGAAGGCTAATGATCGCCGGTATAGCATGGGCCTTTAAAGGGGTTGAACGTGCCGCCTTCGTTAATGTGCACTCAGCCCGCGGCATGCCACCTCGTCCCAGAAGTCAAGGCATCATGTCATCTTCCAACCGGATTGCGCTCTTCATCGACGGAGCCAATCTCTATGCCACGGCCAAGACGCTCGGCTTCGACATCGATTACAAGCGCCTGCTGAAGGAATTTCAGAGCCAGGGAACGTTGCTGCGGGCGTTCTATTACACCGCCATCATCGAGGATCAGGAATACTCCTCGATCCGTCCCCTGACCGACTGGCTCGACTACAACGGCTACACTGTCGTCACCAAGGCGATCAAGGAATTCATCGACGCCTCCGGCCGCCGCAAGGTCAAGGGCAACATGGACATCGAGCTCGCCGTGGACGCCATGGAGCTCGCCGAGCATATCGACCAGATGGTGCTCTTCTCGGGTGACGGCAACTTCCGCTCCCTGGTCGAGGCCGTCCAGCGCCGCGGCGTGCGGGTCACCGTGGTCTCCACCATTGCCAGCCAGCCGCCGATGATCGCCGACGAGCTGCGCCGCCAGGCCGACGTCTTCACCGACCTCGTCGAGCTACAATCCAAGCTCGGCCGCGACCCGTCTGATCGCCCGGCACCTCGCGAGCGCGAGTTGCGCTATCGCCCGGCACCAGGTCAGACCATCACGGGGCCCAAGGGAAATGATAGCTTGCTCGAGGAGTGAGCTGCGAACGAGACCGTTGGTGGAATGGCCGCTGGTAAGGCTCGGGTGCCGACGCACATGGTCGTTCTTCGAGCTGGGCGCAGAGATGAGCATGGCGAATAAGCCCGGCATTTGCGCCGGGCTAAATCGCCAATAAGATTCAGGTTCTCAGCAACGGATCAATTAGAGAGGAGTTCGCGGGTGGCAGTCGGTTCGGTTTCTGACATTAGGATGCTCGCTCACGAGCTTGCATAGCTGTGTTGCCGCCCAGCTCGCTCCCGCGGGGAGGCGCGATCGGGCGGAGATGCGCAATCGGGGCGCAACACGACCTAGTACCGAAGCATTCGAAATTGATGTGAAGCCAAAAGCGAAAATAGTTCACGCGCGGCACGGTGTCAGAACCAAATTAACTGCGACAAAATAACAAATTTAGTTATGTTCGATAATCGTGATGACTCCACCACAAAATAAAAAAATATGTTGGGGAAAACACGGGAGGTTGGAATGGAAGCTGCCCGCCGCTTTCGCGCAATGGCGTCACTTTGCCGGCAGACTGCCGCGCTTTATCCTGAGAGAAGCTGGAAATTGCTCGCCGAGGCAGAGTACTGGGAGCATCTGGCGACTGCAGCTTTAGCTCACTGAGTTTCGGCCGCGAATATTCACTTCCTTGGTGTTCTTGGTGTTTTCGTCGACTTCTGAGTTCAAATCATATTCTGAGGCAGCAATGTCCAGCACTGGTCAGGTTTATACTTGCGCTGTCCTGCGCGAACGTCTGCAAGCGATCGTGGCGGAGCTTAGAGAAGTGGAGACGCTTCGAAGAAGGCTCCGAAACGTAGAAGCGAGAACAATCGGCCGAAGACGGCGTGCCAAAGTGGGCCGCAGATCAAGAGCCGTTTGAGGACGCTCAGTCACCGCAACATTGAACCCGCATTGGACTCACTCAGGACTTCGACGTGCGGTTACTCGCGCATAATGGAAAGCAGCGAGACGAAAGCGGGACGAAGTTTGGCCTCCGCCCCAGTCTGCCCACTGTTAGGAGCCGTGGCAGACGCTTCGCCGGCGGCCTGCGAATTAAAGGTATAAGCAGGCTATGTGGGATTTAAACAGTTAAACAGTGGCCCGCGTAACTGGCGTTGTAGCCGAATGCTGCACTGAAAGTCTGATTCGGGGTACAGAGGACATTCGCAGCGTGGGCCCCGGTCCAATTACGCGCGGAAGCAGACATCCTGGATTATGCGCACTGCTTAGGTAGCGCTACTTGCCGTTGCTCCGTCGGAAGTATCTGCGCGCGCGGTCAATCGCCGCGCGATCGGCATCAGCATGTACGGCGCAAGATGAATCGGAAACTGCGTCAGCGCGAAATAGAGCCAGGTCGACGCCGGCAGCGCGCCGGCGGTTGCTGCCAGCATCAGGCCCAGATTGCGCTGGGACACCATTAGGCCGATCGCGAAGGCGCGTTCGGTGCCGACGCGACGGAAGATCAGCGTCGTCACGGCAAGCAGGGTGAAGTAGACCATAAACGCGAGCAGCGCGACGGCGATCGTGAAGAGGGGATCGGCGACGAGGTCGGTGGCGACGTCGCCCATCACCGCAGAGGCGAACACCAGCAGGATAATGATGTTGAGGCCGTCGATCGGCCGCTTGTGGCGCTGGATCGTGTCGGTGCCGAACAGGCGACGGATGGTCGTCGCGGCAAGCAGAGAGGCAGCGAGGATGCCGAGCAGCTTGAGGCCGAGCGTCAGCGGCGAGATGCTGAGCATGCCGCCGAGAAAGAGGCTCGCGAACAGGGACGCCGTGAAGGGCACGAGCGCGGTCGAGGTCACCAGCGTGACCAGCACCAAGGTGGCATCAAGGCCCATCAGCGCGGCGAGCGCCGGCGAGGCCATCATCGGCGAGGCCGTGCCCTGGAGCATCAGCGCAAGCGCAAGGCCGGGCGAGCTAGTGGTGAGCCCGGTCACGTAAGCGGCGAGGGCGACGATCAGCGGCACGCCCATCGTGGTCCAGGCGGTGGCAGCTGCGACCAGCGCCGGCCGGCGCAGATGTCCGTACAGCGCCACGAGATCGACGCGCATGAAGGAGATGCAGAGCAGAAGGAAGATCGCCTCGGTGACATAGGGGCGCAGCAGCGCGCCGAGCGGCGGCACGGCGACGGCGATGAACACGATGGCCGCCACCGCGCGGGTGCCTTGGCCGCCGAGCCATGTCAGCCCGCGCAGGGGGAGGGCGAAAAATGATCGAAGAAGAGAGGCCATGCAAACGGCGTTCAGCCCAATGCTTTCAACCACGCGCCGATCTCGCGCGCGGCGACATTGGCCTCTCGCAGCAATTTTCCCATGGTGAAGAAGCCATGGAATTGGCCGGGATAATGCTTGTAAGTGACGGGCACGCCGGCCTGCTTGAGGCGCTCGGCGTACTCGGCGCCTTCGTCGCGCAGGGGATCGGCACCGGCGGTGAGTACGTAGGCCGGCGGCAGGCCGGCAAGGCTCGTCGCGCGCGCCGGCGAGGCGCGCCAGTCATGGATGTCGGCGGCGCCGTTGAGATAGTGGTCGCGGAACCAGCGGATCACCGAATGGGTCAGCAGCACGCTGGTCTCGGGCTCGCTGTGGGAGCCGTGCGTCATGGCGAAATCGGTCGCCGGATAGATCAGCACCTGTCCTGCGAGCGCGGGACCGTTGCCGTGGCGCGCGGCGAGCGCGACGACCGCGGCGAGATTGCCCCCGGCACTGTCGCCGCCGATCGAGAGGCGCGAGGCGTCGATACCGAGCTCGCGCGCATTGGCGGCGACCCATCCGGTCGCGGCGATAGCGTCCTCGGGTGCGGCGGGAAACTTGTGCTCAGGCGCAAGGCGGTAGTCGACCGAGATCACGATTAGCGCGCCCTCGACCGCGAGCTGGCGGCAGACAACGTCGTGGGAGTCGAGATCGCCGATGACCCAGCCGCCGCCATGGAAGAACACGAGCGCCGGCGACAGGCCGTCGTGCCGGCGCGGCTCGTTCGGAACATAGAGGCGCGCCGGGATCACCCCATGCGGCGCCGGGATCGCGAGCTCTGCGACGCGGGCGAGCTCCGGCGGCTCGGGGTTGGTGGCAAAGCGCGCCTGCGAATAATAGGCGCGCGCCTCCGGTGCGGTCAGGGTCTCGTAGGCCGGGCGGCCCGCCTCCTGGAAGGCCTTGTAGACGGCAGCAGCATCGGGATCGAGCACAACGGGCATGGGCAGCGGCCTTCTGGGTTTCCAGTTCTGGTTGGATGTCGTTTCGCACGGCGATGCCCGCCTCCCGGGAAGGGGCTGTCCTCCGACTATCCCATCGGGAGGCCGGTCTGGCCAGTCGGCGCCGGGGGGGGGCAGGGATACCGCCCTTCCCCCGCCGTATTCGCCGTGTTAACCGGAGGGCCTGCGAGCGGCGGTATTCCCTATAAAGTGTCCAACGAGCCCGATTCGCTGTTGAAGCCGCGCGAGATGTTCAAAACCTTTTCCCTGACAGGCCTTGCGGCACTGCTGGCCGCCACCGTGTTGACGGTTGCGACGCCTGCGCAGGCGCAGATCGGCACGATCTTCTCCGATCCGCCGCCGCTGCGGCCGCCCGGCAACATTCCGCGCGGCCAGCCGCAGCCGCAGCAGATCCCCGAAGACGACGAAGAGGTGCCGGAGCTGCCGCCGCAGGGCCGCGTGCTCCCGTCGCGCCCGATGCCGCCGCCTCCGGGCCGGCAGGGGAACGTGATGCCGGGGCCGGTCGAGACCCAGCCTCTGGCGCCGCCGCCGGGCTCGACCGTGGCTCCGCCGAACCAGCCGCCATCCGCGGCGATCGCCCCGCCCGGTCCGCAAGGCGCCCCGGGTGGGCCCGGTCAGCGCCAGCCGCAGCAGAAGGGCGCAGTCCCGCAGGCGCCGGCGAGCCTCCAGCCGGGCGACGAGGTCGTCACCGAGCCGCCGGCCCAGAAGATCGTGAACAAGAAGGCGACCTTCTCCGGTCTCGACAAGATCACCGGACGCATTATCAATTTCGACGAGGAGATCGGCGAGACCGTCCAGTTCGGCGCGCTGCGGGTCAAGACCGACGCGTGCTATACGCGGCCGGCAACGGAGGCCACCAACACCGACGCTTTCGTCGAGGTCGACGAGATCACCTTGCAAGGCGAGGTGAAGCGCATCTTCTCGGGCTGGATGTATGCCGCAAGCCCCGGCCTGCACGGCGTCGAGCACCCGATCTACGACATCTGGCTCACCGACTGCAAAGAACCGCAGCAGACCATTGCGACCGCCGCGCCGGACCCCGCGGCCAAGCCGGCCCCGCCACCGCCTGCGCAGAAGAAGGCTGTGCCGAAGCAGGCCGTGCAGCAGCGTCCGCCGCAGCCCTTGCCGCCACCTCCGCAACAGCAGCCCGCACCGCCACCGCCGCCGCAGCAGCCTGGCCTGTTCAATTTCCCGGGCTTCAGCCGGTAAACTCAGTGATCATTGCCGCGAGGCGATGATATCGAGCGCGCGTGCGCCCGGGATCGGTTCGCCGGCAGAGAGCCTCAGGAAATCGCCGGGCTCGCCGGCGAGCGCCTTGTCGAGCAGCGCGGTGTAGCGCCGCCGCGAAATCTCGACCGCACCGAAGCTCTTCAAGTGCTCGGTGACATATTGCGTGTCGAGCAGCTCGAAGCCGCCATGGATGAGCCGCGCGACCAGATGCACCAGCGCGACCTTCGAGGCGTCGCGCGCGGTGTGGAACATGCTCTCGCCGAAGAAGGCGCGGCCCAAGCTGACGCCGTAGAGCCCGCCGACAAGGTCGTCGCCCTGCCAAGCCTCGACGCTGTGGCAATGGCCGAGCTCGTACAGGCCGCCATAGAGATCGCGGATGCGCTTGTTGATCCAGGTGTCCTCGCGCCCGGCCTGCGGCGCCGCGCAGCCGGCGATGGTCGCCTTGAACGCGGTGTTGACGGTCACGCGAAACGTATCCGAGCGTACCGTACGCGCGAGGCGCGAGGCGACGCGAAATCCCTCCAGCGGGATCACGCCGCGCAGTTCCGGCTCGACCCAGAACAGGGTCGGATCGTCGGCGCTTTCCGCCATCGGAAAGATGCCGCAGGCATAGGCACGCAACAGCACGGCCGGCGTGATTTCAGACGAGGCAGAGTCGCGAGACGTCATGGCGCGCGACAATAGCAGGATCGCGATGCGGTTGCGATGGGTGACGCAACGCCTCGCGCCGTCAGCCCGCGGCGGCGTGGTTGGTCTTGCCGGGGGCCGTGGGCACGCGGCGGAACCTGAGCACGATGCGGGTCCCGGAATGGGCGGGATCACGCTCCACGGAGGCGTCGAGCTTGGCGGCCATGGCCGCGACGATGCGCTGGCCCATGCCGGTGGAGCGCGGATCCGCCTTGCCATTATCACCGACACCATCGTCCGTAATCGACAGCAGGAGATCGTCGCTTTGCGAGGCCAGCTCGACATGGATCGGGCCGGCGCCATCGGGATAGGCATATTTCACCGCATTCATCACCAGCTCGTTGACGATGATGCCGACGGCGACGGCGCGGTCCGGATCGATCTCGATCGGCTCGGCCTTCAGCGTCAGGCGGGACATGCGGTTGCCTTCGGCTGAGCGCCTGAGATCCTCGAGCAGCGAGTCCAGATACTGGTTCAGAACCACGCTCTTCAGGTCCTGCGAGGTGTAGAGGCGGCGGTGCACCTGCGCGACCGCGGCGACGCGACCCATGGCATTGGTCAGCGCCGCTTTGACCTCGTCCTGCGCGGCGGAGCTCGCCTGAAGATGCAGAAGCGAGGCGATGATCTGGAGGGAGTTGCCGACGCGGTGGTTGACCTCGCGCAGCAGCAGCTCGCGTTCGGCGGCGAGCGCCGCGTAGCGGTCGCGCGAGGCGTGGATCTCGGCTTCGGCTTCCTCGCGCGCCCTCTGCAATTCGGCCTGGCGCAGCGCGCCTTCGGCGGCGACGTGGAGGAGCGGGATGAAATCGCCCTGGACGTCCTTGACCAGATAATCGGCCGCCCCGGCCTTCAGCGCGGTGACCGCGATGCTGGAATCCTGCGACGCCGTGACGAACACGACCGGGGGCGCGTCCGGGATCGCCATGATCTGCTCGAGCGTCTCCAGCCCGTCGAGGCCCGGCATATACTGATCGAGTGCCACCACATCGATGCCGCCCTCGGCGCCCGCGCGGCGGATGCGCTCAAGGCCTTCCTCGCCGCTCGCGGCATGAACGACCCTGTAGCCGCGCCGCGTCAGGCCGCGATCGACCAGGCGCGCCAGCGCGTCGTCGTCGTCGATGTAGAGCAGTGTTGGCGTGTGCTGATTCATGTGGCGGCGGGCGGGACCTGGATGACCGAGAAGAACAGGCCGAGCTGCCGGATAGCATTGGCGAAGTTCTCGTAGTTGACCGGCTTAGTGACGTAGACGTTGCAGCCGAGCTCGTAGCAGCGCTTGATCTCCTGGGTATCATCGGTGGTGGTCAGCACCACCACGGGCGAAGCCTTCAGATATTTATTCTCCTTGATCTGCTTCAGGATGTCGATCCCGGTCATGTCGGGGAGGTTGAGGTCGAGCAGGATCAGGAGCGCATTGCCCTTCTGCACGAGCCCGGTGCCGTCGGCGCCGAACAGATGCCTCATCGCGTCCGTGCCGTTGGCAAAGGAGACGATCTCGTTGTTGACGCCGGACCTTCGGATGTTGCGCTCGATCAGGCGGGCGTGGCCCTCGTCGTCCTCGATCATGATGATGGTAACTGGCTGAGTCATCGATCTGCGTTCCGGTTGCTCATGTTCCAGGCGATCGGCAGCGTGATCGTGAACGTGCTGCCAGCGTTCAGTTCCGATGATACCGACATGGTGCCGCCGAGGCGACGCACAAGTGCACGCACATGTGCAAGACCGATGCCCTGGCCGGGCTTGTCCTGGGTTCCCGCGCGGCGGAACAGGTCGAATATCCGCTGGTGATCCTTCGGATCGATACCGCGGCCGTTGTCGCTGATCTCGAAGATCGCGTAGCCGAGCTTGGTGCGCCCGCGGATTCTGATCTCGCCGGGCACGCCGCTCTTCAGGTATTTGATGGCGTTGTCGATCAGGTTGGAGAAGATCTGCTCGAGCGCGAGGCGGTCGCTGACGAGGTTGGGCAGGGGTTCAACCTGAATCTCGGCCTGTGCCTCGGCGGCCTGGTGCGCCAGCGTCGACACGATGGCTCCGATCAGCTCGCCCGTGTCGATTTTCACCGGCTGGAATTCGCGGCGGCCTTCGCGTGTGAGGTTGAGGATGGCGGAGATCAGCCGATCCATCTTGGCGATCGACGTCTTGATGAAGCCGAGCGCTTCGGAGAAGTCCTCCGAAAGCTGCTTGTCGGCGCCTTCGAGCACGATCTCGCCGGAAGCGGGCGGCGGCCCGTCGGCGGCGACATGGGTGAGACCGCCGATACGGCGGAAAATGTCGCCGCCGAGCTCT
Organism: Bradyrhizobium sp. 160; assembly: GCF_023073735.1. Classification (NCBI taxonomy): domain Bacteria; kingdom Pseudomonadati; phylum Pseudomonadota; class Alphaproteobacteria; order Hyphomicrobiales; family Nitrobacteraceae; genus Bradyrhizobium; species Bradyrhizobium sp. 160. The sequence continues at coordinate 114,796 of NZ_JADPKD010000008.1, forward strand.
TCGAGCTCGCTGGTAAAGCCCATGATGTTGACGAGTGGCGAGCGCAGATCATGGCTGACGATGTAGGCAAAGCGCTGAATCTCGTCATTGGCTTCGCGCAGGTCCGCGGTGCGCTCATCGACGACAGTCTCGAGGTTGGCATAGGCATCGCGCAGGCGGTTCTCGGCCTCGTCGCGGGCCCGCGCCGAACGCCGCACCAGCCAGATTGAGATCATCGCCAGCAGCACGACGAGGCCGGAGCCAATGCCGGTCATCGATGCGGCGAGGGTCTGGCTGCGGTCGGAATTGGCCGTGCGGAGGCGGAACAGCCGTTCCTCTTCCTGAAGCATTCCGGTCGCGATTTCGGCGATCGCGGCCGTGGCGTCGGTAGAGGCGAACTCGCGAACCAGCGCTGTGGCCTTTTCCGGCTGATCCTGGCGGATGAAATCGATTTCCTGCGCCAATTGGCCGAGCCGCGTCTCGATCGCCGAGCTCAGCTTGTCGATGCTTTTGCGTTGTTCCGGATTGTCGCCGATCAGGTGCGTAAGCCTGTCGAGGGCAGGTACGATGGCCGCCACGGCTTTGTCATGGTCGGCTTTGAAATCCGCCCCTCGCGTCAGCAGGTAGGCCCGGGCGGAGCTTTCGGCACGCCGGATTTCCAGCAGGAGGGCGTTAATCTGGTTCTCGGCCTCGATGGTGTGGATGACCCATTTGCTATCATCCCTGGCCTTGTTGACGAGGTAGACGGAGCCGGCGCTGATCACGGTCAGCACCAAAAGGCCCGCCGAGAACAGCAGGATCTGCCAAAATGCGCGCCGTCGCTGCGCCCAAGCCTTCACGACGGTCTTAGGTTCAGCAGAATTCAAAGCGCCCCCTTGGAACTGTCCCCGCGGTCCAGAACGCAATCAGGGCCAAACGGTTCCAGAAACAGGGAGGATTATCTGGGGGTAGGTTCCGCCTTGCCGGCCAGGTACTGTTCCAGCCAGTGGATGTGATAGTCGCCGTTGATAATGTCGTCCTCGCGCACCAGCGCGCGGAACAACGGCAGCGTGGTCTCGATGCCCTCGACAACCATCTCGTCCAGCGCCCGGCGCAGTCGCATCAGGCATTCGGCGCGGGTCTTGCCGTGCACGATCAACTTGCCGACCAGGGAATCGTAATAGGGCGGGATCGTATAGCCTTGGTAGACGGCGGAATCGATGCGGACGCCGAGCCCGCCGGGGGGATGATATTGCAGGATGCGGCCCGGCGAGGGGCGGAAGGTTTGCGGATTTTCGGCGTTGATGCGGCACTCGATCGCGTGGCCGATGACCTGGACCTCGTCCTGCCGCGCCGGCAGATCCCCGCCCGCGGCGATACGAATCTGCTCCAGCACGAGGTCGATGTCGGTGATGCTCTCGGTGACGGGATGCTCGACCTGGATGCGGGTGTTCATCTCGATGAAGTAGAACTCGCCGTCCTCGAACAGGAATTCGATGGTCCCGACGCCGAGATATTTCATCTCGCGCATCGCTTTCGCGCAGGTCTCACCGATCTTGGCGCGCGCGGCCGCGGCAAGTACCGGCGAGGGGCCCTCTTCCCAGACCTTCTGGTGGCGGCGTTGCAGCGAGCAGTCGCGTTCGCCGAGATGAATGGCGCCGCCGCGGCCGTCGCCGAGGATCTGGATCTCGATGTGACGCGGCTTCTGGAGGTATTTTTCGAGGTAGACGGAGGCGTCACCAAAGGCGGACTTGGCTTCGTTGGCCGCGGTCGACAGCGCCACCTGGAGGTCGGTCTCGCTGTGGGCGACCTTCATGCCACGGCCGCCACCACCGGCCGCAGCCTTCACCAGCACGGGAAATCCGATCTTCTTCGCGATCGAAAGCGCATCATCATCGGGACCGACGGCGCCGTCGGAGCCGGGCACCACCGGGATGCCGAGGCGCTTGGCGGTCTTCTTGGCCTCGATCTTGTCGCCCATCAAGCGGATGTGCTCGGCCTTTGGACCGATGAAATGCAGGTTGTGCTCTGCGAGGATTTCCGCAAAGCGCGCGTTCTCGGACAGGAAACCGTAGCCGGGATGCACCGCATCCGCGCCAGTGATCTCGCAGGCCGCGAGCAGTGCGGGCACGTTGAGATAGCTGTCCTTCGAGGGTGGCGGCCCGATGCAAACGCTCTCATCCGACAGGCGCACATGCATGGCGTCGGCGTCGGCGGTGGAGTGCACCGCCACGGTCGCAATCCCGAGCTCCTTGCAAGCCCTGAGGATGCGAAGAGCGATCTCGCCGCGATTGGCTATGAGGATCTTGTCGAACATGTTGTCCTGCAGCGAATGGCGAGTGGCGAATGGCGAGTAGGGAAGGCTGACGCCATTCGCTATTCGCTATTCCCCATTCGCGTCACTCAATGATCACCAGCGGCTCGCCGTATTCGACCGGCTGGCCGTCCTCGACCAGGATCTGTGTCACCGTGCCGGCGCGCGGTGACGGGATCTGGTTCATCGTCTTCATGGCTTCGATGATCAGCAGCGTCTGGCCGACCGAGACCTTGGTGCCGACCTCGATGAACGGCTTGGCGCCGGGCTCCGGCGCCCAATAGGCGGTACCGACCATCGGCGAGGTCACGGCGCCCGGATGTTTCGACAGGTCGGTCGCAGCCGTTGCGGGCGCGGCGCCGGCCGGCTGCAGGGTGGCGGGAGAGGCGGTGACCGGCATCGGCATGGTTGCGGCAACGCTGACATTGCGTGCGACGCGCAGGCGCAGGCCCGCACGTTCGATCTCGATCTCGGTCAGGCTGGTCTCATCGAGCAGCAGGGCAAGCTCGCGGATGAGCGCGGAATCCTCGCTGGAAAACCTTGCGGCTGCTTTGTCGTCTGGCTGGCGCGCCATGTTGTTTGATCCGAATGTCCTGTTGGAAGGGGGGCGTCAGGCTTTGGGCTTGATGCCGAGCTTGGCGGCAAGGCCCTGGATGGCGAGGCGGTAGCCTTCGATGCCGAAACCGCAGAGCGAGGCGAAGGCCGCGCGCGCGGTGTAGGAGTGATGACGGAAGCTCTCGCGGGCGTGGATGTTGGTCACGTGCACTTCGACCGTGGGAATCTGCACCGCGAGCAGTGCGTCATGGAGCGCGATCGAGGTGTGGGAGTAGCCGCCGGCATTGATGATGATGCCCTTCATCTTGCGCGCATGCGCCTCGTGGATGAAATCGATCAACTCGCCTTCGCGGTTGGACTGCCGGCAGTCGGCTTTGAGGCCGAAGCTCGCCGCGGTCTCTCGGCACAGCGCCTCGACGTCAGCCAGCGTCGCGTGGCCATACTTTTCGGGCTCGCGCGTCCCCAGCATGTTGAGGTTCGGCCCGTTCAGGACGAGGATCGTGTCGGTTGCAGGTTCGGCCATTCCAATCCCGGCAGAGGTGCTTCGGCGTGGCGGGGTTATAGGTAACAAAGCGGGCGAAGGGAAGAGTTGAAGGCCTCCCGGGTAGCTTCAAGGACCTCATCCAGTGCGCAAAAACCTGTGCGGAAGCTGCGGAAATTGCTTGTTAACCAGTCCAAAGCATGGCTGCCGGCCGAACGCAAAGGGGCGGGCATCGCTGCCCGCCCCTGAGGTTGCCGTCATCCGGACTTAGGCGTTCAGGACCGCCACGATCTCGTAGGTGTCCGGATTGATGATCACGATCTCATCGCGAACCAGGACGTACTTATAGGTCCGCCACTCCGGATAGATCGTCACGACCCGCGACGGCAGGGGGTGCAGCGTGATGCCCTCGCGCGGAATGCGGGTGCCGACCGACACCTGGAAGTTCACATTCGTCACGGGGGCGACACGCTCCTCGCGGATCACCGACGTGATCTGAGTCCGCTGCTCGGTCGAGAGCTTCGCAGCGGCGCCTGCCTGGCCGACGGTGGTCGAGGTCGAGCTCTGGCCCTGCGCGTTCTGGGTCGAGCTGGTGCCGGCCTGGCCCTGCGCGTTCTGGCTGCTGCTGGTACCAGTCTGACCCTGGGCATTCTGATTGGTGCTCGTGCCGGTGCCCGGACGGTTCTGGGCATTGTTGGTCGAGGTGCCGCTCTTGCTGCCCTCAGCCTTCATGTCCTTCTGGTCCTTGCTGCCGGATTTCGTCGTGTCCTGGGTCATGCTCTTGGACTTGTCCTGCTGGGACTTGTCCATCTGGCCCTGCGCGCGTTCGTCGGTGCGCTGGCCCTTGGTCGCGCCAGACTTATCCTCGGCCGCATTCTTGTTCATCGCGCCGCCGGAGTGCTCGTCCTTCATCGCGCCGGAGGACTTGTCCTCGGAGCCTCGATCGGACTTCATGCTGGAGCCGCCGGCCTGGCCGACAGTTCCCTTCTCGGCGCTAGAGGACTCCTTGCCCATGGAGCCGCGCTCAGCGGCGCCGCCCGAGGACTGCGAGTGCTGCATCTGCTGCGAGCCACCAGCGCCGCTATCGCGGCCCGTGGTGTTTTGTGCGTTCGCCAGACCGGTGCCCGCGACGAGTGCGAGTGCGGCAACCGAGATCATAAAGCGGTTCAACATCGAAATTCTCCTCACGTGTTCCTTACGTCATTGCCCGCGCCGACAACGAAAGGAGATTTGAGTTGTTCCGGAACTTCGCCTGTTCCGCGGCATTTGTTTCTTGAATACCAGATGAATGACCTTGCACGAAGGCGCCACCGTTCGGCGCACGAAAAAGGCCGGCTTTTCAGCCGGCCTTTTTGCGTGTGCGAGTTGTGAAGGGCGCGATTGGCAAGTCGCTTTATCAACAAGTCGCCTTGCCGCAGCGGGCAATACCGATCTTTTCCCTGAGGCTTTCGACGCCGACGGCGCCAATCACGATCTGCTTGCCGATCACGTAGCTCGGCGTGCCGTTCATGCCCATCGCTTCGGCGAGCTTGAAGTTCTCCTCGATGGTGGCGCGCACTTCGGGGCTGGCGATGTCCTTCTCGATTCTAGCCGTGTCGAGACCAGCCTCCTTGGCGGCCTGAATCGCGCGCGCCTTGTCCGCCGCGCCGCGGCCGCTGAGCAGCCTCTGGTGGAAGTCGAGATATTTCTTGCCGGAGGGATCTTGCATGCGCACGGCGACGGCGACCTGGGCCGCCTCGACCGAGCCCTGGCTCAGCACGGGAAATTCCTTCAGCACGACCTTCAGCTTCGGATCGCTCTTCATGAGGTCGAGCATGTCGCCCATGGCGCGTTTGCAATAGCCGCAATTGTAGTCGAAGAATTCGACGAAGGTGACGTCGCCGTCCTTGTTGCCAAGCACGACTTGGCGCGGCGAGTTGAAGATCGCGTCGGCATTCTGCGCGATGCTGGCCTCGTGCTTCTGGGTTTCGGCCGCGGCCTGGCGCTTGCCGAGCTCGGCCATGGCCTCTTCGAGCACCTCGGGATGGCTGACGAGATAATTTTTGATGATCGCCTCGATGTCGGTGCGCTGGGCATTGGAGAAGCTGTCGGCCGACGCGGGCGCGGCTGCGCCGAACATGGCGAGCGCAAACAACGCGGGAGCTAGCAGGCGCAGCGAAGGCATGGGCAAATCCTCTTATCCAAGGCAGGTTTCGGTAAAACGTCGCGGCGGACTAAAGCTCGATGTCGTGACGTCGTGGTGTCGGGCGTCGATTACGTTGCGTCAGTTGCGCGGCGGCTTGGCCGCCAGGATGTCGTCGGCCTTGACCCAGCCGGGTGTGCCGACAGCGAAACGGGTTTTCGCGCGCGTGGCGAGCTCGCGGGCGGTCTTGTTATCACCGCGCAAGTAGGCGGCCTGTGCCGACGCGAGATCCGCCTCGGCATAATCTCCCTTTCGTCCATAGGCCATCGCGAGCTGGGTATAGCCGAGCGCGGCCTCGGGCTCTCGTGCCACCGCGGCGCGGAGAATCCGAACGGCGTCATCGGTGTAGGCCTTATTATCGGTTCCAACCAGAGCCTGCCCAAGTAACATCTCGATGAGGGGCGCATTGTTCGAAAGCTGCACCGCCTTGCGCAGGGGAGCGATCGCCTCGGCGGGCTTGCCGCTCTCCAGCAAGGCCTGCCCGCGCACCTCGTAGAAATACGGATTGTTCGGCTGGACCTGGATCAGCGCGTCGATCTGGGTGAGCGCGCTGCGCAAGTCCCCATGCAGATAGGTGCTGATGGCACGGGCATAGCGCGCCGGCATGCTGTCGTTGGTCTGGGGATAGCGGCGGTACACCGTCTCCGGCCGCTCCATGAACGCCGAGATCTTGGCGCGCACCATGTCATGCCGGAGCTGGAGCGCGGGATCGTCCTTCTTGTCCCAATAGGGGCTTGAGCTTGCGAACTCCTGGAGCGAGGCGACGCGCTCGGCCGGCATCGGATGCGACTGCAGATAGGGATCGGCGCCGCGCGCGGCGAACAGGCTCTCGCTGGTGAAGCGCTTGAAGGTCTCGTACATGCCCTTCGGCGACTGCCCCGTCGCGGTGAGGAATTTCACGCCGGCACGGTCGGCGTTCTCCTCCTGCTGGCGCTGATAGGACAGCAGCGTGCGGCGGATCATCTCCTGCGGGCCGGCGATCGCGGCGGCGCCGGCATTGGCAAGGCCGTTGTTGCCGGCGCTCGAGCTGCGGGTGCTGCCGGCTGCGATCGCGCCGGCGCCGAGCAGCATCGCGATGATCATCTGGGTCTGGGCCGTGGCGAGCTGCTCGCGGAGCTTGGACAGATGGCCGCCTGCCAGATGCCCGGTCTCGTGCGCGAGCACGCCGATGATCTGGTTCGGTGTCTCCGACTGCAGGATCGCGCCCCAATTGACGAAGATGCGGCGGCCGTCCGCGACGAACGCGTTGAACGAGCCGTCGTTGATGATCACCATCTGGATGTTGTGCTTCTCCAGACCGGCGACGCGCAGGATCGGGCGGGTATATTCGCGCAGGAGCTGCTCGGTTTCGGTGTCGCGTAGGACCGGCGGCCCCTTGGCCTGCGCACGCGCAGCCGAGAACGGCGTCAGCGCGATCGCCGTGGCCGTGATGAGAGCGGTGAGGGCGGAAGCCTTCTTGCGCAATGCGATCTGGAGCAACATCAAGCGGTCTGGGTCAAACGGTCTTGGTCAAGCAGTTTCGTGATTGGTTTTTGGCGATTGGCGGCGGACCGGATACGCGATATGCCCTTGTGAGCGTTACCCCTTATGAGCCGTACAATGCGGCTAGTCTGGGGCGCAAGCGCCCCGTTTTCCGGACCGGACGGACCGGTCTGCCAGCGAATAGCGGAAATCGATGCACGATGCGACATTGAGGAACCGGTTGGGGCAGTGGCTCGAGCCCTCCCGCCGCAGCGATGTTCCCCCGTTCATGGTGATGGACGTCATGGCCGCGGCGGCCCGAATCGAGGCCGCAGGTGGCCGTGTCATCCACATGGAGGTCGGTCAGCCCGCGGCCGGCGCGCCCAGGACCGCGATCGCGGCCGCCCATGCCGCGCTCGAAGCGGGACGGATCGACTACACCTCCGCACTCGGCATCCCCTCACTGCGCGAGCGCATCGCGCGGCATTATCGCGATGTCCATGGCTGTGACCTCAGCCCCGAGCGGATCGTGGTGACCACCGGCTCCTCCGGCGGATTTATCCTGGCCTTCCTGTCGATGTTCGAGCCCGGCGATCGCGTCGCGGTGACCGTGCCGGGCTATCCACCCTACCGCCATATCCTCACCGCGCTCGGCTGCGAGCCGGTGCTGATCGAGACCACGAACGAGACGCGCCACGCGCTCACCGGCGAGGCGCTGCTTGCCGCCCATCGCAAGGAGCCGCTGAAGGGCGTGCTGGTCGGCAGTCCCGCCAATCCGACCGGGACCATGATGCGCCGCGAGGCGCTCGCTGGCCTGATCGCAGCCGCGCAGGATGCAGGTATCCGCTTCATTTCCGACGAGATCTATCACGGGCTCGATTATGCGTTTCCGGCCGTGACGGCGGCGGCGCTGTCGGAGCACACGCTCGTGATCAACTCGTTCTCGAAGTATTTTTGCATGACGGGCTGGCGCGTCGGCTGGATGGTCGTGCCTGAGATTCTGGCGCGGCCGATCGAGCGGCTCCAGCAGAACCTCTCGATCTCGGTGCCGTCGCTGTCGCAGATCGCGGCGGAGGCCGCCTTCGACGGCGCGGCCGAGATGGAGGAGATCAAGCACGGCTATCAGGAAAACCGGCGCGTCCTGATCGATGGATTGCCGAAGGCTGGACTGACGAGATTCCTGCCGGCCGACGGCGCCTTTTATCTCTATGCCGACGTCTCCGACTTCACTGCCGACAGTTTCGAGTTTGCCAAGCAGATGCTGGAGCAGGCCCATGTTGCGGCGACGCCCGGCCTCGATTTCGATCCCATTCACGGACGCTCGTTCCTTCGCTTTTCCTACGCACGTTCGTCCGAAGAGATGCAGGAGGCAGTTGACCGGATCGCCCACTGGCTTAAATAGCCGCCAGTTTTGACGCCTTCCGGAGTTCATCTTGTCTGAACAATCTGCCGCGCCCGCTGCCACCTCGCATTCTCCTCTCGCCGCATTGATGTGGCCGATCCGGCCGGGTGAAACCGTCGGCGCTTTGCGCGCCTTCGTGCTGATTGCGCTTGGCACCGCCCTGATGGCGCTATCAGCCAAGGTCAGCCTGCCGCTGCCTTACGTGCCCATGACGTTGCAGACGCTGGTGGTGTTGATGATCGGCGCTGCCTATGGCTGGCGCCTTGGCAGCGCAACCATGATTGCCTACCTCGCCGAGGGCGCGCTGGGGCTTCCCGTATTTGCCGGCCCGGTAGGCGGGATCGCTCCGCTGGTCGGACCGACCGCGGGCTATCTGTTCGGTTTCGTTGCGGCAGCCTTCGTGACCGGCTGGCTCGCCGAGCGTGGCTGGGATCGCAGCGTGGTGCCGCTGTTTGCGGCAATGGCCGTCGGCCATATCGTCATTCTCGCCGCTGGGTTCGGCTGGCTGGCCTTTGGCCTCGGCCTCGGTGCCGCGAAGGCCTGGCAGGTCGGAATTGTGCCGTTCATTGCGGCTTCGCTGGTGAAGAACGCGCTCGGCGCGGCGTTGATGCCGGCAGCGCGCCGGATCGTCGACCGCCGCGGGTAATACGCGCAGCAACGACCAGTTCCGATTGACAGGGCCGGCCAAGTTGATCTTGGCTGGTCCGATAGTCTGAGGGGGAGTGAAACGATGACGACGACAACGATCGCGGAGGCGCCGGTCGCGCCGCCCGCGGCCAAGCCGTGGTACAAAGTTCTGTACGTTCAGGTGCTGATCGCGATCGTGCTCGGCGCCATCGTCGGTTGGTTGTGGCCATCGCTCGCCACCAATGAGTGGATCAAGGCGCTCGGCGATGGCTTCATCAAGCTGATCAAGATGGTGATCGCTCCGATCATCTTCTGCACCGTCGTCTCGGGTATCGCCCACATCCAGGATGCCAAGAAGGTCGGGCGCATCGGCGTCAAGGCGCTGGTCTATTTCGAAATCGTCTCGACCTTCGCGCTGGTGATCGGACTCCTCATCGGCAACTTGGTGAAGCCCGGCGCGGGCTTCGGCAGTGGCGCAGCAAACGAGGCGGCTGTCGCAAATTACGCCAAGCAGGCCGCCGGTCAGAAGTCGGTCGACTTCGTGCTGCACATCATTCCCGACACCGTGGTCGGCGCCTTCGCGCAAGGCGAGATCCTCCAGGTGCTGCTGTTCTCGGTGCTGTTCGGCTTTGCTTTGATGAGCCTTGGCGAGCGCGGCCACACCATGCGCAGCTTCATCGACGATGCCGCGCATGCCGTGTTCGGCGTCATCTCCATCGTCATGCGTGCAGCACCGATCGGCGCGTTCGGCGCGATGGCCTATACGATCGGCAAGTTCGGCACTGGCGCCATCCTCAACCTGGTCGGGCTGATCGCCACGTTCTACCTCACCGCGGCGCTGTTCGTGTTCGTCGTGCTCGGCATCATCGCGCGCATGGCGGGGTTCTCGATCTTCAAGTTCCTGGCCTACATCAAGGACGAACTGCTGATCGTGCTCGGCACCTCGTCGTCGGAAAGCGCGCTGCCGTCGCTGATGGAGAAGCTGGAGCGGCTCGGCTGCTCCAAGTCGGTGGTCGGCCTCGTGGTGCCCACCGGCTACTCGTTCAATCTCGACGGCACCAACATCTACATGACGCTGGCAACGCTCTTCATTGCGCAGGCGCTCGGTTACGATCTCTCCTTCAGTCAGCAGCTCACGATCCTCGTCGTGGCCATGCTGACCTCGAAGGGCGCCTCCGGCATCACCGGCGCGGGCTTCATCACGCTGGCGGCGACGCTCGCCGTGGTCGATCCGCGGCTCGTCCCGGGCATGGCGATCGTGCTCGGCATCGACAAGTTCATGAGCGAGTGCCGCGCGCTGACCAATCTGTGCGGCAACGGCGTCGCCTGCGTGATCGTCGCCTGGTGGGAGGGTGAGCTCGACCGCGACAAGCTCAACGCCAACCTCTCCAAGCAGATCGATCCGACCGACATGGAGACCGCGATCACGACGGACTGATCTGCGCGACGCGTCGGGCTTCGAAGTCGTAGGGCTGGTCGAGACTCCTCGATCAGCCCTTTTCTTTCGGCGCGCATCCGAGTAAGGCGCCTGTCGACAGCTAGAACCGCTCCGGCCGGTAGGGCGCGGGATCGATCGCCGGCGTCTCGCCGCTCATGATTTCCGCGAGCAGGCGTCCCGTCGCCGGCCCCAGCGTAAAGCCCTGGTGGCCGTGGCCGAAATTCATCCAGAGGCCCGGATGTCGTGGAGCTTGCCCAAGCACCGGGAGCATGTCGGGTGTGCAGGGGCGCGTGCCGAACCACGGATCCGGCTCGACCCGCTTGCCGAGATCGATCAGCTCGCGCGCGGAGGCCTCGGCGCTGGCGAGTTGCACCGGCGTTGCCAGCGCGTCCATACCGGTCAATTCCGCGCCGGTGGTGATGCGGATGCCCTTGGCCATCGGACCCATGGCGTAGCCGCCGCCCTTGTCGACGAGGGGCAGGTCGAGTGAGGCGCCGCCGCTGTAGTGCATGTGGTAGCCGCGCTTGCGGACCAGCGGAATGCGATAGCCGAACTTGTGCAACAGATCGGGTGACCACGGCCCGAGCGTCACGACGGCATGGGCAGCGTCAAGACGTCCCTGGTCCGTATCGACGGACCAGCCGGTTGCGGTCTGCCGCAGGCTCTGGGCGTCACCGAGCACAACCGTGCCGCCGAGCCGCTCGAACAGCTCGGCATAGGCCGTGACGAGGGCACCTGGATCGGACACGGTCCAGGTGTCGAGCCAATGGATCGCGCCGGGGAGATCGTCGCGCAGGATCGGCTCGGCCTTGGCAAGCTCGCTGCCGGAGAGCACGCGGAAATTCACGCCGAACTCGCGCTGGTCTTCCTCTGCGGTCTTGATCGCGAGATCGAATGACGCAGGGTCGCGATGCAGCATGCGATAGCCGGCGCGGCGGATGAGATTGTCGGCGTGGGCTTCGCGAATGAGGATGTCGTGCTCAGCGGTCGCATAGGCGATCAGCCGGGCCCAGGCCTCGATCGCCTCGCGATGCCGCTTCGGCGCCGAATGCCACCAATAGCGGAGCAGGGGCTCAATATGGAGATGAAGCGACGACAGGCTGTAACGCACGTCATTGGTGCGGCCGGTCGCGATCTTCAGCAGCGTGGCGAGGTCGCGCGGCATCGGATAGGGGCGGACCGCTTCCGCCTGGATCATTCCCGCATTGCCGTAGCTGGTCTCGCGGCCCGGCTCCCTGCGGTCGACCAGCGTGACGGACCAGCCGCGCTGCCGCAGGTGCAGCGCCGCGCTGACGCCGATCATGCCGCCGCCGAGAACGATCGCGCTTTGCATTGGCAGATTTCTCCAGGCTGGTTGTGGGCGAGGTCCGGTCAGTCCCAGGCGAGGAAGCCCGGTGCGGCCGACAGCGGCGGCGCCGCGGCGAGCCGCGCCGGATCGGTCACGTCGGCTGTTTCGAAGAAGCTCTGATCGCCGCGAGCACTGGAATCGCAAAGCTTTGACAACGCCAGTCCCATTCAAAATGATGAAAGCGATCTAGCATATCGGAAACGGCCGGGCAGGTGATCAGCGCGCATAGCATCGAAACAAAAACGCCCGGCTGTGCCGGGCGTTTTGCATTGGATGCTCGGCTTTATTCGCCGCCACCGAAGCGGCGCGACCACCAGCCGGCACGGCGCGGGGCGGGGCGAGTTTCGTTTGCGGCTTGCGGTGCCGGCTCAGCTGCCGGGGCGGGCGCAGCACCCGATTCGGTCGCCTGCGCAACCGGTGTTGCGGGCTCGGGCTGGCTGTTCAGCAGGAAGCTGACCTTTTCCCGGACGGTGGAGCGGCGTCGCGCGGCCTTGTCATCGGCGGGCTCTTCGACCGGCGCTGTGGTCGTCGCCGCAGGAGCCGCTGCGGGAGCGGGCTCGGCCGGTATCTCGCTCTGCGCGTCGGCGCGCGATGCAGGCGCCGCCGCCTGCGGTTCGGCCCTGTGTTCGGGCTCTGCGATCGAAGGCGCGGCCTCGTTGCTGAAGCCATCGAAATCGGCGACGGCGTCGGTTGCTTCCGGCGGAGCGTTGGCTGCGAGCTCGTCGCCGATGGACCCGGCGAGACCTTCCTCGTTGCCACCGCGACGACGGCGTCCGCCACGGCGACCACGCCGGCGGCGGCGATCGCCGCTACCCTGCTGCTCGCCGCGGGCCACCTGTTCCTCGCCTTCCTCGCCGTCCTGCTCGGACTCGGAGTCCTCTTCGCCTTCGCCGGCTGCCATGGCGGCCTCAGGATGCGTGGGCGCGCTATCCTCGCGCAAATCGCCGTCGCGCTGGCCACCGCGGCCGCGGCGGCGGCGGCGGCGCTTGCGGCGCTGACCGTCCTGCTCGACGGCTGTCTCGCCGGCAGCTTGTTCCTCGCTGAGACCTTCGGTCTCCTCGGTCTCGATCTCGGATTCCAGCTCCGGATCGAACTCCTCGTCCTCATAGGCCTCTTCCACCATGGGCGGCGGGCTTGCAGCCGCCTGCGCCGCGAGCAGCGCCTTGGCCGCTTCCAGCGTATGCACCTGCTCGCCGCGGTCGATCACATAAGCCTGAGGTCCGCTGACGCTGGGATCGGCGATGACCGACAGCGTGACCTTGAAGGCGGTCTCGAGGTCGCGCAGGTGGCCGCGCTTGTGGTTCAGCACGTAGAGCGCCACGTCGGTGCGGGTGCGGACCACGAGATTGTGGGTCGCGCCCTTCATCAGGATCTCTTCGAGGCCGCGCAGCAACTGGAGCGCCACCGACGAGACCGAGCGGACATGGCCGGTGCCGCCGCAATGCGGGCAGGGATCGGTCGAACTCTCCAGCACGCTGGCGCGAATGCGCTGGCGCGACATTTCCAGCAAGCCGAAATGCGAGATGCGGCCGACCTGGATGCGCGCGCGATCCTGCCGCAGGCAATCGGACAGCTTGCGTTCGACCGCGCGGTTGTTGCGCTTCTCGTCCATGTCGATGAAGTCGATGACGATCAGGCCGGCGAGGTCGCGCAGGCGGAGCTGGCGGGCGACCTCTTCGGCCGCTTCCAGATTGGTCTTGAGCGCGGTGTCCTCGATATGGTGCTCGCGGGTCGAACGGCCCGAGTTGACGTCGATCGAGACCAGCGCTTCGGTCTGGTTGATGACGATGTAGCCGCCGGAGCGAAGCTGCACGGTCGGCGAGAACATCGCATCCAGCTGGCTTTCGACGCCCATCCGCGAGAACAGCGGCTGGCCGTCGCGATACTGCTTCACCGCGCTGACATTGGCGGGCATCAACATCTTCATGAAGTCGCGCGCTTCCCGGTAGCCGGCCTCACCGGCCACCTGGATCTCGTCGATCTCCTTGTTGTAGAGGTCGCGCAGCGAGCGCTTGATCAGCGAGCCTTCCTCGTAGACGAGGGTCGGGGCCTGCGACTTCAGCGTCAGGTCGCGCACCGTCTCCCACATCCGGATCAGATATTCGAAGTCGCGCTTGATCTCGGGCTTGGTGCGGGCGGCGCCGGCGGTGCGCAGGATGATGCCCATGCCCTCGGGCACATCGAGATCCTGCACCACTTCCTTCAGACGGGAACGATCCTGCGCGCTGGTGATCTTGCGGCTGATGCCGCCCCCGCGCGCGGTGTTGGGCATCAAGACGGCATAGCGGCCGGCGAGCGACAGATAGGTCGTCAGCGCCGCACCCTTGTTGCCGCGCTCTTCCTTGACGACCTGCACCAGCATCACCTGGCGGCGCTTGATGACTTCCTGGATCTTGTACTGGCGGCGCGGGCGGAAGGTGCGCTCCGGCACTTCCTCCAGCACGTCGTCGCCGCCGACGGATTCGACGACTTCCTCTTCGGCTTCTTCGTCCTCGTCCTCGTCCTCGTCGTCTTCGCCGGCTGCTTCTGGGGCCTCGGCGTGCGGGGCCTCGACGCTTTCGCCGGCGGCGTAAACGGCATCGGCCGGCTCGGCAGCAGAGGTCACGGTCTCGGCCAGAGCCTCCGCGTGCATCTCGGAGGCGACGGCCTCCTGCGGCTCGGCACCGGTCTCAGCCGCAACCACGGGCTCGGCGCCGACGGCCGCGACAGGCGCGGGCGTCGCCTCGGCATGATCATGGTCGTGATCGTGCTCACCGTGATCACCACGGTCGTCATGATCGTGGGCGTGATGGTGATCGTCATCATGGGCATGATGATCGGCGTGATCATGATCGCCATGATCGTGTTCGTGATCATCGTGGCCGTCGTGCTCGTGATGCTCCGCATCGGTGTGCAGGTGCTCGCCTTCGTGCGACGCGCCCTCGCTCAGCGCCGGCTGGAGCTCGCCCTCGACCGGCTGGGCCGCGGGATCGGCGCCGGCATCGAGGCCTTCGACGATGTCGCTGCGGACGCGTTCGCCATGACCTCGGCGGCGGGCGTTACGGTGGCGCGAACGGCGGCGGCCGTGGGAGCGGTTCTCGCTCTCTTCCTCGGCCTCGCGATGGGCCTGTTCCTCGGCCTCGATCAGCGCCTGCCGGTCGGCGACCGGGATCTGGTAGTAATCGGGATGGATTTCGCTGAAGGCGAGGAAGCCGTGGCGGTTGCCGCCATATTCGACGAAAGCGGCCTGAAGCGAGGGTTCGACCCGGGTGACCTTTGCGAGATAGATATTCCCGCGCAGTTGCTTGCGTTGTGCGGTCTCGAAGTCAAACTCTTCGACGCGATTGCCGCGGACCACGACGACCCGGGTCTCTTCCGGGTGGGTGGCATCGATCAACATCTTGTTGGGCATGTCTTAACTCTTGGCGGCGGCGGGCGCGATTCACCGTGGGCGCGTATCGCGCCGCCGGGTGACGCGACGGTCCACCTGATTCGGGGGTGAGGGGAAGGCCGAAACGCCGTCTCTTTCGCCTTGCCGAACCGGAAGCTTCGGGACCAATGCGGCGCGCGGGATTTTCAATCCGCAGCGTCGCGAATGGTCCTTCAGAGTTCGTCGGCACAGTCTGGCGCATCAAGCGTCGGCCCGTATGAAACATTGGGCGGCGAGGCCGCCCCTCAATCAGTTGCTGCTGGCCAGGCATGGCGCGAGCGCGCTCGCCTTTTGGGATCACGAACCGCTCCCTTGGGATCAAGGGCTCGGGTAATGGGTTACGTCGCTGTCAGAACCGCCCGGGTGACGTGAGTGGTAACCCAGGACCGTCCGCCGCCGGAGCTTGACCCGCTCCCTCTCGTTGCCGCGCACCGCGCTGGTCTTAGAGGGGAACGGAAAACGCTGGAATTCCCAAACGTTGAGAGTTCCGGCGCTGCACCGGGAGGCTGAATGCGACACAACCGGAAATATCGGCCGTCAGCAGTCCGTACATACGAGGAATGAGCCATCCGTGCAAGGGAGCGTCGCACGGCGGTCACAGTCAGCGAGTTTCGCGCATCCGTCATTAAGGATCGTTTAACCCTGTGGTTCTATTGCGTTAAAAGGGCTGCTCGGAGGCACGGAATCGGTGGCGAGCCGCACAAATCAAAGGGTTTTGCTGGGATGCGTGCTGCTGTGCGCCGCGGCATTGCCATGTGCTGATTCCTCCCGCCTGAGCGCAGCGGAAAGCCAGCCGCAACCCTCTGTTGCGGTGGCGAATTTTCCAATCGCCTCGGCCGCCCGTCTGGCCGGCGACGGGAAGCAGACCCGCTTCATCCTTGACATCGACCAGACCGTTACCTTCCGTGCCGTCACGCTCGCCGACCCCTACCGCGTGGTGGTGGATGTGCCGCAAGTCAATTTTCAACTGCCCGTCGGTACTGGCAGCGGGGGCCGGGGGCTGGTCAAGGCCTTCCGCTATGGGCTCGTCATGCCGGGCGGCTCGCGAATCGTGTTCGACCTGACCGGACCGGCGAAGATCGCCAATTCCTATGTGGTCGACGCAGCCAACGGCCAGCCGGCCCGGCTCGTGGTCGAACTGGAGGAAGTGGACCGGGCGGCCTTCGTGCCGTCACCCGCGCCCGAACACCGTCCCGAGCTGCGGCCCGCGATCGCCGAGGCGCCGCCTGCCGCGGTTCCCGCTACGGCAACTCCAGATGCCGCACAGCAGAAGGCCGATGGCCGTCCGGTGGTCGTGATCGATCCCGGCCATGGCGGCATCGACAATGGCACGCAGTCGAGTGGCGAGAGCGAAAAGAACCTGGTGCTCGCGTTCGGCCTTGCACTACGCGACCGGCTGGAAAAGGCCGGCAAATATCGCGTGGTCATGACGCGGGACGACGACACCTTCATTCCCCTCAATGACCGGACCAAGATCGCCCGCAATCTCAAGGCCGCCTTGTTCGTCTCCATTCATGCCGATGCGCTGCCTCGTGCCGAGGGTGACGCGCAAGGCGCGACCATCTACACGCTCTCAGACAAGGCATCTGACGCCGAGGCCCAGCGGCTGGCGGACGCCGAGAACCGGGCCGACGCGATCGCCGGCTTCAACCTCGCGGAGGAGCCGACCGACGTCGCCGACATATTGATCGACCTCACCCAGCG
Source organism: Bradyrhizobium sp. 160 (assembly GCF_023073735.1). Taxonomy (NCBI): domain Bacteria; kingdom Pseudomonadati; phylum Pseudomonadota; class Alphaproteobacteria; order Hyphomicrobiales; family Nitrobacteraceae; genus Bradyrhizobium; species Bradyrhizobium sp. 160. Next base: position 131,675 of record NZ_JADPKD010000008.1, read on the forward strand.
CGAAACCCGCACCTTTTCAAACCGCTTTGCCCGTCTCCTGATGGGAGAAATGAAGTCGACGGTGCGGATGCACAAGCATCCCCTGAAATCCGCGGGCTTCCGGGTGCTGAAGGCGCCCGACGTGCCCTCGGTGCTGGTCGAGATCGGGTATGTCTCCAATAAGGGCGACCTTGAGCACCTGGTCTCCGAGGGTTGGCGGTCCCGCGCCGTGGGCTCCATGGCGCAGGCGATCGACGGGTTTTTGACGAAGCGGATGGCCACGGCCGGCTCTTCGAATTGAAAGGGTTTTTCCGTCTCGCCGCAAAAGCCCTAGTTTGGCCACAGCGGGCGCTTTATAAAAATGCCGCAGGGGGTTCCGGAATCGGAGAGAATCCCGCTCGGCAAGCGTCTAAAATCCGGCACTGATGTGATTGCGTAAGCCGGTGAATGCGCGACGTAAAGGTTGGCCCCTGTTTGGGGTGCCAAGGGCACTGATACTGGGCTGATCCAGAATTTGAACGGATAAACACATAATGCGCTTGCTGGTGCGGTTCATGGGCTTCCTGTTCGCCGCGGGAACAGTGGTGTTCCTTGTCGGTGTAGGGGCCGTGGCAGGCCTGATCTGGCATTTCTCCAAGGACTTGCCGGACTATTCTCAGCTTCAGGATTACGAGCCGCCGGTGATGACACGCGTGCACGCGGTCGACGGTTCGCTGCTCGGGGAATACGCCAAGGAGCGACGGCTGTATCTGCCGATCCAGGCGGTGCCCAAGCTCGTGATCAACGCGTTCCTGGCGGCCGAGGACAAGAATTTCTACGAGCATGGCGGTATCGACTACACCGGCATGGCGCGCGCAGGTCTGGTCTACATCCAGAACTACGGCTCGAACCGGCGTCCGCAGGGCGCCTCCACCATCACCCAGCAGGTCGCCAAGAACTTCCTTCTGACCAATGAGGTCTCCTTCGCCCGCAAGATCAAGGAAGCCTTGCTGGCGATGCGCATCGAGAAGACCTACTCGAAGGACAAGATCCTCGAACTGTATCTGAACGAAATTTATCTCGGCCTTGGCGCCTACGGCATCGCGGCGGCGTCGCTCGTCTATTTCGACAAATCGGTGAACGAGCTCACGGTTGCTGAAGCCTCCTATCTGGCGGCACTGCCGAAGATGCCCGCGACCCTGCATCCGGTGCGCAACCGCGACCGTGCCATCGAGCGCCGCAATTACGTGGTCGATCGTCTGCTGGAGAACGGCTGGATCAAGCAGGCCGACGCCGAGAAGGCGCGCAAGGAGCCGCTGGCCGTCACCAGCCGTTCCAATGGCGCCCACACGTTCGCCGGCGAATATTTCGCCGAGGAAGTCCGCCGCGATATCTTCGAACGCTATGGCGAGAAGAAGCTGTATGAGGGCGGTCTTTCTGTCCGCACCACGCTCGATCCCAAGATTCAGGTCATGGCGCGCAAGACCATGGTCGCCGGCCTCGTGAACTATGACGAGCAGCAGGGCTATCGCGGCGCCATGAGCAAGCTCGATATTTCGGGCGACTGGGGCGTGAAGCTTGCCGAGATCAAGTCGCTCTCCGACATCTCGCCATGGCGTATGGCGGTGGTGCTGGAGACCAGCGACCAGTCGGCGCGCATCGGCTTTCAGCCGAGCCGTGAACTCGGCGGCGCCGTGAGCAAGCAGCGCGAGACCGGCCTCGTCACACTCGACGGCGTGCGCTGGGCGCGGGCCGTGCAGGGCGGCACAAAGGGCAAGACGCCGACGGCGGTGTCGCAGGTGCTCCAGCCCGGCGATGTCATTTATGCCGATCCGCTCTACAAGGACGGCCAGCCCATCGAAGGCCAGTACCGGCTGCGTCAGATCCCCGAAGTGTCGGGCGCGATGGCGGTGATGGACCCCTGGACCGGCCGCGTGCTCGCGATGGTCGGCGGCTTCTCGTTCGACCAGAGCCAGTTCAATCGCGCCACGCAGGCCTATCGGCAGCCGGGTTCGTCGTTCAAGCCGATTGTCTATTCGGCCGCCCTTGACAACGGTTATACGCCGTCGACCGTGGTGCTCGATGCTCCGATCGAAATCGACCAAGGCCAGGGCGCCGGCGTGTGGCGGCCGGAGAATTTTGATGCCGGCAAATATAACGGACCGATGACGCTGCGTAATGCACTGCGGCTGTCGCGTAACACGGTGACGGTGCGCCTGGCGCAGGATATCGGCATGCCGTTAATTGGCGAGTATGCTAGGCGTTTCGGCGTCTATGACGAGTTGCCTAATTACTTGTCATACTCCCTGGGCGCCGGCGAGACCACGGCGATGCGGATGGTCACAGCGTACTCGATGCTCGCCAATGGCGGCCGCCGGGTGAAGCCGACTTTGATCGACCGCATCCAGGACCGCTACGGCCACACCATCTTCAAGCACGACCAGCGCGAATGCCGCGGTTGCGACGCGCCGGGCGGCTGGAAGAACCAGCCCGAGCCGCAGCTGATCGACCGCCGCGAGCAGGTGTTGGACTCCATGACCGCCTACCAGATCACCGAGCTGTTGGAAGGCGTGGTCCAGGCCGGTACGGCAACGGTACTCAAAGACGTGGGCAAGCCGATCGCGGGCAAGACCGGTACCACCAACGAAGCCAAGGATGCCTGGTTCGTCGGCTACTCGCCGGACATCGCGGTCGCGGTCTATATGGGCTATGACAAGCCGCGTCCGCTCGGCAGAGGCAATGCGGCGACTGGCGGCCATCTCGCCGCGCCGATCGTGCGTGATTTCCTCAAGCTGGCGCTCGCAGATAAGCCCGCTGTGCCGTTCAAGGTGCCGGCCGGGATCAAGCTCGTGCGCGTCGTCGCCAAGACCGGCATGCGCGCTGGCCCGGGTGAGACCGGCGGAACCATCCTCGAAGCCTTCAAGCCGGGCACTGCGCCGCCGGACAACTACGCAGTCATCGGCGTTGCTGACGCCGATGGGCGCATGCCGGCGTCGCAGCAGCAGCAGCCGGATTCCGGCTTTTTCATGCGGCCGGGCACCGGTGGGCTGTATTAGCGGATAACGCCGACGTTTGAGAGAGTGGGCGGTTGCGCTTTGGTGCCGCCGCCGTTACATCCCGTTGCAATCGTAAGCGGAACAATTCCGCGACATCTGAGAGCGACATGCGCGCCGAAATCGAGCGGTTGGTAGAAGAGATCAAGCAGTCAGTCGGGCTGCTGAGGAGGCATCTTTGACGTCGAGAAATCGACGGCGCGCCTCGCTGAGCTGAACAAGCTCGCAGAAGATCCCAACCTCTGGAACGATCCCCAGAAAGCCCAGAAGCTGATGCAGGAGCGCACCTCGCTCGAGGACGCGTTGTCGGGCATCGGCAAGGTCGAGCAGGAACTCGAAGACGATATCGGCATGATCGAGCTCGGCGAGGCCGAGGGCGATGACGGCGTGGTCGCCGAGGCCGAAGCCGCGCTGAAGAACCTGAAGAAGGAAGTGGCGCGGCGCGAGCTCGAGGCGCTGCTGTCGGGCGAGGCCGACCGTTTCGATTCCTATCTCGAAGTCCATGCCGGCGCCGGCGGCACCGAGAGCCAGGACTGGGCGCAGATGCTCTTGCGCATGTACACGCGCTGGGCCGAAACCCACGGCTTCAAGGTCGAGGTGCTGGAAGAGTCCGAGGGCGAAGAGGCCGGCATCAAGTCCGCAACCATTCAGGTCTCCGGCCACAACGCCTATGGCTGGCTGAAGACCGAGGCCGGCGTGCATCGCCTGGTGCGCATCTCGCCGTTCGATTCCAACGCGCGGCGGCACACCTCGTTCTCGAGCGTGCAGGTGTTCCCCGTCATCGACGACAGCATCAAGATCGACATCAAGGAATCCGACGTCCGCACCGACACGATGCGTTCGGGGGGCGCCGGCGGTCAGCACGTCAACAAGACCGAATCCGCGGTGCGCCTGACGCATATTCCGACCGGTGTTGCGGTGGTCTGCCAGGCCGGTCGCTCCCAGCACAAGAACCGGGCACAGGCCTGGGACATGCTGCGCGCGCGCCTCTACGAGATGGAACTGAAGAAGCGCGAGGAGAAGGCGGCCGCCGACCAGGCCGCCAAGACCGATATCGGCTGGGGCCACCAGATCCGCTCCTACGTGCTGCAGCCCTATCAAATGGTGAAGGATCTGCGCACGGGTGTGCAGACCTCCGACACCTCGGGCGTGCTGAACGGCGAGCTCGACGAGTTCATGGCGGCGACCCTGGCACAGCGCGCCTTCGGCACCACCACCGGCGAGATCGAGGACGTGGACTGATCATGCCCCGCGTCGCCTTCATCGGGCTTGGACGGATGGGCCATGGCATGGCCGGGCGCTATCTCGATGCCGGCTTCACAGTGACGTTGTGGAATCGTAGCAAGCCCAAGGCCGAAGACCTGATCGCGCGTGGCGCGCATTGGGCGACGTCCCCTGAGGACGCCGCGATCGATGCCGACGCCGTCGTGACCATGGTTGCCGATGACGAGGCCTCGCGTGCGGTCTGGCTTGGGCCCAAGGGCGCTGCCAAGACCGCGAAGGCAGGCACCATCGCGATCGAATGCTCGACCGTCTCCTATGACCATGCCCGCGAGATGGGCCGCGAGCTGAATGCGCGCGGTCTCATCTACATCGACTGCCCCGTGACCGGATTGCCCGATGCGGCCGCAGCCGGGAAGTTGACGCTCTTGGCTGGCGCCGATCCGGCCGATCTCGCTCGCGCGCGGCCTTATCTCGACCCAATCGGCACGACCATCCGCCATTTCGGTGCGGTCGGCACCGGCACGGTCTACAAGCTCATCAACAATCTGATGGGCGCGATCCAGATCGCCGGCCTCGCCGAGGGCCTTGCGATCGCCGAGCAGGCCGGGCTCGACATGAATCTGGTGCTGGAGTCGATTCTGTCGGGCGTCGCGGCAAGCCCGCAGGTGCAGCGCCACTCCAAGCGCATGGTTGCCCGCGACTTCAGCGGTGCGACCTTCACATCGGCGCTGCGGCACAAGGATGCCGCCTATGCCGTCAACTTGGCGGAGAGCCTGCTGGCCAGCAAGCCGCTGGTCGCGCGCGCCGCCGTGGAGGCTTACGCGCAGGCGAAAGCGACGATGCCCGACGATGATGAAGGCAGGATGATCGAGCTGGTGTCGCGGCCGAAGACATCCTCCTAGCCAAGTGCACCAATATGGGGCCGCCTTGGCCGCTCCATTCATTCCAAGCGCCGGTTTTGTAAACCGATGCTTCATCGGAAATCGGGTGGCACTGTCCACCGCACCGTTCTAGGGGATGGGCTGGGCCGCCAAGCTGAGACGCCATGCCCCGGAACGACAACCGCATCGATGCGCGCGACTGGTCGCTGCTCGCCATGCTCTCGGTGCTCTGGGGTGGCTCGTTCTTCTTCAACAGCGCGGGCTTACGGGAATTGCCGCCGCTGACGCTGGTGTTCCTGCGCGTCGCGCTTGGCGCCGCCATTCTCCTACCGTTGCTCCGTATGCAGGGGATCGGCTTCCCCTCGGGCACGATGGGATGGAGGCCGTTCGTCGCGATCGAGCTGCTCAACAACGTGATTCCGTTCTCGCTCATTGTGATCGGCCAGACTTTCATTCCGAGCGGGCTGGCGTCGATCCTGAACGCGACCACGCCGCTGTTCACTGTGGTGGTGATGGCGGCGGCCGGTGAGGAGGCCTTGCAGATGCGTCGTATCGCCGGGGTGGCGCTGGGGCTTGCCGGCGTGATCATCCTGCGCGGATGGGGTTTCGAGACGAGGCCGGGGCAGGGGCTCGGTATCCTGCTCTGCCTCGCCGGCGCCTTCAGCTATGGTCTTGCGGCGCTCGCGGCGCGACGGTTGCTGAAGGACACGCACCCGCTTGGAGCGGCGACATTTCAACTGATGGCATCCACCGTGATGATGACGGTCGTCGCCGGCGCGGTGGAGAGGCCATGGCAGCTACCGCTACCGAGCCCGACGACCTGCCTCGCCGTGCTTGGCCTTGCCGCGCTTTCAACGGCGCTCGCCTACATCGTGTTCTTTCAGATCGCGCGACGCTCGGGCGCGAGCAATGTCATGCTGGTGACGCTGCTCATTCCCGTCACCGCGATCTTTCTGGGATGGCTGGTGCTTGGTGAGGCGATCTCCATGCGCGAGATCGCCGGCGCCATCGTCATCGGCAGCGCATTGCTCGTGATCGACGGACGCGTGCCCGGCCTGCTGCGTCGCGGCGCGTAAGTTCCCGCTCCATCGTTTCATCTCGCGGAAAATCCCGGCGCTTGCCAGCGGCAGGGCGCCTTGCGACACTCCCTGCATAACAAGACTACAAAAATACAGGGGAGAGAACGATGCCGGGTCGTCGCACCAACCTTGCTGCCCTCGCCATGCTTGCTGCCGGAGTGCTCGCCACGACACCGGCCTTCGCGCAGAAGAAATACGACCCCGGCGCCAGCGACACCGAAATCAAGATCGGCAACATCATGCCCTATAGCGGGCCGGCGTCTTCCTATGGCGTGATCGGCAAGACGGAGGCCGCCTTTTTCAGGATGATCAACGATCAAGGCGGCATCAACGGGCGAAAGATCAACTTCATCAGCTATGATGACGCCTATTCGCCCCCGAAAGCGATCGAACAGGCGCGCAAGCTCGTCGAGAGCGACGAGGTTCTCTTGATCTTCCAGTCGCTCGGCACGCCCTCGAACTCCGCGATCATGAAATACATGAACGCCAAGAAAGTGCCGCAGCTCTTCGTGGCCTCCGGTGGCACCAAGTTCGGCGATCCCAAAAATTTCCCTTGGACCATGGGCTTCCAGCCCAACTATCAGAGCGAGGGGCGGATCTATGCAAAGTACATCCGCGATCATTTCCCCGACAGCAAGATCGCGGTGTTCTGGCAGAACGACGATGCCGGCAAGGACCAGTTCAAGGGACTGAAGGACGGGCTTGGCGACAAGGCCAGTATGATCATCGCGGACAAATCCTATGAAGTCAGCGATCCCTCGATCGACTCGCAGATCGTTGCTCTTCACGATTCCGGTGCGGACATTTTCTTCTCATGGGCCGCGCCAAAAGGATCGGCGCAGGCGATCCGGAAGGTGGGCGAGCTCGGCTGGAAGCCAAAGTTCTTCCTGGCCAACACTGCGACCTCGGTTGCCTCGGTGCTCAAGCCGGCCGGGCTGGACTATTCCAAGGACATCATCTCGACGGTCTATCTGAAAGACCCGACCGATCCGACCTGGGACAAGGATCCGGCTGTGGTGAAATGGCGCGCGTTCATGGACAAGTATTACCCTGACGGCGACAAGACTAACGCCAACAATGTCTATGGCTACGTCCAGGCCGAAGCGATGGTCCAGGTCTTGAAGCAGTGCGGCGACCATCTCACCCGCGAGAACGTGATGAAGCAGGCTGCGAACCTGAAGGACTTCCACACTGACCTGATGCTGCCGGGCATCATGGTCAACACCTCGCCTGACGATTATTTCCCAATCGAGCAGATGCAGCTGATGCGCTTCAACGGGCAGGCTTGGGAGCTGTTCGGTGACGTCATCACAGGTGAGGTCGGCCACGAGCGCAGCCAGTAATCCGCCGTGTATCTGCGTTAGCCCGCGCTGAGCCGCACGCCGGCGCGCAAAAATTTCTGCGGATCGACCGCCTCGCCCTCGATGCGGGTCTCATAGTGCAAATGCGGACCCGTGGAACGGCCGGTCGAACCGACGAGACCAATCACCTGGCCGATCTTGACGACCTCGCCGATCCTGACGTTGATCTCGGAGAGATGGCCATAGCGGGTCGAAAGCCCGTTTCCGTGATCGACCTCGACCATGCGGCCATAGCCGCCGGACCAGCCGGCGGAAACTACCTTGCCGTTGGCGGTGACGCGAACGGGATCGCCGGTGGCGGCGCGGAAGTCGAGCCCGGTATGCATTGCGGGCCGGCCGAGGAAAGGATCGCTGCGCACGCCGAAGCCGGAGGTGAACTCGACCTCGCCGATGACGGGCTTGCGATAGGGCACCAGCGCCAGCGTGCGATTGAGCCGGTCCAACTCGGCGCGCGTGGTGTTGATGCGATAAAGCTGCTTCTCGAACGGCCCGGCGTTGGGCGTCAATTTGACGGGTACGAAAGGCCCGCCCATTGCGGTGCGCGGTACGGCGGCTTCGAGATTGGCGAGGCTGAGGCCGAGATCGCTGACGACGCCGCGCATCCGGCGCATGCGTGAATCCATGCCTTCCTCGACGGCGTTAAGCGCCGCCATCTGGCGACGCTCGACCTGATCAAGCGAAGCCGTGAGCCGGACCAGGACGTTGTCGAAGCCCTGGTTCTTGGCGAATTGGCTGGTCGGCGGCGCCGCGACAGTCGGCGCGCGCGACTCGAGCCGCGCTTCGCGATCCGGCGGCGCCACAAAGATTACGGTGTCGCTGATCGGCGACGGCTTCGGCGTGCCCTGGGTTGCGTTCTGGCCGGCGTCGCCACGCTGCGGTGTCGAGCGCGGGATCGACCCGGTCACGTCGGGCATGGCGCCGAGCGCCGTAGCCCGGGATTCCAGCGCCGTCTGGCGCTTCATGATCTGGTCGAGCTTTTGGTCGAACTGCTCCTGGTCGAGCAGCTGCCGGCTGGTGGTGCGGTCGACCTTGGCCCGCAGCTCGGCGATACGGTCTTCATAGGCGTACTGCATCTCGGCTTGGCGGGCGATCAGCCGGGTCAGGACGTCGTCGCGGAAGGCGAAGTAGGTGGCGGTGGCGGCCGACCACAGTCCGAGCAGCACGACCGTACCGACCACGATCCAGAACACCACGGGTCCGAAGCGGACTTGCTTGCCGGCATGGACAATGGTGTAGGCGTCGTCGGTCGCGGGAAGGGGGACCGCAACCGCCGCCGCTGGGGCGGCTGGATGGCGATGGAAGGCCCGTCCGTGGTCGTGGGCATGATGTTGGGGGTACTGCGAGTATTGGGCAGAACTTTTCGACATCGGCACTCCCGCGCCGGTCGGATGAGTCCGTACGGCCCTGATTGCCGCAGCAATCTGGGCCGGTCATGGTTAATTTTCCGGAAACGGGAACATTCGAATTCAAAGGACTGATTAAAGACTTCTTGCCGCTTCCAGGACCTCATCGGCATGGCCGTCGACCCGGACATTGCGCCAGATCCGGGCCACTTTGCCATGGCGGCCGACCAGCACCGTGGTGCGAAGAATTCCGAGGAAGCTTTTGCCATACATGGACTTTTCGCCCCAGGCGCCGTAGGCCTCCAGCATCTCGTGCGTCTCGTCCGAGATGAGCGGAATGGCGAGCTTGTGCTTGTCGCGGAACTTTTCCTGGGCCTTTAACGGATCCGCGGAGATGCCGAGCACGGCCGTGCCGCCAGCCGTGAAGGCGTCCGCCAGCCGGGTGAAGTCGATCGCCTCCCTGGTACAACCGGGCGTGTCGGCGCGAGGGTAGAAGAACAGCACGAGCTTTGCCCGGCATAGTCCGCCAGCGTGACCACATCGCCGCCGTCGCGGGGCAGACGGAAGGCGGGAGCCTTCTGGCCCTCGGTCAAGGCGACCTTCGCCGCCGCGGGCGACTTGGAGGAATTTAACTGTTTCGAGGCGGCCTTATGTGATCCTGCTTTTGCTATGGTCTTGGTTGATTTGCTCGCCGGCGTCCGCTGTGTTTTCGCGGACCTTGTTTGAGTCGCTGCCCGCGTTTTCAGGGTCTTCTTTTTAGCCGTCGGACTGCCGGAGGGCGTTTTGGACGATTTCTTTTGGGATTTCTTGGACATACGCCTTCCTTTCGTCGCTTTCGACAGGTCAACCAAAGCGGTATTGCAGCTCTCGTCCGGTGTGCCGGAATCGCGCCCTCGGCTGGGCAAGTCTGACGACGCCGGAGTATGGTTACAAGGAATTCCACGCACCACCCCACTGCTCGTTGAACGCGCTGCCGGGGCGAAATGACGAACAGCAGGAATATTCGAAGTACGGCGGCAATGCCGGCGCAGGGGCCTTCGCTCCCCGTCGGCGGCTGCGGTCCCGGCGGCGCTCAATCCGACGATGGACGCCTGTATCGAGAGGCAATGGCAAGGAATAAGTCGCCCCAGGATTACACGCGGGACTTCGATCGGCGCGGCGGTCAATCACAGCCGCAGGAATGGGACGACGCCGATTGGGATCCGGATCAGGAGGAGGCGGCGGGCCATCGCGCGCGCCGGCTGCTATCGCGTTCCAATTCGGGTTTCCATCGCCTCGGTGACGGGTTTGGATCTTTACGTCGCCGGCTGGGCAGCGGCCGCTGGCTGAAGCGGCTGGCCGTCGTCGTTGGCGTCCTCGTCGTCATTTTCGTCGGCTGTTTCGGCACGCTGTGGTGGCGGCTCGGCGCCGGGCCCATCAATCTCGACATTGCAACGCCATGGCTGGCAGCCGCCATCGAGGACAATATCGGCCACGGCAACACCGTAGAGGTGGGCGGCACCCAGATCGAGCGGGCGGGGCGGGTCCGGATCGCAGTCCGCATCCGTGACATCGTCGTCCGCGACCGCGATCACGCCATCGTCGCCAGTGCGCCGAAAGCCGAGGTCAAGCTGTCGGGTGCGGGTCTCCTCATGGGGCACCTGCGCGCAGAAAGCCTCAATCTCGTCGATGCCGAGCTCGCGATCCGCATCGCACCTGACGGCACCGTCACGGTCTCGGCCGGCGACACCGCAAAGCCGCTGGCAACCGGCGTGGCCTCCAAGAAAGAGGCAGGCTTGCCGCCGACATTCCCACGCAACGGCGTCCCGCCGCCGCCATTCGCCACAGCGCCTGCGAGCCCGGACACATCCCAGGCTGCTCCCCAGGCGACCGCACAGAGCGGAATTCTTCAGGGCCTCGATTGGCTCGACAGTCTGAGCATGACCGGCCTCGACGGCCAGAACCTCAACGAGATCGGTCTGAAGAACGGCAATCTGATTGTCGACGACCAGCAGCGCGGCAGCAAATGGTCGTTCGAGAACATCACGCTCAGCCTGCGCCGGCCGAGCAGTGGCGGCGTCGCGCTCAGCCTCGGCGAGGAGGGCGCGCGCCCGTGGATGCTGCGCGCCACGATCGGGCCGGCCGAGAACGGCGTGCGCTCGGTCGACATCCGCGCCGACAAGGTCTCGACCTCCAACATCCTGTTGGCGCTGCGGGTCAAGGATCTCACCTATACCGCGGACCTGCCGCTGACGGGCGAGCTGAAGGGCGAACTCGGCCGCGACGGCGTGCCGACCTACTTCCGTGGCAAGATCGCGGTCGGCGCGGGCAACATCATCGACACCGACACGCCCGATTATCCGATGACGATCGACTCGGCCGAGATCAACGTCGAGTGGGACGCGAACCGGCGGGTGCTGGTCGCTCCGTTCAAAATTCTCTCCGGCGCCAACCGCCTGACCCTGCTGGGCCATCTCGAGCCACCGAACGGCGCCACCAATGACTGGCAGCTCGGCTTCAGTGGCGGCTCGATCCTGCTTGGTGGCATCGACAACGAGCCGCCGCTCGTCTTCAACCGTATTGCGATCGGTTTCCGTTTCGACACTGACCACAAGCGCCTCTTGCTGACGCAGGCCGATATCAGCAATGGCGAGATCGGTGTCGCCGGCACCGGTGCCATCGACTATTCGGGCGAGCCGCGGCTGACGCTCGGCTTTGCGGGAACGCCGATGTCGGCCTCCGCGCTGAAGCGGATGTGGCCCACATTGATCGTTCCCGAGCTGCGTGAATGGGTGATCGAGCGGATCGAGCGCGGCACGCTCCAGCGGATCGAGATCGGCGTCAACTCGCCGGTGAAGAACCTTCCGCGCAAGGGGCCTCCCATCCCCGACGACGGCCTGTCGGTCAACATCGTGGCAAGCGGTGTCGCGGTGCGTCCGGTGGACGGCATGCCGGTGGTGCACGATGCCGATCTGAAGGCGCGCGTGACCGGCCGCACTGCGACCGTGAACATCGGGCAGGGCATTGCCGACACGCCCGCCGGCCGCAAGATCACGATCTCCGACTTCACGTTCGAGGTGCCGGATATGGCGCCCAAGCCGTCGCCGTCGCGCACGAGATTTCGCGTCGACGGACCGGTGCCCGCGGCGGCCGAAATGCTCTCCAATGATCGCCTGAGCGATCTGTCTTCGACCGTCGTCGATCCCAATACCAGCAAGGGGACGTTCTCGGCGAACATCCAGCTCGGCATGCCGGTCAAGGGCGAGCTGACCAGGGCCGACACGACCTATGCCGTGACAGCCGAGCTCAACGGCTTTGCCGCCGACAAGCTGGTGATGAACCAGAAGCTGGAGGCCAACAACCTCAAGATCATCGCGAGCAACCAGGGCTATCAGGTCAAGGGCGACGTCAAGATCAACGGGCAGGCCGCCTCGCTCGACTATCGCAAGCCGGCCGAGGGCGATGCGGACGTCAGATTGCAGGCGACGCTGGACGATGCCAGCCGCGCGCGCCTGGGGTTCGATCTCAGCCCTGCCGTGAGTGGATCGTTGCCGATCAAGCTGTCGGGCAAGATCGCGAGCGGCGCGGATCAGACGACGAAGCTCGCCGTCGAGGCCGACCTGACCTCAGTCAAGCTCGACAACATCCTGCCCGGCTGGGTCAAGCTGCCGGGCAAGTCCGGCAAGGCCAGCTTCAAAGTGGTGCCGACGGCGCAATCGACGCGTTTCGAGGACATCGTCATCGAGGGCGGCGGCGCCTCGATCAAGGGCTCGCTCGAGATCGATGCGAATGGCGACCTGATGAACGCGAACTTCCCGACCTATTCGCCCTCCGACGGCGACAAGGCCTCGTTGAAGGTGGAGCGCAGCCAGGACGGCGTGGTGCGCGGCACCATGCGCGGCGACGTGTTCGACGGCCGCGGTTTCCTGAAGTCGGCGATCTCAGGCAATTCCAAAGACGATGCCAAGAACAAGCTGAAGAACATCGATTTCGACATCGACGTGAAGCTCGGCGCCGTCGCCGGTTTCAACGGCGAGGCGATGCGCAGCGTCGATGCCAAGATGTCGAAACGCAACGGCGCCGTCAAAGCCTTGACGTTGAGTGGCAAGATCGGCCGTGATACGCCGGTGGCGGCCGATTTGCGCGGTGGCCGCGCGCAGGGCAGCCGTGAAGTGATCTATCTCCAGACCAACGATGCCGGCGCGCTGCTGCGCTTCACCGACACCTATACCAAGGCGGTCGGCGGCCAGATGGTGGTGGCGATGGAGCCGCCGACATCCGAGCCGAACACCTCGCGCGAGGGTCTCATCAACGTGCGCGACTTCACCGTGAAGGGCGAGGCGCAGCTCGAGCGCGTTGCTGCCGGCGCGCCCAACGGCACCGGCAACGGCGTCTCCTTCAGCGCGCTCCGCGCCGAGTTCACCCGTCAGAATGGCGCGCTCACGATCCGTGACGGCGTCGTCAAGGGACCGATGATCGGCGCCACCATCGAGGGCTCGATCGACTATCCCGGCAACCAGGTGTGCATGAGCGGCACCTTCGTGCCGATGTATGGCGTCAACAACATCTTCGGCCAGATCCCGTTGTTCGGCATCTTCCTCGGCGGCGGCAACAACGAGGGGCTGATCGGCGTGACTTACGAGGTCGTCGGCACCCCGGCCGCGCCCGTGATGCGCGTCAATCCGATCTCGGCGATGGCGCCGGGCCTGTTCCGCAAGATCTTCGAGTTCAACACCGGCAAGCAGAACTCGCCATTCGAGGAATTCCAGTCGCAATCGAACGACGGGTCGACCGGATCGACGCGGCAGCTGTCGAGCGGTTGCAGCCTGGCGCGGCGATAGAAGCGGGACTCAAGAGTCCGCCACGCCCGCGCCTGTCCCGGGCATGACGCATGTGGGGGTCGGAAACTTACGCCGCGCGCACGCCAGCCAGGAACGTCCCGACCTCGCCGGAGAGCTGTTCGGCCTGCTTGGAGAGGCTCGAGGCGGCCGCGAGCACCATGCCGGCAGCGTTGCCGGTCTCGTTCGCAGCCGTGCTAACGGCGCTGATATTGGTCGTGACCTCCTGGGTCGCTTCTGCGGTCTGCGACACGCTGCGGGCGATCTCGGCGGTGGCGGCACCTTGCTCCTCGATGGCCGCGCCGATCGAGGTCGCAATGCGACTGACCTCCTCGATGGTGGCGGTGATGCCGCCGATTGCGTCCACCGCTTCTTTGGTCGCGCCCTGGATCTGGGCGATCTTGTCGCCGATCTCGCGGGTGGCTTCCGCGGTCTGGCTCGCGAGCGACTTTACCTCGGAGGCGACCACGGCAAAGCCACGACCGGCTTCGCCTGCGCGTGCAGCCTCGATAGTGGCGTTAAGCGCGAGCAAATTGGTCTGTGCCGCGATGCTGGAGATCAGCTCGGCGACGTGCTCGATCTGCTGGGCACCATCGGACAGCGCGCGCACGATCGTGTCGGTGCGGCGCGCACTGTCCACCGCGCGTCCGGTGACTTCGGCGGACTGCGCGACCTGACGGCTGATCTCGGTGATGGAAGTGGAGAGCTCTTCGGCGGCGGCCGCGACGGTCTGGACGCGCTGGCTGGCCTCGGTGGCGGCCGAGCCGACCACAGCGGCGCGGCGGTTGGTGCCTTCGGCGGTGGAGGACATCGACTTGGCGGTCGCCTCGAGTTCGCCGGAGCCCGAAGCCATCAGCCCGACCAGCTGGCCGACGGACGCATCGAAGCGGTCGGCAAGCGCGATCAAGGCATCGCGTTTCTCCTGCTCGCTACGGGCCTTGGTGGCGACCTGCTCGGCCTCCAGGTTACGTGCGGTCAGCGCGGTTTGCCGGAGCACTTCGAGCGTCTCGGCCATGCGGCCGATCTCGTCGCCGCGGCCGGTCTCTTCGACCGCCTTGTCGATAGTGCCTTCCGAAATCTGCTGCATGCGGGTCTTCTGGCGGTCCAGCGCGGCGAGCACGTCGCGGGCGATCAGCCAGGACAGCATCGCCATCAGCAGCATCAGGCCGATGCCGATGGCGGCGAGCTCCAGCGTCAGCGCGCGCACGTCGGCGTCGATGTCGTCGACGTAGAGTCCGTAGCTGATGGTCACGTTCCAGGGCGCGAATCTGCGCGCGAACACGGTCTTGCGGACCGGCTCGGTCTGGCCGGGGCGGGGATAGAGATAGGAGGTCACGCCACCCTGCGCGGTGTCGGTGCCGGCCCTGATGATGGCGTCGGCAATCAACACGCCGTTGGAATCCTTGGCGCCAGTGATCTTGCCTTCGAGCTGCTGATTGGCGCCGTTCACGACCAGAGAGGTGTCCTGATTGTAGACCACCGGGTAGCCCTGGCCGCCGTTGAAGCTCATGCGGCGGCCGCGTTGGTGGAACAAGCTCTTGGCCTCGGCTTGCGTGAGCTTGCCGGCTGTCACCTCGTCCTGGAGCGATTGCGCGTAATTATGGAGGAGCTCCACCGCCGTCCGCATCTGCTGGACACGGTCCTCCATCATGCGGCTCTTGCTCAGCACGGCCGATACCCCGATGATGGCCGTGACCGTGAGCGCCGCGAGGCAGACCATGCTGGCAAGCTTGGTGCGGATCTTCAGATGACTGAGCAGTTGCATCACGGTCTCTACGGAATGGTTGTTATTGCTCGCGTCGGTAGCATGAAGTTCTTACCAATCATGAACGGACGCGGGCAACGCGCTGCCATGCATGCGGCGTTCGCAGTCGCCATGCGCAAACGTGCCGCGCCTGCGCATGGCGCATCTAATCGCGGGAAGAATTGATGCTGGATTTTGGTTGTGGCCGAGGCTTGTCGGGACAGCGATGAGTCGATTCGTTCACCGCATCATCATGTCCGTGCTGCTCGTGGCGGCTCTCGTTCTCATCTGGAACGTGCTGGGCGCGCGTTGAGCCGGCACCGGCAAATGCGCCGGTACCCTGTCTTTCCTTCGAATCCGCGAGCGCGTCAGCGCCGGGCGTAGGCGCCGCCGGTCGAATCGCTTTCCTTGCCCATCGCCGCATCGACGCTGACCGAGCCGCCGCCGGCTGCCGAGAGGTAGAGGCAGGCGAAGCAGAACAGGATCGCGGCGGTGCCGCCGTTGAGCAGCGGCAGGAACACCGGCGTTTCGCCCTTGAACATGTGGCCCATGAAGTAGGCGAAGGCCATCTCACCCGAGAGAATGAAAGCCGAGAGGCGGGTGAACAGGCCGAGCATCAGGAGCGCACCGAGCACCAGCTCGATCGCGCCTGCCGTCCAGATCAGCGGCGGGATGTTGGCGAAGTAAGGAAGCACCGGAAACTTGAAGATCTTCGCAACGCCGTACTGGAACAGCAAGAGGCCGGTGATGAAGCGAAACAGGCTCAGGAGAACCGGTTGAAAGCGAGTGAGATAGGGAAAGTTCATTGGTTTGTGCCCTCCATCCAATGCGCGACTTGGACCGTATTCGATTCCGCCTCGCAAGCCATCAGGATCAATTCCGCGCTGACATTTTCGTCATGTCGGACAAAACACCGCAGGCTCCGCTCTCAGTCGCGCGCGATCCGCATTTTTTCTGGTGTTGGCGTCGTGCCCATCCGTAATTTTCCGGTGACGCAAACGAACTCAAGTTACCCCTGGGAAACCTACCGTCGCAAGGCAGGCACGACTAGGAACGGAATCATCCCGAGCACCACACTCGCAAGTGCGAAGGCGAGCAGCGCGTTGTAGCCGTGGGTCGCGTCATGGATCAGGCCGCCGCTCCAGGAGCCGAATGCCGAGCCGAGGCCACTGCCGATCGAGATGGTGCCATAGATGGTGCCCACCCGTTTTCCCTGGAAGATTTTCATCGCAGTTGCGGTGATCAGCGGCCCGCGCGAGCCCATCATGCTGCCGAAGCAGACGACGAAACCGGTGAGCAGGATGATGTTCGGATAATACTGCAGGAGCCAGAGCAGGAAGATGCCGAGCATCGAGATCGCGTAGCTCAGCAGCACCGACGGCCGGCGCCCGATCAGCCCGTCGAGCGCGGAGACCCCCAACATCCCGAACACCAGCACGACGCCGGAGAAGCCCCAGGCAGTCGCGGCCTGGAGTGGCGGGAAGCCGGCATCGATCAGATAAGCCACGATCTGCGCCGCGATCGCGTACATGCCGACCGCGGTGAAGAAGAAGGTCGAGAACAGCGCCCAGAAGGCGTGATGGCGCATGGCGCCAACAAGCGTCCAGCCGTTGTCAACGAAATCCGGATCGGTCTTCTTGGTGACCTGCGGCGAGCCGGCAGCGAACAGCGGCCACGGCAGCAGCATGAGCGGCACCAGCAGGCCCAGCGCAGCGAAGCCGAACAGCTGATAGGTCTCGCGCCAGCCGATGTGATCGATCAGGAGCTGCGAGGCCGGCAGCAGCGCCAGCACGCCGCCGCCCATTGCCGAATAGACCACGGCCATCGCGGTCGGCAGCCGCGGCCCGAACCAGCGGCCGAGCAGAATCGAATTCGGCACATTGCCGATGAAGGCGACCCCGATCCCGACACACAGTCCGATCGAGAGCTGGAACTGCCAGAGCGCTTTCGCATGGCCCGCAATCAGGAAGGCCGAGCCGAGCAGGAACAGTCCGAGCGCGTAGACGGCGCGGGGACCGGAATGGTCGAACAGCCGCCCGACCAGAGGCGCGGTCAGTCCGCTGACGAGCCAGGTCAGCGAATAGATCGAGACGACCTGCGCGCGATCCCAGCCAAAGCTTTCGGAGATGGGCTTGAGGAAGACGGTGAAGCTCTCGCTGAGGCCGCGGCCAAGGACAGCCAGCGCGAAACACAGCGCGAGCACGACGAGCGCGGTCCGCACGGCACCCCTCGGCGCAGCCGCTGCGCGGTCCCCGGCCTGCCTGGGCGTGTTCTGGTCCATTGCCGCTCAAGGAGCGCGCTTCGCCGCGCCCTGACAAGCAGCGAAAAGCTCATACGCCTATGCAGGCTTGATGAGGACGTGCTTCTTCTTGCCGAACGACAGCTTGATCACGCCTTCCGGCGTCAG
This sequence comes from Bradyrhizobium sp. 160, assembly GCF_023073735.1. Lineage (NCBI taxonomy): Bacteria > Pseudomonadati > Pseudomonadota > Alphaproteobacteria > Hyphomicrobiales > Nitrobacteraceae > Bradyrhizobium > Bradyrhizobium sp. 160. Next base: position 149,542 of record NZ_JADPKD010000008.1, read on the forward strand.
GTTGGCCACCGAGAGTGCCATCTTCTCGTCGGTGACGGGGGCGTCGTTGATGCGCAGTCCGCCCCCTTTGATCTGGCGGCGCGCTTCGCCGTTTGAGGCAACCAAGCCCGCCCGAACGAAGGCGTTGAGCACGCCGAGACCATCGTCGAGCTCGCCACGCGGAATTTCCACCGTCGGCAGGCTTTCGGCGAGCGCACCTTCCTCAAAGGTGCGGCGCGCGGTCTCTGCCGCCTCGTTCGCGGCATCGCGGCCGTGCAGCAGCGCGGTCGCCTCGGTGGCGAGCACCTTCTTGGCCTCGTTGATCTCCGCGCCGCCGAGCGCCTCGAGCTTCTTGATCTCGCTCATCGGCAGCGTCGTGAACAGTTTCAGGAATTTGCCGACGTCGGCATCCTCGGTGTTGCGCCAGTACTGCCAGAAATCATACGGCGAGAACTGGTCGGCGTTGAGCCAGACCGCTCCCTGCGCGGTCTTGCCCATCTTGGCGCCGGACGCGGTCGTCAGCAGCGGCGTCGTCAGCGCGAACAACTGGTGCGTGCCCATGCGGCGGCCGAGATCGACGCCCATGATGATGTTGCCCCACTGGTCCGAGCCGCCCATCTGGAGGCGGCAACCGGTGCGTTTGGCGAGCTCGACGAAGTCGTAGGCCTGGCAGACCATGTAGTTGAACTCGATGAAGCTCATCTCCTGCTCGCGCTCGAGGCGCAGGCGCACGGAGTCCATGGTCAGCATGCGGTTGACCGAGAAATGCCGGCCGACGTCGCGCAGCATCTCGATCCAGTTCAGCTTGGTCAACCACTCGGCGTTGTCGAGCATGACAGCGTCGCTCTTGCCCTCGCCATAACGCAGCACCCTGGCGAACACGCCGCGGATCGAGGCCTTGTTGGCCTCGATCTCGGCGACCGTGCGCATCGCGCGCGTCTCGTCCTTGCCGGAGGGGTCGCCGACCATGGTGGTGCCGCCGCCCATCAGCGTGATCGGCTTGTTGCCGGATTGCTGCAGCCAGTGCAGCATCATCATGGTCAGATAGTTGCCGATATGCAGCGAGGGGGCGGTGCAATCGTAGCCGACATAGGCGGTCGCCTCGCCCCTGGCGGCGAGCGCGTCCAGCCCCTCGAAATCGGAGCACTGGTGGATGAACCCACGTTCCTGCAGGGTATTGAGGAAATCCGATTTGAATGCAGTCATTTGTCGGCGTGCCTGACAATTCTTGGTTTACTGTTTTGGGAGCAATTTAAGAGTCTTGCGTGGGAACTCGATTGGCACCCGCCACTTGGCGCAGTGGCATTATAAGATGTGTCCCTCTGGCACAAGATCGGCATGCCGGGGCGGGCCTTTGAGGACGCTGGTCCATGATGTTGACGGCACTCGGTCTGATGAGCGGCACCTCGCTGGACGGGGTGGATGTCGCGCTGATCGAAACCGACGGAAAGCAGGTCAAGGCGTTCGGACCGACCGGCTACCGGCCCTACGGTCCGGCCGAGCGCAACCTGCTGCGCCAAGCGCTCTCCGAGGCCGTGCACCTACGGCAACGTGATGCCCGGCCTGGGATCCTGACCGAGGCTGAGCGCGCAGTGACGCAGGCCCATGCCGAGGCGGTCGCCGCTTTCGTCGCGCAGAACCGGATGAGGCCGGAGGACATCGACATCGTCGGCTTCCACGGCCAGACCGTGCTGCACCGGCCCGAAAAGCGGCTGACGGTGCAGATCGGCGACGGGCCGGCGCTGGCCAAGGCGATTCACATCCCGGTCATGTATGATTTCCGCGCCGCCGACGTCGAGGCCGGCGGGCAGGGCGCGCCGTTCGTGCCGGTCTATCATCGGGCGCTCGCCCATTCGCTGGAGCGCGAGGGCCCGATCGCGGTGATCAATATCGGCGGCGTCTCCAACATCACCTATATCGACGGCAGCGACACGCTGATCGCCTGCGACACTGGCCCCGGCAATGCGCTGCTCGACGACTTCATGTACCGCACCATGAACCAGGCGTTCGACGCGGAGGGAAAGTTCGCCGCGCTTGGCAAGGCTGATGAGGCCTGGATCGCGCGGGCACTGGCGCTGCCGTTCTTCGCAGCGCCGCCGCCAAAGTCGCTCGACCGCAACGACTTTGCCGCGCTGAAGCTCGGCGACATGCCACCGGCCGACGGCGCCGCGACGCTGACCGCGTTCACTGCGGCGGCGATCGCCCGCATCATCCCGCTGCTGCCGCGACGGCCGCGCAGCTGGATTGTCTGCGGCGGCGGGGCCCGCAACCTCACCATGCTGCGGATGCTCCGCGAGCGGGTGGGCTCGGCCACGGTCGAGGCCGCGGAGACGCTCGGCTGGGCCGCCGACGCCATCGAGGCGCAGGCCTTCGGTTTCCTTGCCGCGCGCGGCCTCAAGGGCCTGCCGTTATCCTATCCGGCAACGACGGGCGTGCCGATGCCGATGACGGGTGGGGTGATTGCACAGCCTTGAAGATCACAGGGAGTTGACGCAGGTGCATTGATCTTGACATGTGCATGCAAGTGCATCTATCTAGATGCAGTTGCATCTAACTGTCGGGATCGCCATTATGACCGCTCCGCTCAAACTGATCAGCCATAAGCTGTGCCCCTATGTGCAGCGCGCCGTGATCGCGCTCAAGGAGAAGGGCGTGCCGTTCGAGCGGATCGATATCGATCTCGCTGACAAGCCGGACTGGTTCTTGAAATTGTCGCCGCTCGGCAAGGTGCCGGTGCTGATGGTTGCGACAGACAAGGGCGAGGTTGCGTTGTTTGAGAGCAACGTGATCTGCGAGTACATCGAAGACACGCAACGCGGTGCGAAGCTGCATCCGGCGGATGCGCTGAAACGTGCCGAGCATCGCGCTTGGATGGAGTTCGGCTCAGCGATCCTCGGCGACCTCTGGGGGCTGGAGACGACGACCGATCCGGCGACATTCGAGAGCAAGCGCCAGGCGCTCGCGGCCAAATTCGCGCGCGTGGAAGCCGCGCTTGTTGCAGGGCCGTATTTCGCGGGCGACGCGTTCAGCCTCGTGGATGCAGTGTTTGCCCCGATCTTCCGCTATTTCGACGTGTTCGATGAATTGATTGAGCTCGGAATCTTCAACGATCTGCCCAAGGTCCGCGCGTGGCGGGCCGAGCTCGCGAAGCGTCCGAGCGTGCGCTCTGCGGTCGGCGCGGATTATCCGCAATTGCTGCGGGCCTTCCTGGTGCGCCACGACGCGCATCTCTTGAAGCTCGCGGCCTGAGGCTACGCCGATGTCGCAGTCCACGGCCTGGCTCATGCTCGTGATCGCCGGCGCGCTTGATGTCGGCTGGGCGATCGCGATGAAATATGCGGAAGGATATACGCGCGCTGGCTGGAGCATCGCCTCGCTCGTGCTGCTCGTCGCCTTCGTCTTCCTGCTCGGGCGTGCCTTGAAGGTGCTCGAGGTCGGCGTTGCCTATTCGGTGTGGACCGGCATTGGCGCGGCCGGCACGTTCCTGATGGGCGTCGTGCTGTTCGGCGAGACCTTGAGCGCGGTGAAGCTTGCGGGCATCGCACTCGTGCTGACGGGGATCGTTGCCCTCAAGCTGGCGTAGTCAGCCCATAGTGATCAGGTGCAACCGTCGGCAAGCAGCAGCCTGCTTGTCGTCGTTGCGTGCCGCACCCTGAAGAGATCCTGAATGTCGGGATCGTCGAGGAACGCTTTCGCCTTCTCGCGCTCAGCAAATTCGATGATGACGAGGCGCTCGGGCGCCCAGTCGCCTTCGATCGTGGTCGGCTCGACGCCGCGCACGATGTACCGCCCTGAAAGCTTGGCAATAAATGCCGGGATTTCAGCGACGTAAGTCTTGAAGCCGGCGTGGTCGTTCACTGATAGATCAAGAACCAGATACGCCTTCATCGCTCGAAATCCCCAGCGTTGACGGTCCGCAGCCATGCCACGAACACGTCTACGCCGGAAGGCCTCAGCGCACGTTGGCGAGGCGCATGTCGAGATAGGCGGTGATGGTTTCCATCAGCGGCTCGAGCTTGGCATCGAAGAAGTGATTGGCGCCGGGAATGACCTGCTGGTCGATCACGATGCCCTTCTGCGTCTTCAGCTTCTCGACCAGGGTGTTGACATCCTTAGGAGGCACTACGGCATCCTTTTCGCCGTGCACGATCAGGCCCGAGGACGGGCAGGGCGCAAGGAATGAGAAGTCGTAGAGGTTGGCCGGCGGCGCGATCGAGATGAAGCCTTCGACCTCCGGGCGGCGCATCAGCAACTGCATGCCGATCCAGGCGCCGAAGGAGAAGCCCGCGACCCAGCAGGCGCGCGCCTCGGGATTGATGGTCTGCGCCCAATCGAGCGCTGCCGCCGCATCCGACAATTCGCCGGTGCCATGGTCGAACGAGCCCTGACTGCGGCCGACGCCGCGGAAATTGAAGCGCAGCACGGAGAAGCCGCGATGCGCGAAAGCGTAGTAGCACTGGTACACGATCTGATGGTTCATCGTGCCGTGGAACTGCGGATGCGGATGCAGGATCATCGCGATCGGCGCGTTCTTCTGCTTGGCCGGGTGGTAGCGGCCTTCGAGACGGCCAGCGGGGCCGGTAAATATGACTTCGGGCATCGATGATCTCTTGATTGATTTCCTGGAGACGACCTCGGCAATCAACCGATTGTGGCCTCACCGGCAGATGCCGACGAAAGCGCGAATGAAGGGCGAGGAGGCGCGCGTAGCGGTGATGCGCTGACGGCGCGCGGTGACTTGACGGTGCGCGTTCTAACATAGGCTGAGGGTCAAAAAGCAAGCATCTTGAACATCAGCCAACGGGTTCAAGACGTTAGCGCGTCATGGTCGCGTCAACTGTGGCCGCACATTCGAAATCATTGGTTGCCAAGGGCGTGCCCGCGGCCCATGTCGAGATCGCGCAAACGCCGTCTGCGATGTGAGGTAATATATTACTTAATGCCGACCCGCGTCTATCTCGATTGGAACGCGACGACGCCGCTCCGCGCTGAGGCTCGGACAGCGATGCTGGCTGCATACGATCTGATCGGCAATCCATCCTCGGTTCATGCCGAGGGGCGGGAGGCACGACGGCTGATCGAGGAGGCGCGTGCCGCGCTGGCCTTGGCGATCGGCGCCCAGCCGCGCAACGTCGTCTTCACATCCGCTGGAACCGAGGCCAATGCGCTGGCGCTGTCGCCCGGCCTGCGGGCGCCGGCGGGCGGACCCGTTGAGCGACTGCTGGTCTCCGCGGTCGAGCATGCCTCGGTGCTTGCGGGCGGCCGGTTCCCGGCCGATAGGACCCGACAGCTTCGGGTAACGCGCTCCGGTGTCGTCGATCTCGACGATCTGCGGGCCCGGCTCGACGCTGGCCCGCCGACGCTGGTCTCCATCATGGCCGCGAACAACGAGACCGGCGCTCTTCAGCCTGTCGCTGAGGCTGCGCGGATCGTTCATGAGGCCGGCGGTCTCCTGCATGTCGATGGGATCCAGGCGCTTGGTAAAATTCGGTTCGATATCAAGGCTGTGGGTGCAGACCTTGCAACCTTCTCTGCGCACAAGGTCGGTGGCCCTAAGGGCGTTGGCGCGCTGGTCATGGCGGAAGGGCTCGCCGGTCTGGCGCCGGTCCTGCGGGGGGGCGGGCAGGAGCTCAACCGCCGGGCGGGCACCGAGAATGTCGCGGGGATCGCCGGCTTTGGCGCGGCGGTCAAACGGGCGCTTCAGACTCTGCCGGAGGATCTGAAGCGAATAGCAAGCCTCAGAGATCATTTGGAAAATGGGCTTCGCGCGGCCGGGGCGACAATCTTCGCCGACGATGTGGAGCGGTTGCCAAATACCGTACTTTTCACCGCGCCAGGGCTGAAGGCCGAGACTGCTGTGATCGGCTTCGACCTTGCAGGCGTCGCCGTGTCGTCCGGTTCGGCCTGCTCATCGGGAAGGGTCCAGCCTTCCCATGTGCTCTCGGCCATGGGGTACGATCCCATCGTGGCCCAAGGAGCGGTGCGCCTCAGTCTTGGCTGGTCCACGGAACTGGAAGAGATCAATAGGGCGTTGGAGGCTTGGCGAAAGCTCGGTAATAACCTACTTAAGAGCTAGGCGACGAAACACAGCTTGAACGATTCTAGGCGCGTGCTTTCCGCCAAAGAACATCGTAATAAACGTAATACTCGTCCGAGTTTGATCCACCGCGGTCCTTGAAACCGCGAGCGGAGGATGGAATGCCAGCCGTACAAGAGACGGTCGAGCGCGTGAAGCGTATCGACGTCGACCAATATCGTTATGGGTTTGAGACCCTGATCGACTCCGAGAAAGCCCCAAAAGGGCTATCGGAAGAGACCGTAGAGTTCATCTCGCAGAAAAAGAATGAGCCCGCCTGGATGCTCCAGTGGCGGCTGGAAGCCTATCGGCGCTGGCTGACCATGACCGAGCCGAGCTGGGCGCGGGTCGACTATCCCAAGATCGACTTCCAGGACCTCTATTACTACGCGGCGCCGAAGCCGAAGAAGACGGTCAGCTCGCTCGACGAGATCGATCCGGAGATCCTGAAGACCTACGAAAAGCTCGGCATTCCCCTGCGGGAAGTCGCCATGCTCGAAGGCGTCGAGCCGAAGGCGGGCGAGGAAGATCCGGCCCGCCGCAAGATCGCGGTCGACGCGGTCTTCGATTCGGTGTCGGTTGCGACCACGTTCAAGGCGGAGCTGAAGAAGGCCGGCGTGATCTTCATGCCGATCTCGGAGGCGATCCGCGAGCATCCCGAGCTGGTGCAGAAGTATCTCGGCACCGTGGTGCCGACCTCGGACAATTTCTACGCGACGCTGAACTCGGCGGTGTTCTCGGACGGCTCGTTCGTCTACGTGCCGCCCGGCGTGCGCTGCCCGATGGAGCTGTCGACCTATTTCCGCATCAACGAGCGCAACACGGGTCAGTTCGAGCGCACGCTGATCATCGCGGACAAGGGCTCCTACGTCTCCTATCTCGAGGGCTGCACTGCGCCGCAGCGCGACGAGAACCAGCTGCACGCGGCCGTGGTCGAGCTCGTCGCGCTCGACGACGCCGAGATCAAATACTCGACGGTGCAGAACTGGTATCCGGGCAATTCGGAAGGCAAGGGCGGCATCTACAATTTCGTCACCAAGCGTGGCGACTGTCGCGGTGCCAATTCAAAGATCTCCTGGACCCAGGTCGAAACGGGGTCGGCGATCACCTGGAAATATCCGAGCTGCATCCTGCGCGGCGACAATTCGCGGGGCGAGTTCTACTCGATCGCGATCTCGAACGGCTTCCAGCAGGTCGATTCGGGCACCAAGATGATCCACCTCGGCAAGAACACGTCGAGCCGCATCATCTCCAAGGGCATCGCCGCCGGCAAATCGCAGAACACCTATCGTGGGCTCGTCACCGCGCACCGCAAAGCCACCGGCGCGCGCAACTTTACCGCCTGCGATTCCCTGCTGATCGGCGACAAATGCGGCGCGCACACCGTGCCGTATATCGAGGCGAAAAACTCCTCGGCGACGTTCGAGCACGAGGCGACGACGTCGAAGATCTCCGAGGACGTGCTGTTCTACTGCATCCAGCGCGGTCTCTCGCAGGAAGAGGCGGTTGGCCTCGTGGTCAACGGCTTCGTCAAGGATGTGCTTCAGCAACTGCCGATGGAGTTCGCGGTGGAAGCGCAGAAGCTGATCTCGATCTCGCTTGAAGGGTCGGTCGGTTAACACCGACCCTCGCGGTGCGCTTAGGCGCTCCATGCCTCATTTGAATAGACTGGACACCAACAATGCCTTTGCTTGAAGTGAAAGACCTGAAGGTTCGTGTCGAGGAGCGTGAGATCCTGCACGGGCTGACGCTGACCGTGAACGAGGGCGAGGTGCACGCGATCATGGGGCCGAACGGCTCCGGCAAGTCGACGCTCTCCCATGTCATCGCCGGCAAGCCCGGCTATGAGGTCACCGACGGCCAGATCCTGTTCAGGGGCGAGGATCTCCTGGAGATGGATCCCGACGAGCGCGCCGCCAAAGGCGTGTTCCTGGCGTTCCAGTATCCGGTCGAAATTCCCGGTGTTACCACCATGAATTTCCTCCGTACCGCACTCAATGCCCAGCGCAAGGCTCGCGGCGAGAGCGAACTGATGGTGCCGGACTTTTTGAAGAAGGTCCGCGAGGTCTCGAAGGCGCTGAACATCCCGCAGGACATGCTTAAGCGCGGCGTCAATGTCGGCTTCTCCGGCGGCGAGAAGAAGCGCAACGAGGTGCTCCAGATGGCGCTGTTCGAGCCCAGCCTGTGCATCCTCGACGAGATGGATTCCGGCCTCGACATCGACGCGCTGCGCATCGCGGCCGACGGCGTCAACGCGCTGCGCTCGCCGAAGCGTGCCATGGTCGTCATCACCCACTATCAGCGGCTGCTGAACTACATCGTGCCCGACGTCGTGCACGTGATGTCGAAGGGCCGCGTCGTGAAGAGCGGCGGCAAGGAGCTGGCACTGGAGCTGGAAGCGTCCGGCTATGCCCAGTTCGAGGACGCCGCGTAAGGAATTTTGCAATGAACGTTGCTGTGGCAAAGACCGGAAAGGGCCGCGCGGTGAGCGATCTCTTCGCCAGCGTCGAAGGCCGCTTGCCGGGTCCGCCTGCTGTGATCGCGGCGCGTCGCGAAGCCTTCGAGAGCTATGAGCGGCTCGGCTTGCCGCACCGCCGGCTCGAGGAATGGAAATACACGGATCTGCGCGCGCTGGTCGGCGAGGTGCTGCCGCTGGCGGCCAGCCCCGACGCGGCCGCGCTGAAGCGCGCCGCCGACGCGGTGAAGGCGCATGCCATCGCGGGCGCCCGCAAGCTGGTGCTGGTTGACGGCGTGTTCGCGGCCGATCTGTCCGACGTGAAGGCGCTCGGCTCCGAGACGAGCCTCAAGACCCTGCGGGAGATGCTGGAGACCGATGTCGGTATCCTCAACACGGCGTCCACCGATGCCGTCATCGCGCTGAACGCCGCCTTGGCAACCGACGGCGTCGTGCTGTCGATCGCTGACGGTGCGCGGCTGTCCGCGCCGATCCAGATCATCCACATCGCAACCGCGGCTTCCGCCTCGAGCTTCACCCGTTCGCAGGTTGCGATCGGGAAGGGCGCTCGCGCCACCATCGTCGAAAGCTTCGTTGCGGCAGGTAGCAAGGCCTACCAGGTCAACGATGCCGTGCTGGTGACGGTTGGCGACGACGCCGATGTTGCACACATTCGCCTGATGGACGATGCGCCTGACGCGGTGAACGTCACCTCGCAATTCGTGACGGTGGGCGCCAATGTGAAGTTGAACTTCTTCAACATGACCAGCGGCGCGGCGGTCAGCCGCTTGCAGGGCTTCATCACGCTGGCGGGCGAGGGTAGCGAGCTCTCCGTCAACGGCGTCAATCTTTTGAAGAAGACCGAGCATGGTGACACCACACTGGTCGTCGACCACGCCGTGCCGAACTGCGTCAGCCGCGAGACTTTTCGCGCCGTGATCGACGATCGCGCTCATTCGGTATTCCAGGGACGCATCATCGTTCGTCCCGATGCGCAGAAGACCGACGGCAAGATGATGACCCGCGCGCTGCTGCTCTCGGACGAGGCGGAAGCCGACAACAAGCCCGAACTGGAAATCTTTGCCGATGACGTCTCCTGCGGCCACGGCGCCACTGCCGGCGCGCTGGACGACAGCCTCTTGTTCTATCTGAAGGCGCGCGGCCTGCCGGAGAAGCAGGCCCAGGCGCTGCTGATCCAGGCCTTCGTGGGCGAGGCGATCGAGCAGATCGCCGACGACGGCTTGCGCGAGCACGTGATCGGCATTGCCGAGCGCTGGCTGGAGCGCCGGTCATGAGCACGCATCCGGCGGTCAAGAACGGCGCCTACGACGTTGCGCGCGTGCGCCAGGATTTTCCCGCGCTCGCCATGCAGATCTACGGCAAGCCGCTGGTCTATCTCGACAACGCCGCCTCGGCGCAGAAGCCCGGCGCCGTGCTCGACCGCATGACGCAGGCTTATACGAGCGAATACGCCAACGTGCATCGCGGCCTGCATTACCTCGCCAATGCGGCGACGGAGGCCTATGAGGGCGCGCGGGCAAAAGTCGCGCAATTCGTCAATGCCCGCCGCACAGAAGAAATCATCTTCACCCGCAACGTCACCGAGGCCATCAACCTCGTGGCGTCGTCCTGGGGCGAGCCGAACATCAAGCAGGGCGACGAAATCGTCCTCTCGATCATGGAGCACCATTCCAACATCGTGCCCTGGCATTTCCTCAGGGAGCGCCATGGCGCGGTCATCAAATGGGCGCCCGTCGATGACGAAGGCAATTTCCTGATCGACGAGTTCGAGAAGCTGCTGACGCCGAAGACTAAGCTCGTCGCCATCACCCAGATGTCGAACGCCCTCGGAACCTTCGTTCCGATAAAAGAGGTCGTGCGACTGGCCCACGATCGGGGCATTGCCGTGCTGGTCGACGGTGCGCAGGGCGCGGTGCATCTGCCCGTCGACGTGCAGGATCTCGACTGCGATTTCTACGCGTTCACCGGCCACAAGATTTATGGCCCGACCGGTATCGGGGCGCTCTATGCCAAGCATGAGCACCTTGTAGCGATGCGTCCGTTCAACGGTGGCGGCGAGATGATCCGCGAGGTTGCGAAGGACTGGGTCACCTATGGCGACCCGCCGCACAAGTTCGAAGCTGGCACCCCGCCCATCGTCGAAGCGATCGGCCTCGGTGCCGCCATCGATTACGTCAATTCGATCGGCAAGGAGCGCATTGCCGCGCACGAGCGCAATCTCGTCACCTACGCCCAGGACCGGCTCCGCGAGATCAACTCGCTGCGGCTGATCGGTACTGCGCGCGGCAAGGGGCCGGTGATCTCCTTCGAGCTCAAGGGCGCGCATGCCCACGACGTCGCCACCGTGATCGACCGTCAGGGCATCGCAGTGCGCGCCGGCACCCTTTGCGTGATGCCGCTTTTAGAGCGGTTCAACGTCACCGCCACCTGCCGGGCGTCGTTCGGCATGTATAATACGCGGGAAGAAGTCGATCATCTGGCACAAGCGCTTCTGAAGGCGCGGGATTTGTTCGCATGAGTGACACGGCCGAAATCAAAGCCAATCCGATGGAGACCCATTCGGCGCTGCCGCCGGAGGAGACCGAGCGTCTGACCACCGAGATCATCGCGGGCCTCAAGACCGTATTTGATCCGGAAATCCCGGCCGACATTTACGAGCTCGGCCTGATCTACAAGGTCGAGATCAAGGACGACCGTTCGGTCGACGTGCAGATGACGCTGACGACACCGAACTGCCCGGCTGCCGGCGAGCTGCCGACCATGGTCGAGAACGCGGTCGCCAGCGTTCCCGGCGTCGGCGTGGTCGACGTCAAGGTCGTCTGGGACCCGCCGTGGTCGCCCGAGCGCATGAGCGACGAGGCGCGCCTCGTGCTCAATATGTGGTGACGGTCTCAGCTCGCATTGAATTCGCTTCGCAACGGACCACATAGCTAACATGACCCAGATCTCGTCAGGCTCGACACCAGCTTCGACACCAAAGCCCCGGCGGCCGCGCCCGCAGGTGATGCGGCTGACGGATGCCGCGGCGCAGCGGATCACGGAGCTGACCCAGCGCGCGGACTCCGACATCGTCGGCCTACGCGTCGGCGTGAAGAACGGCGGCTGCGCCGGCCAGTCCTACACGGTCGAATACGCCCACGAGATCCGGCCGACTGACGAGGTCGTCGAGGACAAGGGCGTCAAGATACTGGTCGACCCCAAGGCCGTGCTGTTCCTGCTCGGCACCGAGATGGACTACAAGGCCGACAAAATGCAGGCCCAGTTCGTCTTCAACAACCCCAACCAGGTCTCCGCCTGCGGCTGCGGCGAGTCGGTCGAGCTGCGGCCGGCGAAGATCGACGGATAAGCCCGACTTTCGCTATTGTCCTCCCGGCCAAGCCCGGGACCCATGCCCAGAGGAAGTGGTTGTCGCGCGCGCTGGCAGTTGCCAGCCTTCGCCAAACGCGATCCTGTGGTTGACCACATTGGGGAGGCAGCTTGGGCATGGACCGCGAATTCCTGATCGACCTGTTCGCCGATTTCGGCCCGGTCACGATCCGCAAAATGTTTTCCGGCTACGGCATCTCCGCCGATGGCATCAACTTCGCGCTGTCCTTGCGCGCCGGGCTGTTCTTCCGCGCGGACGAGATGACGATCCCGAATTTCGAGGCGGAAGGCTCAAAGCCGTTCCAATACTCGACCCGCGCCAAGACAGTCACAGTGAACTCCTACTGGCAGTTGCCCGCGCGCTTGTTCGACGATTCCGAGGAGCTGGCAGAATGGGCGAGGGCAGCGCTGGCTGCCGCCCAGCGCGCCAAGGTCAAGAAGCGGCCGAACGCAAAGAAGGTCAGCAAAGCTGCCAAGGCGCCCGCCGGAAAGCCCGGCCAGAAAACTTCGTCGAAAAGATCGCTCAAGAAGGTTGCGATGCGCAAGCGTGCCAAGCGGAACGCGTAACTCTCGGGGGGGCGCGTCCAAGAGATGCGCTCCGGAATGACAGAGGCGTTAGACCTACGCCACCCGGCTGTGCGTCTCCTGCGCGTATTCCGGATCGGCCTCGCAGATCACGCGATTGCGGCCGTTGCGCTTGGCGGCGTAGAGGCAGGCATCTGCACGCTCGATCAGGGCCTCGGTGTCGTCGCCCTCCCTCAGCATGGAGACGCCCACGGAGATCGTGACGCGGCCGAGAATCTCGCCGGTCGATTTCTTCTTCAGTTCCTTCGCCATCACCGCGCGGCGGATGTGATCGGCCACCGTGAGCGCCTGGCGCAGCGCCGTGTTGGGCAGCACGACCGCGAATTCTTCGCCGCCATAGCGCGCGGTGATGTCCTGGCCCTTGATGGTCTGCTTCAGCGACAAGCCGACAAGGCGCAGCACCTGGTCGCCGGTGAGGTGGCCATAGGAATCGTTGAACGACTTGAAATGATCGATATCGAACAGCAGCAGCGACAGCGGCTCCCCGGAGGCGAGCGCGCTCTGCACCGCCATGCCGATCATGCGATCGAAATATTTGCGGTTGCCGAGGCCGGTGAGCGGATCGGTGAGGCTCTCGGCGCGGATCGCCTCCAAGCTCTGCTGGAGATTGCTGATCTCGTTCCTCGACAGCGTCAGCGGCCTTCCAGCGCCTTGTTGGCCTCGCGCATCTCGCTGGTCGAACGCAGCAGCGTCTCGACGATCGCCTTGATCTGGTCGCGGCCCTTGGCCGACGACAGTTTCTCGGTCGCACCCGACAGGCTGGCGTCGTAGGCGCCGCTCATTCCGAGCGCATCGCCGAGAACCTTCATCACGTCGTCAATCTCGCCGATGACGCGCGCGCCCACCTTATCGATGCGGTCGGTGGTCTTGATATGGGATAGATAGGTCTCGTAGATCTGCTCGAGATCGGCTTCGGTCAGCTTGCCGTTGCGCGCCAGCGTCTCGTTGATGATCTTATTGAGCGGTGCGTTGTAGCCGGTGGCGTAGACGTACCAGATCTCGTAATTGCGCGGAATTGCCGTCTGCCGAAGCGATCGAATCTGGCCGAGCGCCACTTCGGCGAACGCCATCGTGCGTTCGTGTTCGTCGAGAACCTTGACCACGGAACATACCCCGCAGCGGTCGGTGCGCTCTCGACCGCAGCAATGCTTAAATTATGTTCGTAGGCTAACGGACGATCGTGAACGCCCCGTAAATATACGTTCGCCAATGCATCCGAAAAAGGTGTGGGCGTTTTTCCTCAACCGAAACCAAAAGCGCGCGTCGTGCTTCAGGCTCCGGCGGGGGAGCGAACCGGCCGCAGCAGAAATGCCGGCAGATGCGAGTGATCGCCCGGCTCGGCGTCGGCCTCCCGCTGCCGGCGCGGTTCGGGACGGCCGATCGAGGGCACATGCGACGGATTGGCCTGCTGGCGCGCGCCGTGACGCGGCTCAGATGACGGCCGTGCTTCGCGGGGAGGCCGCGCTTGGCGTGCAGGCCTTGGCTCGCGAGCGGGCCGGGCTTCGGCCGCGGGGCTTGCATCGACCGAAGGCCTTCCCTCGGAGGGCTGCGGCGCGTCGCCACGCGGCTCGTGGCCGCGACGCGGCTTGCCCCGCCCGCCACGGGAGCGCTCGCGGTCCCGTCCACGAGACTCGCGCGGGCGCTCGCTGTGTTCGGTCGTGCTCCCGTGCACCTCGAAGTCGCCCTCGGCGCGCGGAATGCTCTGGCCGATCAGCTTCTCGATCGCCGCCATCGACTTCTGGTCGAGCGGTGTCACGATCGAAATCGCCGTGCCGGTGCGGCCGGCGCGGCCGGTACGGCCGATGCGATGGACGTAGTCGTCAGCGTGGTGGGGGACGTCGAAATTGAAGACATGGCTGACCTCGGGAATGTCAAGGCCGCGAGCGGCGACGTCGGAGGCGACCAAGAGCGGCAACTCACCCTTGCGGAACTGTTCGAGCGCGGCCGTGCGGGCCGATTGGTCCATGTCGCCGTGCAGGGCGCCGACGCTGAAGCCGTGCTTCTGAAGCGATTTGTGAACGACGGCGACCTCGCGCTTGCGATTGCAGAAGATGATCGCGTTCTTGAGATCCTTGGCCTCGCGCAGCAGGCGGCGGAGCAGCTCGCGCTTCTCGTGCGCCTCGCGCCCGGCGGGCACCTGGGCCTGCGTGACCGTCACGGCCGTCGTGGCGGGTTTGGAGACCTCGACCTTCTGCGGATTATGCAGGAAGGCCTCGGTGATGCGCCGGATCTCCGGCGGCATGGTCGCGGTGAAGAACAGGGTCTGCCGCGTAAACGGGACGAGCTTGCAGATGCGCTCGATGTCGGGGATGAAGCCCATGTCCAGCATGCGGTCGGCCTCGTCGATGACGAGCAGCTCGACGCCGGTGAGCAGGAGGCCACCGCGCTCGGTATGGTCGAGCAGGCGGCCCGGCGTTGCGATCAGCACGTCGACGCCGCGCGTCAGCTTGGCATCCTGGTCGCCGAACGAGACGCCGCCGATCAGAAGCGCGACGTTGAGTTTCTGGCCCGCGCCGTAACGGTCGAAGTTTTCCTTCACTTGCGCCGCCAGTTCGCGGGTCGGCTCGAGGATCAGCGTGCGCGGCATGCGCGCCCGGGCTCGACCCTTTTCGAGGATGGTGAGCATCGGCAGCACGAAGGCCGCGGTCTTGCCGGTGCCGGTCTGGGCGATGCCGAGCACGTCCTTGCGTGCGAGGACGTGGGGGATCGCCTGTTCCTGGATGGGAGTGGGGGTGGTGTAACCGGTGGCCGCCACTGCGGCGAGGACTTTTTCGGATAGTCCGAGATTGGTGAAGGACATTGAGCCTCTGGTCGAAACCGCCGTTCGGAATCGAGGGTAAAAAGGCTGTCGCGTTCCACCCCGAAACGGCGCGCTCTCAAAGAAGCTGGGGGTGCTGACTCACGCGAACAAAGCGCCAGGCTCGAGAATCGATCTTCGATTTGAGCCGCGTCGCCCCGGAACATAGGCAGGAATCCGCCAAAGTCAATGGAGCGGGCGCGGGAAGACCCTAAAAAACCTGAGGTTTTTGCCCAAATAGCGGGCGCGGCTGCGGTTTTCCGGCCAAGCGGCGGACCGACCAGAGCCGGCAAACGGCGGCTAATGCCCCGCCCGAACCTGGGTCCGGAAGTCGCCTGGGGCCATGCCATAGGCAGCGTTAAAGACTCGGTAGTAGGTCGCCAAGCTCTCGAAGCCGCAGGCGGCCGCGATGTCGGCAATCAGCCGCTCCGGAGCCTCGCGGATCAGGCGGCGGCTCTCTTTCAGCCGCTCTTCGGTCATCGTCTGCGAGAAGCTCTTCTCCGCCGTCGCGAACAGCATGTGCAGGTGTCGCACGGAAATGCCGAGCCAGTCGGCCACCATCGTCGGCGCGAGATTGGGGTCTTGCAGGTGACGCGCGATCAGGCGCCGGGCCTGCGACAGACGGGCGGTCCGCAGCGCGGCCTGCCCGCGGCGGCTGCCGGGCCGCACGATGCCGCGCTCGATCAGCGCCAAGTGGGCCAGAGCCTGAACAAGGGAGGCCTGCATCAGGGGGGCGGCGTCGAAGCAGCCGTCATTGCCGGCGACATCGTCGAGATCGGCAAAGCAGGTGCCGAGCAGGAGCGCCAGGGTGGGATCGTCAAACGTTCGCGGTGCAAGCTCGCGCATGCGTTTGTCCTGCGCCGGAATGTTGCTCACCGGGATCTTCAGGATCCGCAAATGGAAGCCGCCTGCGCCGAGCGGCGCGGTACGATAAGGCAGGTCGGTATGGCTGGTGGCAAAGCTGCCGTTTGCGACGCAAAGTCGCTGCCGCGCATGCCGCCGAACCAGCCGCCGCTGCCGAGCTGCTGGTAGACGCAGATGGCGTCGCCCGGTGCGGAGGCGATGTCGGATGCGCTACGCTCGACCGTGTAGGCGGACGCCTTCAGCTCGACGAGGCTGGCGCCGCCAAGCTGGCGCAGCGAGAATTCGCCTAAGAAATCGGCGCGGCGTTCGCGCTCGAGCTCGGCGGTGACGCCGAACAGACCCTTGGCGCGCACCTCGCGCCAATAGTCGAAGCGGTCATGCGGCTCGACCTCGTCAGTGCACCAGCGATACACGATAGCCCCTCGCTTCCAATGGGATTACCCAGGAACACTGCAAAGGAAGAGCAGATTCCAGCGGGATCTGCCATAGGACCGATGATGGAATTGGGGCCGAGGCCCTTGAACCCTCGAGATGGCTGGACCGACTATCCCATCAACGGCTTGGCTTCCCATGGACGATCTTTCGAGGAAGGCCGGCGGAGGGCCGTCCTGCAACGGGAATATTTCAATGACGCGTCGGCTCTTCAGAATTCTGGCGGCACTCGGCCTCGCGGCGGGCCTCAGCGGATTCGCGCTTCCCGCGCATGCCGAGAAGCGCGTCGCGCTCGTCATTGGCAACAACGACTACAGGAACGTGCCGAAGCTGCTCAAGGCCGTCAACGACGCACGCACCATGGGCGATACGCTGAAGCAACTCGGCTTCTCGGTGATGGTCGCCGAGAATCAGAACCGGCAGCAATTCTCCGAGACGTTGCTCGCCTTTGACAAGGCGATCGAGCCCGGCGATACCGCGTTCTTCTTCTATGCCGGCCACGGTTTCGAGATCGCGGGCCAGAACTATTTGCTGCCGACCGACGTTCCGGCGGCAACGCAAGGGCAGGAAGAACTCGTGCGCGACGCCTCCATCCTGGCCGACCGCATCGTCGAGCGCCTTCAGAACAAGAGGGCGCGGACCTCCATCTTGGTGTTCGACGCCTGCCGCAACAATCCGTTCGAGCGCAAAGGAACCCGCGCCGTCGCCGGTGGCGGCGGGCTCGCGCCGATGATGCAACTGCCGGAAGGCGTGTTTTCGGTGTTTTCGGCAGGTCCCCGCCAGACCGCGCTCGATCGCCTCTCCAACGACGACGCCAACCCCAATTCAGTGTTCACGCGCACCTTCGCCAGGGAGCTGCTCAAGCCCGGCGAGAACCTCGTGCAGGTGGCGCAGCGCACCCGCCGTGCCGTCAGTGAGATGGCCGATACCGTGAAGCACAAGCAGGTGCCGGTCTATTTCGATCAGATGGTCGACGACGTCTTCCTTAGCGGCCTCGCCAAGGATGCCGCCGCGCGCGCGGACGATCCGCCGCCGCAGAAGCTCGCCGCGCTGCCGCCGGTATCGGCGCCGCACCTGCCGAAGGAGGAGACCACCAACGCGCCGATCGCGAGCTTCTCGCGGCACAATGGCGGCTGGAGCGTGGTGTTCTCCTTCGCCGATCCGACGCTCGGCGTCTCCTGGCGCATGGCCGGCAAGGGCGATTTCCGCGAAACCGGCTTCATCGACACGCTCGATCCGCGCACGCGCAAGCGGATGCCGAACCCGTCGGTCGAATTGCCGCCGGATGCGCAAGCCGGCACCATCGAGGTCCGCTATGTCGATCAGTCCGGCGAGATGCAGGGGCCGTTCCCGATCAGATTCGATCCCGAGGCCGCGCTGATCCGCGACCAGCGCAAGATCCTCGACATGACCGCGACAAGCTGGCTGTCATTCCGCGAGTTCAATGGACTGCTGGTCTACTACACGCATCTCGTGTCCTACCGCTGCGCCATTCGCGAGGTGCGCATCGGTATCGACACCGCCGTGCCGAACCAGGTGCTGAAGATGCCTCCTTGCGACATGCGCGATCCCAGCGCGATCAGCGCCGGCATGCCGCTCTACATGAAGCTCGCCCCGGCAACGCAGTCCGTCTCGGTTGAGCTGACCTACCGCGACGGCAGCGTGTCGGAGATCAAGAGCTTTCGCAGCGCGAACCGCAGCAATAATTGAGCGTCTTCGTCGCTGCGACGGGAGAGGAACAACTCCTGCTGACCTGGATTGTCAGTCAAACCAGGGAGACGATCCATGATCCGCAGATCCATCTTCGTACCGATCGCTTGCGTTGCACTTTCGACGGCTGCCTTTGCCCAAGCGGGCGGTGGTGCGGCGGGCGGCGCCGGTGGCGCCAGCGCCGGATCGGGGGCCAGCTCAGGTGCAGGGGTAGGCACGTCACCCAACAGCGCCAACTCCGGGCCATCGGCTCCCTCAGGGATGGGGACGCATGGCACCACCACGGGGGCCAACGTCAACACCAATACCGGCCCGGTCAACCCCAACGTTCAGGCCCCAACCGCAAATAGTAAGACGCCGTCAGCAGCACAAGCCGAGCGGAACATGGGTGTCGGTCATGCGACCAATGGGTTGCCGATCGGCAGTCCAGGCACCGGGACCAGCAACGAGGACCAGAAATAGGTCCATCCCGTTTTCACCCAAGGCCCGCGCTCTGCGGGCCTTTTTTATTTGGCGCTTGTTTGCTGCAGCAAAGCGGTCGCGGTGAGCTTTTGCCTGCAAATTGAGACTGAACTCGGCCTGGATCGCGTTAGTATCATCAGGCATATCTTCCTCGATACTCACATCGCGGATCGCGGCTGCCATGACATCCGACCAACAACCAAACCGGACCATGAAGGTCCGCTGCTGCATCGTCGGCGGCGGGCCAGCGGGCATGATGCTCGGCTATCTCCTGGGCCGCGCCGGCATCAATGTCGTGGTACTGGAGAAGCATGCGGATTTCTTCCGCGATTTCCGCGGCGACACCGTGCATCCCTCGACGCTTCAAGTGATGGACGAACTCGGCCTGATCGACGGCTTCCTGAAGCTGCCGCATCAGCGCTTGCAGAAGATGGATGGCATGTTCGGTGGCACGCCAGTGCGCATCGCCGATCTCAGCCGGCTCCACACCAAGTACCCCTTCATCGCTTTCATGCCGCAATGGGACTTCCTGAATTTCCTGCGCGAGGCCGGCCGGCGCTTTACCTCGCTCAAGGTGATGATGAGCACGGAGGCGGTCGATCTGATCCGCCGCGGGGAGACGGTCGCCGGCGTGCGGGCGAGGACGCCTGAGGGCATCATCGACATCCAAGCGGATCTCACCATTGCCTGCGACGGCCGGCATTCGACCGTGCGCGAGCGCGCCGGCCTTGCCGTCGAGGAGATCGGCGCGCCGATGGACGTGCTGTGGTTCCGCGCCGGCCGCAGACCAGACGAGACGGAGAATGTGTTCGCGCGCGTCGAGCCCGGCAAGATGATGATCACCTTCGATCGCGGCGACTATTGGCAATGCGCCTACGTCATCGCCAAGGGGCAATTTGATGCGGTGAAGGCGGGGGGATTGCCGGCGCTGCTCGACGACGTCGTGCGCATGGCGCCGATCCTGAAAAGCGGCATCGCGGACGTGAAGAGCTTCGACGATATCAAGCTGCTCACCGTCGCAATCAACCGCCTGACGCGCTGGACGCGGCCCGGCCTGCTTCTCATCGGCGACGCCGCGCACGCGATGTCGCCGATCGGCGGCGTCGGCGTCAATCTCGCCGTGCAGGATGCGGTCGCAACCGCGAACCTGCTGGCGGATAAGCTGCAGCACGGTTGTCCCTCGGAGAACGAGCTCGATGCGGTGCGACGCCGGCGCGAGTTCCCGGTGAAGATGACGCAGCGAATGCAGGTCGTCGTGCAGAACAACATCATCAGCGGCGCCTTGCTGGGCAGTGACCGGCCGTTGAAGGTGCCGCTGATCGTGCGCCTCATCACTGCGCTGCCCTGGCTGCAGGGCATTCCGGCGCGCCTGCTTGCGCTCGGCGTTCGGCCCGAGCATGTGCAGTCGAAGGCGGCGCCGCCATCGTAGCGTAAGACCTGGGTAGGGATAACGCTGCATTAAATGACGCACGGTACGTTGCACGCCTGCAACATCGCAAATGGATTCATGGCGCAGCGTGTGCTCATCCGCCACATTAACCGTGTTGATTTCAATTTTAGTAAGGGCCGTCTGAGAGCGTGCGCCCCATCAAAGGGACACGGGGTCTACCATGCGTAACAAATTGATTGCCGCCTTCGCCTGCACGACCGCTCTGGTTTCGACCGGCGCAGCTTCCGCCGCCGATCTCGGTGCGCGCTACACGAAGGCGCCCGCTTATGTCGAGCCGCTGTTCAACTGGACCGGTTTCTATGTCGGCGGCCACATCGGCGGCGCGTGGACCAACGAGCAGTTCATCAACAACGGGACCGGCGCGCCGTTCGGCGATCTTTCGCCGGGCGAAGGCTTCCGCCAGCGCAAGTCGGGCATCATGGGCGGCGCCCAGATCGGCTACAACTGGCAGGCCAACAATTACGTGTTCGGCATGGAAGGCACGATCTCCGGCCTCGACAACAAGGGCACGGTCGTAAACAACGTGTTTGGCGCCGCGGACGACGTGTTCTCTTGGCGTACCAACGTGCTCGCGACCATCGTCGGCCGCGCTGGCTTTGCCGTGCAGAACAATCTCTTCTACATCAAGGGTGGCTATGCCGGCGCGAACAACCGTCTGTCGGTCAGCGACACCGTCGGTGTGTCGGGCTCGGGCGGACAGACCCACTGGGCCAACGGCTGGACCGTCGGCGCCGGCTGGGAATACGGCGTCACCCGCAACTGGATCGTTGGCCTCGAATACAACTACGCGGCCTTCGGCAGCCAGACCTATCAGCTGGGCGGCACCTCGGGTAACTACACCTTCGATGCCAAGCCGCGCGACCTCCAGTGGGCGGTCGTGCGCGCGAGCTACAAGTTCGACGCCCCGACCATCGCCCGTTACTGAGCACGTCGACGCAACGCGACCAACGATCAAAAAAAGCACGGCCTAAATTCAAAGCCCCGGCATGGTCCGGGGCTTCTTTTTTGCGTCGGTGGATGCGGGCAGGACCCCCGCCTCAGGCCATCACCGAGAAGCCGCCGTCGACCGGGATCGCGGTGCCGGTGACGAAGTTCGAGGCGGGCGATGCGAGGAACACGGCGATGCCGGCGAAGTCGTCGATGTCGCCCCAACGTCCTGCAGGCGTGCGCGCCAGCACGCGCTCGTGCAGCCCTGAGACCTGCTGTCGTGCGCCGCGGGTGAGGTCGGTGTCGATCCAGCCCGGCAGGATGGCGTTGACCTGGATGTTGTCGAGCGCCCACGCATTGGCGCAGGCGCGTGTGTACTGCACGATGCCGCCTTTGCTCGCCGCATAGGCGGTCGCGAAGCTCGCGCCGAAGATCGACATCATCGAGCCGATATTGATCACCTTGCCATTGCCGGACGCCTTCAAGGCTGGATAGGCCAGCTTCGAGCAGACGAAGGCGCTGGTGAGGTTGGTGTCGATCACCTTGTTCCACTCGTCGAGCTCGAGTTCGTGCGGGGGCTTGCGGATGCTCATGCCGGCATTGTTGATGAGGATGTCTATCCGGCCGAGCTCGCTGACGACACGGTCGACCATGGCCGCCACGGCGGCCTTGTCGGTCACGTCGGTGGTGATCGCGATCGCCTTCACGCCGCGCCGTCTGAGATCGGCCACGGCTGCGGCGGACTTGGTTTCATTGCGTCCCACCACGGCGATGTCGGCTCCGGCGTCGGCAAGGCCGCGGGCCATGCCAAGCCCGATGCCGCCGTTGCCCCCTGTTACGACAGCGACCTTGCCGCGAAGGTCGAATCGGCTGGATGTCATGCTCTCACTACCTTTTCTTGTCCTGGTTTGTTCTATTGGCTGCTCTGCCAGATCAGCACCAGCCCGAAGCCGGCCATGGCTGCGCCATAGCCAGCCCATTGCAGCTGGTCGACCATGAAGCTCGATCGCGGCCAGGCGAGTGTGCCCGTGCCTTGTCCGATCCAGAGCAGCCCGACGGCAGTCGCAAACAGGCCTGCGATCAGCAGAAATCTGCGCATGCGTTCCTCCCATCAGTCCGCTTCTGTCGCGACGCGGCATGAACGATTGCCGCGCACCCGCGAAAACTTGGACGCAGACTAGCCGTAGCTTCGGCTCCGATACAATGGGCCGCGATTGACACGCGGGGCGCCGGCTCATGCAGGAACGTCATTGACGGTGAGGAGATCACAACGAAAAAGCCCCGGACGATGCCGGGGCTTTGACGTTTGGTCTTGAGACCAGATCAGTACTTCGCGACGACCGGGCCGCTCCAGTTGAAGCGATAGACCAGCGAGGTGCTGATGGTCTGGACCCAGGGCTTGAAGGTGGCGGCCGTGCCAAACGGCGCAACAACACCGCAACCGGCAACAGTACAGGTCTCAGGCAAGCTGATCCGATCGTAGAAGGCGGACCGATATTCGGTCTTCATGAACCAACCAGGGGCGCTGATCCCGAAGATGTTGAGGTTGTTCTCAACACCGCCGCCCACGAACCAGCCGTCACGCCGGAAAGACGACGTATTCAGGACGGTCGGGCCTCCACCGGCAGCCAGTGTGGACAGGCTGGTGCCAGACCATTCCGATCCGGAATAACCAGCGTTCACGTAGGAAAGAACGTTCGGGGCAACCAAATAACCGAGCCTGACGCCAGCGGCGTAGCTGGTCCGGAGCTTTTCGCGTCCTTCAACGAAATTGAAGGGATCGCTGAGGGAACCACGAATGTCACCAAATTGACCATCGGCGAAGACGCCCGCCACCCAGCTCGGGGTGAACTGCCAGTCATAACCAAGACCGACCGTTCCGAACCAGCCGCTACCGCCCAAACGCTGATCGCGGGTCAGCGCAGTGCCTGCCGCACCAAAGGCGCCGAACGGCCCGACAACACCAGTGCTCTGAACGTTGCTGTCCGCGTTCCAGAGCCCGCCGCCGGCACCGCCGAAGATGTAGAAGCCGGTCCAGTTGGCGACCGGCGCGGGCGCCGGAGCCTTCACATACGGACGGGCCCCAAGATCGGCCGCCGAGGCCGAACCGGTCAAAGCCGCAACCGCGGTCAGAGCAAGCAAAATCTTCTTCATTTCCAAATCCCCAACCTTGGTTCGCTTAGCAGGTGCGAGCGCCGTTCCGTTCAAATTCGATGGTTGGACTATAGACGGATTCTGCTGAAATGCTGTTGCTGAGCGGACACAGATAACTGAAAACGATCCGGTGTTGTACGCAGGACACAGAGACGCCGGAGTGATGTCACCCGTCCTAAAAGTGAAGGCGTACAGTTACTTACGCGATGACTTCCATTACACGCTAAAGATGAAGGTCGTCGCGAAGATCACCATGTTCGACGGAGAGGGAGAAAGTTGCCTCAGCCGCCGGCGAAAAAGCGAAAATCAAATCGCCCCGATTCTTATCTCTGCGGTGCGGTCTGGGATGAGTCGGAGCCGGAATTCGGCTGGACTGTTCATCTCTCGCCACCGCGAAGCGATGAGCAGATAGAAACCGCAAGTGGCTGGCCCGCTGCCTCCCGCTCTAGACGTCCAGCAGCTCTTCGCTGGCAAATTCGGCCTTGTCCGAGATGAACGCGAAACGAGCCTCGGCCTTGGTGCCCATCAGGCGCTCCACCGAATCCGCCGTGGTGTCGCGATCGTCGGCGAGCAGCACCACCTTGAGCAGCGTCCGCTTGGCCGGATCCATGGTGGTTTCCTTGAGCTGCGCCGGCATCATCTCACCGAGGCCCTTGAAGCGGTTCACCTCGACCTTGGCGTTGGCATTGAACGCGCTCTTGATCAGCTCTTCCTTGTGCTTGTCGTCGCGCGCGTAGACCGATTTGGTGCCGTGGGTCAGCTTGTAAAGCGGCGGCACCGCGAGGAAGAGGTGTCCTTCGTCGATCAGCCGCGGCATCTGCCGGTAGAAGAAAGTGATCAGCAGCGAAGCGATATGCGCGCCGTCGACGTCGGCGTCGGTCATGATGATGATGCGCTGATAGCGCAGATCCTCTTCGCGATAATGCGCAAGCGTGCCGCAGCCGATCGCCTGCACGAGATCGGAGAGCTGGGCATTCGCCGTCAGCTTGTCCTTGCCTGCGGAGGCGACGTTGAGGATCTTGCCGCGCAGGGGCAGCACGGCCTGGGTGTTGCGGTCGCGCGCCTGCTTGGCGCTGCCGCCGGCCGAGTCGCCCTCGACGATGAAGAGCTCGGAGCCCTCGGTGCCGGCGTTGATGCAGTCGGCGAGCTTGCCTGGCAGGCGCAGCTTCTTGCCCGCGGTCTTTCGCGCGGTCTCCTTCTCCTGGCGGCGGCGCAGCCGCTCCTCGGCGCGATCGATCACGAAATCGAGCAGCCGGTTGGCCATGTTCGGATTGCCCGAGAGCCAATGGTCGAACGGATCCTTGATCGCCTGCTCGACAATGCGCTGTGCTTCCGCGGTGGCGAGGCGGTCCTTGGTCTGGCCCTGGAATTCGGGCTCGCGCACGAACACCGACAGCATCACGGCCGCGCCCACCATGACGTCCTCGGAGGTGATGGACGCGGCGCGCTTGCCCTGTCCGACGCGTTCGGCGTGATCCTTCAGGCCGCGCAGCAGCGCGCTGCGCAAACCCGATTCATGCGTGCCGCCATCGGGTGTCGGCACGGTGTTGGTGTAGGAGGAGAGAAAGCCGTCGGCATCCACAGTCCACGCCACCGCCCATTCGCAGGCGCCATGAGCACCGTTGCGGCCGGACTTGCCGGAGAAGATGTCGGGATGCACCAGCGTGTCGGCGTGAATCGCCGCGGCAAGATAATCCTTGAGACCGCCGGGGAAGTGGAACGTCGCCTCCGCCGGCACGTCCTCGACGCCCTTGAGCAGCTCGGGCGCGCAGTTCCAGCGGATCTCGACTCCGCCGAACAGATACGCCTTCGAGCGCGTCATCTTGAAAAGGCGCTGCGGCTTGAACGCGGCCTTGGCGCCGAAGATGTCGGTGTCGGGCTTGAAGCGCACGCGCGTGCCCCGGCGGTTGTTGACCCTGCCGAGATCCTCGAGCTTGCCCTTGGGGTGCCCGCGCTCGAACGTCATGCGGTAGAGCTTCTGGCTGCGCGCGACCTCGACCTCGAGACGCGAGGAGAGGGCGTTCACCACGGAGATGCCGACGCCGTGCAGACCGCCCGAGGTCTCGTAGACCTTGGAGTCGAACTTGCCGCCCGAATGCAGCGTGCACATGATGACTTCGAGCGCCGACTTCTTCGGGAACTTCGGATGTGGATCGATCGGGATGCCGCGGCCGTTGTCGGTGACGGTCAGGAATCCGTCGGCGCTCAGATCCACCTCGATGAAGGTCGCATGCCCGGCCAGCGCCTCGTCCATGGAATTGTCGATGACTTCGGCGAAGAGGTGATGCAGGGCCTTCTCATCGGTGCCGCCGATATACATGCCGGGTCGGCGCCGCACCGGTTCCAAACCCTCGAGCACCTCGATGTCGGCCGCCGTATAGTCGGCTTCCCCGCCGCTGCCGCGCGGGGCCGTCTTGGCGGCGGGCGCGCGAGACTTTGGCTCGTCGGCGCCGAACAGGTCGTCTTTCGTTTTGGTTTTCAATTGCTTGGACATATATCTTGATACGCTTTGAAGGCCGCATGGGCGGCGAATCGGTTAGGCCGACTATGCCACTTCTGACTTGGAAAGGTTACCGCTGGGCGGGCCGGGCCGTGTGGTTGAGAGCCAATCCCGGCGATTTTACGCCGTCGGCCCGCCAATTCCCGGCAATTTGACGTCCCGCCCGCCTTGGGCCGGGCTTTGTGACTTGATGTCACACAAGCCCTTGGCTTACCAGTCCTTTTCATCGAGCAGCACCTTGAGGCAGGGCGGGAAGGCTAATCTGGAATGGAGCAGTTTGCGCACGCCCTGGCCGACTTCGTGCGCGCTCACCAGGCTTGGGCCGCCCCGATCGTGTTCCTGCTCGCCTTCGGGGAGTCGCTTGCCTTCATCTCGCTGCTGGTCCCGGCCTGGGGCGCGCTGGTTGGGATCGGCGCGCTGATCGGGGCGAGCGGCATCAGCTTCTATCCGGTCTGGATCGCCGGCGGTATTGGCGCGGCACTGGGCGACTGGGTCTCCTACTGGTTCGGCTACCGCTACAAGGAAAGGGTCGCGCAGATGTGGCCGCTTTCGCGCTATCCGGAACTCCTGCCCAAGGGCGAGGCCTTCGTGCGCAGCTGGGGCGTGCCCAGCATCTTCATCGGCCGCTTTTTCGGCCCCTTGCGCGCCTCGGTGCCGCTTGCAGCCGGCATCTTCGAGATGCCGTATTGGAGCTTCCAGGTCGCCAATTTCGTCTCGGCCCTGGTCTGGTCGGCGGCACTGCTGCTGTTCGGCGACGTGATCGCGAAGCTGATGGAATGGATCTGGCGTCTCATCTGATGTCATGAACCTTGACGGGAACCGGATCTGGCCTTATAGCCGCGCGCCATGATCAACGCCGCGACCATTCTGTTCGCCCGTCGCCGCCGCCGCTCTTTTGCGGTTTGGGCGGTCGATCGCGTTTGAGATCATCGTCTGTGCCGCTGGATCCGATCCGCGGCATTCTCTCTCCTGTCAGCGCGATCTGATCCGGCGGCCCCCAAGGAGGCCCAGCAGGAGACCACGATGTACACGCCAGCCTTTTTCAAGCAGGACCGCGCCGCGAGCCTGAAATTCGCCGAGGAGCGCGGCTTTGGCACCATGTGCGCCTTCGATGGCCACAAGCCGGTGGCTTCCCCGCTGCCGTTCTATCTGACCTACGCGGCTGACGGCACGCCGCAGGCCGCCTTTCATGTCGCCCGTCAAAATCCGCTGCTAAAGCTCGCGGGCGGTGATGCGTCCTGGCTGCTCGCGGTCAACGGCCCCGATGCCTATGTATCGCCGGACTGGTACGTCTCGCCCGACCAGGTGCCGACCTGGCTCTACCAGTCGGTGCATCTCAGCGGGCCGGTACGGCTGCTGTCGGACGACGAGCTGGCGGTGCAGATCGATACGCTCAGCGACAAGTTCGAGAGCTGGCTGCTGCCGAAAAAGCCGTGGACATCAGGCAAAATGACGGCGGGCCGGCTGGAGACGATGAAGAAGGCGATCGTTGGGCTGGTGATGACGGTTGAGGAGGTCGAAGGCAGCTTCAAGCTGAACCAGCACAAATCGGACGCCGACTATACGGCGATCGCCAATGCGCTTGGCGCCGGCGACGCCGATGCGAAGCAGATCGCACATTTGATGCGGCAGGCCCGGCCGCAGGCTTTTGCAGACGATATGAACATGCTCGAAGGGAGCGCGCCATGAGCCTCGCTGACACCACCAAAGCCCCGACCCCCGGCGCGGCGAAAAAGCCGGCCACCGTCTTCGTCGACGGCGGCTCCGGCACCACCGGGCTCGGCATCAACGAGCGGCTGAAGCTCCAGGGCGACGTCGCGGTGAAGACCATCGCCGACGACAAGCGCAAGGACCCCGCGGCCAAGAAGGCGCTGATGGAGGAGGTGGATCTCGTCATCCTCTGTCTGCCGGACGACGCCGCCAAGGAGACCGTTGCTCTCGTCGACAGCATGGGCACTTCGGCGCCGAAGGTGCTGGACGCCTCGACCGCTTACCGCGTCGCGCCCGACTGGGCCTATGGCTTTCCCGAGCTCACGCCCGATCAGGCCGGCAAGATCAAGGCCGCGAAAAAGGTCTCCAATCCCGGCTGCTATCCGACCGGCGCGATCGCGCTGCTGCGGCCGATCGTCGATGCCGGCCTGCTGCCGCAGGATTATCCCGTCACTGTCAATGCCGTGAGCGGCTATTCCGGCGGCGGCAAGTCTATGATTGCGAGCTTCGAGGATGGCAGCGCGCCGTCCTTCGAGCTGTACGGTCTCGGCTTCGAGCACAAACATCTGCCGGAGATGCAGCTCTACTCGAACCTGACGCGGCGGCCGATCTTCATTCCATCAGTCGGCAATTATCGGCAGGGCATGCTGGTCTCCGTGCCGCTCCAACTCGACACGCTGCCCGGCAAGCCGGGCGACGCCGACCTGCAAGCGGCGCTCGCCAAGCGCTACACCGGCTCGAAATACGTCAAGGTGATGCCGCTTCAGAACGAGGCGACCAAGGGTGGTCGGCTGGAGCCGGAGGCCCTGAACGAGACCAATATGCTCGAGCTCTACGTCTTTGCCAGCGACAAATATCACCAGGCCTTGCTGGTCGCCCGGCTCGACAATCTCGGCAAGGGCGCCTCGGGTGCAGCCGTGCAGAACATGCGGCTGATGTTGGGATTGCCGGAGGAGTAGGGCTGGCTCGTGCCCCGGACGCAGCGCAGCACTTCTTCAGTGATGCCCTGCAGACCCGGGGTCCAGTAGTGCCGTCACTCACTGCAAAACAATATCAGCCGGGAACGGTCGAACGGGGCGACCAGCGCAGACATTGTTGCGGGCCGTCACGGCGTCGCGGCGATATGTCTCGAGGTCGCCGAGCACGCGGTCGGAAATGCCGCAGACGTCCTGATGGTCATAGGCGTAATCGACGACGGCGTTCCAGGCGCGCGAGGCCTGGATGTAGCGGTCGCAGCGGCCGGCCATTACTGCGCGTGTCGTCGGCTTTGAGGCTTCGACCGCCTCGCTGCGCAGGCGTGTCAGTTCGGGGCATTGCGGCTGGGCGCGGGCCTCACGGCACAACCCGGCGAGCGCGATCATTGCGACGACCCGCAAAAGAATACGCATCGGGTTTCCCCGCTTCGGTTGTTCTGCGTGCGAGCATACCTTTGGAGTGCAACAGCGTCCAGTGACCCCGGACACTGCAGCATCAAAGTACCCCGAAGACCGCCAGCGCCAGCACGGCCTGGGCGAGGAAGCCGACGGTGAATGCGAGCGTGCGGAAGATCGGGATCCCGATGGCGTAGACAATGATATGTGCGACGCGCGACCAGAAATACACCGCGCAGGCGAGCACCGTCCATTTCGTCGAATAGTCGATTGCGTTGAGGATCAGCACCAGCGGCGCGAAGATCACGAGGTTTTCGACCGCGTTGTCGTGCGCGAACATCAGCCGGTTGGCCCATTCGGCTTGCGCCTTGTCGTTGCGCGACGGATTGGCCATGGCGCCGCTGAAGCCGCGAACCTGGCAGCGGTTGATCATGTAGGGAATCCAAAGCACTCCGGTCAGGATCACCGTCAGTGTCAGCCAGAACAGTTCGCGCGTCATGGTCCGGTCCCTTCTGTCGTCGCTGTGGTGAGAGCGAGTCTATACGAAAGCGCGGACGATTCCGCTATGCGCGAACCCTGACATAGCTGCCGGGCGCATCCTCGATCGGCGGGAACGTCTCGCTGCCGACCGGACGCGCCGGGACCTCCTCTGGATCCAGCTCGCCGAGCCATTGGCGCCAGTCCGGCCACCATGAGCCCTTGTGCTCCACCGCGCCCTTCATCCACTCGGCGACGCTGACGTTCTTGATGTTGTCGTTGGTCCAGTACTGATACTTGTTCGAGGCTGGCGGATTGATCACGCCAGCGATGTGGCCCGAGCCCGACAGCACATATTTCACCGGGCCGCCGAAGAATTGCGAGCCGTACAGCACCGATTCCGCCGGCGCGATGTGATCCTCGCGGGTGGCGAGATTGTAGACGGGGACCTTGACCTTGGAGAGATCGAGCAGGGTATTGTCGAGCACCATCGTGCCGGTCGAGAGCCGATTCTCCAGATAGCAGTTGCGCAAATAATAGGAATGGTTGGCCTGGGTCATCCGTGTCGCGTCCGAATTCCAGTGCAACAGATCGAACGCACTCGGCTGCTGGCCCTTCAGGTAGTTGCTGACGACATAGGACCAGATCAAATCGTTGGAGCGCAGCATGTTGAAGGCCATCGCCATCTTCGAGCCTTCGAGCACGCCGGCCGCCTTCATGTCCTGCTCGAGGGCTGCGATCTGCTCCTCGTCGACGAACACGAGGAGATCGCCGGCATGGGTGAAGTCGACCTGGGCGGCGAAGAACGTCGCCGATGCAACGCGCTGGCGGCGTTTCTCGGCGAGCCAGGCCAGCGTCGTCGCGAGCATCGTGCCGCCGACGCAATAGCCGGCTGTGTGTACCTTCATCTCGCCAGTGATCTTCTCGATCACGTCCATCGCCGCGAGCGGGCCTTCCTTCATGTAGTCTTCCCAGCCCTTGTTGCCGAGCCGCTTGTCGGGATTGACCCATGAGATCACGAACACGGTGATGCCCTGGTCGACGCACCACTTAATGTAGGATTTCTCCGGCTTGAGATCGAGGATGTAGAACTTGTTGATCCAGGGCGGCACGATCAGGAGCGGGGTGCGTAGCACTTTCTCGGTGGTCGGCGCATACTGGATCAGCTGCATCATTTCGTTCTGGTAGATCACCTTGCCCGGCGTCGTCGCCATGTTGACGCCGACGACGAGATTGTCCGGATTGGACTGGCGGATCTTCAACATGCCTTTGCCGGCCGCGATGTCCTCGGCCAACATCTTCAGGCCGCGCGCGAGATTGCCGCCGGACGTGGCAAGTGTCTCGCGCAGCACCTCCGGATTGGTCAGCACGAAGTTGGACGGCGACAGCGCGTTGGTGACCTGCTGGACGTAGAACTCGGCCTTGCGGCGGGTATGCGGATCGAGCCCTTCGGCAGCGCGCACCAGCTCCTGCGCCCATTTGGTCGTGAGCAGATAGAGCTGCATGACGAAATCGAAGAACTGGTTCGACTTCCATTCGGGATCGGCAAAGCGCTTGTCACGCGGCGAGGGCGTGATCGCGGGCGGGGCGTCCTGGCCTGCCATGCGGCGGACCGCCGAGCCCCAGAGGTCGAGATAGTCCTTGGCGAGCTTGGTCTGGAGATCGGAGGAGCGGGACGTGTCCGACAGCCAGTATTCGGCGACCGAGGTGAAGGTCCTGACGATCTCGGCAAGCTCGGGCGGCGGGCGATCCTGCACCTCGCCGGTCTCGCGCGGTTTGAGGTAGGCAGCGAGCGCCTTGCCACCGCTCTCCATCGCCCGCGCGACATTCATCGCGAAAGCTTCGGCATCGAACTTCGTCTCGAACGGGGTGCCGGATTTGGGCGTGTCGGTTGTGACGGTACTCATGCGCAGAACAGTAACGATTCATTCTGTATTCGTCACCGCGAAGCTCGCATGTTTGGCGTTAAACACTCTCGAAGATGTGTTGCAGCGCGACAAATTTTCTTGGTTCCGTCACAATCGAGCCGCACCGCTCGGCTTGGTAGTGCCGGGTGGTTTTCTCGCTCACACCATTTTGGGCAGCCATGGTTTGAGCTTGGGGGCGGTCTTGGGTAAGGTTGCCCTGGGGGCCGTGCTTCGGGACGAGTAGGGGATTTCCCAAGTGTTGGCGTTATGGGACCTGCAAAAGACGCTGCCGATCTGCGGCGCGCTGTTGATCGCGGCGCTTGCCTTGGGCGGCTGCTCAAGCCAGCTCGCGGATATGACGCCCGCGGATGCGCAGGCGCATCCCAGGGAGCCAGGCAGCTATCTGCCGGTGCATGATCTACCGCCGGATCGCGATCAGGCGACCATCCCGCCGGAGCAGCGCGCCAAGATCGAGGCCGAGCTTGCCGCGGCGCGCGATCGTCAGGCCTTGGCCGCAAAGGACGCCAAGTGAGCAAGTGAGGCGGTGCAAGGTAATCGCTGGCGCCCCCGTCTTGCCGTGCTAAAAGACCTCAGTTCAGCCAATAGCCAGGGCGAACGACTTCAGCCGCCATCGTCGATGATTGCTCTAAGTATTTGATTTCGAGTAATTTTCGTGAAGGGGCTGGGCGCGTTTCCGAAGGGCCGTCATGGCCTGTCGATTCTGTCCTGACCGGTTGCCCGGAGCCCAGAGAGCCATGGAAGAGTTTTACCGCATCCGCCGCCTGCCGCCTTACGTGTTCGAACAGGTCAACCGGGCCAAGGCGGCCGCGCGGAATGCCGGCGCCGACATCATCGACCTCGGCATGGGCAATCCGGACCTGCCGGCGCCGCCGCACGTGCTCGAGAAGCTCAAGGAGACTCTTGGCAAGCCGCGCACCGACCGCTACTCGGCCTCACGCGGCATTCCGGGGCTGCGCCGGGCCCAAGCTGCCTATTACGCCCGCCGCTTCGGCGTGAAGCTCAATCCCGATACTCAGGTCGTCGCGACGCTCGGCTCCAAGGAAGGCTTTGCCAACGTGGCGCAGGCCATCACCGCGCCGGGCGACGTCATCCTCTGTCCGAACCCGAGCTATCCGATTCACGCCTTCGGCTTTTTGATGGCGGGTGGCGTGATCCGCTCGGTGCCTTCCGAGCCGACGCCGCAATTCTTCGAGGCGGCCGAGCGGGCGATCATCCATTCGATCCCCAAGCCGCTGGCGCTCGTCGTCTGCTACCCCTCGAACCCGACCGCCTATGTCGCAAGCCTCGACTTCTACAAGGACCTCGTCGCGTTCGCGAAGAAGCACGAGATCCTGATCCTGTCTGATCTCGCTTATGCCGAAGTCTATTTCGACGAGAGCAACCCGCCGCCCTCGGTGCTCCAGGTGCCCGGCGCGATGGACGTCGCCGTCGAGTTCACCTCGATGTCGAAGACCTATTCGATGGCCGGCTGGCGCATGGGCTTTGCGGTCGGCAATGAGCGCGTGATCGCGGCGCTCGCCCGCGTCAAATCCTATCTCGATTACGGCGCGTTCACGCCGGTCCAGGTCGCGGCGACCGCCGCATTGAACGGTCCGGACGATTGCATCAAGGAGATGCGCGACACTTACCGCAAGCGCCGCGACGCGCTGGTGGAATCGTTCGGCCGCGCCGGCTGGGAGATTCCGCCGCCGGAGGCCTCGATGTTCGCCTGGGTGCCGCTGCCGGAGGCCTTCCGCAGCATCGGCAGCATGCAGTTCGCGACCCTGATGGTGGAGAAATCCGGCGTCGCGGTCTCGCCCGGCGTCGGCTTTGGCGAGCATGGCGAAGGATATGTCCGCATCGCCATGGTGGAAAACGAGCAACGGATCAGGCAGGCCGCGCGCGGCGTGCGCCGTTTCCTTGAAAGCGGCGTCGAAACGTTGCACAACGTGGTTCCGCTCGCCAATCGGCGCTAGTTCTCTTCTGCAGGTTTTCTGAACTATCATGGTCGCACCCCTGAAAGTGGGCATAGCGGGGCTCGGCACCGTGGGTGCCGAAGTCGTCCGTTTGATCGAAACGCAAGCGCGCGTGCTGACGGGACGCAGCGGCCGCGGCATCCGCGTCGTTGCGGTCACCGCGCGCTCGAAGGCGAAGAAGCGCGGCGTCGACTTGCGCGGCGTCGAATGGGCGAGGGATCCAATGGCGCTTGCCACCCATGCCGAGGTCGATTGCTTCGTCGAGCTGATGGGCGGCGCCGGCGATCCCGCGCTATCGGCGGTGGAAGCCGCGCTCAATGCCGGCAAGTCGGTTGTCACCGCCAACAAGGCGCTGCTCGCCAAGCATGGCCTCAAGCTCGCCAAGGCGGCTGAAAAGCACGGCGGCGCGCTGAATTTCGAGGCAGCGGTCGGCGCCGCGATCCCTGTCATCAAGACGTTACGCGAGGGGCTTGCTGGAACCGGCGTCAACCGCGTCTATGGTATCCTCAACGGCACCTGCAATTACATCCTGACCCGGATGGAGCAGGAGGGCCTGTCCTTTGCCGAATGCCTGAAGGACGCGCAGCGGCTCGGCTATGCCGAGGCCAATCCGTCCTTCGACGTCGACGGCCACGACACCGCGCAAAAACTCGCCATTCTCGCCAGCCTGGCCTTCGGCACGAAAGTTGCTCAAAGCGCGGTGTATGTCGAAGGCATCTCATCCATCGCGCCGGAAGATCTGCGCGCGGCGGCGGATCTCGGTTACCGCGTCAAGCTGCTCGGCGTTGCGGTTCGCACGGCCACGGGCATCGAGCAGCGCGTGCATCCGACCATGGTGCCAAAATCCTCCTCGATCGCGCAGGTGATGGGTGTCACCAATGCGGTCACGATCGACGGCGAGGGGATTCCGCCGATCACGCTGGTCGGGCCCGGCGCAGGCGGCGCCGCGACCGCGTCCGCGGTGGTAGCCGACATCGCCGACGTTGCGCGCGGCATTCGTGCCAATCCGTTCGGACGGCCGATTTCGCACTTGCGCGACACCAAGAAGGCGCCGATGGAGCGGCATGAGGGCGGTTATTACATCCGCCTGCTCGCCCGCGATTTTCCCGGTACTGCGGCTGCGATCGCCACGCGGCTCGCAGAACAGAAGATTTCGATCGAATCGATCGTGCAGCGTCATCCCAATGGCGGCGCTGCTCCCAGCGACGGCAAGACGGTCCCGGTGCCGGTCATCCTGATCACTTATGCGACCCATGAGGACGCCGTGCGCCGCGCGCTCGCCGCAGTCCAGCGCGACAAGGTGATCAGCGGACGGCCGCAGGTGATCCGGATCGAGAAGAACTGACACGGTTCGAACGAACTGTGGGTGTTACGAGTTGACGCGGACGGAGATGTACGTCCAAAACCGTTTCGAAGGAGTGAGCCGATGTCGACCCATATTTCAGTCCCGCCGCAAGCGTTGCTCGAGCGCATCCTCACGCTGGAGATCGTGCGGGTGACGGAGCGGGCGGCGGTGTCCTCGGCGCGGCTGCGCGGGCACGGCAACGAGAAGCAGGCTGACCAGGCTGCCGTCGACGCCATGCGCCGCGAGCTCAACAAGCTGCCGATCGAAGGCACTATCGTGATCGGCGAAGGCGAACGTGACGAGGCACCGATGCTCTTCATCGGCGAGAAGGTCGGCATGAATGCCGGTCCCCAGGTCGATATCGCGGTCGATCCGCTCGAAGGCACCACGCTATGCGCCAAGAACATGCCGGGCTCGATCGCCACAATGGCGATGGCCGACGGCGGCACGCTGCTGCATGCCCCGGACGTCTACATGCAGAAGCTCGCGATCGGACCCGGCTACGACAAGGGCGTCGTCGATCTCGATGCCTCGCCGGCTGACAACGTCCGCCGCCTCGCCAAGGCCAAGGGCGTCAAGCCTGATGGCATCACCGTTCTCGTGCTCGATCGTCCGCGCCATGCCGACATCATTGCGAGCGTGCGTTCGACCGGCGCCGCCGTGCGCCTGATCACCGACGGCGACGTCGCCGGCGTGATCCATTGCGCTGACCCCGACAATACCGGCGTCGACATGTATCTCGGCACCGGCGGTGCGCCGGAAGGCGTGCTCGCCGCGGTGGCGCTGCGCTGCATCGGCGGTCAGATGCAGTGCCGCCTCATCCTCGACTCCGAGGAGAAGCGCGAGCGCGCCGCCAAGATGGGCGTCAACGATCCCAAGATGATCTACGGCATCGAGGACATGGCGCGCGGCGACTGCCTGTTTGCCGCCACCGGCGTCACCACGGGCTCGCTGCTCTCGGGCGTCAAATTCCGCAAGGACGGCGTGATCGAGACCGAGACGGTGGTGATGCGCTCCGTCACCGGCACCGTGCGCTACATCAAGGCCGAGCACCGCGAGCTGGCCAAGTTCCATCTGGATTGATCCAGGCAACACCACTGTCATCATTCCGGGGCGACGGGACCGCGCAACGCGCGGCCCGGAGAGCCCGGAATCCATCGGGCGACAGTCTCCGACGCGCAATAGATTCCGGGTTCGATGCTGCGCATCACCCCGGAATGACGATAAGAAAAAGAGGGAAGCGCCATGTCCGATCTCTCCGCCGTCAAAGCCCTTGTTTTCGACGTGTTCGGGACCGTGGTGGACTGGCGCACCAGCCTGATCACCGAGTTCATGTGGTGGGGCAGGCAGCGCGGCATCAGCGCTGATTGGACTGCGCTCGTCGATGGCTGGCGCGGCATGTACATGGCTTCGATGGACGACGTGCGCAAACATCCCGAGCGCGGCTATGTCATGCTCGACGATCTGCACCGCCGCTCGCTGGAAAAGCTGGTCGATCAATTCTCGATCAAGGGCCTCACCGGAGCCGATCTCGACTATCTCACCAAAGGCTGGCACCGCCTGCATCCCTGGCCCGACAGCGTCCGCGGCCTGACCCGGCTGAAGACGAAATTCGTGATCGCGCCGCTGTCGAACGGCAATGTCGCGCTGCTCACCAACATGGCGAAGTTTGCAGGGCTGCCGTGGGACCTCATCATGTCCGCCGAACTGTTCGAGCACTACAAGCCCGATCCCGAGACCTATCTCGGCGCCGCGCGCCTGCTCTGCCTCAAGCCCGAAGAGGTAATGATGGTCGCGGCCCACAACGGCGATCTTGCGGCCGCGCAGAAGAACGGATTGAAGACCGCGTTCGTGGCGCGGCCGACCGAGTACGGACCGTTGCAGAAGGTCGACTTCGAGGCGACCGGCAATTGGGACATCGTCGCAAAGAATTTTGGCGGGATCGCCGACAAGCTCGGGTGCTAGCGACGTCCTTGATAGCTTGTCCGCGGCAACGCCGGTCCGGGCAGCGCGCGCCGCCCGGACCTGATTTCGAAGCTACAAGGTCATCTTCATCGGCTCCGGATAGTAGTGGAAGCCTTCGCCTGTCTTGGCGACATGGCCGTAGCCGGGCCAGGCGAAGTGATAGGACATCACCGGGATCTTGTTTGCCGCAAGCATCGTCAGCAGCTTGACGCGCGAGTCTGCCGCCTGCTTCGGGTCGGTGTCGTAGGAGAACTCCATCCTCGGCCGCTCCAGCAGCAGCACCGAATGGTGCGAGAGATCGCCGAGGAAGGCGAACGATTTGCCCGCCGAGGAGACCATGAAGATGGTGTGTCCGACGGTGTGACCGGGCGCGGCGATGGCCTGCACGCCCGGCAAAAATTCCTGGCCGTCCTTGAAGAACACGATGCGGTCGCGGACCGGCAGCAGGTTCTTGCGGGCGTGGAGGACGAAGTCCTTGGCCGGGCTGCCGAGCTTGCCCTCATCGGTCCAGAAGTCGAAATCGGACTGGGAGATGTAGACCTGCGCGTTCGGAAACAACGGTTTGCCGCCCTCGTCCACGATGCCCCCGATGTGGTCGATATGGGCGTGCGAGCACACCACGGCGTCGATGTCCTCCGGCTTGATTCCGGCTTCCGTCATGCTCTTCTGCTGGCGGCCGGTGCTGGCGCCGAACATCTTTGAGCTGCCCATGCCGGTATCGAACAGGATGAGCTTGTCGCCGGTGTTCACGATCGGCGAATTCTGTTCGAGCACGACATTGTCCGGCGACAGGAAATTGTCGGCCAGCATCTTCTTGACCTCTTCCTTGGGAACGCCGGTGAAGGTCCCGGAGGGATCGCCGAGCGGCAGCGGTCCATCGGATACGACGGTCACCTCGGCATCGCCGAGAATGAAGCGGTGCCAGTAGGGCGTCTGGGTGCCGAGCTTGGGTGCCCGCGCCATCGCGCTGCTGCCGAGCAGCGCGCTGGCGCCAAGGCCGGCCCCGAGTGCGAGAAGAGATCGACGTGAGACATCGATTGTCATGCGTTTTCTCCGCTTTTTTGACCTGCGCGATTGTTGGCGCGGTGTGACCGGCCCCGGTCCGCGATGAGACCGGAGGTCGGCGGAAGGCATGCTGCGCCGGTTGCGATGAGCTAGCAAGTGGAATTGGTTCGCGGACGCATACCGGGCAGGGACACGGCGTGCGGAGGCACGTTCCGCAAAAACAAAGCACCGCGGAATTGCGCCTTACGCAATTCTCAGCGTGAGGTCATTGCCGTCTGTTTCGGCAAAGCCGGCCTGTAAGACCTCTTCGCGCTTATGGCGCAGATGCGCACGCAGGATGTGGGCGAGGCCGGCACCGTCACGGCGCTGGAGCGCATTGAGGATTGCCTCGTGCTCCCTAACGGCGAGCGCCCAGCGCTGCGGCGTCATCGGCGTGACGTAGCGCGCGCGGCGGATGCGCGCTGTCACCGAGGTGTAAAGGCTCGCGAGCACCGGGTTTCCGGCCGCGTTGACGATGGCTTCGTGAATTGCGCGGTTGCCGCGATAGTACTGGATCAGGTCACCCTCGCGATAATGCTGCACCATGTCCGCATGCGCGGTGGCGATCGCGTCGATCTCGGCGTCCGTGATGCGCTCGCAGGCAAGCTCGCCGGCAAGGGCTTCGAGGCCCTGGCAGACCTCGAACAGGTCGCGCATGTCCTGGTCGGTCAGCTTCGCCGCGCGCGAGCCGCGATGCGGCAGCAGCTGCACGAGGCCTTCGGCGGCCAGCACCTTGAGCGCCTCGCGCAGCGGCGTGCGCGAGATTTCGAGCCGCTCGCATAGCTCGCGCTCCGGAATGCGCGCCCCTGGCGGGATTTCACCGTCGAGCAGGATGGCGCGAATGCGGCCGACGACTTCTTCGTGAAGCATGGTCCTGAAACTCTATTTGCATGCAAAAATGGACATACAGACAAAAATTCGCAAGTTCCAGCTTGAAAATTCCAAATTTTGCATTCAAAACTGTAAAAAAGCAGAAAGGGTGTGGGGAATGGACCTGCAAGTGGAGGCAGAAGACCTCGTTTTCGAGCGCCAGGACGGCATCGGGCGGATCACCTTTAACCGGCCGCAGGCCCGCAACGCCTTCACGTTTGCCATGTACGAGCGGCTCGCTGCGATTTGCGAGGAGGCCAACCGCGACCCTGCGATCAAGGTGCTGGTGCTGCGCGGGGCTGGCGACAAGGCGTTCGCCTCGGGCACCGACATCAACCAGTTCCGCGAATTCAAGACGCCGCAGGACGCCATCGATTACGAGAACCGCATCGATCGCGTGCTCACAACGCTGGAGCAGTGCCGTGTGCCGACGATCGCGGCGATCAACGGGTTCTGTACCGGAGGCGGGGCCGGCATCGCCGCGGCCTGCGACCTCCGCATCGGCACCAACAGCGCCAAGATCGGTTTCCCCATCGCCCGCACGCTTGGCAATTGCCTGTCGATGTCCAATGTCAGCCGTCTCACGGCGCTCATCGGCGCCGCGCGCGTCAAGGATCTGATCTTCACCGCGCGCCTGGTCGATGCCACCGAGGCCGCAAGCATCGGGCTGCTCGGCGAGGTCGTGGACGATCTTGCCGCGCTCGATCGGCGCACTGACGAGGTCGCTCGGCTGCTCGCCAGTCATGCGCCGCTGACGCTGAATGCGACCAAGCAGGCGGTGACCCGCCTGCAAAGACGGCTGACGCGGGACGAGGGCGAAGACCTCATCCTGACGTGCTACACGAGCCAGGATTTTCGCGAAGGGCTCGATGCTTTCCTCAACAAGCGCGCGCCGCAATGGCGCGGCCAATAGGACGGGCCAATGCAGAGCGATCGATCGCAATCCACCTCCCGCCGTTCGGGACCGCTCGCCGGTCTCAAGGTCATCGATCTCACCCATGTCATGGCCGGGCCGACCTGCACCTTGATGCTCGCCGACATGGGCGCCGACGTCATCAAGATCGAGAAATGGCCCAATGGCGACGATACCCGCCATTCGGTGCCGCCGAAGATCGGCGATGAGGCGGCCTCGTTCCTGATGATGAACCGCAACAAGCGCGGCGTCGTGCTGGATCTGAAGACCGACGGTGGCAAGCAGGTGCTTCGGCGGTTGATCGCGAGCGCCGATGTGCTGGTGGAGAACTTTGCGCCCGGCGCGATGGAGCGTCTCGGTTTCGGTTACGAGGCACTGCACGCGGAATTTCCCGCGCTGATCTACTGCTCGCTGTCGGGCTTCGGCCGCACCGGCCCGTACAAGCACCGCCGCGGCTTCGATCTGGTCGCGCAGGCCATGAGCGGCATCATGAGCTTTACCGGCGAACGTCCCGACGGTCCGCCCGTCAAATGCGGCCCGCCACTGTCGGACATCACCGCCGGTCTGCTGGCGAGCATGGGCATCCTCGCGGCCTATACGCACCGTCTCAAGACCGGCGAAGGACAGTGGGTGGAGACTTCGCTCTATGAAGCGGCCCTGGTGCAGACCTATTGGCAGTCCACCATTGCGCTGGCCGCGGGCACGGCGCCGCGCGCGATGGGCTCGGCCCATCCGCTCAATGCGCCCTATCAGGCGTTCGAAGCCTCGGATGGCTGGCTCGTCGTCGGCGGCGCCAACAAGAAGCATTGGCTGTTGATGCTGGAAGCACTCGGCGCCAGCGAGCTCGCCACTGATCCGCGCTTCCTCACCGGCTCCGACCGTATGGCACATCTGAAGGAGCTGGAAGCCGTCTTGAGCGAACGCTTCCGCACCAAATCGCGCGCGCATTGGCTTGCGGCGCTGGACGAGAAAGGCGTGCCGTGCGGCCCCGTGCACGACATGCTGGAAGCCCTCAGTGATCCGCAGACGCTGGCGCGCGAGATGGTTGTCGAGGTCGAGCACTCCACGCTCGGTCCGGTGAAGACGATCGGGCTTCCCATCAAGTTTTCGGAGACGCCAGGCAAAGTTCGGTCAGGCGCGCCGGTCTATGGTGAGCACACAAGTGAGGTGCTGGCCGAGCATGGGTTCGACCAGAAGCAGATCGAAGCGCTCGAAAAAGAAGGCGCAATCGTGCTGGCCTCGGCAAGTCGCGAGGAACGCGTCGCCTGAGCGGACGTCGATAAGACAACAACAAAAGACAAAAATCAGCTGGAGGACATCATGGGTCGGACGTCAACACTTCTGCTCTCCGCGGCCGCGACCGTGCTCGCCGGCACGATGCCGGCGCTCGCCGCCTGGCAACCGCAAAAGCCGATCGAGTTCGTCGCCACGGCCGGGCCGGGTGGCGGCACTGACAATCTCGCGCGCGCGGTGCAGAACATCATCACCAAGTACAAGCTGACAGACCAGCCAATCGTCGTCGTCAACAAGGGCGGCGGCAGCGGCGCCGAAGGCTATGTCTACGGCAAGGCCTCCGCTGGCGATCCGCACAAGGTGATCTTCGGCACCTCCAACGCTTGGCAGCAGCCGCTCGTCTCCAAGGTCGCCTTCAACTACACCGATCTCACCCCGATCGCGGCGATGGCGCAGGATGAGTTCCTGCTCTGGGTCAAGCAGGACGCGCCCTACAAAACCGCGGGCGATTATCTCAAGGCGGCCGCATCGGGCGAATTCAAGATGGGCGGCGCGCAATCCAAGGACACCGACGAGGTGTTGACGCGCATGATCGAGAAGGCTGGCAAGGTCAAGCTGACCTATATCCCGTTCAAGAGCGGCGCCGAGACCGCCGTGCAGCTCGCCGGCGGACATCTCGACTCCCATGTCAACAATCCCAGCGAGAGCCTCGGGCAATGGCGCGGCGGCACGCAGCGCCCGCTCTGCGTTTTTAGCCCGAAACGGCTGCCGCAGGGCCCGAAGGTCACCGCAACCGAAGGCTGGAGCGACGTTCCGACCTGCGTCGAGCAGGGCCTCGACATCAAGCAGTATGAGCAGCCGCGCACGGTGTGGCTGCCCGGCAAGGTCACGCCGGACCAGGCGGCGTTCTATATCGATCTCATGAAGAAGGTGCAGGCGACGCCGGAATGGAAGGACTACATCGAGAAGACCTCGCAGGTCGACACCTTCCTGACCGGCGCCGAGTTCGAAAAATTCATCAAGGACGACCTCGAGCACGTCAAGCAGGTCGCGGGCGAGCAGGGCTGGCTCGTCAAGTGAGGCGGCGGGCAGGTCGTTTGCGGCCATCCTTCGAGACGTCCGCCTGCGGCGGGCCCTCAGGATGAGGTCGCGCGTCGTGGCGAGATATCCGACCCTCATGGTGAGGAGCCCGCCAAAGCGGGCGTCTCGAACCATGCAGGCCGAGCTCGTTCGGCAGATCTCACCGCCGTCACATGGGATAGCTCAGAGGTAACGGACCATGATCTCCCGCCG
The DNA here is from genome assembly GCF_023073735.1 of Bradyrhizobium sp. 160. NCBI lineage: Bacteria > Pseudomonadati > Pseudomonadota > Alphaproteobacteria > Hyphomicrobiales > Nitrobacteraceae > Bradyrhizobium > Bradyrhizobium sp. 160. The sequence goes on from NZ_JADPKD010000008.1 coordinate 191,423, forward strand.
CGCGCTTGAACTTGCGACCGCTACCCTCACCGGGACCTTCGGTGTGGCAGTCGTCATCTCCAGCCTCGACAACGGCATCGGCTGGTCGAGCGCCGGGGTAGACGCCGGCACGTTTCCGTTCCTGACCGGGATCATCGTCGTGATCGGGAGCCTCTACAATCTGGTGCGGGGCGTGCTACCGGCCGCGACACTGGCAAATGTCCCCATCGCCATCACGTCCATCGAGCTGCGCAGGCTCGCCGGCCTGTTCGTGCCGGCTGCGATTTTTGTTGCCGCGATCCCGCTGGCCGGGATGTACGTCGCTTCGGCGTTATACGTTTTCGCAGTGCCGGCGATCCCCAGGCATCAATCCGTGCCGCGTGCGCTCGCCATGGCGGGGGCGACGGCACTCGCGCTCTACGTCGTGTTCGAGCGCATGTTCCAGGTCAGCCTGCCGCATGGCGCGCTCGCCGCCGCGTTTGGGTTCTGACGGAGAGGTCCGATGGATAATCTCGCAGAGCTCCTGCACGGCTTCACCATCGCGGTCACCGCGCCACATCTGCTGCTCATGGTAATCGGCGTGCTGCTCGGCATTCTCGTCGGCGTGCTGCCGGGGCTGGGCGCGCCAAACGGAGTATCGCTGCTCCTGCCGCTGACCTTCGGCATGCAGCCGGTCTCGGCCATCATCCTGCTCTCCAGCATGTATTGGGGCGCGCTGTTCGGCGGCTCCGTGACCTCGATCCTGTTCAACATTCCCGGCGAGCCGTCGTCGGTCGCGACCACCTTCGACGGCTACCCGATGGCGCGCGACGGCCGGCCAACGACGGCGCTCGCCACGGCCTTCGGTTCGGCGGCGTTCGGCGCGCTGATCGGCGTCATCCTGATCACCTTCCTCGCATCCTGGGTGGCCCAGGTGGCGCTCGCGTTCGGGCCGGCCGAGTATTTTGCGGTCTATTTCTTGGCCTTTGCCAGCTTCGTCGGCATGGGCGGTGCCGCGCCGATCAAGACCGTCGTGGCGCTGGCGATCGGCTTTGCGATCGCTGCCATCGGCATCGACACCGTGTCTGGCAGCGTGCGCCTCACCATGGGGGTCGATGAACTCGTCAAGGGCGTGAGCTTCGTCGTCGCCGTGATGGGTCTGTTCGGTATCGGCGAGCTCTTGGTTGCCGTCGAAGAGGAGTTTCACGCGCGCGCGGTCTCCTCCAAGATCGACTGGCGTGAGGTGTTTCGCGCGGTCGGCCGCCTGCCGCGGCATGGCATTGCCTTGCTGCGCAGTGCCGCGATCGGATGCTGGATGGGGATTACGCCGGGCGGCCCGACCGCGGCCTCCTTCATGAGCTACGGCATCGCCCGCCGCTTCTCGCGCCGGGGCCGATATTTCGGCACTGGCGAGGTCGAAGGCATCATCTCGCCGGAGACGGCCGACCATGCCGCCGGCACCAGCGCGCTGCTGCCGATGCTCTCGCTTGGCATTCCCGGCTCGGCGACCGCGGCGGTCATGATGGGCGGCCTGATGATCTGGGGTCTCAATCCCGGGCCGATGCTGTTCGTCGACAGTAAGGATTTCGTCTGGGGCCTGATCGCCTCGATGTATGTCGGCAACATCGTCGCCGTCGCGCTGGTGCTGCTCACCGTTCCGGTCTTCGCAGCCTTGATGCGGATTCCCTTTGTGGTGATCGCGCCCCTGATCGTGATCATCTGCGTCGTCGGCGCCTATTCGGTGTCGAATTCCTATCTCGACGTCGTCATGATGCTTGGCTTCGGGATCGTCGGCTATCTCTTCAAGAAGCTGTTCTATCCGTTGGCGCCGCTCGTGCTCGCGATCATCATCGGCGACAAGGCCGAGGACGCGTTCCGGCAGTCGATGCTGATTTCCAAGGGATCGCTCGGGATCTTCTTTGCAAACAAGCTGGTGACGTGCCTGATCGTTGCCGGCATCGCATTGTTGCTGCTTCCGCTCGTGCTGCAGCTCACGCGGCTCTGGCGCAAACCCGCGCCGTCTACCGATCGGACGACAGCTGAGGAAAAGGTGATCATATGACCGCAAAGCCGCTCATTGCATTGGCAATGGGGGATCCCGCCGGCATCAGCCCGGAGCTGACGGCGAAGCTCGCGGTGCAGGATGACGTCCGCGCCCGCAGCCGGATCGTCATCATCGGTGACCGCCGCATCTTCGACGAAGGCGCGCGGGTTGCCGGCGTCAAGCCGGAGCTGACCATGGTAGAGCAGGGCGCCGACCTTGGCGCGGCGCAGGGCGAGACGCTGTTTGTCGATCTCCGCCACCTCGATCCCAGGGAGGTCGAGCCGAAGGCCGCGACGCTTGTCGGCGGGAACTTCGCCCTGACCAATTACCGGCACGCGCTCGAGCTCGGCCGTGACGGAAGTGTCGATGCCGTCTGCTTTACCCCCTTCAACAAGCAGGCGATGCGCCTTGCCCGCGCCGAATACGACGACGAGATCGCGTTCTCCGCCGAGGTGGTCGGGCTCAAGACCGCGGCAAGTGAGTTCAACGTGCTGGACCGGCTCTGGAACGCGCGGGTCACCTCCCACATCCCACTCAAGGACGTCGCTGCAAAGCTGTCCAGCGAGCGCATCCATCGCGCGCTCAAGCTGACCGATTCCTGTATGCGCAATGCCGGTTTCACGCGGCCCCGCATCGCGGTCGCTGGTCTCAATCCGCATGCCGGCGACGGCGGCAATTTTGGTCGCGAGGAGATCGACATCATCGCGCCCGTGGTCGCGGCCGCCCAGCGCGAGGGCATCGCCGCGGAGGGACCGTTCCCCGCCGACACGGTGTTCCTGCGCGCCAAGGGCGGCGCCTTCGATGCGGTGCTGACGATGTATCACGACCAGGGTCAGATCGCGATGAAGCTGATGGGTTTTGATCGGGGTGTCACCTTGCTCGGTGGTTTCCCGTTCCCGATCTGCACGCCCGCGCACGGCACCGCCTATGATATCGCCGGGCAGGGCATCGCATCGATTGGCGCTAGCCGCGCCGCTGTGCTGCTCGCAGCGGAGATGGCCGCGCCTCGCGCCGCCTGATGCCACACGGGGGGAGCCCACTCATCAAGTTCGAACCCGCAAAGCCCTGCGAGTTTCGGGAAAAAGTGGAAACTTCCTCCGTCGTAACGAGTTGCGGTCCCATGAACGTCTCAATGTGGGAGCTGGAACATGGTCGACCACGATCCGCTACGAACGGCCGTGGATACTGCTTGGTCCGTCTACCGCGCCCGGCATCGTCACGTCGATGCCGCGGATGGTCGTCGCTGTCTGCTCGAGCGTCATCTACAAGGGAGGCGGGAAGCGCGCGAGAGTGGCGGTGATGCCCAGGACCTGACGGCATCTGGCCTTGCCTATCTCGAGCGGCTTCGCGATGACGAATGTTAGCGCTGGTGGAGGAACTGGCCTGCTGCCTGGCGGCCGCGAGTGCGAGGCCGAATTGGACCTTGCTCGCGATTTCGAACCTTCTGGCGGCAGTCATCGTGCTGATCGTGCGCTTGGCAGTTTAGCACATGCGTATCGCTCAGCTCGCTCCGCTGGCCGAAAGCGTTCCTCCGAAGCTCTACGGCGGCACGGAGCGGGTGGTAGCTTGGCTGGTGGATGAGCTGGTGCAGCTCGGCCACGACGTCACGTTGTTTGCGAGCGGCGATTCCCGGACGGCCGGGAGACTCTATCCGGTTTGGTCCCGTGCGTTGCGTCTCGGGCGCAAGGGCGCCGATCCGAGTGCAGCTTGCGCGATGCTGCTGGAAGCGATCGCGAAGCGAGCGAGAGACTTCGACGTGATCCACGCGCACATCGACTGGCTGCATCTGCCGTTGCTCAGTCGCCTGGGCGTGCCGTTCCTGACGACCATGCATGGCCGCCTCGACTTGCCTGGGTTGCCTGACGTGGTTCGGCAATTCCCCGAAGCAGCGCTCGTGTCGATTTCCGACCGGCAGCGCCTGCCGCTTCCAAATGCGAATTGGATTAGAACGATCCAGCACGGGATGCCGTCCGACCTGCTTCGCCCGTGCTACGAGCAGGGATCATACCTTGCATTTCTTGGCCGCCTGACGAAAGACAAGGGTCCGGAGGATGCCATCCGCATCGCGCATCTAACCCGTATGCCACTGCGCATCGCCGCGAAGATCCCGCGCGCCGAGACCGCCTACTTCAAGAAACATGTCGAGCCCCACATTGACGACGAGAAGATCAAGCTTGTCGGCGAAGTCGATGATGACGGAAAGCAGCAGTTCCTTGGTCGAGCCGCCGCTCTGTTGTTTCCGATCGATTGGCCGGAGCCCTTCGGGCTGGTCATGATCGAGGCAATGGCCTGCGGAACTCCCGTGATCGCCTACCGCTCAGGCGCCGTCCCTGAGGTCATCGAGCACGGCCTGACTGGTTTCATCGTCGAGAACGAAGAGCAAGCCGTTCAGGCGGTCGGCGAAGTGGGCAAGTTGGATCGAAGGCAGGTGCGCGCACGGTTCGAGGAGCGTTTCTCGGCGCGCCGAATGGCGCGAGAGTACGAAGGCGAGTACAGCAAGCTGGTTGCCGCCGCGACTTGAGAATTCGATACGGCGTCCCGCCTGCTGCCCCGGCGTTACTTCGCGATAGGTGTCACTAGCTCCTTGTCTGCTGTATCCACGACGAAGACGGCCAGCAGCTTCGCAGGTTCGGAATCGCTGGCATTGGCGCTTGTGGCGTGGCGGTCGCCGGGTTTCTCGAAAAAATTTTCTCCCTTGCGATAGACCTTGGCGGGCTCATCATTGACTTGACTGCGGATCGCTCCTTCCAGGATGGTCGCATAGATAAACGCGGAGCGCGGGTGCATGTGCGCGGGTGAGGAGCCTCCCGGACCATATTCGACCAGCACGCCCTTCATGCTCTTGCCGGGGACGTTGGCAGGGCCTGATCGAACACCACTGTTACTTTGGCTAATGGTGCTGCTGTCTCGGCTGCATGGGCCGTCAGGAAAGACGCAGCGTAAACCGCCGTTGCCATCAGCAATCTGCACATGGGATTCCCTTCATTGTCATTTCCGTCGTGATTGAGGCTGACGGAGCTTCAGAGGCTCGCGAGCCATGTTGCGAGCGGTGTCTTCCCGAGCCGCGCCTCGCCGAGCGGATTCAGCGATGTGTCGTCAATGAGAGCGCCGTAATAGGGCGCCTTTGGGTCTCCCACCACAGGTCGGGCATCGCCGGACGCCTTCAGGCGTCGCGCGATGAATTCATTGAAGGGGGCCTTCTCGGGTCCAGCAATGTCGATCGTGCCGTTGAGCGGCCGGCCCGTTGCGATCTCCGCGAGACAATCGACCACATCGTCGGACGCGATCGGTTGAAACTGCGCCGATGGAACGACAATCCTGCCGCCCGTCACAGCCGTTTCGGCAATGGCGCCGAGGAATTCAAAGAACTGGGTGGCGCGCACGATCGAGTAGGGGACCGAAGAGGATTTGATGACGGTCTCCTGAGCGAGCTTGGCACGGAAATAGGCGTTGTCGGGCGACCGCTCGGTGCCGACGATGGAGAGCGCCACATGATGTTTCACGGCCGCTGCGGCCTCTGCCGCGAGGAGATTCTTGCTCGAGCGCTGGAAGAAATCGAGCACGGCGGCCGGCTCCCAGGACGGCGCGTTGGCGACGTCGACGACAACATCGGCGCCGGCCAGCACCGCAGCGAGACCTTCCCCGGTCACGGCGTTCACGCCTGATCTTGGCGAGGCTGCCACCGCCTCGTGGCCCTGCTGCTTCAGCTTCGCCACCAGTTTAGATCCGATCAATCCGGTCCCGCCGATCACGACGATCTTCATGGCACGTCTCCTCGATGTTTCGGAGCGCGAGATGATCAAAGCCAATGCAAACTTACGCTCTCACGTCGACGAATGTGATCCGAAGCGACTCTCACGACCAATGGCGCGGAGCTCTTGCCCGTAGCGAGCATGGCTTGCCGGAAAATGCTTCGCAAGCCCGGGCGCGATGTCAAAAAAATCCGCTTAGGGATCATTCCCTCGCGCGTAAACACAACCTGGCGATGATCACAGATTGCCAGTGTTTTGCCCGACGTGTCAAAACATTCTGGCGGAAGCCAAAAACCGAAAGGAAGTCCCGCTGAAAAAAACAGCAATGAAAGCAATCCTCTAGCTACTGTGCATGGGGTTGTTTTCGCGAGTTCTGATAAAGGCGGGCTACTCGCCGGCTTTGCGGGCGCCTCACGCCCCGCAGATGATCACGCCGTACCAGCCGAGCCCACGATAGGTCTCATAGCCCGGGGTGGCATGGAAGGCGACCAGCGCGCCGGTGCGGTCGTGGTGGAAGCCGGAGCGCTGGCCGTTCAGCGCGATCGAGATGCGCTCGCTGAGGATGCCCTGGCCGTCCGAGGCGGCAATCACACGAAGGCTCGAATCGACCAGCAGTACGCGGGTCTTGTCGCTGTCGCCGACGCGCACGCCCTGGACGATGGCGCGGGCCTGCGCCTCCCAGTCGAAATGAATGGCGAGCACGCCGATCGGCACCCCGTTGGCCTGGCCGCCGCTGCGGACGCTGGCGCAATAGGTCGCGACCTGGGCGTTGCCGAGCAGCGGCTGGTTCTCGACGTCACCGGCGACATAGTCGTCGCCGGAGCGCAAGGATTGCGCCTCGCGAAACCATTTGGTGTGGGCGACGTTCTGGCCGACGACGCGAAAGCGGTCGGCGCGGCCATTGGCCGATGACGTTGCCGTCGAGATCGCAAAGCCAGAGGTCGAGATAGACGGTGTAGGCCCCGAGGATCACGCCGAGGCGCTGCGAGGCGTGGTTTACAGCCGCCGCGGCCGGCGAGGCCGCGCAATCGACCACGGCCGAGTCGGTCGCCCACCAACGCACGTCGCAGGTGCGCTCATAGAGGTTGCGGTCGATCAGCTCGATAGCGTTGAGCGACAGATCGATCATGCGCTCGCCGCGCGAGCGCTGGCTCATGCGGTCGATCGAGGCGACGAGCTCGCCGGTTCGTTTGGTCAGCTGTGTCTCGAGCTCGCGGGCGATGGTCTCGACCTGCTGGCCGACGCCACGCACCTCCTGCGCCACGACCGCAAAGCCCGCGCCCTGCGCGCCGGCGCGCGAGCTCTCGATCAGGGCGTTCAGCGCCAGCATCTTCATCTGATTGGTGATTTGCTGGATCGCCTTGGTCTTGTCGACCGCGATCTGGTTGACCTCCGCAGTCAGGCGGTTGATCAGCGCGGAGATGTCGGAATCATCATCAGCGGGTTCGGTGGTGGTGATCGGCTTGGCTTTCAGACCCAGCGCAGCAGACATCGGGGAGCTTCCCTTGGCAATGAGGTCTGACCTGCAATGAACCCGGAACAAAGATACAGATCGAATGGAAAGCTTTTTCGAGGATTCCACCTAACGCCCGCTTAATTTGCGGTTCCCTGGAATGCCCAAATGATAGTCAGATCAGCGCCGCAAAAGGGCAATCCACCGCTTTGTGCGGCGCAGCCATTGCATATCCAGAGCGATTCCGGGCCAATCGTCCCTGCCGACCAATCTGCTGCCATCCGTCCGGGCTCCTCAATCAATCATCATTCATGACCCCGCCCGCAACTGCCTTGCCCGTCGAAGCGCCCCAGGCGTTCCTGGGGGTGACGCGCTCGCTCACGGACAAGCTCTGGCGTGACCGGCTCGACGCGCGCGGCGCGGCCAAGGCGCTTGCGATCGTGCAACGTCACCAATTGCCGGAACTGCTGGCGCGGGTGCTGGCCGGCCGCGGCGTCGACATCGATACCGTGCCGGACTTCCTCGATCCGACCATCCGAAAACTGCTGCCGGACCCGTTCACGGTGACGGAGATGGAAGCTGCCGCGCAGCGGATCGCGGATGCCGCGGGGAAGGGCGAAAGGGTCGCGATCTTCGGCGATTACGACGTCGACGGCGCCACTTCGGCGGCGCTGCTGGCCTGGCATCTGCGCCATTGCGGGCTCGATCCGCTGATCCACATTCCGGACCGGATCTTTGAGGGATACGGCCCCAACACCGAAGCGGTGCGCGCGCTGGCAGCAAAGGGCGCCACGCTGCTCGTCACCGTCGATTGTGGCACCACCAGTATCGAGCCGCTGGCCGAGGCGAAGCGCCTCGGCATGTCCGTTGTCGTGATCGACCATCACCAATGCGGCCTCGATCTCCCCGAGGTCGATGCGCTGGTCAATCCGAACCGCCCCGACGATCTCTCGGGCCTCGGACATCTCGCCGCCGTTGGCCTCGTGCTGGTGACGCTGGTCGCCGTCAATCGCGAGCTGCGCCAGCGCGGTTTCTGGGGCGCCGAGATGCCCGAGCCCGATCTGCTCGGCATGCTGCATCACGTCGCACTCGGCACCGTCGCCGACGTTGCGCCGCTGATCGGCCTTAACCGCGCCTTCGTCGCAAAAGGGCTGATCGCGATGCGGCGGCGCGACCATGTCGGTCATACCGCGCTGATGGACGTGGCGCGGCTCAATGGTCCGCCGGAGGCCTGGCATCTCGGCTTCATGCTGGGGCCGCGCGTCAATGCCGGCGGTCGGATCGGTCGGGCCGATCTCGGCGTGCGCCTTTTGCTCGAAGCTGACAGCGTCGAGGCCGCACGCATCGCCGCCGAGCTCGACCGCCTCAACAGTGAGCGCCGAATCATCGAGCAGGCGGCCGAAGCGCAGGCGGAAGCCGAGGCGCTTGCCTCAATCGGCCTGGAAGACAAGCTCGGCGTCATCGTCACGGCCTCCGAAGGCTGGCATCCCGGGGTCGTCGGCCTCGTCGCCTCACGCCTGAAGGAGAAGTTTTCCCGGCCTGCTTTTGCCATCGCGCTTGAGCCCGGCGGCATCGGCACCGGCTCGGGCCGCTCGATCGCCGGCGTCGATCTCGGCAAGGCGGTGCGGCAAGCGGTTACTGACGGCATTCTGCTCAAGGGCGGCGGCCACGCGATGGCCGCGGGCGTCACGCTGCGCAAGGAGAAGCTCGCCGAATTCCGCGCCTATCTGGAGAACGCGCTGGCGCGCGACGTCGCGGAGGCGCGGCACGTCAACGAGCTCTATGTCGACGGCGCAGTCTCCGCGCGCGCAGTGACGCCGGAGCTTGCGACCACTCTCAATCGCGCCGGCCCGTTCGGCAGCGGCAATCCGGAAGTCGTGCTGGCGCTGCCGGCGCATCAGCTCGTCTATGCCGATGAGGTCGGCCAGGCGCATTTGAGGCTGCGCTTCAAGTCCGGTGACGGCGCCATCGTCAACGGCATCGCGTTCCGTTCGGTCGGCCAGAAGCTCGGCAATGCGCTGCTCGCCAACCGCGGTCAGCAATTGCATGTCGCGGGATCATTGTCGGTCGATCGCTACCAGGGCGTCGAGCGTGTGCAATTCCGCGTCGTCGACGTCGCGCTACCGGACCAGGGGCCATCCGTGATTAGATAGCGACGCGGTTTTCGGCAAGATCATGCGAAAAAATAGATCGCTCAAACAACAAAAAAGGGAGTGAACATGGCAGGGCAGGTTGAGGGCAAGGTCGCGCTGGTGACGGGCGGCGCCTCCGGCATTGGCGAGGCCATCGTCGAGCTGTTCGCGCGCGAGGGCGCCACCGTCATTGCGACAGACATCGACGAGCTGCGCGGCCCAGAGCTTGCCAACCGGATTACAAGAGCCGGCGGCAAGGCGATCTTCCTGGAGCAGGATGTCACCAGCGAGGAACGCTGGATCGAGGTCGTCGCCGAGGTCGCAAAGCGCTACGGCCGGCTGGACATCATGGTCTCCAATGCCGGCATCGGCATCTCCGTGCCCTCGATCGTCGACATGACGCTGGCCGACTGGCGCAAGCAGAACGCCATCAACCTCGACGGCGTGTTCCTCTCTGTTAAGCATTGCCTGCCCTTGATGCGCAAGACCGGCGGCGGCTCGATCGTGATGATGTCGTCACTGGCGGGCCTGCGCGGTGCCCCCGGGCTGTCGGCCTATTCGGCCACCAAGGGCGGAGTGCGGCTGTTTGCGAAATCGATCGCGATGGAATGCGCGGCCGCTGGCGACGGCATCCGCGTCAACTCGGTGCATCCCGGCATCATCGACACGCCGATCTGGGGCAAGATTCCGACTGGCGCGACCGGTGCCGGCCAGAACGCGCCGATCGATCCAGAAGAGCGCGCCAAGCTCGTCACGCCGCTCGGCCGTGCCGGCCAGGCTGCGGAGATCGCTTCTGGCGTGCTGTATCTGGCCTCCGATGCCTCGCGCTACGTCACCGGCAGCGAACTCGTCATTGACGGCGGCATGAATGCCGGCGGCGTGCCGCGGCGCGCATAAGCCGCGCAGGGCAGGGTGGTGCCCTCAGGGGCTGACGCGCAGGCGCAGCCCCTGTACAACGCGGCCAGCTCCGACCGACATAGGTGTCCTTCGCCATGGCGCATAGTCTTCACGCTTCCTCTCCCGCGCCCCATCGTTCGAACCGGCCGGACCTCGCCACCGAGGCGATCCGCACCGCGCGCGAGGATCTTGCCGCCTGCTTCCGCATGGCCGCGCGCAACGGTTTTGAGGAAGGCATCTGCAATCATTTCTCGGCCCTGGTGCCCGGGCATGACGATCTCTTCCTGGTCAACCCGTACGGCTACGCCTTCCGCGAGCTGACCGCGTCAAAGCTGCTGATCTGCGACTTCCACGGCAACGTGCTCGACGGCGAGGGCGTACCCGAGGCGACCGCCTTCTACATCCATGCCGAGATGCACAAGCGTCTGCCGCGCGCCAAGGTCGCTTTCCACACCCACATGCCCTATGCGACGGCGCTCTCTATGACCGAGGGCGAGCCCCTGATCTGGGCCGGCCAGACCGCGCTGAAATTCTACGGCCGCACCGCGGTGGACCGCAACTATAACGGCCTTGCCCTCGACAACCGCGAAGGCGCGCGCATCGCGTCCGCGGTCGGCAATGCCGATATTGTCTTCATGAAGCATCACGGCGTGATGGTACTGGCCCCGACCATCGCCGAGGCCTGGGACGATCTCTATTACCTCGAACGCGCAGCCGAGGTGCAGGTACTGGCGATGTCGACCGGACGAAAGGTGCTGCCGGTCGATCCCGCTGTTGCGGCTGAAACTTACAAGCAGATGCGCGAAGGCGATTCCGAATCCGCGCGGCTGCATCTCGCCGCGATCCGCCGCCACCTCGACGCGGAGGAGCCGCAGTATAGGCGCTGAGCCGCTTACAATCCCTGCCGCAGTCTCGCCAACACCTTCAGCCCGCCATAGCCGTCCGCCGGCGTGATCCCTGCGCGCTGCTGAAAATCCTTGACCGCCTTCATCGTGTCGTTGCCGACGCGGCCGTCGGTGCCGCCGGTATCGAAGCCGGCTTTGGTCAGGCGCGTCTGCATCTCCTGCACCTCGGCAAGCGTCAGCGCGCGCTCGGAGCCGGGGAAGGGCTGGATGAACGGGGGCGCGCCCAGGCAGCGGTCGCCGAGATGGCAGATCGCGAGCGCGTAGTTCATGGAAGGGTTGTAGCTCTTCACCGAGTAGAAATTCGGTCCGAGCAGGAAGCTCGGCCCGCCCGTAACAGGCGTCCACAGCTGCGCCGACGCATTCGGTTGCGGGAATGGCTGGCCGTCGGCGCGGGTGACGCCGGCCGCTTGCCACGCCGCATAGGTGCGGCTGCCGCTGATGTTGCCGGGCGCGCGCACTTCGTAGCCCCAATGCTCGCCGCGATGCCACTTGCCGCGATTGACGAGATATTTTGCGGTCGAGCCCAGCGCGTCATCGGGCTTGCCGAAGGGCGAGACCTTGCCGTCGCCGTCATAGTCGATGCCGACATTGAGCCAGACTTCCGGCATCCATTGCGAATGACCCATCGCGCCGGCCCAGGATCCCTGCATCTGCTCCGGCGTGCTCCAGCCCTTGTCGACGATGCGCAGCGCGTTGATCAGCTCGGTCTCCCAATAGGTCTTGCGCCGCGGTTCGTTCCAGGCGAGCGCAGCGAGCGAGGGAAATACCGGGGTCATATGGTTCTGCTGCACCAGGGGATCGCCATAGGCGGACTCGACGCCCCACAGCGCCAGGAGCGTGCCGCGCTCGACGCCGAAATCGCGCTCGATGCGCGCGAACAGCGCTTCGTTGTTCTTCAGCGCGATCTTGCCGTTGATGATGCGCCAGTCCGAGACGCGGCGGTTGATGTATTGCCAGACCTGCTCGTGGAATTCCGGCTGGTTGCGCATCTGCTTGAACACGCTCATGTCCGGCTCGACCCGCGCCATCGCGCGCTGCCAGGTCGCCGCCGAAATGCCCTTGGCCAATGCCCGCGCGCGAAAGGCTTCGCGCCATTCATCGAAGCCTGGAGGCGCGGCGAGGGCGCGTTTCGGGAGTGCAAGTAACGCCGCTGCACCGAACGTCGATTGCAGCAGGGCGCGGCGAGTTGGATAGGATGAGGAATCAACGTGCGTCATGGGCACATTCTAGCCCGAAACATGGCGCGTGTGAGTCGGTTCCTGGAACGGATGCCGCGCCTGATCTTGCGCGGCCGGATCAATCGTTCCGTCGGAACAAATCGCCGCAGCCTCGCATTCCCCTTGCGACAACGAGGAGGAGAAGATGAGGAAATATCTGTTTGCCGCCGCCATGGCCACCGTCATCGCGGCGCCCGCATTCGCGGACGAGGTCGGCGTTCACGTCGGGCCGGCCGGCGCCGGTGTGACGGTTGGTCAGTCCCATGAATATCGCGAGCGCGATCGAGATCGCGACCACACCACGGTCATCAAAGAGCGTGAGCCCGCCGACCGCACCACCGTGATCAAGAAGGAAGATGAATTCGGCAATCGCGAGAAGACTGTGATTCATCACGACAACGATTGACGGAGCATGGGTCTCGGCCTGCGGCCGGGGCCCGCACTCGGCGAAAAGAATTGGGGTGGAATGAAGATACACGCACATGCGGAAAGCCATGTCGTCGAGCTCGACGACGGATCGCAATGGCAGATCTTTCCCGGCGATCTTGCGACTACGCTGAGCTGGAAGCCCGAAACCGATCTGCACCTGGAGCCGAGCCGCGACCGGGTGAGTTCGCATGTGCTGGTCAATGCCGCGGACCGAACCCGGGTGCGGGTGATTGCCGCGGGCGAGACTTGGCCCGACGGCGAGGTCAAGAACGCGTTGAAGGGCGGCTAATCCTCCTGCAACTCGGTCGCGACCCCGGCGAGCCAGCGCCGGATCGTCGTTTCCGTCTTACTGTCCAAACCCAGAGCGAGGCGCTTCTCCAATTCGAGCACACGTTGCCGGCACGCCTTTAGCAGCGTCGCGCCCCGCGGCGTCAGCGTCCATTGCTGAATGCGGCCATGGACCGGATGCGGCGTCATTGCGATGGCGCCGTCGCGTTCGAGGTTGCGGATGATGACGCCGACCGTCTGGGGGGTCAGGAAGGTGAGGCGGGCGACGTCGGCGCCGGACAGGCCGGGATAGGCGTTGAGCATGGTCAGCACCGCGAATTGCGGCGAGGTCACGCCGAGATCGGCGAGGGTGCGCTCCATTTTCAGACGGACCGCGGCGTGGGCCTGGCGCAGCAGATAGCCGAGATAGCCTTGCTCGCCGCGCTTGCCTTCGCCGGGAGCGGGTACACGCACGGCGACGTCGCCGGCGGGCGCCGCGCGCGCGGTTTTCGATCTTGTGACGACAGCGGTCTTGTGTGACATATAAGAGCTCTTATAAGATATAAGCACGCTTACAATAATCGAGGTGAACGGCAATGTCACACGCCCGCAGCGAATACGAGGATTTCAAGCGCCTCGCGCCCGATGTCTATGATCTGGTGCTGGCGCTGGGTCAGCTTGCAACCAAGGCCGGTCTCGACAAGCAGCTCATCGAACTCGTCAAGCTGCGCGCCTCGCAGATCAACGGCTGTGCCTTCTGCGTGCAGCATCACGTCCTTCTGTCGGAACGGATCGGGGTTCCCACCGACAAGCTCCATCTGGTCGCGGTCTGGCGCGAGGCGCCGATCTTTTCCGCGCGCGAGCGCGCGGCGCTGGCCTGGACGGAGGCCTTGACGATGCTTCCCGGTGGCGTCAGCGAGGAGGTCTATTCGGAGGCAAAGCGCGAGTTCTCCGAAACCGAGCTGACCTACCTGACTTCGGCGGTTGCTTCGATCAACGTCTGGAATCGGTTTGGTGCGGCGTATCGCTGGACGCCGGCCAAACGGCCTGTGGCCACGATTGCCGCGGCATCCTGATCGCAGCGCGAGGAGGTCAGCATGACAGCAATGAGTTTGGCCGCTGCGCAGCGCCAGATAGCGTCTCGTTCAATGGCGATCGCCGCCCTCGGCGGGCTCGCCTGCGCACTCGCAATCGGCAAGGCGCTGCCGGTGACGATCGACACTGTGTCAGGCGCGCTGGCGCCGCTCTGCGCCACGGCTGCGGAGGGTTCGCCGCTCGACAAGGTCGAGCCGATCGGGTCCTACGCGCTGCCGAACGTCCCGGGCAAGCGCGTCACCATCGTGCGTGTGTCCTACGATCCGGGCGGGTTTTCGCAGCCGCATCGTCATGCGGGCTCTGTGACGGCCTACATCACCAAGGGCGAGATCCGCTCGCAACTCGGCGGCGGCCCGATCGAGACGTTTGGCGTCGGCCAGTCCTTCTTCGAGCCGCCGGGCTCGACACATCTCGTCTCCGCCAATGCCAGTACAACAGAGCCGGCAGAATTGATCGCGGTGTTCGTGGCGGATGAGGGCGCGCAGTTGACGGCGTTCTTGGAGTAGCTGGCACTCCTAGCCCGGGACCGCATTTGTTCAGGTTGGCTGCGATCGCCTCAATCGTTTCCACAGGGGTGAGAGACCGTATTCGACTGCCGGGATCGCAAGTGCGCCGACAAACAGTCCGAGTACGCCTGAGATGGCTGCTTCGACCGACCATTCGATGATGCCGGCAACGGATGGAAGGACATGTGCGGCAGCCTCGGTTGCGGCATGGACCGTGCGGCCGACCTCGGGTGGGCCGTATTTTTCAATGCCGTGCAGGATGATGCCGCCGCCGACCCAGATCATGGCGGCGGTGCCGATGGTGCTTAGCACCGCCAGGAAGGTGGGCATACCGCGGACGAGCGCGCGTCCAAGCAAGCGGATCGCGCCGCCAGTGACGGAGGCGCTGTCATAGCGGGCAAGGGCCATGCCGACATCGTCCGCCTTCACGATCAGGGCTACCATACCGTAGACCCCGGCAGTGATACAGACGCCAACCAGCGCAAGCACCAGCGCCTGCGTCCAGATGCTCCCCGCCGGGAGTGCTGCCAGCGTGATCGCCATGATCTCCGCCGACAGGATGAAATCTGTCTTGATGGCGCTCGCGACCTTCTCGTCCTCGACCGACCGGGCATTCAGCGCAATCGGCTGGAGCTGAGCTTCGTGGTGGCGTGCATGATGCGGCATCATGGCCTCGAGCACCTTCTCGGCACCCTCGTAGCAGAGAAAGGCTCCGCCCAGCATGAGCAGCGGCGTGACCGCGGCGGGAAGGAAATAGCCAAGCACCAGGGCAACGGGAAGCAGAAGCAGCAACTTATTGCGTAGCGATCCGACGGCAATCTTGGCGACGATCGGCAGTTCGCGTTTCGAGGCAAAACCGATGACGTAGTTAGGCGTGACCGCCGCGTCATCGATGACCACGCCAGCCGCCTTTGTGCCCGCTTTGGCAGCCTGACTCGCCACATCGTCGAGCGAGGCTGCTGCCGCCTTTGCAATCGCCGCGATATCGTCGAGAAGACCGATCAGTCCGACACTCATAAACCTTTCCCTTCTTCGTTCGAGCCGGCGGTGTGCGCGACGACCCGCTCTTGCTCCGCCTGGGCTTGGAACGAGCAAGTCCTCAATTCTCCTCGCCGCTCGAGCCCTCGCGCAGGTCTTGCTTGATCAAATCTTCCGGCAGCGCGTGTGCCACGGGCTGCGGAGTGCCTGCGACCTCCGGGCCGATCTCGCGGCCGCGGGCGCGGATCAGGTGCTCATAGGCCGAGACCAGCGTGACGTAGGGACTGACCCAGATCCAGCCGTCGCGGGTAAATACCTGCACGTCGAAATGCAAATGCATCGAGGTGCCGGC
This sequence comes from Bradyrhizobium sp. 160, assembly GCF_023073735.1. Taxonomy (NCBI): domain Bacteria; kingdom Pseudomonadati; phylum Pseudomonadota; class Alphaproteobacteria; order Hyphomicrobiales; family Nitrobacteraceae; genus Bradyrhizobium; species Bradyrhizobium sp. 160. The sequence goes on from NZ_JADPKD010000008.1 coordinate 207,408, forward strand.
GGGATGGTCGAGATAGTTCGAGATCACGCCGATCTTCTCGCCTTCGGTGACGATGCGGCCATTGAGCACGCCATCGGCGTTCAGCGCCTGCGGGTTCATGTGCATGTAGCGGAAGCGGATGTGCTCGGTGCGGCTGTTGACTTGCAGCGTCACGGCCTGGTCCTTGGCAGAGCGGATCACGATCGCGTCGCGGACGGCGACGACACCGCGCCGCTTGGGATCGCAGGGCTCGCGGCCTTCGCCGGGCGGCGGGCAATCGGCGGCGCGAATATCCTCGCCCTGGTGACCATACCCGCCGGCGCACTGCCAGACCTCGAAACTGCGGGACTCGCAGAAATTGTCGCGCCAAGGATAGACGGTCGGGCTGTCGCTCCTGTCACGCCTGCCATGGGATTGCGAGCGCACGAAGGCCGGCGCCTTTTCGAGCGGAAAGCGGATCTGTGCATAGGCCATCACGTCGGGATGGCCGCCTTGCTTGCGATAGCCTGTATTCGGGATGATATCGCCGCTCGGTCGATAGCTGAAATCAGCCGAGCGTCCGGCCGGACGATCGAGGACGTTGGAGGCAACGTCCATCAGAGGCCGCATCCGTTGCCCGCCCGCAATCCGGAGCGCCTTCAGGAAGCGTTCTGCGACCGGATAGGCTTCCTTGCAGGCGAGCCGCCGCGGCTTGGCGATGCTGTCAAGGCACTGGATCGACACCACATAGGCAACGCCGAAACGGGTGAAGGCATAGCGCACATAGCCTTCCCGGATGAACCTGCGCAGGTCTGGATAGGTTGCTGCGAGGGGTTTGACCGGCTCGCCCTTGCCGCCAGAGGGATCGGCGATGTCATAGACGAGCGCCGAGCCCGTGATCTGCACCTCGACGGGCCTTGCGTACACCCGGCTCGGCATACCGTCGCCGGCGCCAGGCTCGAACGAGAACGTCGCGCTGTAGCCGGCGGGACCGGCGTCGAACATGTCGACTGGATTGAATTCAGCCTGGTAGCGCGACAGCGCGAGCATAGCCGGCGCGCCGTTGCGCTGCGCCTCGAGATACGCGGCGGCATCGAACGGCAGTAGCACCGGCACGGGGCTGCGGGCGATGCCGGTGAAGAATTGCGAGGAGACCGCGTTGAGCTGCACCAACGCGGGTATTGCGCGCGGATCATGGCGCGGCACCGAACGGCGGGGTGCGAAAATGAAATCGTCCGCGACCCGGGGACGACTATTGATCTCGGCGCGGAGCTGGTCGAGCGCTGCGCGCCAATCGACGCGCAGGGCCGTGAGTGAGGGGCTGCGAAATTCTTCCGCAGCAAGCGAGGTGGTAATGAAGAGCGAAAGCGACGCCAGGAGTTGCGAGACGAAGCGGAAACCCTTCCCAACCACTGTCTCGCCCCCCGGCGGCACTTGTTGCGATCGCTCTGTTCCCCGTTAGTCCTTGGCGCGTTCGGCGTAGGAGCCGTCTTCGGTCATCACCACGACGCGGGTGCCGACGGTGATGTGCGGCGGCACGGTGGTGCGCACGCCATTGGAGAGCACCGCGGGCTTGTAGGAGGAGGAGGCAGTCTGGCCTTTGGTCACCGGCTCGGTGTCGACCACTTCCAGCGTCACACGCTGCGGCAGCGCGATCGAGACCGGGTTGGTGTCGTGCATGGACAGCTTGACCGTCATGCTCTCTTGAAGATAGGCAGCAGCGTCGCCGACGACATCCTTGGAGACCTGGACCTGGTCGTAAGTCTCCGGGTTCATGAAATGGTAGCCGTCACCGTCCTCATAGAGGTAGGTGTAGTTGCGCTCTTCGATCGTGGCCTTTTCGACCTGGTCGGTCGTCTTGTAGCGTTCGGAGATCTTTACCCCGTCCGAGATTCGGCGCATTTCAATCTGGCTGACCGGGGTGCCCTTGCCGGGATGGATGTTCTCGGCGCTGACGACGACATAAAGCTTGCCGTCTTGCTCGATCACGTTGCCCTTGCGAATAGAACTGGCGATGACTCTCAAAGCTGTATTTCCTGCTTGCTTGGCCCGGCACCGGCCAGGACGTGGTCGAATCGATGGGGGACTTGGGGCCTCAAATCGGACCTCGGCGCCCGTTTCGGGCCGCAACATACTGATTTTGCCGTTGGATGCCAGCATTTTGCTGTTCCGAGGGGCAATCGGTTGATGGCTGGGGACAAGCCGATTTCGCCGTTCTGGTCGCCCGGGCGGCACCGCGACCGGCAGCCTTTCCTCCAGGCGAGGGGGGCCATTACGGCGGCTCTCCGGGGATTTTTCGCCGAGCAGGGCTTCGTCGAGGTCGAAACCTCCATCCTCCAGATCTCGCCCGGCAATGAGACCCATCTGCACGCGCCCCGGACCGAGATCATTCGGCCGGACGGCAGCGGCGCCAGCCGCTACCTGCGAACCTCGCCGGAATTCGCCTGCAAGAAGCTGCTGGCGGCGGGCGAGACGCGGATTTTCGAGTTTGCCCGTGTGTTCCGAGACCGCGAGCGCGGCGACCTGCATCTCCCCGAATTCACCATGCTGGAATGGTACCGCGCAGGCGCCCCCTATCACGCCATCATGGCGGACACCGTCGTCGTCATTGCCCGTGCGGCGCGGGCGACCGGCATCGGAACCTTCTCGTTCCGAGGCCGGACCGCCGATCCCTTCGCCGAGCCGGAGCTTGTGACGGTCGCGGGGGCGTTCGAGCGGTTCGCCGGCATCGACCTGCTGTCGACAATCTCGGGCGGCGAGGGTAACCGTGCCGCGCTCGCCGAGGCGGCCGGCGCCAAGGTCCGTGTGGCCGAGGACGACACTTGGTCCGACATCTTCAGCAAGGTTCTGGTTGAGCATGTCGAGCCGCATCTGGGGCAGGGTCGTTTGACCATTCTGTTCGAATACCCATCTCCAGAGGCGGCGCTGGCGCGGGTGAAGCTTGATGATCCGCGGCTTGCGGAACGGTTCGAGGTCTATGCCTGCGGGGTCGAGCTTGCCAACGGCTTTGGCGAACTCACCGACGCCGAGGAGCAGCGCAAGCGCTTCGCGGAATCGATGACGGAGAAGCAGCGCCGCTACGGCGAGGCCTATCCGCTGGACGAGGACTTTTTGGCCGCGGTCGCTGCGATGCCGGAGGCGAGCGGCGTCGCGCTCGGCTTCGACCGGCTGGTCATGCTGGCGAGCGGCGCATCGCGAATTGATCAGGTGGTGTGGACACCGCCTGCGGGTGAGGCATGACGAAGACCAATCTTGCACGCACTTTGCGCGAGCCGGCTGAGCTCGTCGCCGAAGGCCTGGCGCCCGCAGCGACGCTGCCGGCGCTGGAGCGCGTTGCCGCGCGCTATGCGGTGGCGATTACGCCGGCGCTGGTCGAGCTGATTGATACCGCCGATTCCCACGATCCCATCGCACGGCAGTTCGTTCCGAGCGCGGCCGAGCTGAGCGCACAGCCGGGCGAGAACGCCGATCCGATCGGCGATCATCCGCACTCGCCGGTTCCCGGAATTGTGCACCGCTATCCGGATCGCGCGCTGTTCAAGTTGGTTCACGTCTGTGCGGTCTATTGCCGCTTCTGCTTCCGCCGGGAGATGGTCGGGCCCGGTAAGGAAAACGCGCTCTCGGACAGCGCCTATCGCGCAGCGATCGACTACATCCGCGCGCATGGCGAGATCTGGGAAGTCATCCTTACCGGCGGCGATCCACTGATGCTGTCGCCGCGCCGCATGAGCGAGATCATGGCCGATTTGGCGGGGATCGATCACGTCAGGATCATCCGTCTTCACACCCGCGTGCCCGTGGCCGATCCCGCACGCGTCAGCGACGAGATGGTCGCCGCGCTCAAGGTCGAGGGAGCGACCACCTGGGTCGCGTTGCACGCCAATCATGCGCGGGAACTGACCGGAACGGCGCGCGCCGCCTGCGCGCGGCTCGTTGATGCCGGCATTCCCATGGTGAGCCAGTCCGTGCTTTTGCGCGGCGTCAATGACGACGTCGCCGCTCTGTCGGATTTGATGCGAGCTTTCGTCGAATGCCGGATCAAACCCTATTACCTGCATCATGGCGATCTCGCGCCGGGCACTGCGCATCTGCGAACCACGCTGGCGCAGGGACAGGAATTGATGCGGCAGTTGCGTGGGCGGGTGTCAGGGCTGTGTCAGCCTGATTATGTCGTCGATATTCCCGGCGGCGCCGGCAAGTCGCCGGTCGGGCCGAATTATGTGGTGGTGGCACAAAATACCGCAGGCGATGCGGGTGAAGCGGGAGCCGAAACGCGCTATCGTATCATGGACTATTGCGGCGACGTTCATCTCTATCCGCCGGAAACATGAGCGGTGCCGGAGCGTGCGTCGGTTTGAGAATGGAGAAGCGGACATGAAAAAGATCATGGTGGCAGCATCGCTCGTGGTCTTGCTCGGTGGCGCGGCGGTTGCACAGACCGGCGGCTCCAAGGGATCGACATCGGGCGGCGCCACCTCTGGAACGGTGTTGCCGGCACCTGTCGGTCACCGCCAGCCGCGCGCGGCCGACGTGCCGAGCGAAAAGAATCTGAGCGACGCCAACGATCCCTTGAGCAAGGAAAACCAGGCGCTCGACAAGAAGATCAAGAGCATCTGCCGGGGCTGCTAGGGACCGCACCTCTCCCCGCCGGGGAGAGGTGAAGAATTGAGCCCGCGACTGGCACTTCGCCTCGTCACCTCCTAAGCTGATCGCTCGTGCAGACCAGCGCGCTGGGTGTTGCGGCGGATCTCGACTGCATCGGCGAGCTGCTCAAGCACGGCGGCCGTGGTCGTCCAGTCAATGCAGCCGTCGGTGATGCTCTGTCCATAAGTGAGCGGTTTGCCGGGCACCACATCTTGACGGCCGGCGACCAGATTGCTCTCGATCATCACGCCCATGATGCGGTTCTCGCCGCTCGAGATCTGGCCGGCAATATCGGTCGTCACCAGCGGCTGGTTCTCCGGCTTTTTGCTCGAATTGGCGTGGCTTGCATCGATCATCACGAGCGGCGCAACGCCGGACTTGGTCAGCTCGTTGCAGGCGGCCGCGACGCTTGCCGCGTCATAGTTCGGCTTGCTGCCGCCGCGCAGGATGATGTGGCAGTCCTCGTTACCCGCGGTCGAGGCGATCGCCGAGCGGCCGAGCTTGGTCACCGCCATGAAATGATGCGGATGCGAGGCCGACTTCACCGCGTCCGCGGCGATCCGCACGTTGCCGTCGGTGCCGTTCTTAAAGCCGACTGGGCAGGACAGCCCCGACGCCAGCTCGCGATGGATCTGGCTCTCGGTCGTACGCGCGCCGATCGCGGCCCATGACACCAGGTCGGCAATGTATTGCGGCGTCGTCATGTCCAGGAATTCGGTGCCGGCGGGCAGGCCGAGATTGTTCACCGCCGACAGCACGTTGCGCGCCAGACGCAGGCCCTTGTTGATGTCGAAGCTGCCGTCGAGATCGGGATCGTTGATCAGGCCCTTCCAGCCGACCGTGGTACGCGGCTTCTCGAAATAGACCCGCATCACAATCTCGAGCTGGTCGGCGAGGTCTTCGCGCAAGCGTACGAGGCGCTCGGCGTAGTCGAGCGCGGCCCTGGGATCATGCACCGAGCACGGGCCAACCACGACCAGCAGGCGGTCGTCCTGGCCGCCCAGGATCGCATGGATGGCGTTGCGCGCCGCCATCACCACACGCGTCGCGGTGAGCGTGCGCGGGACCTCCCGCATCACCTCTTCCGGCGTGTTCAGCTCTTTCAGTTCGCGGATACGAAGATCGTCGGTCGTGCTCAGCACGGCGGGCTCCTGTCTGTTAAGAACCTGCCGGCCAATAAAAAAGCCGCCAGGTCTGGCGGCTTGTTCGGACGTTTGCTGCAATGTGTCAGATTGAGCGCGATCCTCCCGCCGCCAGCGAGCTGTCGTAGCTAAAGTACCAAAAATAGCTGGTGGTGACGGTGATCATGGCAGGCCATATAGCGCGGCGCTGGCGGGTTGTCACCCCCCAAACAGAACACGGCGCAACGAGCGTCTCAGGTGTTGCTCTTGCGTGCCGCCAGGGCCATGCCGATCAGGGTGGCGCCGCCGAACAGCAGGTTGATACCGACCAGGACGCCGATCGCCCATTCCGCCGAGCTTGGCAGTCCGGCGATTACCATGAAGGAGATCGCGATGTCGACGAGGCCCGAGATCAGAAGCCATGACCAGCGGCTGCTCAGCTCGCGACGGTGCTCCAGTGCGTACATGATGGTGGTGACGCCTTCGGCGAGAAAATACGCACCGAGCACGATGGTCAGCGTCAGCACCGCTTGGATCGGCCGCGCCAGCAGAATTCCGCCGGCGAGCACCGCCAGCGCGGCCGAGATCAGCGACCACCAGAACCCCGGCGTGCTGCGCGCCCAGTAGGTCGCGATCAATCCGCCGATGCCGCTGATCAGGAACATCCAGCCGAGGAAGATCGCGGTCGCAAGGCTCGCGAGCGGCGGCAGGATCAGCGCGGCAATGCCGAGAACGGCGAGCAGGATGCCTTCGAACAGAAAGGCCTTCCAATGCGCCTTGACCGCCTGGCTCATCGCCGATTGCATCCGTGAAAACTCCTCGGGCGATGTCATCGGCAGGCTCCGGGACGAGAGGGCTGGACTCAATCTACTAGGTGCGTGGCGCGCTGGCCATCCCGCGAGGGTCACCCCCCGCCGGGCGCCGAGGAAAAACCTTCGGCGCTGGTGCGGATGCGGTTGCGGCCGAGAATGTAGATCGCGGTCGTGACAATCAGAAGTGCAAGACCGAGCAGGATCGAGGTGAGGCCGATCGGGATCAGCGCCAGCGTCAGATTGCGCTCGGGATTGATGAGCCAGTGATGGAGCGAGGTCAGCACGAAGGCGAGGCCGAGGAAGCCGACGCCGCCGCCGGCAAGCAGCAGCGCCCACATCCGGCGCAGCTGGCTGAGCCGCTCGCGGGCGACCTCGGTCCGCGGCGCGTGATGGCGCGCGACCCGCCGGACCAGGCGGATGGCGAACGCGATCGAGCTGAAGCCGATCAACAGGCTCGCCGCGCCCAGCCACATCCGCAGCGTCGGGTCCAGGTCCGGCATGCGCTGGAGAGTGAGCAGCGGGAAATCGAACGCCGAATGCAGCGCGAGCGGGCCGGCGAAGATCAGCAAGCGGCTGGACAGGCGGGCCCAGTCGCGATGGTGGCGGTTGGCTCCGAGCGCCGTGCCGGCACGGGCAATGGTGAGGTAGGCGCCCGCGATGATGCCGAGCGCGCCGTGGAACGGCACCGTCAGCACGCTGCGCAGGGCGGCCAGCGAGCGCCACATCTCGGCATGCTGCACCAGGTAGGCAAGATTCTCGTAAGCGGCAAAGCCGAGGCCGACTGCGGCACCATAGACCACGGTGTCCATCGGATTGGCGAAGGTCCGCCGCTTGGTCGAGGAGACCAGCACGATGGCGATCACCTTGACGGCTTCCTCCGGCAGCGCGACGCCGAAGACCGAATGCATGGCGAGCGCCGCCCAGGGATCGTCGGGCGCTGCGACCATCTTGGCGAAGGGGGCACGGGCGAGGCCCAGCAGCGAGATGCTGGCCGCCCCGAGCAGGAAGGCGGTCCAGACCTGGGCGGGCGGGCCCGGGCGCTCCTCGGCGGCGATGACAAGCCACAGCATCAGCAGCGCAGGCGCGACGGCGGCAGTTCCGATGACAGTGGGTAGCGCTTCAATCAGGTACATCGGCGCCGAAAATAGGTTCCCTTGATGAGCTTATCTACATTCACCGGTGCGACCATGTGTCATGCGCTCGCTGTCGGCTCGCTTAACGAGCGCGACAGCCAGCTTCATCAGGGCGCCAAACGCCAAATGTGAGCATCATCAATTGCATGGCAAAGCCAGCTCGTCACCTGTGGCAGCGCGCCCCGTCACGGGATCTGATTGGTAAGTCAGATCAAGCGAATGGGTGGGTTTCCTCGCTCAATGGGTGGTGAACGGCGGTGGCCCGCTGGGAGCGATATCGAAGGCTCCGAGATGGAATTCCGCGCCAACGGAATCGTCCGGCTCGGCTGGTTGCGCTAGCAGCGTGAAGGCGGCCTGCGGATATCGCTTCCAGATTTCGAGATCGCCGGCGGTGATGGTGAGCCAGCCGAAGGTATAGATGTAGCGTCCGGGCTCGGTGACCCGGCCAACCCTGTCCCAAGTGATCTTATCAACTGTGATCTTATCAACCGTGATCTTGTCGACTGCCATTCGGTCCCCCGATCGCAAGTCTGCAATGTGACATCCGGATCGGCAAAAACTGATCCTGCAATGGGGCCGCGATAGGGCAGCGATCTGCCCGGCTTCTCAGGCCGACTGGAGCATGGGCGTGCGGACAATCAGCCGGACGAGGTCGTCCCGGGACTGCTTCTCGGCGAACTTGACCGCAAAGCCGTGGTGGAATTTGCGGATCACGCGCCCGACGCAGGCGCCGACCGCAAGCGGGGTTCCAATCGGCGGGTCGTATTCGCAGGAGATCGCGACGCCTGCGGTGGAGACGTCGATGATGAAGCACGAATGGGTGCTGCCGTTGGCAAGCGTCAGGAACGTGTGCGGGACTTGCGGAACGAAACGCGCGTCTTGCCGCAACTCCTGAACGCTGGCGTCCTTCTGTTTTTTCTCGAGCCAGGTGAGCTTTTCGGACATCCAGGCGCGCCGCGCCCGCGCCATGTCGAGCTCCATCAGGAAGCCTGACTTCAGCGTCGCGCTGATCGTGCACTGGAATTCGCCGAAATCCTGGAAGTAGGAGGTCAAGCGCTCGCCGACCTTGCCGACCACAGGTACGTCGACGATCATGCGGAAGGGTGAGACGCGCTTCGTGCGGCAGGCGAAGCTGCGCAGCTTGCCCTCGCAATCATACCAGCGCGGCAGCGAGTAGCTGCCGTTCAAGGTGACTTCCACTGCACGCTGCCTCAGGAACTCTGCAACAGACATGAACGCCAACCGGGGGTTTCGGGGTGATTTCCGTAATTCGACGGTAGCGGCCAAATTCTAAGCAAACGATACCATCGCGCAGGAGCAGGGGTAAATTTCCGGTAAATGCGCGGATCGGTCGGATATTGGGCTGATGACGTGCAGGCGGCCTGCATCAGGCGCGCCTTGCCCCGAAATGGCAGGCTGAAGAGGCGGGAGCTCGATAGAGCGTGGCGCTCCCTAGCGGAATCGAACCGCTCTCTCCACCGTGAAAGGGTGGCGTCCTAACCGATAGACGAAGGGAGCAAACGCAGGGCCCCGCCGCTTTCCGCGGCACGGCCGCTGGCCGGCCGAACAGTGCCCGGCAGCTTGCAGCGCGCGAACGTATAGTGGCCTTTGCGCTCCCGGGCAAGCCGTTCGGGAACGCTCTTTTGCTCCCGGTGGATAGCGCCGAGCCGGGATGATCAGGGGGCGAATTCAACGGTTTCTTAGGGTTCCCTGAGTAGCGCTGGAGTGGGAGATTTTTCCGATGCCACCGCCCAAGAAGCGCTCAGAGCGCAAGCTGCTGTCGCGGCACGCCTGGATCACGCTCGACGGCGGATTCGCGGCGCGGCATTGCCTGGTCCAGGACATCTCGGCTACGGGCGCGAAGATCACGATGGACGAGGACGCGAGCCAGCTTCCCGGAGTAATCCGGATGGCCTTCGCGCGCGATGCGCGGACCGGGCGAAGCTGCCAGGTGGTCTGGCGCCGCGGCAAGTCGGCCGGCATCAAATTCCTCTGACATCGCTGTGCGCCGATGCGATGGCGCGTACGGCCCGTCCGGGCTACAACGCGGCCATGCGCATGCCGCTCCTCATCCTGATCACGTTTGCTGCCGTGTCCGCGAGCGCGGCTGAGAGCCTGCACCTGCCGCCTGCGGAGCGGCCGCAGACGGGCAAGGAGACCGGCAAGACCCTGCCGCTGAAGGGCACGGCCGGTGCGGGAAAGGCCGGCTCCTGCGCCTCCTATGGTCCGCGCTTCGTCATGGTCGAGGCCACCGGGACCTGCGTGAAGGTCGGCGGCTCGGTCAGCGTCGACACCAGCATCCGCCGCTAAGGCCCATGTCGGCGGACCTGTTGCGGCTCGATATCCTCGTCCCCGTGCTGATGTATTGCGCGCTGCTGTGGTGGGTCGGCCGTGGCCTCAGCTGGACCGCACGGCTCGCCACCGCGGCGGTGACGCTGGTGCTGATCATCTGCGTGCTGCTGGTCGAACGCGGCTGGCTCTAGGGCCACAACAAAATATGCGAAAACAACCCCATGCACAGTAGCCATCAAGTGCTGCCGTGACGCCGGGCGCTTGCGCCGCGACGACGATTCCTCGCGCGATCATCGCAACTTACGCCGCGTCAGTGGTCACGACATCGGCGGTGCGACGAATTGCGCAAATCCGGACCGCTTGCCGAGCTCGGCGAGCCAGCGCGTGAGGTGCGGCTGCGCCGGACGGCTGATGCCTTCGACGCCGAGCCAGCGCCGCGCGTAGGACCCGATCGCGATGTCGGCGAGCGTGAATGCATCACCCTCGATGAAACGGCGCGAGGCAAGCAGGCCGTCGGCGATGGCCCAAACCTCGGCAGCGGCATCGGCATCGCGCTGCACTTGGAGCATGTCGCGCTCGGCGGGCGCGGTGCGAACGATGCCCCAGAACACCGGGCGATCGACCGGCTGCACCGTCGACAGCGTCCAGTCGAGCCAACGGTCGACCGAGGCGCGCAACTTCGGCGCCTCCGGGTAGATCGGCGTGCTGCGCCCATGGGCGAGGCAGAGATAGCGCATGATCGAATTGGACTCCCACAGCGCGAAATCGCCCTCGACCAGCGTCGGAATCCGCGCATTGGGATTCATCGCCAGATACTCGGCCTCGCGGGTCTTGCCGTATTGCATGCCGGCATCGATGCGCTCGTAGGGCAGGCCGAGCTCGGTGAGGCACCACAGCACCTTCTGCACGTTGACCGAGTTGGCGCGGCCCCAAATCGTCAGTTTGGTGTCAGGCATGAGGCGTCTCCCGCGGCGTTGTCGTTTGCGCGCCTGATAGCGGAATTCGCCTCAGCGAGCGATGCGCGATTGCGCCGAGCCCCTCATGCAAAAAGCTCCGCCCGGGGCGGAGCCTTCATTGCAAATTCAACGCGACGCTCAGCGGCCGAAGAACAGCCACAACAGAATGATCACCGGAATCGGCACGCCAAGCATCCACAGCAACAGCCCTCTCGCCATCGCATCCTCCTCCAATCGGCTTCGTTGGGAAGAGAACGACGGGCGAGAGGGCTTGTTCCTGCTGGGTCTTACCAATGGCCGGTATTGGGCATCGATGCCCAAGGCTCCTGCGGCGGCTTCGGTTCGCCCTTCTGCAACAGCTCGATCGAGTGCAGGTCGGGCGAGCGGACAAAAGCCATGTTGCCGTCGCGCGGCGGCCGGTTGATGGTGACGCCGGCCTGCATCAGCTTCTCGCAGGTGGCGTAGATGTCGTCGACCTCATAAGCGAGATGGCCGAAGAAGCGATCCTCGCCGTACTTCTCCTCGTCCCAATTCCAGGTGAGCTCGACCAGCGGCGCGCCGCGCGTCTGCGGCTGCTTCTTCAGCCCTTCAAGATCATCCATCGAGCACAGGAACACCAGCGTGAAGCGCCCCTTGTCGTTCTCGATCCGGCGCACCTCCTTCAAGCCCAGCGCATCCTGGTAAAACTTGAGCGCGACATCGAGATTGCGCACGCGCAGCATGGTGTGGAGGTATCGCATGGTTGTTGCTCCCTAGAACGGATGGAGGGTCTTGCTTTTCGGCCGGGACGGCGAGGGCTAGGAGATAGCAGGAAAAGGGAATGAGGGGCAGGGGGCGGGCGCAGGTGTGCGTGAGCGGAATACAGCGTCCTGTGGCCCGCTGGCCAAGTCCTTCTGACAAGCCCGTCAGAGTCGAGCCGAAGTTCTAAGCTGACGTGGAGTCTCGCGACATCACATCCGAAGGGTTGTTGCGCGCCAGCTTATTCAAGGGGCTGAGCAAAGGAACGCGCCGTTCCTATCTGCGTTTTAGCTTCCACAGTGTGAGTAGAGTACCGGCCGTGAAACCGGATCGCGTGAGGGTAGCCGTCAAACAGGCCCAGGTTATTCTAGCAAGTTATGTCGAGCCGGGGTCGCGCGACGGCAATAAGACAATCAATGATCTGCTGGATGTTCTCGATGACGAAGAGCTGATCGAGGCCATGGAGAGGGAAGATGCGCAAGGCACTGGCAGAACTAAGTGAGGACGAACGTGACGTGTTGCTTTATCTGGCCGACCTCGGCACTGCAGCATGTCTCTCTGGCCTGATCGTCAGCATCATCAAGTTCATAGGCGATCTGTTTTGACAAAGCTCGACTGCCCCGCCTGCTTCGGTATGGAGCCACGGGAAAGTCCATTAGCGAACTACGCCTGCCGCATCGTCCTCGTTCGGCAAGAGCCAATCAATCGCAAGTAGGCCGGCCTCAACTACAACGAAGGCGGCAATGCCGCCGAGCAGTCCGAAGAACACAATCGAGAAGGTCGCGAGCAAAATCGCGCAGAAGACGTCGGCCAGCACCTTGCAAATGCGTTGCGCCTGGTCCTGCCTGGATGTGAAGTACGGCATCTTGGCTTCTCCAGAATTTGGATCAGCCTAGCCAAAACGAGCAGCGGTCGTCCATTCCCCATGGACGGCAGGGCCCGCCGCGCCCTCGCACGCTTGCATCCGTTCTGGCAGGGGCGACCCAAATGCGGCGCAGACGGAGGAGCACCTCCGCCAGGGCGCGCAACGCGACACCAGTTGCTCAGGCGGCCTTCTCGGCCGCTTTCGCGATGATCTCGACTTCGAAGTAGCCGACGTCACGGAGCTCGGCGGCCTTCTTCTCGGCCGCTTCCCTGGTGTCCCTCTTCAAAATGATCTGCCCGGCACCGTCGCGGGCGCAAACGAAATAAGGCATTTTCGATTCCCAATTTCGTTTGCATACACACGGCCCCGGGTTCCCGCAATCATGGGGGTCATTCCTCCAGCCCGGCCTTTTGCCGCATCTTGTCGATTAGCTCGGAGGCCTCGGCCTTGGTCAGCTCTTTCTCAGGCAGGTTCTGATGGGCCTGCTCGGCGAGTGTCTTGAGGTAAGATTCCTGGGCTCCTGTCATCGGGTCATCCCCGGAAACCCACTCTTTCGGGTCCTTCTGGGTATTGTCGGCCATCACACGTCTCCTTTTTCTTTTTCGTCCAACGTCTGACTCGACTCTTCGTTCCGTTTTTGTTCTCATAAGCCATATTCAAAATCGCGGGGTTGAACATGCCGGACCTGGACGCTGTCAGGCGGGAGATCGAATGGATGCGCATCCAGATGGGGAGGCAGAGGAAGGAAATCCTCCAGCTACAGCGGGCGGGTTTTGGGACGGCATCGGCCGAAGCCCTGCTGTCGCGGATGGAGGCGAAGGTTGAAAGTCTCTGTGCCCAGCGGGACGCGCTGAAGAGTGCGCAGCCGCGCCAGACCAAGGGCGGGGTGCTTGGCGGGAGAACGTGGTGAGCAGGCGTTGGTTCGACGACGAGCAAGGGCTCTCGCCCTTCCTGACCGCGCTCGAGGATGTTCGCCGAAAGGCGACGCGGGAGGGGTGGTGCTATCCCCACGTCCAGGCCATCATCGTGGCCATCGACCAATATGCGGAAGCAGCGACAGGTAACCGCGAGTATTTCCTGAACAAGCCGGTTTCAATTGGTGAGAGCCGGAAGGTCAAGGACAGTCCGTGAGAAAGTCAGGATGGGCGACGACTTACGAGGACAGTGCACTCAATTGGCGACTTGCCCACAGAGGCTGCGATCATAAACGCGCGCGATGTGCCTCACGCCGGATTCAAGATCGGCGGTGACAGGCCGTTGAAGTTGTTGAACGTCGTTGTCGTCGACAAGGGCAAGCCGATGACGGAGCTCATCAAATAGCAACGCGTTCATAGGTGCTGCCATGAATCGAAGTCGGGTCGTTGCAGCCTCGGAGGACCAGGGCCGCCCGCGTGGAGCTGAAGAGCGATGCGATCGAGCTAGTGCGTCACTTGGCGTAACCCTGAGAGCGGAGCCAGGCGATCTTGCGGTCGCCGTTGATCCAGTCGTCGGCATCCGCCTTGCTGGTGAATCCGCTGATTTCGCGCTGTTCGCTGTCGGGGTAGTCTGCCAGTATCTTCCAGTCGTTCTCTGAGATCCGGGCGGTTTTGAAAGTAACTTTGATTTTTGCCATGCAGCATTATGCAGGAAATGCTTCCAAAAGAGAACCCCATCCTGCAGCTCGCATGCTGGCTTCCTCCCAAGCTTGCTGCAAGCTGCTTCAACGGTGACGGTGCGAATGCTTCCGCCCGCTGCTGAAGAGCCATGCGGCTCGTAGCGATCGGCTTCGCTCGCTCGTTCGAGGGTCACCTCTCCCCAGCCGGCAAGGCCTATCGCATGTCAAGGAACGTAGCGATAGCTCGCCCGGAGCCCATCCGTCAGACGCCCGCTTCTGGCGGGCCTCAGGTCGCTTTGTGGCGAGATATCAGCGTCATGGTGAGGAGGCCGCCGACGCGGGCGTCTCCGGACAATGCTTTGCATCGCCGGGCAAACATGCCGGCCGAACACCTTCGGCAACTACGGGAGAGGTGAACCCTCGGCCCATACCGATTCACCCACAAGCCTCCCGCTTCAGGCTGCGATCCGTTGCTCGACGGGGACCGTCAGGTATTTGAGCACTTCTGCGTGCTCGAGATCAGGAACCGCGATGGCCGTGTGGCTGTACATCGCATGGCTCCGCGAGTTTGCGATCTTGTCCAGGATCTCTTTGCCTTTGACGACGTGGAGGCCCATGCCGTCTCCAGAGGGGAAGATCGCGAGCACGACGTCATAGGCTGCGATGACGGCTCGCAGCGCTTCGGCCTTGTCCTCGGCGACATCGACGAAAATACGCACGTCAGCTGCGAGTTCACGCAGCTCGTTAAAATCCAGCACTGTCGGGATACTCCAACGCAACGATACTGATGCGAGATTGGAGGCGTTAGGTTACCGAAGTCTCAACAAGGCGTGCCGAGTCACAAGTTTCACGATGAGGTGACCCGCAGTGCTCTCTAAAGCGCGCGATGAGATAACCGCTGCACACTTTTCCGGATCTAGCGCTTGGCTTCGTCTTTGCGAAGCCGGGCCTCCGCGCTCCCGTCCTCGAGCTTCAAGGCGAGGCCGTCATAGCTCAGCTTGAGCCCACGGCCGACGATCCATGTCCAGCCCTCGCGGTCCTTGGCTGGCTGGGCGTTGAACTGGTCGGAGATCGATTTGACGGCAATGTCCTGCGGCCCCGGATTGGTCAACTCCGCATGGACACGCCAGATCGGATGCCTGACGTCGGCCTCGTCGCTATGGACCGTGACCTTGGCGCCATTGATGTCGCATTCGAGGGTGTACGAACCGCGGATCTGGCGGCAGAGGTAGCGACGTTGACTGACGAGTTTGCTTGTCTCGTCGAATGTCATTCCGGGCGAGAAGCCGAAGATGTCGGATTTTTTCACGAGGGCCAAGGACGCAGGCTTCAAGAAGCTTGGCTGGATGGCGACGAGGGCGGCGATTGCAACAACGATCAAGCCTGCGATGACGATAGCAACCTTCATGAGCCCCCCACGAGAAACCTCTCGACCATATAGCAGCTGCGGCGTCCTAACAGGCATCCAACAGCGAAAACCCCGCCTGGGGGAAGCGGGGCTTTCTGGCGGGGTGAAGCTTAGGGACTTCAAGAGTAAGACGCGCCAGGGGGCAAATGGTTCAACAAGTACCGGCACATGCCGTGACACCGTTCACCGGATATCGGGAACCGCAGAGAGCCCCTGCTTGCGTTTTGAGCCTCGATAGGCTCTAAGCCCGTCACTTCATGACCTCTGGCATGAATCAGAAGCGCGCCTCCGCGGGTCCGGCCGCGTCCACAGCAGAGTTGTTCGCGCGCACCCCTTCAAAGGAATTCAGAACATGGCGAAGATGACGAAGACCCAATTGATCGATGCAATTGCGGAAGGCACGCAGCTGTCGAAGAACGACGTGAAGTCGGTGATCGAATACATGGCGACGGTCGGCTACAAGGAGCTCAACGAGTCCGGCGAGTTCGTCATTCCCGGCTTCGTCAAGATGTCGGTGGTGAACAAGCCGGCGACCGAAGCCCGGATGGGCATCAATCCCTTCACCAAGGAGCCGATGCAGTTTGCGGCAAAGCCGGCGAGCAAGTCGGTCAAGGCCTCGCCGCTGAAGGTGGCCAAGGACGCCGTCTAAGGCCGGAGATGCTTCGCGAAGGATCACGACGGGTCAACCGCTGAAAAAAGTGGTGTTCGGCGACGGCAACGCCGAACATCACCACGACGATCAGGAGAAGCCACAGGGGGCGCCGACTATTTTGTCCCGGCGCGCCCTGCGGTTTGCCGCAAGCGGGCACACTGAAAGACCGGTCGGGATTTAGCTCTCACCGAACTGGCAGATCATCGGCGCCTCGGCGCAAGTCCTCGCACGTGGCGCGGGAACTCCGGGACCTGGTGCCGCATCGCACCAGGGCCGGCGCCATCGAATTCGGCCAGACAATGCGACAAAGGAAAACTCGTCCCGCGGCGGTCGCCTGCCGCCCAGCCGCGGCTGAAAAGAAAAACCCCGCGCGTTCGCACGGGGCTCTCTTGGCTGGCGACGTTGGGATTTCAGCGCCTGGCGGCCTGCCACGCTCGTAACGTAAGGTTGAAAATCCAAATAGCAACAGCGCCGCGATGACGGCATATGTTCGTCAGGCGGCGCTGCCGTATGACGAGGCGCTGAAATCCCGGGCCTGCGCAGCGCGGAGCAGGTTCAAGCCGCCAAGCCCTGTGGAATTTCGGGGAGGGACTGGACTTTTTGTTCTCATTTTGTTCTAGCTGATCATCTTCAGTTGGAGGTGATTCATGACCGTCGAGAAACAGCGCGAAGTGATCAGGCTCTGGAACGAGCTCAGAAAGCTCGATGGCCCGGCCGCAGAAGAGCTCCGCATCCAAATCCTGGAATGCTTTTCGGAGAAGGGCAAAGCCAAGCGGGCGGCGTGATTGGATCAGCGAACGCCATCGCTGATTGCCCTTGAAAGCCAACGTGACGGAACGAACCTGTGACGTCAGCGTTCGCGCAGCATGACATGCCCGCAATGCGCCAAGCCGATGACGGCGAACTCACCCAACAGCTTTCGATGCGAGCCGTGCCGTGAGATCGTCATCGTGTTCGCCGTCAGCTCGAAATTCTTACCGCCGAAAATATTTCCGCCAAGGACTCATGCGCCGAAGACGTGACTGCGCACGCTTTCACGGATCGTTAGGATTCGCGCCCCGCTGATTTTTCCGACTCCGATTCGTTCTTTGCGAACGAAATGGAGTCGGATGCAGAACAAGCCGCGCCTTCTGTGTCGATGCGGGACACGTCCGTCACGGCGGGCTGCGCATGCTGTCGTTCGGTGCGTCCGCCACTCGCAGCCACGCCAAGGCAGCTAACGGTGCCGCAGCGACCGACCTTACGTGATCGGACGTTCGCCGCGCGCCGCCTCACGGCCTATTAAGGATTGCTCCGCGCCGATTTCCTGGATTCCGATTCGTTCTTTGCGAACGAAAAGGAGTCGAAGCTGGAACAAAGGCGGTCGGGAGCGGCGGGCCGTGACGGCGCGGTCCTTCCGCGCGATGCAGAAGCGGCGCACCGCGATCGCGCGCAACGCCTAACGAAAGCTTGGGCGAAAGCAAATAACCCTATTCGGTTAGGTTAAAAGTCCAATCGCGTTGCACTTGCCGCTACTTGGGATAGGTGTCTGGCAACGACAATCAAGGAATGACCTTGCAAGAAATCACCTTGCAAGAAACGACCTTGCAAGAAACGCGTTTGCTCAGAAGCCATTTTATCATGACGCCATTTTCGGAGCCGACCTTTCATCAAGGCGACCGCCACACCTACCGGCGCGTCGCCATCGTCGGCACGCTCTTCTGTCTCGCTTTCGTGGCAATAAGCTTTTCGCTGCGGCCGCAGGCCGAGGACACCCGTGTCGCGGTCAAGGCGGATCGGCTGATGCGCACGGCAGGGCAGGCGCCGTACGCGAACTAGCGCTTCTCGCCACAAATCCGATCGTCCGCGGACGTATCCCGGAACATGCCGCCGCGCGTTGCGAGCGCGACGAAACCGGCATAACCGGACAGGTTGAGCAGGACTTCGAGCCACACCGGCATGTCGGGCCTCATCTGCCTGAAGACGACTCAACGTGTGCGCGAAAATGTTGTTCCGTGCTCACAAGAAGTAACGCCGGTCAGAGGCGGGAGGAGGGATCGAGCCTTCGGCCGAGGGCGGCAACGGACTCGCTCGACGGCCGTTCCTTGAGGAACTCGGCGATGGCCTGCGCCAGTTCGCGGTCGCTCATCGGCTTCGCCGGCGGGCGCAGCGTGCCGACGCCGAAGCTGCGGACGATCTCCTCGTAGTGCTGATCGTCGGATTTTGGCACGAGCCGGCGGATACGGGCCAGCAAAGCGGATATGGGCATCTCTCCTCCTCGATCGTCCGCCCCGCTGGCAGAAGCTCACCTCTGCTGCCATCTCTCCCGTGAAACTAAAAACCCCGCCAGCATCGCGGAGGATGCTGACGGGGTCTTCGTGCTGTCGCCTCAACCGGATGGTGAAGGCTTCCGCACTTGCAGAGTCAATCCGCGCAGGGAGCGTTCGTTCCCGCTGGCCCGCTATTTTTTTGGACGGCTTGCGGTTCCGCATTGCCGCAACCATCGCAAGCCCTCGCCGTTATCTCCGCGAGACGCGCGAAGGAGGAGATTATGAAGAAGACATTGGCAGTTCTGGCCACCGTCGCAGCCGTCGGCGTGACCGCGGTCGCGGCGCCTGCGCCTGCCGAGGCGCGTGGCCGCGGTATCGGGCCGGGCCTCGCATTCGGCCTTGCCGCCGGCGCAATCACGGCAGGCGCGGTCGCGGCATCGCATCCGTACGGCTATTACGGTCCGGGTTACGGCTATTATGACGGCCCGAGCTACTATTACGGACCGGGTCCTTACGCCTATTACGGCGGCGGACCGTACTATCGGCACCACCACTGGCGCCACTGGTAGCGACTGACAAGCGAAAAGCCCGGAGCAAGGCTCCGGGCTTTTTTTGTTCGCGTGCGCCTGACGTCACGCTCTACGGCCAGAGCGAGGGACGCTCCGCCTTGCGGGCATTATCGAGCGTCGACACGAAATATTCCTCGCGCTCGCGCTTGAACCTCTCCTGGGTGGCGCGGAAGGCGGCAACACGGGCGGCGATCTCGTCGCGTTCGCGGGCTTTGCGTTCTTCATCTTCGGTCATGTCCATCCCCTCTGTTCGCACCTGAACCTGTGTTTTCGACTGACCTCGAGCGCTGCCGCCGCATTGCGTCGTGAGTCGGATTCAACACATCCATTGGGGCTCTCGAATGGGGCGTCAATGGGGAGGAGGCATTGCAGGATTGTGATATGCGAAGGGCGGCAGGAGTTGCCTACTCTGTTTCTCTTCGCTCTTTTTCATCATGTTGGACAAGAGCGTCAACAATCTTGCCGCTTGTGCACCTTGCAGCCAGCGCAAACACATCGGGAGCAGCGGTTGATTGCATCGGATCTTCGCAGCGGCGTCGAACGGCTCGGCGAGATGATCGCCGAAGCGAAACGAATCGTGCCGTTCACCGGCGCCGGCATCTCGACCGAATGCGGCATCCCCGACTTCCGCTCGCCGGGCGGACTCTGGACGCGCAACCGTCCGATCCCGTTCGACGAGTTCGTCGCGAGCCAAGAGGCGCGCGATGAATCCTGGCGTCGCCGCTTTGCGATGGAGCAGGTCTTCGCAGCTGCAAAGCCGGGCCGCGGCCACCGGGCGCTGGCCTCGCTCTATCGCGCCGGCAAGGTTCCCGCGATCATCACCCAAAATATTGACAATCTGCACCAGGCTTCGGGGCTGGCGGCCGAGCACGTGATTGAACTTCACGGAAATACTACTTATGCGCGCTGCATCGGGTGCGGCAAGGTCTATCAGCTCGACTGGGTGAAGCGCCGATTCGAGGCGGAGGGCGCTGCGCCCAACTGCACCACGTGCGACGAGCCGGTGAAGACCGCCACGATCTCGTTCGGCCAGATGATGCCTGAGGACGAAATGCAGCGGGCAACCGCGCTGTCGCAGACCTGCGACCTCTTCATCGCAATCGGTTCCTCGCTGGTGGTGTGGCCGGCGGCAGGGCTTCCGATGTTGGCCAAGGACGCCGGCGCACGTCTAGTGATCATCAATCGCGAGCCGACCGAGCAGGACGACATCGCCGACCTCGTGATCCATCACGACATCGGCGAAACGCTCGGGCC
The DNA here is from genome assembly GCF_023073735.1 of Bradyrhizobium sp. 160. Lineage (NCBI taxonomy): Bacteria > Pseudomonadati > Pseudomonadota > Alphaproteobacteria > Hyphomicrobiales > Nitrobacteraceae > Bradyrhizobium > Bradyrhizobium sp. 160. The sequence goes on from NZ_JADPKD010000008.1 coordinate 227,653, forward strand.
CTTTGCCGGGAATTGAGGCATCAGTTTGATTCGCGGCTGTGCAAGCTGTTCATAGGTCCCGGCGAATCTCTTTTTTGTCTATGCCTCGCAACCGGGAGTGTTATCTTTTGAGTCGAAAGATTCGCGTCGCGTGAATTGAGAACATTCTCTTAAGACGCGTGATTCGAGCGCCGCCAATGTGGCGGGTTGCATGGCAGTGTGGGGTCCGGGGTTATGGGGTCGTCGGACGGATTTGAGTCCAAGAAGGTTGGAGTTCCCGTGGGCGAGCACGGTGGCGGTCGCGACAGCGCGCTCAGCCCCTTCACCGGACTGGGTGAGGGCAGCGGTAATCTGGTCGAGGTTCACGGCGTCATCAAATGGTTCGACGCCTCAAAGGGCTATGGCTTCATCGTTCCCGACAATGGTTGGCCCGACGTCCTCCTGCACGTCACCGTGCTGAGGCGCGACGGCTTTCAGACCGCTTACGAGGGCGCCCGCATCGTCGTCGAGTGCATCCAGCGCGCGAAAGGCTATCAGGCATTCCGCGTGGTCTCGATGGACGAATCCACCGCGATCCATCCGGCGCAGATGCTGCCGCCGCGCACCCACGTCACGGTCACCCCGACCAGCGGCCTGGAGCGGGCCCAGGTCAAATGGTTCAACCGGCTGCGCGGCTTCGGCTTCCTCACCTGCGGTGAGGGCACGCCCGACATCTTCGTGCACATGGAGACGCTGCGTCGCTTCGGCATGACAGAACTGCGCCCCGGCCAATATGTGCTGGTTCGGTTCGGGCCCGGCTCCAAGGGCATGATGGCGGCCGAAATCCATCCCGAGACCGGCTCGCCGGGCTTGCAGTCGCACTAAACGCACCAATTCCCGCAATCGTGAGCACAGGCGCACCGGCCGACCGGCGCGCCTCTGGCTTTTCCGGCGACCGTTGCGTAAGGACTGCTCCAGTCCCACGCCTCGAGTACTCCCAATGAATTCTGATCGAAAGGCCGTCTGGTCCGTTGCGAAGGGCTGGCTTGCCGCCATCCTCGTCGTTGCCGGCATGGTCGCCGCAATCGGATCCGTCCGCGCCGCGAGTTTCCAGCCGCTCGAGATCGTCACCAGAAGCGGCGTGCAGGTGTTCTCGGTCGAGATGGCGACGACCGAGCAGGAGAAGCAGACCGGCCTGATGTATCGCAAGGAACTGGCCGACGGCAAAGGCATGCTGTTCGACTTCAATCCCGAGCAGGAAGTGTCGATGTGGATGAAGAACACCTACGTCTCGCTTGACATGATCTTCATCCGCGCCGACGGCCGGATCCTGCGCATCGCCGAAAACACCGAGCCGATGTCGACCAAAATCATCTCGTCCCAGGGTCCGGCCCGGGCGGTGCTGGAGGTGGTGGCGGGAACGGCGCAGAAATACGGCATCCGTCCCGGTGACCGGGTCGCCCACCCGCTGTTCGGCAGCAAATAGGCGCCCCGGATCGGCGTCATTGGCGCCTTGCTGGCGCGCCGGGAAGCGTGTATCGACGGGGCGCGCCGGACATTCGGGGTATAGCGCAGCCTGGTAGCGCGGCAGTTTTGGGTACTGCAGGTCGTTGGTTCGAATCCAGCTGCCCCGACCAATCAACCCTTTGAAACTGCGATAACATTTGTTCTCCCGTTCGCGCTGATAGCGCCCGCGCCGACCCCGGGGAAGCACCGGGGAAGCACGAGCTCGGATTTTAGGCCGTTCGGGCGGCATTGCTGCCGCCCGCCGCCATCGGTTTCAGTGCAGCGTTTTCTCCATTGCTGCCTTGGCTTCCATCATACGCAACGCCACCGGTAAGGTCACAGCGGCATCGATCTCGACCAGGTTGTCGGGCAGAGCGCGGAATTGGCCGGCTGCTTTGCCCTTCAGCGGCGCCAGCATCGCTGCGGCGATCGCGGAGCTCACATGACAACGGACAAGAGCGTTTCCGTCCTCAATGGCCAGGATCAAATCAGTCCCGCGGCGGGCGAGCAGGGCGCCGAGGTCAGTCGAGGGGGACGAGGTACGGACGGCGGTTGCGTTGCGCATAGTGTTTTGCCTTTCGAGCAAGATTGCGAGTCCAGGGGCGAAATGACCGACACTAGGCGGCCCCGCGCACCTTTGGGCGTGCGCCTTGGACATACGCGCGCGGCCCCTGGACAAGAATTGTGATTGCCGCTCACCGGATTGGCTATCGGCTAGTGTTTCGGGCTTTCGACCCGCGATCAGGATGCGCTCGTTTGAGAATTCAGCAACAAATATTTTGTCTGGAAAAGTCTAACACGTAAAACCCGACACCTTTGACGTTGATGTTTTTGCGTGTTTGTCGATTTGCACGCTTTTGTCGGGTTTTTGAATCTCGCATCTCCATACAAGAAAGAGCTGTGCCGCAGGCATTTTGCGACTCCATGATTTGAGCAAGGTCAGCAACTTAGCTAGGCTCACTGCGTTGTGGAGCAGCGCAAATGAAGAAAAAGCGAGTTACGCCTTCAAAAGACCCCGCAGTGATCGCCCTTCATCGCGTTATGACCGCGCGCACTGATGCGCAGTATGACGCCGCAATAGCAGAGCTCGAGACGTGCCCCGCGCTCACAGCGCAAGGCGTGCGAGCAAAGCGCAACCTCGAACGATCGCGCCAGGCCGCGCTCGAGCAAGGTGATCGCCTGACGGCGGAAGGCCGCGTCATGATGCGTAGGTTGGCCGATACAATCGATGAGGGGCTAGCGCTGCTTACGCGCGCCGGCATGCGAACCCCTCGGCCTCGGCCGGTACCCACCCAGAGCCCGGGACCCACCCCTAGGGGGGAGCCCTCGGCCTCGCGTCCAAAGTTCGCAAAGCCGTTCTACTAATTTTCAGATTCTTGAGAACTCGAGGGTATCGAGCGGTAGGCCTAAGTTACGGGGGCCAATTGACACCGAGCTCCCACGTTGGATGCTGGCCGCCAAGATTCCAAACGTCTTTGTCGACTGTCAGAATCAATTCATTGAGGTCCTGCGCTTCTCCGACTTCGTATCGTGGGAACAGGACGGTACCTGCAGGTATGGTGGCGCTAGGAGCGTTCGTATACCCGTGAACGTGAAGGGGATCTGAGTTCATCAGCTCGATTTCGAGAGCAAATTGCTGCGTCGGACGAGCATTTGCTTTGCGGATTACCTGAGCAGCGTGGACTACGCACGCAACGTTCCAAAGCAACTCAGTGATATCAAGGAAATCTACACGCGGCTTAGGGCTCTCGATCCGCTTCTGCCAGATAAAGCGTTCAATAAGCCCTTCGCTCGTCACGCGGTCCTTCCCAAAACAATTGGTGCCCTCCAGATCGCGTTCGACCGCCCTAAGCCGAGGCGCCCAGGCGCGGATTGTTTTGAGATCTCGCCACGTGAGTTGCCTAATTTGACCGTTACCAACAAACGCGTTTGCGCCTATCTGGGTGAGCCAGGGCTGTTTCAAGAGGTCTGCGAGCAAGAACGGCGCGAGCGGACGAGCGGTGACGCGCAAGGCCCAAATGCTAATCCAAGCGCGGCTATCTCCTCCCGCTTGATATACTCCCTGCAATCCGTTGTAAGGATGAACGCGCTGGTGCTCGTTAGGTAGCCACGAGAAGAATCGCTCAGAGCTATCTTTGAACGCTTGGCCTGCGTCTGCGGCAGAGCGCGCCTTCTGCCGCGTCATCTCCTGGATTTCAAGCATGCTCATTGGTTCGGCACGGTCGTTCCGCCGAACATAGCAGTGATTGTTCTGCGAGTGTCGGTGGGGAGCGAGGTATGATTCGAGCGTCCGCATAATGATGACGCCGCTCGTGCCGTCTGTTTCGGTCACGACCCCTTCGCACTCGAAGACGGGAAGCTTTGGCTCTATCCGATCGCTGATCGCTTGATGCAATCGGGCGGCGGCTTCTTTGCAGCGAGGAATGGGAAACAGCGGCGGCTTCGCACGCTTTGTCGCGGTGTCCTCGTCCACGCCAACGATAAGCGTGCCGCCGACGGTGTTCGCAAAGGCGATGATTTCCGCGGCCAGTTCGTCTTTCGCCTCGTCACCAAGCTTCCCGCCAATCATCCAAGGATCGGCACCGCCTTTCTTGGTCGGGAGCGCGCGCTTGAGTTCAAAATCCAGCGTCTCAGCCGCTTCGTTCTGAATGACCGCGAGCACTTCAGACGCGGAGACTTCTGCCAAACGAGTGGGAAACATTTGCTCACCAATGATTTGCGGCGTCTGTAGTTCGTAGTGCTGCTCGACCCGCAATGCAACGCTCGCGCGGCGTGACAACCTTTCACTTTTCAAAAAGAGTTTCTGAGTTACACTTCATCCCACGGACGCAACGCCGCTTCGCCGACGGCACCCACCGCGCAATCCCGCGCTCTCCTCTCATTCCGTCGGCGACCAATGTCATCAACGCCCTACAACCGTCAGAACTCTTTCGCGCTGTTCAGCGCCGAAAACCCGACCTCGCAGCAGTCCGGCACCGACCTCGACGCCGAGTTCAACGCCGTCAAGCTGGCGATGGACGACACCCAACAGAACCTGGCCAAAATCCAAGACGACGACGGCGCCCTGAAGCGCGGCTCGGTCGGTAAAGAGCAGTTCGACTCGAGCGTGTCCCTTGGTTTCGCCGCGCCCGCGCAATGGGCGAGCGGCGTGTTGTACACCGCCGAGATCAGCACGGTCTTTCACAATTCAATCTTCTACATCGCGAACACCACCCACACTTCCGGCGTCAGTTTTGAGCCGGCCAAGTGGGACGAGATCGCCGATTTCACCGCGGCTGCCGCTATTCCTGACGGGTCGATCACGTCGGTCAAGCTGGCCGACGGCGCAGTGGCCGCCAACAAGCTGGCGGATGGCGTCGTCGCGAATTCCAAGCTGGCAACAGGCGCCGTGTCGACGAACAAGATTGCCGACGGCGGGGTGACAACAGCGAAACTGGCGGACGCTGCCGTCACGCTCGCGAAACTTGGGACAGACGCGAACCAGATCATCCCGGCCGGCTTCGGGCCGGTGCCGTGGTCTCGCATAACGGTTCCGGCCGGTTGGGATTGGGCCGACGGTGGCGTCCTGCTCGCCGACACCGCATTCCCGATGCTTCGCGCCGGCTACATCGCCGATGGTTACCCACATGGCCAGGATGGCTCCGGCAATCCAAAGAAGCCGGACGCGCGCGGACGTGTCATCGCGGGCGTTGACGGAGGCGCGGGTCGACTCTCGTCCAGCTATTTCGGCGCATCACCTATACTCGGGTCAACTGGTGGCCGCGAGAGCGTCACGCTTACTCCGGCGACCTCGGCGGCGCTTAACATATCTGGTGCGGCAGGCGGCACTCTTTCCGTGTCCGGTACGGCGTCCGCTGTCGTCAATGATAGCAGCTATGGCGGCGGCGTCGGCGGAGGCGGCAGTTTCGGGCATCAGCAGGCTATCGGAGTGACGGGCACGGCATCGGGCACTCTCAGCGTCTCTGGTTCAACCACCAACGCCGGCGGGCAAGCGCACAGCAACGTTCAGCCGACGTTGGTCTGTAACATGATCATCAAAGCGCATTGATTATGCCCCAGCTCATCGATTTCGAAGGTCAGCAGCACGAATTCCCCGACGACTTCACGCCGGCGGACATTCAGCGCGCGCTCGCGAGCGTCCCGCCGCAAGCCGCCGCGCAGCCGGCGCCCGCGCCGGCCACGCCCGGCCTTGGCGCGCAGAACGCCGCGCAGAGCGGCCGTCTCTACGTTACCCCCGAACCGCAGCTCGTCGAGCGCCCCGCATCGCTGCTCCCGAGCAGTGTCGGCGGTGCCGTGCGCGACTTCACCGTCGGCGCCCAGGGCGTTGGCAAGGGCCTCACGGACATCGTCACCGGCCCGTTCGATCTCGCGGCCGGCGCGCAAAACCTAATCACGGGGGGCATCAACAAGGTCTTCGGCACGAACATCGCGCCTGCTGTCCCGGCGTCGAAGCTGGTGGAAAAGGCCACCTCGGTCCTTCCTGGCATCGACCCCGCGACTATGTCGCGCAGCGAAAAGCTCGCCTACGATGTCAACCGGTTCGGCACCCAAGCCGTCGGCACCGGTGCCATGTTGGCCGCTCGAGCTCCAAGCGTTGCCGCTGCGAACACGCGAGCCGACACGGCCGGCGGGCGCGTACTTGATCATCTATCCCGGCCCTACGCAGAGGCGCCTGCGCGGACCCTTGTCGGCGATACGATCGGCGGAATGGGCTCCGGCGTGGCGGTAAACGCCGTTGACAACTACGTGCCCGAACACGCCGTCGTGGGCGACACGATACCGAAACAGATTGCGAACTTCATCGCACCTTTGGCCGGGGCAGTGGGTGCCAATACCGTCCAGGGCACCGTTGAAGGTCTTGCAGGGGCGATCCGGAACATTGCGGCTCGCTCTTTCGGCTCCGCCCCTGCGCCGATCCCGCTCAACCCAAATACCAAGGCGCCGTACAGCATCGCCGACGTCGACCGCGCCGCCGCCAAGATTCAGGGCGCCGCGTCGGGAGCGCCGCGGGCGCTGGCGCAAGACATCCGCGAGAACGCGGCGGCATTGGCGCGGCCGGCGGAGGAGGGCGCCTCGCCGTTGCAGAGTTCGGCCATGCCGACGTCAGGGCTGCTGTCGCGAGATCCAGGCCTGATTGCTGCCGAGCAGGGAGCGCGCCTCAAGTCAGCGCCGGACTTCATCAAGCGCGATCAGAACGTGAAGAGTGCTGCTGCCGAACGCGTCGAAGCTATGCGAGATCCAGAAGCCGACCTCGGCTCAGTCATGCGCCGCGCCGCGCAGGCGCGGGACGAGCGTGTCAGCGCAGCGGAGAACGAGATCCTCCAGAGGGAAGAGGCGCACCGTTCCGTAGACCGCATTCGGGCGGATCAAGGACAGCCGTTCGGGGCGCTCGGCAACAGTGAGGTCAAGGCGAACGCTTCTCGTCGCCTGGACGAGGCCCTCGTCGACAGGACGTACATCCCCGCGCGAGCCGAGAAGAATCGGCTGTTCGACCACGCTCCCGGCCGTGCGGATGAACTTCCGGCCGACACCATCTTTTCAGCCATCGACAGGGTTCGAGGGAATGCGAACGGCCTGGCGCCCGGTGTGCTGCCAGAGGACTTTATGCGTCGGCTGAACGCTTTGCGGCCGCAGATGGCCGAGCATCCACCGGAAAGCGGCCAGATGGTCAATGTCGGTGGGCCCGGCACAGCGCTCGGCGGCGATCTGGCGGACCTCCGGAAGTTCATTGGCCCAGCTCAGGAGCGAGCGCAAGCCTCCGGCAATTTTGATTTGGCCGACAACCTTGGCCATCTGCGCAGCGCGATCAACCGAGCTCTTCAGGAGGCGCATGGCTATTCAGAAGCCAATGCCAACTATCAGCGCTTCGCGGAGCGCTTCCGTCCTGAGCGAAGAGATGAAATGGCGCGCTTCACCCGGGAGCTTGATCGCGGCGGCCAGAACGTTGATGGCCAACTCAATCGTGGCTCCACCCCGCCGAGCGCGACTGGTGACCGGTTCTTGGCCTCGCCAGAGAAGGCAGCTAGCTTGACGCGGGCGCTCGAGGGGGCGCCGGCGGCGCCGGATGCTCATGCGGCGCTTCGCGATTATCTGCGGTCCGACTTTGCGAGGTCGGCCTTCAACGCCGATGGTACGGTGAACTCGATTCGTGCCAACGCGTGGGCGCGAAACTATTCGGATATCCTCGCGCAATTTCCGGCGGTGCGGACCGAGTTCGACGACATCGTTGCGGCCGCGCGTCGTGGCGAGCAGCTGTCGGCGCAAGCCAGGGCGGACCTGGAAGCCGCACGCGCGAGCCGCAAGGCAACCGAAGCGGAGCTCGAGCGGTCGGCCCTCGGGACCCTGCTTCGTGAGGATCCGCGCGATGTGGCGAAGAGACTCCTCGGGAGCAAATACAGCGCCGACGCCAAATTGAAAGAGATCCAGGACGTCATCGGCAAGGACGAGCAGGCGGCCCGCGGCTGGAAGGCTGCCGTGTCCGAAGTTCTCGCGGACAAGGTCCAGGGCACCCGACAAGTCGGCGATACGCTCGAGGTGCACTTCGCGCGGCTGGCGCGCGAATTCAAGGACAACGAGCAGCTTCTCTCAAAGGTCTATTCGCCCGAAGAGATGAACAACCTTCGCCAAGCGCACAAGATCCTTTCGTACTTCAAGGAGGCCGAGAAGCGGGCGACTGTCGGCAGCGATACCGCCGAGAAGATCGGAATTCCCGGATGGGCCCAATTGGCCGTGCGCCACTTCAAGGGCGATCTTGCAGGCGGCGGCCTCATCAAGCGGTTCAAGCTCATGCTCGAGTTGCTTCCGTCCAGTCGCCAGAGCGCCGACCAGATCGTCCAGGCTGCCTGGTTCAATCCTGATGTCGCGGCCTACCTTCTGGAGCGGCCGCTGAAGAACCAGAATGCCACGTTCAACAGTGTCCCTCTGCGGCGGCTGATCGCTGCAGCGAACGCCTCCCGCGAAAGTGGGGACGAGTAAGAAGCCAATTTCTCGGAGAACATGGAATGACCGCCTTGGTAGCCTGCGATTTGAACGACCAGCAACGCGAGCTCGTTCGCCTGATCGTAGTCGACGGCAAGCCGCCGGAGGACGCGGCGAAGCTCGCTGGCTATCATCCCAAATCGGTCTATAGGACCTTGCGACTTCCTGCGGTAGCGGCCGCGATCTCGGAGTCGATACAGCTTGACCTCGCGGCCGTTGGCGCGCCGCTGGCCTACCGGGTGGCCAAGTCACTGCTTCAGGACGAGAGCATCTCGGCCCGCGTCCGTGCGGACCTGTCGATGAAGGTCCTGGACCGCGCCGGGCACATCGCCCCAACCAGGAAGGACTTGGCGCCTAGGCAGAAGGCGCTGTCCGAGATGTCGCGCGATGAACTCGCGGCCTTCATCGAGGAGAACCAGGCAGCGATCGACAAGGTCGAGGGCGAGCTTGCATCGCGCGCGAAGGACGTTTCCTATCTTGGCTAACCGCCGTAACGGTTCCATCTCGCGGAGCAGGCAGCGCAAAATGGTGCCCGTGCAAGAACCGCGCTTGATCTGTCCACACTGAACCTTTGGGCACAGTTCCCCGATGGCTTTGCTCCATGTCTTAGAAGGTATGAGCGTTCACCAGTGTTTCCAGAAGTCAGGCTTGATCGAAGGAGGTTTCCACCGATCGATAACAGGCCCAAGAAGGGGGCCCGCAACCATGGTCCCGGGTTTTTTGGGATCAGGCGCAAAGCCCGCCTTCTGAGCAAGACTCATAAGGTGTGGAAGTTCCTTGTTCGCAGCGTTCATCAATGGTCCAAGCGTAAGCTCTGACACCTGTAGTTGGACATTAATCACCTGTGCGGCCACGCTATTTGGGCCAATGGGGGCACCAGCATTGGCGAAAAATTTTCGTATCTCATTATTCTCGTTGAAGCATTTATCGTCTCCAAACTTCTTCCCCTTGCAGTTCATCATTTCCCTTGCTGCCAGTTTACCTGCCGCGCAACCTGCTGTAGCGGGCGGTGAACCGTTGGTTGCGGCTGCGCATTCAAGCAGGATGCGCTGGTCTTGGTTGAGGTGCTGAGCTGCAAGACAAACGGCGACTGCCGCGGGAACGCCTTGGCCCTCCGCATAGCAGGCAGCGATTCTTTGTGCCTCCCCGGTGGCGTTCGCCGTGATCATACACACGCCGAACGAGGTCAGGCTGTTTGCTTGTTGAGCGCAGTTCAAGCCATCTCTGATCGGGGCAGGAAGTGCTGTGCCCATGCAATTGGCTGCATCTCCCCAATTGTTGCGGTGTCTTAGCAGGCAGTCCGCTTCATGACTTCCTGTAACGTCCATACAAGCGATCGCCCCTCCCACGCCGGAAGCCTTCTCTAGCTCGCCGGCACAACCGACAAACTTCCTGGCGTTCGGTGGGAGTTCGTCGCGAAAAGCACATAAGGCCGCATCCTTCGTGCTCTTGGCGCTGTACCGCTGAAAACACTCGATTCGCCGCCTCTGATCATCGGGGATCCCGACCTTCGTGCAAGCGGCTATGGATACACCGCTCGCTCCGGCCTGTTGCACGCAATCCATCGTTGCAGCAGTTTTGGGATCTTTTTTCATAACCTCTTTGAGGAGACAATCGGTCGCTTCCTCGGAGGAGGTAGCGTCACATCTATTCGCGATTTCTACCAAATCTCCAGCCGTGCCGATGTTTAATCTAGGAAGAACCGTCGGTTCTGCAGCCATACGGATACTGAGGTTTGGCTTTGCAAGTAACACCTCCAAGTTTAGCTGGCCGCCAAATGCTGGCATGCACGTTTTTCCAGCAAGACACTCAGCTAGATGTCTTTGGTCAATTCTGTAACCGGCGCATCTTCCTGCGTGTTCAGGTTCAAATGTTCCGCGAAGTCTCACGCATTCCCGGAGACGCGCGCGGCCAAGTTCATCTGATACGCCTTCGAGGCCGCGGCTCTCGTTTGAGTGCACTTGGTGAGCTGCCAGATTGGGGGCATCGAACACATCCGCCAAGTGGGCGACCTCCTCTCGAGAGAGCCCTGCAAGTGTCGCAACCGAGTAAGACAGCAAGAGTTTTGCTTCCCGCGATTGTTTAACGGTCTTCGCGAAAGCGCTTCGCAATTCGGCCTCTGAGAAATTATCTTGCCAATGCCCCGTCTTACTGTGAGCGACGACAACGGCCTCGAGCGAGCCGCTGGAGTTCATAGAGTAGGTTTGATTTGGTCCCGTCAGGCCATTGGAGCTTGCCCATTCATAAAATTTTGCAAACCGATCTTTCGCATCAGGTCGAGCAGGCTGCGCAAATGCGCACGCATCGCCGACGCACGGTCTTAGCGCAAGAACCAATATAGCGTGAGTTCCATGCTCACTTGAGCCTGATTCGAACTCAGCCTCGAACTCTTGGTTGGCCACGCGAAAGGCGTCTTGCACTCCTACTCGGATCTTGTCGAAGTGGCTGGATATCTGTTTTTGAGCGTCCTCTTTCGTTTGCGTTTCAAATTCGGGTAGATCGTCCAGCGACGCCTGGAGACCTTTGGTGATCTTCCTCAGTAGCGGCGCCGCCAATCGTCGGATCTTTTGATATTCGGTAGCCCCTGTGCTCTCTGGTACACCTGCCGACAAGACGAATTTATACCCAATTGGCCGAGTCCCCATCCCGACCAGAACAGAAGCCAGATCTACCTCAGAGGGTGCGGGCGCTTTAGGCCGGGCGGCAGGCTGAGAGCATGGAATGTTGAATGCTTTGCAAAAGGAATCGGCGACCTCTTTGAAGAAATGACCGACTGGGTCATTAGGCGCTGCCAGGACAATCGTGAGCACTAGGAGCAGTGAGCAGCGCATGATCGACTCCTCACATCCCAAAGTTTGGGTCCATGTTCCTTTCCCTTCTCCCAATAGCACACTCCTCGTTGCAGTCCTGTTAGGACACAACGACGCGGGCACGCGCGATGAGACGCATTCTACGAAGCAGGTGAGTATGTATGTCCTAGATCTGTGATGATGACCCTCCAAGACTTAGCCATGGAAAACATCGCCGGTAGCATTCTGCGCGAACTGGTTTCAAGAAATCGGCCACCACAGTCGCGCGTCGCTGGCCTAAGAGCCAACAGCATTAGCAAATTGTCGATTCCTAGTGGGCAGGTGGAGCGACCAGCTACTGGCTGTCGTGACTGTGGAAAACCCGCAGCCTGATCGTGTCGACCGCTGACAAGCGCGCCAAAGGGGACGCGGTCTCTGGCCGCAAAAGCCCACCCTGCAACAGGGCAGGCAAGGTTCTTCGCCCCAGGAAGAGCCGCCCGCCCCACTGAGCTTTTATGATTTCGATATCCCGAAATTTTCACTTGCTCCGTCAGGCAACACAGTGGTTCATAAGGCGCTGGCTCTAACTGCACGATGAGGAACCAGCGCTATGGCTGATGTTCAGAAAGAACTACGGCACATTGCTTGTGCATCTTGTATCTGCTTTCGATTACCGCGGTACGCCGATGGTCGTGGCGCTTGCGACAGCCATTTTGACCTGCATGGCGAAGTATTGGTGGTCATGAAGTATCCCGTCGTAAAGGCGTGATTTTCTTGACCTCGTCTACCGTTTCACATTCCAAACGCGCGATCGGTTGGAGGCTCGGTCCGATGATCAATGCGCTCATTCCGCACAAAATGTCCTTGCCCAAAGCACAGCGGGCGCTCTTAATTCGATCGGCCATAGGGTTCGCCTCATGTTTGCCGCCTGCCTTCAAGCAGATACCTCGAGGCTATTGTGGCTTGACCGCATCGGGTGACCTATATCGACGATAGAGCGGCGGTGAACCTGAAAGCACTGCTGACCATTTGAAGGAGGTGACGATGCGGATGCTCCGTGGGCTGATTCTGAGCATTGCGGCGATCCTGCTGATTGCCTCGGCGACGGCTCAAACTTTCGATCCCAGCCACCCCGTCTGCCTTCAGAAGTGGGAGTGGGGCGGTAGCACCCATTTCCAGTGCGCCTATTCATCATGGGATCAGTGCCGAGCGGCGGCGGCGGGACTTGCAGCGATGTGCGTGGAAAACCCCTATTGGCCACGCGCGCAACCGAGGTCATCGGGCGGCCGCTTGCGTTCACCAGCTCCATACTGATGCGCTGGTCGATACTGCCAAAGCGCAGCTCTCACTTGGAGGAGCCGTCCCCCGCGGCTGACTTACCTCCGCGTATTCCGTAGTTCGATGGCGCGTAAGACGCTTGCGCACTACAGCGGCGGCCCGACCATCTCGTCAACGCTTCCGCAAGTCCGCGCTGACTCTCGTCTCCCACCCAGGCCACATGTCCGTCGGGCCGCACCAGCGCTGCGCTTGGCGAGGCGAGCTGCCCGACGGAGGAAGCCCCCATGGGCCGTCATACGCGGCATCGACGACACGGATTTTGTCGGTGCTCGGTTTGGGATCGGGCAAAATTCGCGAGCACCATCAAAAAGTGTGCCGGGCAAAGCGTAAGCTGCTCCCGCCCAGAGAGGTCATTGTAGGGTACGAGAACCCGAAATACGGAACACAACAATTTCGGTTTACCCCTTCGGATTAGTCGGGCCACATCTTCCACGACGCGGTGGTCGAACCTGACAAACCTGGACCTGGCGACACGTGCTCGCTTTGTTCTGATCATCTGATGCAAATCGCCATCATTTTGGTTGGCGAGATGTCGGAACTCAGCATGCCTCTTCGTCTTGAATCCGGCAAACCTTGAACGGAGTTCTGCGTAAATGGCCCCGCGCGCCAACTGGAAAGGCTTTCTCCGCCTATCCCTAGTGACCTGTCCGGTCGCCCTCTACCCGGCAACGTCGGAGAGTGAGAAGATCGCATTCAACCAGCTCAACCGCGCCACCGGCCATCGCATCAAGTACCTGAAGGTTGACGCCGACACCGGCGACGAGGTGCCCAATGAAGACATTGTCAAGGGCTACCAATTCGAGAAGGACCAATTCATTGAGGTGACCAAGGAGGAGCTCGAGGAGATTGCCTTGGAGTCGACGCGCACCATCGAGATCGATGAGTTCGTTGACAGGGCGGATATCGACCCCCGGTACCTGATCAGGCCATACTATCTGCGTCCGGACGGGAAGGTGGGGCACGATGCTTTCGCAGTGATCCGCGAGACCATTCGGGAAATGGACAAGGTTGCCATCGGGCGCATCGTGCTGACCAGTCGCGAGCACATCATCGCGCTCGAGCCGCTGGACAAGGGCCTCGTTGGGACGCTGCTGCGATATCCCTATGAGGTGCGAAGCGAACAGGAGTATTTCGACGAGATCCAGGACGTGAAGGTCACCAAGGATATGCTCGACCTCGCCAGGCACATCGTCAATCAGAAGGCTGGCACGTTCGAGCCTGAAAAGTTCGAGGACCACTACGAGGCCGCCCTGGTCGATCTGATTAACAAAAAACGAGCCGGGAATCCGATCACGCCGAAGGAGCGGCCAGCAGCGACCAACGTTGTCGACTTGATGGAAGCCCTACGTCGAAGTGTTGGAAAGGAGGTTGCGCCGGAGCAGGCGGCCAAGCCCGGGAAGAAGCCAAAGAAGGCTTCCAGCGGTCAGAAAGAGATGTTGATGCCGATCGCGGGCAAGAAGCCGGCGAAAGAGGCAGCCGGCAAGAAGCCCGCGGCAGGAACGCGCCGGAAATCGGCGTAATCCGAGACCTTCCGCAATGTAGGAACCAGAGCGAAGGGGACTGGTTGCTCCGTCACGGACGATAGGAGCACGCTCATGGACATGAGGGAAGCCTCGGCGATGACGGAAGCCTCCGGGCTGACGAACGAGCAGGGCGGTGTCGGGCAGACTTCGGCCCTGAGGTCGGACTCCGGGCCGGAAACAAGAGGAAGTCGTGAATCGCAGCGTTCGCCTTCGTTGGATTCCGCTATGCGCTGGGCGGACCAATTGCGCGAGGTGACCACCAGGGCGCCTTTACGCTCGCTCTTTGTTGCCTTTCTGCTTGGGGCCTGGTTCGCACGCCGACGATAGGAACTGCGAGCTTGTGCGCGCTTCATGGAGAGAAAGCTCCAGACATTTCAGAACTTGCTGGGGAAGGAGATAAAAATGAAGCTTCTAGCGATCGCGGTGACCATCCTGATGGGCACTATTTCATTCTCGATGGCGCAAAGCTCAGGAGGCAGTTCAGGCGGTTCGTCATCCGCTGGCGCGAGTGCAACCGGTTCGAGCGGCGCAAGTGGCTCGACGCTATCGAACGGGACCACGCTCAGCGGAACAGGCGGTTCACCCGGCCCCAACACGTCCAATGCAAAAAGCCACCGAACGACGGGTGAGAAATTGGGCGCAACGGCTGCTGGTCAGGACGGCAGTGGATCTCGACCGACGTACAACACGCCAGCTGCAAACGCGGCCGTCCAGCAGCTTGGAAACATCAACACGGGCATCCTAAAGAAGTGACGATCTAGGCGGCGTGCGCAACGGCCGTGCTGGGCAGGCGCATCGTCGCTCGGCCAGAATTCGACGCGCCGTACGAAATCCTTGTACGGCTTCTTGCTGACGAGATACCCAGCCTCTTTGCCTTCCATCTTGTCAGCCGTCACCGTGCCGTCCGCCAGATGCCAATTGGATTGCTCATTGACATCATCGACTCCTCCTTGGTCGTCCGCGGGCTGGTAGCCTTTGGTGATAGGGCTTTAGATAAATTCTGGCTAGGCTCGCCCTCTTTTGGTGCGACACATAGGTCCGCTTCTGGCCCCCTAGCGTCGAAACCTCAGGCCCCACCTTTGCGTCTGCTCTTTCGGGGTAGACCGGACGTGGTCGCGGTCCCAGCCGATCGACGCTCGTGACCCAATGTATGGTCCGGCCGTGCGGTGCAAGAAGATTTCGACGATGCGGTAGATATGGTCTTGCATCAATGTATCCGGCCTCTGCTTGGAGCGGAGTGCTCCGGGCCATCATGGATATCAGCACGCATGTGATCTGGTTAGCGGACAGGCCTCGACCGGGCCATTTGGGTCACCAGGGTTGCATGCGTCGGGAAGACCGATTCTCCATCGTCGTGTCATCCTCTCGCAGACCTCGGCGGGTAAGGTGTTGTTACGTCATCGATAGCTCCTCACTTCGCGCTGTTCCTTTGTTCGTGCCTGGCGGTCGTTCCTTCGTCCCGGCCTGCGCGCGCAGACGCGCCGCGCGCAAGGCGCCGTCAAGGCCGGCCGCCGTGCTGTCCTGACGGCTTGCTCTCCTGCGGCCAGGCTGCGCCTTGACGGCGCCGCGCACGGCGCGAGGATCAAGCAGATCCGGACGCCATCTCCTCCGTCTTGACGCACGTGAAGGCGCGTCCCTTATTGAGGACCGCCAGGCGATCCGGGCGAGCTTGTTGGCGAGCGCAATCGCCAGCACGTTGTGGTGCAATCGCTTTTTGGCGGCTTCGATCCAGGAGTTGAGGCCATAGCGCTGCCAACACCTGACCTTGACCAGCACAACCCACGCGGCCTGCACGAACAGCGCGCGCAGGTAGCGATTGCCGCGCCTTGAGATACTGCCGAGGATCGTGCGGTCGCCGGTCGATATCTGCTTCGGCACCAGTCCAAGCCAGGCGCCGAAGTCGCGGCCTTTCGAGAACACGTCTCCCGTGCCGATCGCAGCCACCATTGCGCTCGAGATGATCGGGCCAATGCCGGGCACGGTCATCAGGCGCTGGCAGGCCTGATCTTGACGGGCCAGTGTTTCGATCTCGTTCGATAGCAGCTCGATACGCTCATCCAGCCGGCGCCAGTCTTCCGACAGACCCTCGATGATGCGCAACATGCGAGGCGAGAGCACATCGAGCCGTGTCGCCAAGATACCCGGCAACTCGAACCGCAGGGCATGCAGGCCCTGCCGCACGGCGATGCCCCGCTCCAGCAGGAACGCACGGATCTGATTGATGGCGCCGGTACGCTGACCGACCAATCGATCGCGGACCCGGTGCAGCGCCTGAAGGTCGAGCTGATCGGCGGTCTTGGTCGCGACGAACTTCATGGTCGGGCGTTGGACCGCCTCGGCGATGGCTTCCGCATCTCGGAAGTCGTTCTTCTGTCCCTTCGAATACGGGCGCACGTATTTCGCCGGCATCAGGCGGGCGTAGTGGCCAAGCATGTGGAGTTTGCGGCTGAGATGATGGGCGCCAACGCAGGCCTCCATACCGATCACGCACGGCGGCAGGTTGGCGAGCCGCGTTTCCACCTGGCCACGCGACCATTTCTGCCGCAGCACGATCGCACCACGCTGATCGTGCCCCACGACGTGGAACGAGTTCTTGCCGATATCGATGCCGATCACGGCGATCGCTGCGTTGACTTTCTGAGACATGGCCTGCTCCTTGTCTTCGCTGCCCCCGCCAGCTTCTCGTGCTGGCAGGGCCGGAGCACGGCCGGACCATCCCATTAGCGGAAGTCGCGACTTGTCAGAGCGTCTGGTGGTAGATCGGAGTCGTCCTCTCGGCGCGCTCTGGATATGCACTCTTCGGTCAGACGGCGACCTATGCCGTTGCCCGCGCAAACCGGGATGACAACTCACGGGACAACGCGATATTCATCGCCGCCATGTGCGACACCAGATGCAGGGCAGCATTTGCCTAATTTGTCATTTGACTTGCGCGACCTGAGGGGCATCTTGAAGTTGCTTCTATGTTCGCGTGGGGATCGCGCCTAACACCTGTCGGAACGGATAGGCAGCAGGGGTGACCGGTTGTCAAACTGCCGGGTCCGAAGCAGCATGCGATGTTCCCCCTCGGGACCTTTATCACTCGCGCGCGCACCTGCTCCTGTGGTTCTGGTTTTCCTTGAAGCTGGAGCAATAGAATGATGCCTCCATCACGGTCATTTCGGCCGGAATGCTTTCCGATCGCTAGCAGATCACACATGGATATCGTCGGCCTAGGTGCACTCCTTGTGTGGGTGCTGCCGTCGATCGCGTTCGGCGCTGAAATGCCGGCATATAGCCCGGACGCTGCAACGCCACTCGTAACGACTTCACGCATCTCTGCGACGGTTGAGTTCGGGCTGCCGGCTCTCGCTGCCGCGATCGAGCGCGATATCCCAAAGCGGCTTGCCACCATCGACGAACGCATCAACTGCGTTCATCGTCGTGTTTTCATCTTCCGCGTCAGCGCCAATTGCGACGTTTGGGGGTTTGTCGACCGGACCAGCTCGGTCTCGCTGTATGGCCGGGGCGATCGCGTCTTCGGAGCGGTCTCCATACATGGTGCTGCTGAAGGTCAGGGAGCTAATCGTTTCACGGCGCGCATTCGGGGCCAGACCGAGGCACGCGCGACGATCGAGGTTGAAGCGCGCCCCGAGCTGCGGAGAGATGGATCGCTCCAGCTCAACATCAGCGACTCGTTTCACTGGAGTGAACATCCCTACCTTCACGTGCTGGGTCGCGAGTTTGACCTAGCCCCCTATGTCGAGCCCAATGTTCGAACCCAGCTGGACCGTATCCGGTCTCGCGCGCTGGGCGCGGCGCGGGCACTCGACCTGCACGGCAAGGCCGAGGCGGCATGGCGTCACGCGTTTGAACCCATCAAAGTCGCGGAGAATCCGCCCATTTGGCTGCAGCTGAGCCCGCAGACCGTGGCGTTCGCCGGTGTCCGCGCCAATGACAAGGTCTTGTGGGGATCGCTTGAACTCAGCGGCTCCGCCGAAACTATGATCGGGCAGCAGCCGCAAGCTGTCACAGCAACGGCCCTCCCGCCGCTCGGCGCCGCGATCGCTGAGCCGGGCACCTTCGATCTCATTCTTCCTGTCCGCATCAACTACGAGGCGGTCAAGGAAAAGGTAAGCCAGGCAATTGCAGCCATTCCGGCGCAGGACACGTCCGTGCGTGAGGTTCAGATCTACCCGTCCTCGGGCAAACTCGTCATCGGCCTGCGCATAGCAAAGAGCTCCGACGCCGATCCCAACGCGGGCCAATGGATCTATCTTTCCGCCGAGCCAAAAGTCGATACCGACAATAAGACATTTGGTCTTTCCGAAATTGGCCTGACAACGTCATCAGAGGACAGCCAGATTGGATCTGCCGTGCAACAGCTCGCGGCGCAATTGAGGAATGGCCCTAATCTCGACTACGGCATCTCCTACCAAAACCTGCTCATGGCGGCGAACGAACGCTTGATGCGCCCGCTGAAGGGGGGCTTTCGCATGGAGGGCCACCTCGACTCGGCAAGGCTTGGAAAAGTGCAATTGCTGCGCGAAGGCATCCTAATTGCCCTTCATGCCAGCGGCGGTCTGAAGATTGTTTACGGACTGTAAGCACGTGAGCTGGACCGTGCGATACTTCACCAGCAATCTCTGTGGCGGCTGGCCGCGTAGGTTGATGTCGAATGCGCTCATGGCCGCCGCTGTGTTTGGCCTGGCGGGGATAGCGTCGCCCCAGACGACATTTTATGATGCGCCGGAGTCGTTGCTCGTCGGCGCTCCGGGCAGCCTAGTGCGGCAGGAGCCGATGGACGGTGCTCCGCTCGGCGCTTCCAGCTATCGCGTGCTCTATCGCTCGACGGGGTTGAACGGTCGGCCGATCTTTGTGTCCGGCGTCGTCATTGTTCCGCAAGGCGCGCCCCCGCCCGGCGGACGTCCCATCGTTGCTTGGGCACATCCGACCTCGGGTATCGTCCCGCGCTGCGCGCCATCGCTGGCCATTTTTCTGTTTCAGCAGATCCAGGGACTTCGCTCGATGATCTCCCGTGGCTTTGTCGTGGCGGCGACTGATTATCCCGGGCTCGGCACGCCAGGCCCGCATCCTTATCTGGTCGGTGAGAGCGAAGGTCGCGCCGTGATCGATATTGTGCGCGCAGCACGCTCACTCCCGCGCGCAGGGGAGAGCAAGGAATTCACGGTTTGGGGGCATTCACAGGGCGGGCAGGCCGCGCTCTTCGCCGGGATGATGGTGAACGCGTACGCTCCTGATCTAAGGCTTCTCGGCGTCGCTGCAGCGGCGCCGGCAACCGACCTGGCGAAGCTGATGAGCGACGACATCAACACGATCGGTGGCAAGAACATCACGGCGATGACGCTATGGTCGTGGCACCGGGTCTACGGAGCCGCCATAGACAAGGTCGTCGATCCGCGCGCCATGCCCGTGGTTGACAGGTTGGCGCAAGAATGCATCGAAGGGCCCTTCGACCTGATCGTCAGGCAAAGAACAGGCCGGCCGCTCGAGCAACATTTTTTGACGGTGCAAGATCCGACCAAGGTCGAACCCTGGCGTTCTCTCCTCAAACAGAACAGCACTGGCGTGCTCTCCTCTGAGATCCCCATCTTTCTGGCGCAGGGAACTAACGACCAGGTCATCCAGCCCACGGTTACGCAGGCCTACATGGACAAGTTGTGCAAGGCAGGCAGCAAGGTCATGATGGTGATGCTGCCCCGTATCGGCCACGGACGCGCCGCCCAGGCGAGCACGATGGCAGCGGTAAATTGGATGACTGATCGCTTCACCGGAAAAAAGCCGCCTGACGATTGCGCCAGATAAAGCTTGTTCAGAACACAAAAGGATCTGGCCATCGGCTCTTTGGCTGCGCCTTTAGCTGCGGCGCTGTTCTAATTTTCGGCCTATGGCCAGTAATCAGTAGCTGTAGAAGCGGGCGCAGGATTCTGGAAAGTTTTGAGCGCGATCTCCAGCGCCGAACTAATGCAGCGCGGGTCGAGCCGGCGATCAGAACGACCCACGTCGGCCATGCCATGTTGAAACGTGCTTTTGATCGGGGCATGATCCGCATCGCACTATGGCCAGGAGGCAATGCGTAAACATAAAACAGGCCGAACACATGGCTGCTCCGACCAACGCCGCAAAGTGAAGATTTCCCTTGGCAACCCGGAGCCGTCCACACAAGGCCCTTAGCCGGCCAAAACTCCAGTCAGCTGGTACGTCCGCTGCTGACCATGGACCGGACGTCGGCCACGCGCGGCGCCAAAGCCGCTTGTAACCCAAGACAGACCATCCTGGGAGAGATGGGCAAGACAACCAAAACAGGTCGATACCGGCGTTAGTTTCCTCAACCGTCGGCTGCGAATATACGCCATTCGCCAGGGACGCCTTTTAGGGATTGGATACCGCGGTCGCCGAACCGCAAGCCGGACCCCGCTACTAGATCCTTCACCGTGCTCGACACCAGAACCTCGCCTGCACTGGCGAGGGCCGCAACGCGCGCGCCTATGTGGACGGCGATACCGCCGACATCTTCGCCGATCATTTCACACTCGCCAGTATGAAGCCCGGCGCGGATCTCAATTCCGAGCGGTCGAATCTCCTCAGCAATGGCACAGGCGCAGCGGACACCGCGAGCTGGACCATCAAAAGTGGCGAGAAATCCGTCACCTATCGTCTTAACTTCCCGGCCGCAAAAGCGTGCGAGGTTGCGACGGATCGTGGCGTGATGATGATCAAGGAGATCACGCCAGCGCTTGTCGCCTAGTGCGGCAGCCTTCTCCGTGGAACTGACGATGTCGGTGAAGAGAACCGTAGCGAGGACGCGATCGAGTGGGACCGGAGCCCGTGATCCGGTCAAAAATTCCTCGATTGCGTCGGCGATTTGATCGGCGCTCTCACCAACGCATAAAAGGTGGTCGATACCTGGAAACTCGATAAGGCGAGCGCCGGGAATATGTGCCGCGACATCGCGTCCCCCCTCGACGCTGACCGTCCTGTCTCCGGTCCGGTGGATCACGAGGGTCGGCACCCGAACCGCGGGTAGAACTCCGCTGATTTCGATCTGACTATTCATGTGCATGAGAGCGGTCACTGCGGACGGGCTGGCGCCGAGCCGCTCGTTCCGTCCCCACCAGCGCTGGAAAGCTGCGTCATTTGCACGCGACGGCGCGAACCTTTGTAGGCTCCCGCCCGTACCCCACGCCTGCTCGACATACCGGAAGAAGGCTGAAAGCGACTCGTCAGTAGGAAACCAGTATGAGAAGCGCGAAAAGCTGCCATAGAGCACCAGCGCGCGGCAACGGTGTGGATAGGTTGCCGCAAACAAAACGGATAGCGGAGCGCCTTCGGAAATCCCCAGCAGCGCAGCCTGCTCCATACCGACGGCATCCATGACCGCTCGGAGGTCGTCCATGCGCTGGTCAAGGCCAGGAAGCTCAGCGACCCGGTCGGACATGCCGGTGCCGCGCTTATCGAAGGTCACCACGCGGGCGTAGCCGGCCAATCGCCTCAGAAAGCGAGCGAAATCAGGTTCGTCCCAGTAATTCTCTACGTTCGACACGAACCCGGGGACCACGACCAGATTGATCGGGCCATCGCCAAAGGCCTGGTAGGCAATGTGAACGTCGCCGCTCCTGGCGTACTGCGTTATTGGCTGCATGAACGGCCCACACGCATGAACTCCGACTTCTGGCTGAACCATAGCAACAATTTGGCCGGTCGAAAAAGCGAAAGTCTCTTGCTGGGCCCGACGCCCAAATGCGTAGACGCCGTCTTTACATCGCCTTCGCGGACGGGCTCAGGTATCGGCCTCTTTTCGTAGGACAATGCATTTTGCCGCTGAGCCGATCACGATGCTTTTGCACGGAGCACAGGTCGTCTGTCTCTTTTGAACTCCCGGACCGAATAGCCACCGTCGCCCGTGCATTCTGAGGGCAAACACTCAGGACACGTCTGGTCGATCCCGTCCAGAACCTCCGCTACTGCGATGGCAGCGGCTGAAGACAGCTCCTGAGTGGACCTCTCAGCCGTTTTCCCGGCCAACCGGCTACTGGGGTCGGCCCCGGATGTGTCATTCTGAAAGTTGGGAACGAGGTCTGGGCTTCCACATTCCTTTTAGACGC
Organism: Bradyrhizobium sp. 160; assembly: GCF_023073735.1. Classification (NCBI taxonomy): domain Bacteria; kingdom Pseudomonadati; phylum Pseudomonadota; class Alphaproteobacteria; order Hyphomicrobiales; family Nitrobacteraceae; genus Bradyrhizobium; species Bradyrhizobium sp. 160. Next base: position 249,850 of record NZ_JADPKD010000008.1, read on the forward strand.
AATCGGGAGCCTCATCATGGCAACTCAAATCGTGATGGACCACAGCGGCGACAGCCGGCACTTCTTCGAAAACTCCAATGCAGATGCCCTGGCGGAGGCGGAGAGGCTGTTTCTGGAATTTACCGCGAAAGGCTATACCGCGGCGGTGCGGAGGGGACCAGGTGAGGTAACCAGGATCACCACGTTCGATCCGGCCGCGGAAGAGACATTGTTCTTCCCGAGGCTTGTCGGCGGGTGATCACCAAGTGAGGAGAAAGTTTGGTCGCGTCGGCCGCTGGAGCCTTCGTAGTCTGGCGGTGAGTAAGCTGTATCAGGCGCTAAGGACGAGAAAACGAGTCACGCACGGTCAGTACGACTTCTGCGTACTTGGCTTTCGTCCCAGCAAAGGGTCGACTTCGATCCGAAGGGGTACTTTGACGTCGTAGGATGCGATGCCGGGAAGCGGTACCGCATCCGGCGAGGAACGTCCGCTAACGTCAACGAGATCGACGGGCGGCTCGGAACACGGTGGTGCTTCGTCCCACTGGGTGGCTTGGTCGAGAGCGACGTAATGCTCGCTCAGAAAATAGCTCTCGAAACGGAGGAGGAGCGCGCCTTGAGCATCGCCAACAGCTTCCCTGGGCCGATCCGGTGGCGCCTACCCGGTAGTCGTCCCCCAGAGGCGAGAAGTTCGCTTGTACGCCCTTATCTCAGCTAGAGCCCGCTTGAGGATCTCGACATCAAGAGGCCCGTCTCAAACGTTCGCAAATCGCCCGCGCGTTGAACTTAGGACAGGCAGCATTCGAACATCTAAGCACCTGCCGGCCCTTGGGCGATGTCAATGACATGGCGGTCAGGCCCCACGGTGATCACGATCGTGTAGGTCTTTTGGGCTCCGCCCTGATCAGTCGGAGGCGCGAGATGCAATTGGCCTCCATACCACTCGCCGGGAAGGAGCGTATTGTCCTTGATCACGGCCTGCTCGAGGACGGCCATGTTGCGCTGGCCAGTTTCGATGGTGGCAGAAATCATCGTTTCGTTTTGAGCGGCCGCGTTGCCTTGAGCGATCGCCGCGGCAGTCGGGCTGTAGAACGTTCCCGTTCGGCCGCTGGGTGTAGTGTAACTGCCGTAGCCGGCGCGAGAAGCGCTATAAGCATTGGCGCCGGCCGCGACGCCGGTTAGCAACGCAGCGGCGACCTGCCGGTTCTTCTCTTCCTGGACCAGCATCTCGTAGGTGACGATCTTCATTTCGAAGTCTGAGCCGGCGGCGTGCTGCACCGCCTCGACTTGTCCTACCCGAAACTCAACAGGCTGCCGGCTCAGATTGTTAATGCCCACCACGAAGACGGGCCGGCCGTTCGCTTGTAACTGACGGGCTGCCGGTCGGACGAGCACCACGGAGCTTTTCTGGCGAGAGACGAGGGCGGGCTGCCCATCCCGCATAAGAGCTTGTTGCTGCGGATTGGACGCCTTGAATGAAACAGTCTCGCCGGCTGTCATACAGCCAGCCAGCGTGGCGCAAGCCGCCACAATCACCAAAATGCGCATGTTGAATGCCCCCGTCGAAAGGCGCTATGCAAGCGCAACCGATGCGCGAGAGCAATAGATACTTCGCCGAGCTGGTAAAAATACGGATGAAGTGGTGACCTTGATCGGAGCCGGGTGGTCTCGTGGTACGCCGTTTCGGGTTAATGGGATCGCTGGTCGTTCTGAGTCAGGCGGACCTTCTCTCTCAGCCTCTCTAGGTCCTCCATTGCTTTGAGCAATCTCACCAGATCGGAGACCATGTGTGCCAGAGTGGGCTTGCGCGGCTTTGGGACTCGAGATTTCTGCTTCATTGCGAAACGGCTCCCTGCCAGGACCGACGGAAGTAGGAGTAGATCGGCAAGGACCGTGCCAGCGAGTGTCACGCCAGAGAGCGCGGGAGGGCCGGCGGGGTCACCGCGTCGGCAGCCGCTCCACCATATTTGCCAAGACCTTCGGCGGCAGCCGAATCCCCGAGAGCTTCCAGGTCGTCCCGTGGAGATGCATGCTGACCCTACCTGCGTCCTGACTGTCGCCAAGCCGCAACGCAAACTCGACAGGCTTCACCAGGGTGATCCGTCCGGCGAAAACGAAGATGTTTGAGATGTCGAGCTCAGCCAACGACGACATCGTTCCGAAAGTGATGTTCTCCGCGCCGTTGCGAACAGTACCGCTCTTTAAAAGGGCAGACAGATTTTCCGGAGTCATGAGCTTGATCGCGAGGTCATCGGCGATCGTTGCGCCGATCGCGCTTATCGCCATTCGCTCTAACGGGCGCACCGGCCGTTTTTGGCCGAGCCGATCGAGATACGCGGACACAACCTGGTCGACGAGGGAATGGCGGACGCGCGGCAAATCCGTTCGGGCCATGACCTGAGCGGCGTCGCCGCTCCGAACGGCCGAAACCAGATCCAACGCGGAAACGAAAGCCGACCCGGCATACACCGCAAGGCAGAGCAGGAGGACCGCAACGATGCCGACGAGCCACTTCATGGGGCGGCAATCGAGGCGAACGCACTTAGTTCCAGTGTCGAGCCGGTGGCGTCTTACATCCATAAGGATGACTTAGGCCTGTGATGTGGAGGTCCTTCCGTAAGAGACACGCGTAAGAGACACGCCAAGGAGGCACTCCCAAGCAGACCGTCAGAACGACGGCGGCCGCGTGCTCGACCGCGCATGTCCCCGCTTTGGTACCATTTCGCCGGTGTCAGTTTCCTTGCGGCAGGGATGGCCTATTGGTTCGGCATCGGCCTCGGCATCAACGGCGGAACGGTGAGCCTCACGAATGTGAGCTGCACCGTGCTGGGTCTTAGGCTCCGCTTCGTGGCTTCAGTGATCGGGCCGACTGTTAAGGATGGAAGGCGCGCATCCAGCGCGCTCCATTGCGCGCAAAGCTAAACTGGCCAGGAATATCCCTATCAAGCCGCCAATGATCTTTTCGGAGGCGTCCAATAATTTGCCGTGACGATCTGGCGTCAGCGTTTGCAAAAACTCGAGCACGACTGCGCTACCAAGCACGATGCTGCATACGAATGTCATTCTACGACGGTACGCGAGGCAGAATGCGAAGCCTAAAAGCGCAAAAGCGGCTAGATGCTCCAAATCAGCAACGTTGCTCAGTTGCGGCCTATCGCGGATTGGAGAAAGACTAGCGTAGGTGATGAATGCAAGAGCGGCCCAGGCCACTGCGGCAGACAGTCTTTGCAACATGATGGCTCCTAAATGCGGCGTACAGCTGATTGAGCTTATCTCACTCAGCGATCAACGATTTGGGCCGATTGATCTAGTAGCCGTCGCAGAGCCAACTTCTGGCGACCGTGGCGAACGACTGAGAAGCCTTGATGGCGCGCCCGACGGTATATGCAGCAGGTCGCCGGCTGGGGCGCAGCTTGAGTGTGGAATGATCCATTCCCTTACCTCTTTGCGTTTTTTTTGCGCGCTTTATGTTTTCCTCTTCCATGTTCGTTTTGTTCAGGAACTAGCGCTTAGTCCGGTCGGTGCCATCGCGGAAGATCAGGCGCACACGTTCGTTCTCCCGGACGACCGGCGTCCGGTAGCCGTCGTGCTTCATCTCGTGGATCCATTCCGGCCGATGGGACTTGCTTACCCGGCGTCGCCAGGCATAGCTCGAAAACGCCATCCGCATGGGACAGGTAACCCGCCGCCAAAAAGCCAATCCCTGGGTCGCTATTGGAATCGGCGGCTTGCACCTGCAATGTCGCCGATTAAATATTAATCATAAAATTAAATAAATTAAATGCTGGACGAGATTTAAATTTGGATTAGGCTGCGAATGCTTGGCGCCGGACGCACGCGTCAAGGACCTCCGGGAAGCGGCCCCCATCATCTTGCCCCCTGCTTACGCCGTCCTAGGGGCCGCTTCTTTGGCAAAGTTGGGAGGCGAATCATGCAGTTCCTGTCATTAGGTGATTTGTTTTTCATCTCCGCAGCAACGGGTACGCTCCTACTGGTCGAGGTCGGAGTTTTGATCATTGTGGGCGTGATCTGAGCCCGACGTTCCCCGGTCAATTTCAATTTCAGCGCTCCCAGCGCGCGGACCGCACTTTATGCCCTCCATAGGGTCGACGCACTTCAGCACAGAGCCTTCCGAGCAAAGCTCCCATGGTCGCGGGCGTGCGCCTGTTGCGTGCCTCTCTTCCACTCCTACTGAGAGGGATTCGAGTGGGCGGAGAACCATCAACGTCATGCCCGAGGTCGCGAATGACAACGCGGGCACCTGGCCTCTGCTACCGTTTCCGGATGGCTGGTACGCCACGGGTTGATCTGTGATGCGGCTCGATCCTGCGGTGCTCAGCAGGTAGCAGGCAGGCGCATTTTGAAAGCTTTTGATTGCCCACCATCCGCCGGTTGACGCTGGCGGGCCAACCTGGCTCCGCCTTGCGGCGGAGTGGCTGAAGATCGCGGAAGAAGCCGAGAAGGGCTTGCTCCGAGGTTACCCCCACCTCTGTTGTCGCTCATGGACAACTGGCAAGGAACGACTCTCCAGCCGAGAGATTTAAGATTTCGGTCTGTGGCGCGGCCTGGACCACTTCAGGTTCGCGACATCCACCCGGGACGGCCCATCGTTCGAACGCGCGTTTGGCGATGGGTCGGTTCTCGCAAGCCGCGGCGTTCTCTTCACCAGGAACAACCGGCAATCTGGGAAATTGCTTTTATGCTCCGGCGTCCCAACAGCCCCCTGAAGCCGGACGCTGTGAGCTGGGGCTTTAGTCGCTTTCTTTCCAAGCGCCCGGAGGATCTAACCGGGACAAACCGGCACGTTTATCTGCTGCTACCGCCTTCCCTCGGCCAAGTTTCCGCACCCAACCGTCCGCTGTGTATCATTTGAGACGGTGCGCCGCCGGTCCTGCTGATTGTTGAGACACAAGGGGCGGGCATGGACCGGCTGAAGGAAGAACTGGGGGCGCCTCGAAGCCCCCGCCTGCCCGAATTGCCACGTTAATATGGGGTGGTTTCAGTCGGAGCTTCCGCCTCCGGCGTTCGTTGGGCACTTTCGTGCCGTCTAAGCATTTTGTGCTCATGAATGACGACGCCGCCAGATACCGCCGGTACGCGAAGGCTTGTCTTGATGAAGCCGAGGGGGCGACGCGCGCCGAGGACAAGGAGGCCTGGCTGAGACTGGCCGAAGAATGGATCGCTATGGCGCAAGCTGCGGAATGGCAACACCCTTACGAGCATTAGCTGGTCCTCGCGGTGTCGGAAAAGTCATCGCATCAATCGTCCTTTTGCGGCGGGGCTGGATACTTCCTGACTAGCCGACTAAGGGGCTCACGTGCTTCAGCCTCTGTGAGCTCGCGAAATCCCAGGACTCTGGCATCAGACCGGTTGCGGTAAACGTCCAGATGAGCTCGCCAGATCTCAGCCGTCGGGCCGCGCAAACCGCGAAGCCAAACAAACCAGACCTTATTCACATTCCGCTCCTGTGCCAGCTCGAGTCCTGTAGCGGATCCTAGTGTGGCGCAACCAACGCTGCCATGCCGAAAGCGACCACGCATGCGGCAGCTAATGAGCAGAGAGCTATCACAATCTCCTTGGGCATGGTGGCCTCCTGACCACAGCCGCCCCCAGTCTCATTGACGTACGAGCTTGGATCCCATTCCGATCAGCATTGTGTAGGCAAGTCGCCGCCAAATCAGGTTCATCAGGACTAGCATGGTGGCATCCCCGTGTCTGACGCCGTCAACCTAGAACCGTTTCTGGACCACTTCGCCGATGGCATTAAATGGTTTCATGCATCCCGGTGATCGTGCCAGCCGCCGGCAATGCCAAACGGTCTGGGCTTGGCGCTCGGCCGGCTGCCTCGACCGCCGAGGTGTTCCTTTTTGTAGCCGCGCGTCGGCCGCGGTGCCCAAGAATTCGCCTTGCAATTGTGCCCGTCTACTGTCGTAATGCTTTGATTGTTGAGATATTTTCCAGTCCAGTTGTGTTGAGGTCGTGATGAGTATTTCCGATCGCACTTTCGATGCCGCTGTTGCTCTGCACCAACGTATCGTTTTTCTGCAATGTCAAATGTTCGAATTGGGTGTCCTGCGAAACCGATTGGCGCAAGCTCAGTTCCGCTGTTCGCGGTCCGGGTCGATGCGTTCAGCTTCCAACAGACTAGGTCGGCGCCGTAGGTGTAGGTAACTTTCCGCGCAGCCATACCCCGAGTTGCCATGTGTGCCTCGTAGCCCCAAGCTACGGGCAATTCGTGAGTCGGGGGATTCATGGAGCGGAAGTCGTTTGAGAGCATGTCTCTCGAAGAGCTGTGGCGGCTGCACACGGTCGTTAACGACATTCTCGCCGCGAGACTCGTGACGAAGAAAGAAGAGCTAGAAAGGCGACTGGAGCTGCTTAACCGAGAAGACAAGGCTCCGCATTAAGCCGCATCAGGTTCACGCTGGCGGGCCTTTTGACTCTACTTTTTGGGCGGAGGTCGAACGCCGTGATGTCGGGCTGTCTTAACCGCTTTTTTGACTGCGTTACGTACGGCTGACTTAGCCTTCTTGGCCTTCTTAGCTTTTTTTGCCATGCCACCTCTCACTGATCCATATTGCCGCCCGTCGCCACCAGAATTTGTGGTCACTCTCCGGACAGTAGTTGTACCCGTTTCTTGCGATGAAGTTCTTGAGCAGCCTGTGGGATAGGGGGACCCACAGCCGATTGTTCGCGCGATCCGCCGCTTCAAAATAAGTTGCGTCTACGGCCGCATTATAGGCAAGAGCGTCCAGCGCTCGCATCGGCATGGGTTCGTCCGCGGCAATCGTCTGCAGCTTCGATTTCCACTTTTGGCCGTCGAGCGCAGAGTCCAACTCCAAGTCAGCCAGCAACTCGTGGTATTTGCGCTGGAGGAATTCGTGCGTGCGAGCCTTGTAGCCGAAGTCGAACGTCAGCTGCGCCGTTGCCACGATCAGCACTGCAAACTCCAGCCAAGTCTCGTCTATCTCAAAAAGCTTTGAAGCCTTTCCAGCAACTGCGGCGCCGAGAACGATGACCACGAAGTTCAGTAAACGGTTTAAACCATCATAGAAATTCTTGCGGGCGGTGTGATAGATCGCGTTGCGGAGTGCATCGAACTTCGCTTCGAAGTGCGAGTCAGCCATAGCTAATCGCCCAACTCACTTTTTGGGCGGCGGCGCTGGTGGCGGGGCTGGACGAACCGGCGGCTGATTACTCGGATTGGGGCGACTGGGGGGCGGAGCCACCCCAGCGTGCCTTGTTGCATTGTCACTCATCTGCTTTTGCTCAATAGCGCGGCGTCCGATGACCGGTTGCGCCCGTGTAGGGGTTCACATTGCCGCTGGTGCCGAAATTGTCGCGCTGAGTGCTGTTTGGATTTGTTGCGACATAAGGCTGCACGTAAGTGCCGGTGTTCGTGGTGTAGCCCGAAGATCTGTGTGTGCTCGGGTTCGAGCCCGTGCCGCTCAGATACTGCGCCTGGGCAGCAGTCGCGGCGAGCGCCAGTGCAAAGGCGAAAGCGAGAGTCTTCATTTCCAGTCCCCCGATGATTCTAGAAAACGTGATGCAACCACGGATCGTCCCGCAGTGTCGAGTCCGACTAAGGGATGCTGGATCATTGTACCCACGCCAGATCGCCGTCATGGCCGGGACCGTCTTGCGGGACTATCGATCTCGTCAGAGCTCGCGTGCCATCGCGGGATGGATTCGGTTCTTGACCTTGATCCAGTCCTTCGAACGGCCGGCGCCATAGCGTCGGTCGCGCCGTTTCGAGACCAGGCCCTCGAGGCCCATGCGGACCGCTGCGCGAAACAGTTCCGGACCAATCTCGCCAGCCTCGAACGGCGCGACGAACATGCCGTCGGGGCGGCCGCGCAGCAGCCGCGCCAGATTGACCTTGCGCATTGACAGCGGCAGCGGCCGGAGATCGTCGCCGCCGAGCGCGAGGATGTCGAAGGCGTAAAGCTGCACCTCGTCGTCGTGCCGGCGCGAGTGCAGAGCGTTAAAATCCGAGACACCATCGACGCCCAGCACCACGGCTTCTCCGTCGACGACAAAATGCTGTTCGCGGCTTTTCAGCGCGGCCTGGACGATCCACGGGTAGCGGTCGGTCCAGTCGTGGCCATTCCGGGTGAATAGCCGGACGGTCTTGCCCTGGCGCTCGACGCGCAAACGATAGCCGTCGTATTTGATTTCGTGGATCCAGTCACGGCCAACAGGCACGACCTTGGCGGCCGTGGGCAGGCAGAATTCGAACGGGTGGGGCATGCAAAGCAGATAGGCACGCGGCTGCGAATATGCGAATCTCTAGTCGATTTGAGCGTCGGGATTTGTCAGCGAGGCACCGATGACAATTGCATTGCCATACGTTGGAATTGCGGTCTGCTGCTCACTCGCGGTGTGGTTGGTGAGCCTGGTGCTTTAGCGCCTGGCTCAATGGCTGGTCGGCTCCTCCTGGACCTCCTGTCCGTGCAGATGATCGAGCACCTCGCCGAGGTCTCTCATGTCCAGCCACTCGTCGCAGATCGTGCAGCGAATGAAGTGCTCGCGCTCGTCTTGCGGCGCCCAGCCCAGCGGCTTGCCTTCCGTCACCATCGGGCGACGTGCCGTTGCGGCAGCGGCAATGCGAGCTGCAGGTTAAACCGCTTTGTGCTGTTGGCCTCGATGAAGGCCTGCAGGGCCGGCGAGATCTCGGCGTCGGTGTTCGCCGCGCGCTCTGCCAGCACGTCAGCGATGTCCGGTGTCGCGTCGCGGGACCAGCCCTCGGCGGTGTTGAAGCATACGATCCGAACCGGATAGGCATATTGGCCGGAAAAGATGTCCCGCAGGACAGTCTCGAGGTCGGTGTCGGCTTCGTCGGTCTCGCGCCAGGCGCAACCGGCGCGGGCGCCGAAATCCTCGAGCACCAGATATATGTCGCGGTCGAGGCGATCAGCCGGCACGATCGAGGGCGAGGAACGCATACGCATACTCCGAAACTCGACTGGCGGAGAGACGGCCCCGGCTCGGGGATTTTCACGGGGGGTAACCAGGGCCGGCTCGCCAGCTCGGCGGCGAGGCGGCGAATCACTCAATCAGATCCGCCGGCCTTCGTTCCTTGATTCAGTGGTCGAGCAGGTCCGGTTTCAGCAGCTTCACATAGGTGCCGCTCTCGTGAAGCATCAGCCAGCCCTTCTCGACGGCATAGGCGAGACCGGCGCCAAATTCGCTGGCGCGGCCTTTCAGCGTGAACAGGAAGGGCGCATTGATCTTCTCGATGTGAATGCGGCCGTCCTGGACCGGCGCGATGCTGGCGAGCTGTACCAAGTGGCGGGCGGCGGCCTCCGGGTCAGCATAGGGGCGGGCTTCGGCGTGCTTCATGCGCCAATTCCGCGGTGAGCGGCCTGAATGTGAGTTTCGATATCGCCGTTGGTGATGGTCTCGCCGCAAAAGCAGCGCGATCGGCCGGTCTGGTTCTGCGTCGGCAGCCGGCAGCCTTTTTCCCACATCCGATATTTCCACGCGTGGAAGTCGCGGTCCCGGCGCCAGCACTCGAATTGCTTGTCAGTCAGCGTCGGCGCCAGCCGCGCCCAGGCGCTTTCGAACTGGCTGCGGGCCTCCTCGAACGACGCCGCGCTGCCTGCCTGCGAAAGCCGAAGGCCAGGATGGATGCCGAGGGTCCATCCCCACGCATCGGTGTGGTTCGGAATGCCGGCGCGCCTGCCGATCTGGCCGATGCGGACGTCCTCGAAATAGACGTGCCAGCCATCTTGCTGGGAGGTGTCGGGGCGGCGGGTGAGGGCGGTCATGGCGAGGCCAAATGAAAGGCCCGCTCAGAAAACGGGCCTCATTCACTCGAAAGTACTGGTACTCTCAGGTATTAGGGTTTCGACCAATCTCTTGTGCAGGCCCCTCTGGCATCTCGCCAAAAGCGCGCAACTGTTCATCAGTCAGCGAATCAATCAGGCCATGGCCACGCAACAGAGAAAGGCACGCGTTCGCGTAGAGGTCATTCCGGATCACCGGAACCTCTAAACCGCTCTCGTCTCGTCTCAACGCTCTAGTCATGGCTGCACCCTTCTGTCGTAGTATGTCGCTCCTCGATAGATTTCGGCAAGCGAAAAGCCCAAAGATTCATACTTTTTAATTAAGCCGTCTTTCGGGTTTTTCAACTTAACCCTCTGTTTCTTAAGAAGTTTCGCGTAATTTTCTGCCATGTCAGCAACGATCAGCGAAACATAAGAAGCCAAAGGATTGTTGTCTCTTAACCTTTCCAAATAGTGAATTGTCACGTTGTCCGGCCCTCGGGAACACCTACCTACCGCTAAGCCAAGCAATGACCCGTTCTGCCAAATGGCCACTTCAAAGCGCCGAAGGTAGGGTCTGGTTTGGCCAACAATCTTGCGCCAAGGGAAGTTCCACTCGGCGGCCTCCTTGAGCGCGATATCCGATATATGGATGAAATCCATCCTTTCGAAGTTCACTCCCGGGATTTTGATACGGCCCAATGTCAAGCGGAACCGAGTAGCGTCCCGAGCCGCTGTTCGAAGGGACTCGTACTTGATCTCAGTCTCAAGTTTCTTTTGCTCGTCCACCCCTCTCCCCCCGCCTCAAGCTAGGGGAGCGGATTGATTCAATCAACCTTTGAGTGTCCAATCCTCTGCGGGTCGTAGCCCCGTTCGCATTCCTCTTGACCGTGTTAATTTTTTCGCTCACAAGTGAGGCGTCGAAAATTAACATGGAGCGCTGGAATGCCGGCTGATCGCATCCTCGAACGGGATTACGAAGTTGCCTCGCGTCTGGATCAACTCGGCCTGTCGGCGAGCGAGCTTATCAGCGTGGTCCAGCAGGCGGTGGCCGCCAAGGCCAACTTCGTCCTGAATCATCCGCTGAACGCGGCTGGCCAGCTGTCCTACATTTACGGAACGGGCGCGGTCCGCGAAGTGCTGCGGCTTAAGGGGTGGCAAATCGATCGTACCGACAACATCGAGGCGACCTACAATCCCGAGACCGGGATGAAGATCGTGTTCCAGAATGCGGATAGCGCCTGCGATGATGGCCGCGATCCTAAGGCGATTTCCGATAAGGGCCCCGCAGCGTCCAGGGCTGTCGACGGCGGACAGATGTTTCTGTTTCCGGAGTATGCTGAGGAAGAACGCGAGGCGCTCCGACGCAAGAATGCTGCGCTCTGGTATCTCTTCGTGTACATCAACGGCGATGATGTTCGCGCCGAGTTGTCGTTCCCGAAGCGGATCGAAGACGGTCAGTTTAAGGGCTTCAACGAGCGCATCTACATCATCAGACGCGGCGAATGGGCGAGCATGATCCCTGGCGTCGCGGTCGGGGAAGGGCCCGCTCAGGACTTCGAGATCAACGTCACACGCCGAACCTGATCTATTGCGATGTTTAATCCGCAAAGATTGAGCCTTGCCCGGAAGCGGCGCAGGCTGAGCAGTAAGGGATTCGCCGAGCTGATTGGCATGTCGCCGGTGACGGTGACGCGCCTTGAGACCGGCCACAACGAGCCGGACCCGACGACAGTTGATCTCATCGCGGAAGCATTGAGGTTCCCCAAGGAGTTCTTCTACGGCGAGGACATCGACGACCTGGAAAAGGGCGCTGCGAGCTTCCGTAGCCTATCGTCAATGACGGCCCGCGAGCGGGACGCGGCCCTGGCGTCTGGATCACTGGCCTATCTGCTGTCGGACTATGTGTCGGAACGGTTCAATTTGCCCGAGCCGCGGCTGATCGACCTTTCGCACGAGCGGGATCCGGCCGCCGCGGCGCGCACGATTCGACAGGAATGGGCGCTGGGCGAGCAGCCGATCAGCAGCATGATCAAGCTGCTTGAGTCCAAGGGCGTCCGTGTGTTTTCGCTGGCGGAGAATACCAAGAACGTTGATGCGTTCTCATGTTGGCGCAACGGTCTGCCTTACGTTTTCCTCAACACCTTCAAATCGGCGGAGCGGAGTCGCCTGGACGCAGCTCATGAGCTAGCCCATCTTGTGCTCCACAAGCATGGTGGTCCGCAAGGTCGTGACGCGGAGCTCGAAGCTAACAGTTTCGCGTCATCCTTTCTCATGCCGAAGGCCGACGTTCTTTCGCGCATCCCGTTTGTGAGCCGCCTGGACGACATTCTCGCCGCCAAACGGCGCTGGGGCGTCTCTACTGCCGCCCTGACATATCGGTTGCACAAGCTGGGTGTCTTGAGCGACTGGCAGTATCGAACCTTCTGCATCCAGATCAACCAGCGTGGCTATCGCGTCAACGAGCCAAACGGCTTGCCGCGCGAAGAATCGGTGCTATGGAAAAAAGTATTCACGGAGCTTTGGGCTGACCGCATCTCAAGGAGTCAGGTTGCCTCGCAACTTCATCTTCCGGCCGATGAGCTTGAGAATCTGGTGTTCGGGCTCACTAGCGACATCATCCCCCCCGAACGAGCCAAAGGGCGTCCGACGCTGAAGGCTGTCTAATCCGGGGCTGAACGGCGTAGACTAGCGCCGGTTGAGAAGCCCGAATGTTGCCGGCGTCTCGCGTTGCTCCGGCTGCTCCTTCGCGCCCTTAAGCCGCGCCTACTCGAAGCGGTCGCACCGACGGGGCGTCGACTCGGGTTGTGGGTGTTGCGTACCGAGGGGCCAGCACCTTCTTATAGCGTCGGCTTCGGCGGCCGCTTCTTGGGATCCTTCCAATTGAAGTGACCGCGGGTAGGCAATGGTATATTTTGCCGTTTGCAGAGAAAACGCAGCGCAGTCTCCTTGATGCCCAGGTCGGCGGCTGCTCGGATCAAAGTCTTGCTCCAGACTAAGTCGCGGAGCTTCGCACGGGTTATCTGCACCCGCGTGCGTCGAATCCTGACGTCGATGCCGCGAGACTTGCGAGGCCGCTTGATGCCATGCTCCCGCTCGAAGGCTTTGGTGGCCTTGTCCTCCATGCGCGCTCGGTAGCGCGCCAGGCGGTCGGGGTAGGGGTACGGGCCCGGTGCGCAGGCCTTCTTCAGTTTGTAGACCCGACGAGCCCATGCTTGCTGTTCCGCGTCGTCGAAAGGGTAGAAGGGAACGTTTGGCGGCGACCACTCGGCATGTGCCGGAAGGAAGCTTGGCCGCCCCAAGTCGAAGTCCCACCAGATCGCGCAACCCATCCGCGTGTGCTGATAGCTGGTCGCAAGAGCATCGATCGTTGCCGCACAGTACATCGGATCGCTCCCCCGGCGGGCAACGGGCGCAATGATGCCGACGTTGAGAAGGGCTTCGAGCTCCGACGGCCTCAGCTTCAGGCGCTTGAGCACCTCGTGCTCTTGATACAGCGGCGGATCTGCCATGGTGGCACCTCGTTTGGAGGAAGCCGGTCACGGCTGAAAGGTGTCTGTCAAATTGTGGGAGTTGTGGGTTTTTGCGATCGAAAAACTGGTGTGAGCTCAACTATGCCGGATTTCATGTTGGGTTTGTCCGGCGTCGTCCTGCGCTGGTTCGGGCGCCGCGAGGTAGCTCCGACTCAGCCTGCCAATCTCAAGGAGATCTCTACGGGGCCATTCCGGCGTCATCGTCAACACGGGCCAAATACCACTTGCACGCCTGGCGTGAATGCCAGAAGTATTCGCCAGCTTGGATGCACCAATCGGTAGAGAACTAGCTAACATGGCAGATGGACCGACGCCCGAAATTCCGATCCCGACCGTTCAGGATTTGTGTCTTAGGACACCACTTTATTCCACCGTTGACGTGTCGAGCGATGATTGCCGCGAGCTATTGGAGGTAATGAAAGCGAGAAATTTTCAAATAGATGCATATTGTTTGACTTGCAAACGCGACAGTGTTTTTAAGACGGCCCGGTCTTTCGGTAGCGGATCGGGACGTACGACCCCGCCCCAAGACTGGCCTTTCCGCGACGCGGCCGTCGTGGTCGAACTCCACTGCGTACGTTGCTCGCGCAAATACGAGTATTGGTTTCAACTGCAAGATCGGAAGCTTTGCAAAGCTGGGCAGTTGCCCTCTATGGAGGACATCGCTGGAGCTGACCTAAACCGATTTCGCGCGGTCCTTGATCGGGCTGATTTTTCCGAGCTACATCGTGCAGGCGGATTGGCGTCATACGGGATTGGTATCGGCTCTTTCGTTTACTTACGGCGGATTTTCGAGCGCCTGATATCGAAGGCCAAGAAGATCGCCGATGCTCGGGGCGAAGAAGTGCAGGATTTTGATCGTCTCCGCATTGACCAAAAGATCGAAGCTCTAAAAGGAGTCCTCCCGCCGGCGCTGGTGAAGAACAAGACTGCCTACGGCATATTGAGCCTGGGCGTACACCAGCTCGACGAACAAACTTGCCTCAAGCATTTTCCTGTTGTTCGAGCGGCGATCATTCAAATGCTCGAACAAGACCTAGCTGAACAAGCACGTGCAGCGGCCGAAGAAGATCTTGAGCGGGAGATACGAAAGGTCTCTGGAGACTTGAGAAAGGCCGGATCGCGCGAGGTCTAAGCTGGGTACAGCGGCCCTCGATCAGGCGCGTTGCGGGCACCCCGCATACGAACCGTTCTTTCGATTTGCGCGACTTTCTCGGTATGACTTCGATGCGGGAGGCATATTTCTCGGACGGCACTTCGGCATTGCGAGGTACTTGGAATTTGGGTTGCTGGCAGCTGTAACTTTCTGCGCTCTGGCGCGATCCACCGTTCGGCGTCGGCGGGTCTCGCCTCTCCGCATCTGACGACGCGTCGCAGTAGGCATCAGAGAGAGGCAGCAGATCGGGAAGGGGGACCGATCTCTTGCTTAAGATGGTGGTTGAATACGGACGCCAGCTGCGGCTGCGGCGTGCAGCATCTTCTCGCGGCCGAAGACATTGAACGGCTTGCCTTCGCTCTCCTCGATGATGGCCTGCGCCTGCAGTCTCATAAACTCGTCTGCGTACTCTCGCCCCTGGAGCTGCGCGATCATATTGTATTGGCGATTTAGCTTCGCGATAAGGCGATCCCCCGACCAGCGAACGATCGCTTGCTGGACGCTAACCAACGAGTAGGCGAGGAACAGCGCGGCGCCGGCGACCACGAAGGAGAAGACCGTCGGTGTAGGCCAGCGGTCGACCAGGGGCACCGAACGCCCAAGCTGTCCAAGAGGCTGCCTGCGGCCACCAGAGGAGAGCGCATGCACCCGCGACCCCGAACAACGCGATCGCCGCAGCAAATCCCAGGGTGAATACCGTGTAGAACTGGCCGCGCGGCATCCGGAAGACCTCCGTTCTGAGCTCAACGCCAGATTGCCGCAGCTGGAAGGCCTCCGCAAGCCTGCCAGAAGGCCGTTCAATCGAGATAGGCGGGGCGCTGGACGCGTTGGATGCCGAGGAGGGCCTTCTCGACCGCCCGCTCTCTGCGCGCCGCCCCGGCCGGCTTTTTCACGCGCGCCTTCGGCCGCTTCCTCCGAACCTTCTTAATTGGGGCGGGTATGCCCGGCGCGTGGTGGAGCTCGCATCGCTTGTTGAGCTGGCCTTTGCGGATCCGGCTTTTGGTCGAGAGAGCCCTGAAGGTGCGGTCACAACCGGGCTCGGCACAAACGGACTGATAGCGGATCATCTCGACGTAGCGACCATCGCGGGTCCAGTGATCCTTGGTGCCGAGGATCTGGTACTGCCGGCCTCGAGACCTGAAGAGGCGGCCAGGGGTGAAGCGGTTCATTGGATGGTCCCCGTATTGCGAGCGCATGCTGGCGACGTGGATGGAAGCAATGGCCGGCGCGCGCTCCTCGACGGCGGTGAAGCGGCCAGCGATAGAGCTGTCAGCGGCGTCAGCGGATTCCGCCTAAACGGGCCCGGGGGAAAATAGAGGGAGGAGGGGGGAAGAAGCCTTGGTGTATCCGCGCGCGCAAGTGACACCGCTGACACCCCCACCGCTGGCGGGGGCTTCAAGGCGTCATTCCCGTCAGCGCTGTCAGCGGGTGTCAGCGCGTCCGGACGCGCGCGGGCCGTCGTTCCGAGCCGCATACCGGGATGCGATCGCGCTGACACCGCTGACACCCGCTGACAGCGCTGACGGGCATAGTTACTCATGCCCGACCCCCTTTCCCCGCTCGCCGGCTTGCAGCCGCGGCCGCGATTTCACCGCGGACAGCTTCGCGGCGTTCCTTCTCAGCTTGGCGGATGGCCTTGAATCGCCCGTCGTGAACCGCTGGGTTGACCTGCCAACGGGCCGGATCGGAGCTTGTCATTCGAACCCAACCCTCAGCTTCGAGCCGCCCCAACACTGCAAGCAGCTGCTTGCGGTTGCGGCCAAGGCTGCGCGGGCGCGTTGTGCCGATCTCCCGGGCAGTTATCCGCTCCAGATCGCGCGTGAGAATGTAGCCCGCAACCAATCGGCTCTCTTGGTCGTGGCCTGCGTTCTCGAGCACGGTCGAATGAATGAACAGCGCGTGAGCGTAGAGGAATTCCTCGACGTACCGCCTCGCTCGTCTGGCCGTAGCGGTAGAGATCAGATCGTCCGGCGGCGTTTCGAGTACCTCAGCGAGGATAGCCCATTCGATCAAGTGGAAGGCGAGGGCGTAGCGACCGAATTCCGCATCTGCTTTCGCCAACCAGGTCTTCAGGCCGGACGGGATGTCAGGGCGAGCCATTTCTCGCATCTTGAATGCTTTGATGGCCCAAAGCTCCTCGGCAGCCGATTGGTCGAAGCGATAGGTCCTTTCCTCCAAGCCGGCGAGCGCCAAAGCGACGCGAGGAATTGCTCGCTCGATCGCAGGATCCTCGGGATTGTCCTCGCCAAGCCCGAGCTGCCGAATGGCGATCAGGGCGAAACGTTGGAGCAGACCATCGGTTGCGAGATCGGGCGCAAGCCTGGCGATGAGATCGTCTTGGATGCCTCCGATGATCGAGATCGCCAAGTTTGGCGCCTCGACGGAACCGCGCCCTTGGCGGTCGACGCGGTAGGGCCCTCCCTCCTTCGCCTCGAGCCAGAGTGCCCGGTCCTTTGAGCCCTTTGACCGATAGGCGTCCATTCCGCCCAACCAGCCCGACAGTTCATCGGAATACTGGATGAGCGGAGCAACTTCCGGCGTCTCCGCCAGGCGCGTCACGATCGCTTCGGTTGTGCTGTCATTGGAGATTTTCGAGCGAGCCTTCGGCAGCTGCGGCTTCGCTACAATATCAGCGGGGTGGCTCTCCTGATCTTGCGCGCCGTCGGACTTTTTCTTCGATGTCTTTTGCGCTGAAAAGGCCAGCTCCGCCCGATCGTAATCAGACAACTCCTTTGCGAACGCTTCCGACCACCGTTTGTTGACCGGGTTAGCGAAAGCGAAGGCGGCCTTGACCGCCGCCGATTTGGCTGAGCCCGGGTCACCCACAAGCGCGGTCCACAGGACGCAGAGAACCGGCCAAGAACTGCGGTTTTGATACATCTGCAGTCGATTGGTCGCCGGGATCAGTGAACCCACAACGGCTACAGCTGCCGCCGTGACCGCATCCGCATTCACGCCCAGCGATCTCGCCCTGTCCCTTCCAAATGCGTTCAGAAAGGGCGGAACGATGCCGTCGAGCATATCAGCCGGCGGCTTTTCCTGTTTCCACAGGTCAGTGGGCTCGGACCAGTCGCCGACTGGCCGGGATCGTCCGTTGACTACGACGGGCTCAAATTCCACTTCGGCGCACGCGATGCCGGCAGGATCTTGGGCGTAGGTGTAAGCGTTGCTCACACGGACCTGGACGTGCTCTTGCCCTTTGGCCTCTGCCGGCGGCCAGTGATCCATCATGAGCTCGAGGCACTTCTCCTCGCTGATTCCGAGACCTCGGACGTGGCAGGCAACAGCGTATGTACCGTGTTCGGGGGCTCCGCCGGCGAGATACGCTATCGCGCGCTCGACGTTGGCCGGCTCGTCAAGTGCTACTAGGGGAACGGCTCGGTCGAGGGCCGTTCGCTCGCGGGGGCGGCCGCAAGCCACAGCCCACGCGGTGGGAAGCTCCGCGATCCCCTCATTATTCAGCAGGTCGTACGTCTTACCGTTGATCGTGCT
Organism: Bradyrhizobium sp. 160; assembly: GCF_023073735.1. NCBI lineage: Bacteria > Pseudomonadati > Pseudomonadota > Alphaproteobacteria > Hyphomicrobiales > Nitrobacteraceae > Bradyrhizobium > Bradyrhizobium sp. 160. The sequence continues at coordinate 267,777 of NZ_JADPKD010000008.1, forward strand.
TCCACAACCAACGACATAGCCGCCAACGCATTTGATATCGACCCCCGGGCCGAGCTTTGAATTGCTGTTCCCAAGCGGCCAGGGCGCTACAAAGTAGCGGTGTTGGCCTCCGGATGCGGTGCTAAATGTTGTCGTTCGCGGCAACTCGCAAAGCTGGTTCTCGAGCTCCGCGATTGATTGCAGCCCAGGCTTGCCTTCCTTGGTGTCGATATCGACGACGACAAGAAAGCCGTTCCGAAAAGGTAGACCGGTTCGAATACCGATGTTGCGAGCGCGATGCTGGCCAGACCATAGCTTCTTGATCCGGACCGGATCTCGACTGGCGACGTCTTTCCAGTTGTCGCTCAGCGCGGGTGTTTTCTGGTTAGGGAGTAACGGGAAAACATCGAACCCCAGCTCGGCAAGGCCAAGGGCGGTTCGTTGATTGTCAACGATCGTTGTGTTATTCATCTCTCAGGTTTTCGATCTTTGGCCCCGTTCGACCTGGCAGTCGGCGGGGCCAATCTTTTGGCGCCCGCGGGGGCATGGCGGTATTGGCCCTCGTGTCTGGTGTGTTGGAAATGTTTGGCCGGTGGAAGCGCGCTACGGCGCTTAAAAATCAGGCGGTCGCCTCTTCTGATGTCGACTTGCGCCGCCGGCTCCACATCCAAGTGTCTAAGTCGGTGACGTCGTAGACTACCTTGGACGGAATTGGCGTGATGTACGTCGGGCCGCCGCCACGCACACGCAGGCGTTCGAGCGTCGCAGTCGACAGCCGTACGTGCTTGGCGGCTTCTTTGGTGTTCAGGAATTGCTGCATTGATCCTTTCTCCATTTGAGGGGCGCCACCTTCAGGGAGAAGCTGGCGCCCACCACTTGGATCAGATGCTAGCAACGACCATCAGAAGCCGTCTCCCCTTGCATTTGTGGGTTTGTCGATTTTAGCGATTCACAAACCCGCAATTCTTCTCTCCACGTCGACGATTTTTAAAACGTTGTCTCCAGCGATCGGAAGCAGAGCGCGCGAAACCGGCTTAGTGCCGATAATGTTGCGCAATTCGGCCTCCAGGATTGAGGCGACCAATCGCTTTTCGGGGAGCATGTCGTACTTGTCGTAGGTCGCTGTCACGTCGCCCTCGAGATGATCGAGCAGCGCTTTGACGTCCTCGCGCTTGGCTCCCCCGCGGCGCGCGATCGTTGCGGCCGTGCGCCGGAGGTCATGCGGCGTGAAGTGCGCCATCCCGAGGTGCTCCCGAATGCCTCTGCGAGCCGGCCGCTTTCCTTTCGCGGGCCGTCCGTTCAGCGCGGCGGATAGTGCGTCCCGGGTTATCGGCAACAGCCGCGGCGTTTCCTTCACCCCGGTCTCGTTTCCGCTCGCGTCGGCAGCTGTTGCCGTCGGCGTCCACGAGCAGAACACCGCACCTTGATCTTCGCGCACGACCGCCTCTCTCACGGCAGCGACGGCCAATTCATTCAACGGGACGATCACTTCGCGTCGCCTCTTCACCCGGTTTTTCGGAATGTGATATTGCGGATCCTCACCGGTGAAGCTGACTAGTTCCGGGACCAACAGGCCCGCCGATTGGCCGGGCCGGACCATGGTGGCCAGGATGAATCGCAGCGCAAGCGCGACGGGGCGGCCAGCGGGCAGGTCGGGATCATTCAAGCCCCACCAAAGCGTCCGAATCTCCTCGTCGTTCAAAACGCGCTCCCGGGGCGCCTCCTGGTAGCGTCGACGCATGTCCGCCACCGGATTGACCGGCACATGCTTGCGCCCCGGCTCCTTGGCCCAAGAAAATAGGGTGTGCAGAACCGATTGGGTTCGGTTGGCACCGACCGGCGCTGTCGCGCCGATCTCCTCGAGGAGCTCGGCGACGTCATCGTCGGTAATTTGGGCGGCGATTCGCCGCTTCCACTTCGCCCGGGGCTTTTTGAGGTAACCCTCATCGTTCTTCCATGAAGATTTCCGGACCTTGGCGTATTGGTCCAGGTACAGTTGGGCGAGCTCATCGAAAGTTAGCCGGTCCCGCTTGGGGCGATTCGCCCGCTTCTCGGCGGCGGGGTCGGCGCCGTTGGCAATATTGCCCAGCAGAATCTTGGCTTGCGTTCGGGCAGCCTCCGGCGCCAGCTTGCCGACGGCGGCCACCGTATAGCGCCGGACCGGCGCGGTACGGCCGGTTCCAGCCCGGTAAACGATGATGAACGATTTGGCCCCTGTGGGGCGGACGCGTACCCCGAACCCAGGCAGCTTCGCATCCCAAACTGTGTATTCGGAAGCCTGCTTTTCCAGCCCGTCGACCAGGCTCTTTGTGATGGTTTGACCGCTCATTTGCCCTCCGGGAAGCACGGGGGAAGCACCGCGGTGCCAATCACAGCAGGCGTGGGATAGCGGTAGGTTATGGTCGGGCGGATTTTCCTCGCTGGCTTAGGGCCCTTGATGGCGCCCGAGGGCAGGCGAGGGAATAGCTGATATGTTTTGGGTACTGCAGGTCGTTGGTTCGAATCCAGCTGCCCCGACCAGTCCCGACGTGCGCCTCAAGCATCCCAGGCCGATACCCAAGCCTAAGCTTAGGGCTTCGGGGCCGCGTCAGAACAACAGCCAGGCGACGAGGCGCCAAGCAACCCAGGCGAGGGCGCAGATCTAGCCCAGCATGGCGATGCCCGCGAGGCCGAGTCCGCCGAGCGCAAGCAGCGAGTTTCCGGGCTCCGGCATCTCGACGGGATTCTCCGGCGTATCGACTTGGCTCCCAGCGTTTCCTTGCCCTGCGGCCTGGCATTGGTTGGTTTTGGCTCGTTCGCGACAAGTTCACCGGCCGCGCTCCAGCTCATATGGACGTGCGACGCCGTCTGTGCAGGCGGGCGCACGCTGGTTGCGGACACCCTTTGGCGCTCATCCTCGTTGCCGCGGCGACTTCGGTGCGACGCTTCAAGCGGTTGCGGTCCTCAGAGCGGCGCAGAATTTCCCGACGCTCTTCGAACCTTCTGAGCGCCGCCAGTGACATATGCGTGTTGGGGATTTCAGCGCCCAATGCCTAACGGACGCCGCCGAGCGATGATACTCCGCTTGCGCGGCGTTGCGCTTTTCAGGCATCACTGTTCAGATCTCGCCAATCAGCTCGAGGCGTGCCAGCCGGGCGGAAATGGCACGAACGACCAGACCGTCTGGTTATCGTTGGCCGCCTTCGGCGGCTGATGGGCGGACGTGTTTACGATCGGAACAGGCGCCGTCGATCGCAGTGCCAAGCGCAGACATGCACATTGCAAATTCATTGTGGTCGCCCCGGCCGGTCAATTGTTTTCAAAATACGTGTCGGGTCAAAAACACGCGCGTCCTCAAATCGGCGCGCTCTCAAATCACGCACGCATTCTAGAAAAGTCGACCGCGGCTTTCAACCAATCTCGCCGTTTGCGCACGAGAAGTAAGGTTGACCGGTTAGGTTAAAGGCGAGCGGTTGTTGCGGCCGCCTCAGTGACTGTTATCACATCAAGCACGGCTCGCGATGGGCTGCCGGAAATCCGCGCTCGCACCGGGGACACAGGCCGTGGCAGCGCGCGCCTCAGTTGAGTTCTGCGCGGGTGACTTCTGCGCCAGTGAGTTCTGCCATGTCTTTCGATCGCAATTCCAAGACCGCCGGTCCGCAGTCGAGCTGGACCGAAATCTGGCATCTCTGGACCGTGATCGTGCCGCGCCGTTCGATCAACGGGCAGCTCGTGTACGGCAAGGTCTGGCGCCGCCATGACGGCCGCGACTGGATCTACAAGAAGTTCACCGAGTTCGACGGCGAAGAGGCGGCCTGACGCGGCATCGGCCGCCGCGTCAGGATCAGGCGGCCTTCGCTGCCGGCTTGGAGGGTGGCGGCTTCAATGGCTTGTCCTGCTTCTTCGACCAGGAGATGTAATAGGCCACCGTCGTCATGATCGCGATGCCGGCGATGCTGACGAAAAGCTGCGCAAGCAGCGAGCCCGAGCTCATCGACAGTTCGAAATGGCCGACGAAGGAGAGGAACACGCCGACGCAGAACACCGCGAGTGACTGCTGGCCGCAGACGATCAGCGGATCGAACACCTTCCACTCCAGGCCCGGCCACTCTTTTGGCACGAAGCGGATCACCAGGATTACGATCACGACGAAGTGGATGAAGCGGTAGGGCGCGAGGTTGGTCTTGTCGTTCGGGTTGAAGGCCGAGAACAGCCACTGCGGGAACATGCCGCCGAGGGTCGGGAAGCGGCCAGCCATGGTCATGATCAGCGCGAAGGCGAGATAGGCGAGGCAGAGATAGAGCGTGACCGGCGCATTGATCAGCGCCATCGAGCGCCGCGCGCCGCCCATGGCGCACCAGGCCCCGAACACGAACAGCACCTGCCAGCAATACGGGTTGAAGTACCACTGCCCGGCCGGATAGGCCGTCAGATTCCAGCCGAAATGACGCGCGGCGAGCCACAGGACGATGGACAGCGCCATCGTCACGTCGGGTTTGCGCAGCATGAACCACAGCACCGGCGGGAACAGTCCCATCAGCACGATGTAGAGCGGCAACACGTCGAGATTGAGCGGCTTGAAGCGCAGGAACAGGCCCTGGCGCAGCGTCTCGGTGGCGTTGTCGACGAGGCCGGCGACGTTGAACTCGTTGATCATCTCGGAATCGCCGAAGCGCAGGGCGAGATAGCTGATCGAGGCGATATAGATCACGAACAGGATGATGTGGGCGACATAGAGCTGCCAGACCCGCTTGGTCAGCCTTGTGGCGCCGACGATGAAGCCGCGCTCCAGCATCATGCGCGCATAGACGAAGGACGCCGTGTAGCCGGAGATGAAGACGAAAAGATCGGCGGCGTCGGAAAAGCCGTAATTGCGCGTCGTGACCCAGTTCACAACGTTGTCGGGGATGTGGTCGAGGAAGATTGCCCAGTTCGCGACGCCGCGAAACAGGTCGAGCCGGAGGTCGCGACCCTTTTCGGGAAGCGTTGCGCTGATGTTCAGGAAGGCCATGCAACGAGAGCTTTCGGAAGGAACAAATACGCTGATGTCGGGGAGGCAATGGCCTCGGGCGGGGTCCCGGCGCGGAAGGCGGGTACGCAATTGTCACGGTGCAGCATAATGACTATACCCGTAAGCTAGGGCACCCGGGGAGCCGGAATCACCGAACATTCCTCCAATGGTGTCTCTATACTATCCCCGAGGTTTCCACCAACTGCCACCGTGACGCATCGAAATCGAGCGAAAGACCAAGAGGCCCCGACCACCCATGACCGCACGCATTTTCAAGCCCGCCAAGAACGCGATGCAATCCGGCCGGTCCAAGACGAGGGAATGGCAGCTCGACTACGAGCCGGAGCAGCCGCGTTCGGTCGAGCCGCTGATGGGCTGGACCTCGTCCGGCGATATGAAGCAGCAGATCACCCTGCGCTTCAACTCTAAGGAAGAGGCGGTCGCCTATTGCGAGCGCAAGGGGATCGCCTACCAGGTGATCGAGCCGCAGGAGTCGGTGCGCCGGCCGGTCGCTTATGCCGACAATTTCTCGTTCCGGCGCGGCGAGCCCTGGACGCATTGAGGAGCGGGCGAGACTGCGCCGCGTCCAAACGACGTCAACTCGTCATGCCCAGGCTTGTCCCGGGCATCTACATTTCAGGGAGCGCGAAAGAACCTAGATGGCCCGGACAAGGCCCGGCCATGAGGCAACCAGTGGCTCTGGCCCTTGGCAGCTATTCCGCCGCGTGCTTCGCTGGTGCGAGGCTTGACGAGCTCATGGGCGAGGTGGGGTATGGCGGGGCGTGACCAGCTCGATGGCGTCGATCTGAAGATACTGTCCGAGCTGCAGCAGGACGGGCGGGTTCGCAACAACGAGCTGGCGTTGCGCGTCGGGGTATCCGCGCCCAACTGCCTGCGGCGGCTGAAATCGTTGTTCAGCCGCGGCGTGATCCGGGCGGTACGCGCTGTCATCGACGAACGGCGGCTCGGCTTTGAGGTGGTGTCGTTCGTCTCGATCCAGCTCGGCAGCCAGGCCCAGCCGGTGCTGGAGGCGTTCGAGAGCTCGATCGCCGCAATCCCGCGCATCCAGCAGTGCTGGCGGATTTCGGGCGACACCGACTATCTCCTCAAATGCGTGGCCCCGAGCGTCGAGAGCATGCGCCAGCAGCTCCTGCATTTCGCCGCGATGCCGAACGTGAAGAACGTCCGCAGCTTTCCGGTGCTGGGTGTCGCGAAGGACGTGCCACTGCCGTTACAGGAGGTCGCCGTGGCGGCGCCGGCAGGATAGGATCCGAATACTCCGGTCGCACAAATCGGTATTTCATGCAATCCGAATTACAATACGTGAGTGAATCACCTAACTGTGACATGTGATTTGCGAAGTCCTGCAATGCGCTCAGCCGTGATTGTCGGTTCCCGGGCGCCGCTTAGATGCAAGGTGTGAACCTCAGCGTGCCTGCCATGCCGAGGACTCTTTTGTGGGACCCTGAAGCAGGAAAGACACCATGACATCGATTTCGAAGACGTTCGTCGCATCCGCTGCGACGCTGTTTGCATCTGTGTTTCTGATGATGACCGCACCCGCAGCACAGGCGGAAGAATACTGCATTACGAACGGCGCCCAGGCCGCGCATGGCTGCGGCTATCCGACGATGGAAGCGTGCCGGGCCGCGGCCGGCGGCATCGGCGGCACCTGCTCGCAGAGCGGCGGCGCGAAGACCGCGAGCGAGGCGTTCGCCTTGCAGCCGAAGCAGACGCAGTCGCGCAAGCTTCGGTCCGGCGGGCAGACCAATTCGAACTGACGTTGCAATCGAGACTGGCTCAGAGATGTTACGGCCTCCGAGAATCATCTCGGAGGCCGTCAATTGTTGACGACCACGCACCGCGTGCGCTCGCGTGTGCCTCACCGATAGCGGCCGCGAAATTCGCGCGGGCTCGCGCCGGTCCAGGTACGGAAGGCGCGCGAGAAGCTCTTCTCGTTGCGGAAGCCGGCGATCTCCGCGATGCGCTTGATCGGGGTGCGGCCGCGCATCAGCTCCTGCTTGGCGAGCTCGAACTTCGCCTCTTCCTTGAGATCGCGCAGTGAGGTGGCCTCCTCGTGCAGGCGTCGGTGCATGGTGCGTGTGGACAGCGCGAGCTCGCTCGCAACATCCTCGGCACCGAGGACCCGCCCACGCGCATTGCGGAGCACGCGGCGGACGCGCTCGACCAGCAGGCGGTCGCGCCGATAGGGCAGCACGGTCAGCCGCAACGCGCCTTTGAGCATGTTGTCGAGGTCGGCCGCGGTGCGTGTGAGCGGCAGCGAGAGATAGTGCTTGTCGAAGATGATCGCGGCGCGGTCCGCGTCGAAGCGGATAGTCCGGCAGAAGATGGTCGGATAAACCGAGACGTGGCCGGGCTCCGGGTACGGAAATTCAGCCGCGCGGAGCGCGATCTGGGAGTCGACCGCCCAACACGAGAAGCCGAGCACGTAGCGGAACAGGGTGACCAGGCAGAACTCGCGGAATGGCCCGAGGTCACGGAGCTCGCGGATCGACACGACGGCCGTCTCTTCGCCAACCTCGAGTTCGAGCAACACATCCTCGGTCACCAGACGGTGATGCCGGCACCATCGCTTGAGCGCGACCTCCAGCGTCGGTGCGGTGATGGAGGCCCGGCACAGCATGCCGTAGGTGCCCCAAGGCAGCCGCCGCGAGAACCAGCCGAGCGCTTCGTCGTCGAGCTCGCGCATGGCATGGCCTGCCAGGGCCTCGAACTGAGCGGCGGTGATCCGCCCATCCGGAGAATTGACAAGGTCCAGCGCTACCTGACCCCGGCTCAGCGCCTCCGCCGGATCGCGGCCGTATCGTTCATAAGCGGCGACCACGCCGCGGACGAAGGCGGCAGGGGTTACGGCGCGGCGCGGGATCGCAGTGGCGGCTTGAAAAGGCATCGGAATTCCCTTGGAAAATCCTCGCCAAGTTTGGCGGAAAATGCAACCTTTTCGACCGCAAGAGCGCCTGGGCCCCGCTAGGTTCGGAGGCCAAAATACGGAGGAATCGCCTTGAACATCCCGAGCATCGACTTCGATCTGGGCGAAGACATCGGCATGCTGCGCGACACGCTTCGCGCTTTCGTGGAGGCGGAGATCACCCCGCGCGCTGCCGACATCGAGAAGGCCAATCTGTTTCCGGCGGACCTCTGGAAACGTTTCGGCGACCTCGGCCTGCTCGGCATGACCGCGCCGGAGCAATATGGCGGGTCAAACATGGGCTACCTTGCCCATATCGTCGCCATGGAGGAGATTTCGCGCGGCTCGGCTGCCGTGGGGCTCTCCTACGGCGCCCATTCCAATCTCTGCGTCAACCAGATCCGCCGCAACGGGAACGACGCCCAGCGCCAGCGCTATTTGCCGAAGCTGATCTCCGGCGAGCATGTCGGCGCGCTCGCGATGTCGGAGCCCGGCGCCGGCTCCGACGTGGTCTCGATGAAGCTGCGCGCCGACAAACGCGGCGACCGCTACGTGCTCAACGGCTCCAAGATGTGGATTACCAATGGCGGCGATGCCGACGTGCTCGTCGTCTACGCCAAGACCGATCCGGAGGCCGGTCCGCGCGGCATGACCGCCTTTCTCATCGAGAAAGGCTTCAAGGGATTCACCCACGGCCAGCACCTCGACAAGCTCGGCATGCGGGGCTCCAACACCTACCCCTTGTTCTTCGACGAATGCGAGGTGCCGGAGGAGAACGTGCTCGGCAAGGTGGGCGAGGGCGTCAAGGTGCTGATGTCCGGCCTCGACTATGAGCGCGCGGTGCTGTCAGGCGGCCCACTCGGCATTATGGCGGCCTGCATGGATGCGGTGGTGCCCTACATGCACGAACGCAAGCAGTTCGGTCAGCCGATCGGCGACTTCCAGCTGATGCAGGGCAAGCTTGCCGACATGTATTCGACCTGGCAGGCCACGCGCGCTTATGTCTATGCGGTGGGGCGCGCCTGCGACCGTGCCGATCACGCGCGCAGCTTGCGCAAGGATGCCGCTGCCGCGATCCTCTATTCCGCGGAGAAGGCGACATGGATGGCGGGCGAGGCGATTCAGGCGCTCGGCGGGGTCGGCTACACCAGCGAATTTCCGGTCGGACGTCTGTGGCGCGACGCCAAATTGTACGAGATCGGCGCCGGCACCTCGGAGGTCCGCCGCATGCTGATCGGCCGCGAGCTGATGGCCGAGACGGCTTGAAACGCTTCACCTCATTGGAATCATCATGCCGCTCCATTCCAGCATCGATCCGTCTTCATCAGACTTCGCGCGCAATTCCGAGGCCATGCGCACCCTCGTCGCGGACTTGCGTGAAAAGCTGAGCCAGGTAGCCGGTGGCGGCGGTGAGGCTTCGCGCAACCGCCACACCGCACGCGGCAAGATGCTGGCGCGCCAGCGCGTCGACCTGCTTGTCGATCCCGGGACGTCATTCCTGGAGCTGTCGCCGCTCGCGGCCTATGGCCTCTATGGCGGCGACGTGCATTCGGCGAGCATCGTCACCGGCGTGGGGCGCATCTCGGGCCGCGAATGCGTGATCGTCGCCAATGACGCCACCATCAAGGGCGGCACCTATTATCCTATGACAGTGAAGAAGCATCTGCGTGCGCAGGACATCGCGCGGCAGAACAACCTTCCTTGCGTCTACATGGTCGATTCCGGCGGCGCCTTCCTGCCGCTCCAGGACGAGATCTTTCCGGATGAGCGGCATTTCGGCCGCATCTTCTACAACCAGGCGCAGATGTCCTCGGCTGGTATCCCGCAGATCGCGATCGTAATGGGCTCCTGCACTGCCGGCGGCGCCTATGTTCCAGCGATGTCGGACGAGAGCATCATCGTTCGCAATCAAGGCACCATCTTCCTCGGCGGTCCGCCACTGGTGAAGGCTGCGACCGGCGAAGTCGTGAGTGCGGAGGAGCTCGGCGGTGCCGACGTGCATTCGCGGCAATCCGGCGTGACCGACCATTACGCACAGAACGATGCACACGCGATCGGCATCGCCCGGCGCATTGTCGGCACCTTGAAGCCACCGACGCGGCCGAACCTCAACATGCATCCGCCGCGCGAACCGCTGTTTGCGGCGGAGGAGATCTACGGCGTGGTCCCGGTCGACGGCCGCAAGCCATTCGACGTGCGCGACATCATCGCCCGCATCGTCGACGGCTCCGAGTTCGACGAGTTCAAGAAGCTTTACGGCACGACGCTGGTGTGCGGCTTCGCTCATATCTGGGGCTATCCGGTCGGAATCATCGCCAACAACGGCATCCTGTTCAGCGAGAGCTCGCTCAAGGGCGCACATTTCATCGAACTGTGCTGCCAGCGCGGCATCCCGCTGGTTTTCCTGCAGAACATCACGGGCTTCATGGTCGGCAAGAAATACGAGGCCGGCGGTATTGCGCGCGACGGCGCCAAGCTGGTGACGGCGGTTGCCACCGCTTCGGTGCCGAAATTCACCGTCGTGATCGGGGGCTCCTATGGCGCCGGCAATTACGGCATGTGCGGCCGCGCTTACTCGCCGCGCTTCCTATGGATGTGGCCGAACGCGCGCATCTCGGTGATGGGGGGCGAGCAGGCTTCGATGGTGCTGAGCCAGGTCCGGCGCGACAATATCGAGGCCAAGGGCGATAGCTGGTCCAAGGAAGAGGAAGAGAAATTCCGTAGCCCCATCCGCGCGCAATATGAGAGCCAGGGGCATCCCTATTACGCGACCGCGCGCCTCTGGGACGACGGCGTGATCGATCCGGCCGACACGCGGCTGGTGCTTGGGCTCGGCCTCTCGGCGGCGTCGAATGCGCCGATCGAGCCGATGAAATTCGGCCTGTTCAGGATGTGACGCGATGGACCGCTCAAAGCTCTACCGGCGATTTCGCACGCTCCTGATCGCCAACCGCGGCGAGATCGCCTGCCGCGTCATCCGCACTGCGCGGGCCATGGGCCTGCGCACGGTCGCGGTCTACTCCGAGGCCGATCGCGACGCGATGCATGTCGCGCTCGCCGACGAGGCCGTGCTGCTCGGGCCGGCGCGGGCACGCGACAGCTATCTCAATGTCGAGCGGCTGATCGAGGCCGCGCGCAAGACCGGGGCGGAAGCGGTGCATCCCGGCTACGGCTTCCTGTCGGAGAATGCAGACTTCGCGCGGGCCTGCCTCGATGCGGGCCTTGTTTTCGTCGGGCCGACCGCCGAGATGATGAATGCGATGGGCTCGAAATCCGGCTCCAAGGCGCTGATGGAGAAGGCTGGCGTGCCGCTGGTGCCCGGCTATCACGGCGAAGCCCAGGACGAGGCGACTCTTTCGAAGGCTGCGGACAGGATCGGCTTCCCCATCCTGGTGAAGGCGTCGGCCGGCGGCGGCGGCCGCGGTATGAGGATCGTGCGCTCGGCGGCCGAACTCGGGCCTGCGATCGTCAGCGCCAAACGCGAAGCCAAGGCTGCGTTCGGCGATGACCGCATGCTGATCGAGAAATATGTCGACAATCCCCGGCACATCGAGGTGCAGGTGATCGGCGACAGCCACGGCAATCTCTTGTCCCTGTTCGAGCGCGAGTGCACGCTCCAGCGCCGGCACCAGAAGGTGATCGAGGAGGCACCGTCGCCGACGCTCAATCCTGCCCAACGCGAGACCGTCTGCGCCGCCGCGCGAAAGGCGGCGGGCGCGGTCAAGTATGTCGGGGCGGGTACGATCGAGTTCGTCTCCGACGGCAAGGACGTGTTCTTCATCGAGATGAACACGCGCCTCCAGGTCGAGCATCCCGTGACCGAGCTGATCACCGGAATCGACCTCGTCGAATGGCAGCTCCGCGTCGCCTTCGGCGAGGCGCTGCCTTTGAAGCAGGACGAGATCCGGCTCAACGGCCATGCGGTCGAGGCGCGCGTCTATGCGGAAAATCCAACCAAGAATTTCATGCCATCGGTCGGCAGGATCTCGACCTGGCGTTTGCCCGCCGAGACCGGCGGACTGCGCATCGATGCCGGCTATCGCGAGGGCGACAGCGTGTCGCCTTATTACGATGCGATGCTCGCAAAAATGATCGCGTGGGCGCCGACGCGGGACGTCGCGATCGAGCGGCTCAACCGCGGGCTGCAGGAGTCCGACGTCCGCGGCATCGTCACCAACATTCCGTTCCTGTCGGCGCTGATGACGCATCCGAAGGTGCGGACCAATGCGATCGACACCGGCTTCATCGAGCGCGAGCTGGCGGTCCTGACGCAGGCCGCGCCGGCGCCCGGCGAGCTCGAGCTGTGCGCCGCGGTGGCTGCAATCGTCAACGACGAACGGCAAGCAGCGCAGGCGGATGCGAATTCGCCCTGGCAGACATTCGGCTGGCAGCCGGTCGGCTGCCGCCAGCGCATCTTCGCCTTTCGCGTCGGCCATGGGCCAGAGCAGAAGATTACGCTGAACTACGGGAGCGGCGCCTCGACGCTGGTGATCGGCGAACGCGAGCTGGCGTTCGCGATTGCGCCGCGCGACGGCGGATTCGATCTGACGCTTGATGGCTTGAAATCTGCCGTTGCGGCCGTGATTGACGGCCATGAGCTATATTTGCGCACGCGCAACGGCCGCTTCGATCTGCACTGGGTCGATCCGTTCGGCGGCGAGAGCGAAGAGCATGCCGGCGAGGACAAGATCGCGGCGCCGTTGCCGGGTACCGTCGTCGCCGTGCTGGCGGAGGAGGGCGCCAAGCTCGACAAGGGCGCGCCGATCCTCACGCTCGAAGTGATGAAAATGGAGCAGACGCTGCGCGCGCCCTATGCCGGCGTGCTGAAGTCCGTCAAATGCAAGGTCGGCGACATCGTGCAGGAGGGGGTCGAACTCGCTGTGGTCGAGCCTTCGGGAGAGTGAGATGAGCGACCAAATCCGGTTCATCGAGATGGGGCCACGCGACGGCCTTCAGAACGAGAAGACGGCCGTCAGTGTCGGGTCCCGTATCGCCTTCATCGAGGCGCTGGTCGCGGCTGGACTCACCACAGTCGAGGTCGGCGCTTTCGTCTCGCCCAAAGCGATCCCGCAGATGGCGAGCTCGGACGCCGTGCTGCGCGGCGTCAGCCATGTGCAGGGCGCCGAATTCCATGTGCTGGTGCCGAACGAGAAGGGCTATGACGCCGCGCGGGCTGCGGGCGCGAAGGTCGTTTCGGTGTTCGCGGCAGCTTCGGAAGGCTTTTCGCGCGCCAACATCAATTGCTCGGTCGCGGACTCCATCGCGCGGTTCAAGCCGGTGCTCGCGCGCGCCAAAGCCGATGGCGTCAAAGTGCGTGGCTATATCTCCTGCGTGCTGGGCTGCCCGTTCGACGGCGAGATCAAGCCGAAGGCGGTCGCCGATCTCGCCAACACGCTATGGGAGCTCGGCTGCTACGAGATCTCGCTGGGCGACACAATCGGCGTCGGCACGCCAAGCAAGGCAAGGGAGATGCTGCGCGCCGTTGCCGCCAACATTCCTCCCGCCAATCTCGCAATGCATTTCCACGACACCTACGGCCAGGCCCTCGCCAATCTCTATGCCGGGATGGAGGAGGGCGTCCGCGTCATCGACGCCGCCGCGGGCGGCCTCGGCGGCTGCCCCTACGCCCCCGGAGCAACTGGCAATGTCGCGACCGAGGACGTCGTCTACATGCTCGAAGGTATGGGCATCAGGACCGGCATCGATATGGACCGGCTGCTGGCGGCGACCAACGAGATGAGTGCCGTGCTGGGCAAGCCGCCGGTGAGCCGCGTGGCGTCCGCGCTGAACGCCAAGCGGAGGCGCGCGGCGAGTTAAGGCCGCTTACGCCGCCTTCAAGCCCACATCCGGCAGGCGCGGCCGGTTCTTGAGCGCCTTGGCCATCATGGCCTCGACCTCCGCCTTCTCTTGCGGCAGCAGAGCCAGGCGCGGCGGGCGCGTCAGCGCGGTACCGCGGCCCATGATGTGCTCGCACAGTTTGATGCACTGGACGAGGTCCGGGCGTGCATCCAGATGCAACAGCGGCATGAACCATTCGTAGAGCGGCATCGCCTCGGCATAACGCCCTGCCTTGGCGAGACGGAACAGCGTCTCGCCCTCGCGCGGGAAGGCGTTCGACATGCCGGAGACCCAGCCAACCGCGCCCATGGCGACGCTCTCGACGATGACGTCGTCAAGACCTGCGAACAACACGAAGCGGTCGCCGACCATGTTGCGGGTGTCGATGAACCGCCGCGTGTCGCCGGACGAATCCTTGAAGCAGACGACGGTGTCGACATCGGCGAGCGAGGCCAGGATGTCCGGGGTGACGTCGTTCTTGTAGATTGGCGGATTGTTGTAGAGCATCACCGGCAGGTCGGTGGCGCTGGCAACGGCGCGGAAATGCGCAGCCGTCTCGTGCGGCTTGGACGAATAGACCAGCGCCGGCATCACCATCACACCGTCGACACCGGCGCGCGCGGCTTCCTTGGCGGTCTCGACTGCAAACGCCGTGGTGAATTCGGCGATGCCGCACAGCACGGGCACACGGCCGGCCGCAACCGACTTCGCGGCCTCCATGATCGCGACCTTCTCCTTGCGCTCCAGCTAGGTGTTTTCGCCGACCGAGCCGCAGACGATCAGACCGGAAACGCCGTCGCGGATCAGCCCATCCATGACCTTGGCTGTCGCATCGATATTGAGCGACAGGTCGTCATTGAATTGCGTGGTAACGGCCGGGAAGACGCCTTCCCAGGAAATGCGTGGGCTCATTGCTTGGCTCCGATTGGAATTGGATCGGCGGATGGTTCGATCCGCCGGGCATTGACGGTGAGGGCGAGAGTGGGATCAGAGCGTCGCGCCGACCTTGCGCAGCTCGGCGAGGACAGGGGCTTTTGGCAGCCAGATCTTGTCGAACTCGGCAATCACGGCCTCGGTGTCCTTGGCGTCGACCTGACGGATCGGGATCGGCGCGTTCTTGAAATTCTCGATCAGCGCGGGCTCGTTGCCGGCGAGCTCGTCGATCTGCACATCCAGCGTCGACTTGATCGTCTTCGTGATCAGCTCGCGGTCGGCCGCGGGGAGCGACTGCCAGACCCGGCCCGAGACGACCGCCGCCATCGGCATGAAGACGGCATTCATCTGGAGGATCACTTTCGACACCTTGTCGAAGCGCTGGTTCCAGGAGAATTCGAGATCGGCCTCGAGGCCGTCGACCTGGCCGTTGGCCATGGCGTCGAACACCTGCGGCGTCGGGATCGGAGTCGGCGCAGCGCCCAGCGAGGAATAGAAATCGCGATAGACCGGCGTCGGATTGATGCGCAGCTTCATGCCGCGAATGTCGGCCAGCGTATTCAGATCCTTGGAGGAGAACACGGCGCGCATGCCGGTGATGCCCCAGCCGAGTCCGATCGTTCCGGTCTCCTGCGGCAGCACTTCGAACAGCTTCACCGCCGCCGGATGCCGCACGAATTTCGCGACCGCAGGCGTCGAGCGGACGATATAGGGCGCATTGATCGCGGCGATGTGCGGCACGCGCGAGCCGAGCTCGGCGGCCTGGATGAAGCCCATGTCGAGCGCGCCGGATTGCAATTGCTGCATCATCGCGGGCTCGTTGCCGAGCTGCCCGGAGTGGAACACGCTGACGCTCAAGCGGCCGCTCGTGGCCGCCTTGAGATCTTCGCCGAATTTGAGGGCGGCCTTGTTCCAGGAATGGCCGTTGGGCGTGATCAGGCCGAGCCGGAATTCCTTGGGTTGCGCGAGCGCCAGTGACGGCGCGAACACCGATGCGGCGGCACTGGCGGCCAGAAAGCGGCGACGTGAAAGCGGCATGGTCGGGCTCCTTTCGGATGGGCCTATTTGACGAGGATCAGCGAGAGCGACGGATAGAGCGAGAGCAGCACGAGGAGGACGCAGGAGATGACGAAGAAGGGCAGCGTCACCATGAACATCTTGCCCGGCTTGGCACCGGTGACAGCGGCCGCAACGAAGAAGCAAAGTCCGACCGGCGGCGACAGCAGGCCGAGCACGAGGTTGATCACGACCACGACGCCGAAATGCCGGGGGTCGATATGATAGACGTCGGTCGCGACCGGCAGCAGGATCGGCACCGTCATGATCAGGCCGGGAATGCCGTCGATCACCGTGCCGATCACCAGCAGGATGACGTTGCAGATCAGCATGAAGCTGACCGGGTCCTTGGCGGCCGTCTGGATCCAGGCCGCAGTCTCCTGCGGCACCTTGCCGAAGATCAGGACCCAGGAGAACACCGCCGCGGCTGCTACCAGGAACAGCACGATTGCCGAGTAGATGGCGCTGCGCAGCATCATCTGCGGCAGCTGGGAAAATTCGAACTCCTTGGTCCAGAATTTTCCGACCAGTGCTGCTGCGACAGCCCCGACGGCAGCGGATTCGGTCGCGTTGGCGAGGCCGCCGAGAATGGTGCCGACGATGACGATGGGGATCAGCAGCGTCGGAGACGTCCGCAGGATCGTCATGATGCGCTGACGCGGCGTCTGATAGTCTGCGCGGGGATAGTTGTAGACATAGCCCATCAGCGCGATGACGAGGCAGAACATCACGGTGAGGATGACGCCAGGCACGATGCCGGCGATCAGCATGTCGCTGACCGAGACCTGCGCGAGCACGCTATAGACCACGAACATCACCGATGGCGGGATGATCGGGCCGAGCATGCCGCCATAGGCGGTCAGTCCCGCGGCGAAGGTCTTGTCGTAGCCCTTCTTCTCCATCTCTGGCACCATGATCTGGGCCATGATCGCGACCTGCGCAGTCGCAGAGCCCAGGATCGACGAGATGAACATGTTGGCGAGGATGTTGACGTAGGCGAGCCCGCCCTTGAACGAGCCGACGAACGCCATCGCCATGTCGACGATGCGCCTTGTGATGCCGCCGCCATTCATGATCTCGCCGATCAGGATGAAGAGCGGAATGGCGATCAGGCCGTAGCTGTCGACGCCGCCGAACAGCTGGAGCGGGTAAGACTGGAACAGCACGGGATTGCCGGATGCGGCGATGTAGACGAGGCCGGCGAGGCACAGGCAGAGGCCGATCGGCACGCCGACCAGCATGAAAGCCATGAAGGCGGCTGACGTGATCATCAGTTGACCCCGTCCAGCTCGGAGAGCTGAAAGCCCTTTGGCGAGGTGCGCGGGACCAGCTCGAGATCTTCCAGCAAATTGGCGAGGCCGTGAATGGTCATCGACACCGCGAAGATCGGCAGCGTCAGATACAGCACCCAGGTCGGCCAGTTCAGCGTCTGGGTGTGCTCGGTGTAGAGGAAGTTGAAGGTTTCGGCGGCGAGCTTGCGCCCGTCGAAGCCGGCGCGGGCGAGACCAATCGGGTCCATCCAAAGCACGCAGGTGACGATCAGTGCGGCGCCGAACACGACCACGAGGCCGGTCGAGATCACTTTGGCGAGCTTCTGGTGCGGCGCCGAAAGACGCTCCGTCAGCATGGTCACCGCGAAATCGAGCCGCAGCCGGGTCATTGCGGAGGCACCGATGAAGGTCAGCCAGACCACGCAATAGACGGCGGATTCGTCGATCCAGTAGATCGGGAAATGCGAGTACCGGGTGACGACGTTCACCAGGATCAATCCGGTGAGCAGGTACATGAGGCCCATCAGCGCGAGGCGCTCGACCGCGAGCAGGGCGCTGGACGCGCGGACGATCATGCGTCGAACACTGAATGCGCGCGTGGCCAGCATCGTCTGTTCGATCATGGAGGCCCCAACCTCGAGATTTGTCGTGCTATCGCCAAATGTATAATTTATACATTTGCGCTGTCAAACAGAGATTGCGGTCACTTCGGCGGCAGGACGCGCTTTTGCTGGGCACTGGCTTTTGCTGGACTCTAGCTTTCGCTGAAGCCTTCAACATGCAAGAGAGGGACCGCTTCGGCCGGATGAATCGCGAAGGAAGACAGAAGGTCAGATGAAACAGCCTCTGAAGCATCGCACGCTGTCGGCTGCGATCGTCGACCAGCTCAGGCAGGCGATCCTCGACGACACCTATCCGGCGGGATCGCAGCTGCGCCAAGATGCGCTTGGCGAGGCTTATGGCGTCAGCCGCATCCCGGTGCGGGAGGCGCTGTTTCAGCTGGAGGCGGAAGGGCTGGTGCGCATCGTGCCGCAGAAGGGCGCCATCGTCTCCGAGCTGTCGCTGGACGAGATCAACGACGTGTTCGATTTGCGCCGCATCCTGGAGCCGAGATTGCTGGCGCAGTCGGCGCCACGTTTCACCGTTGATGATTTCGACGGGCTCGACGACATCCACAAGAGCTTTGAGAAGGCGATCAAGGCGCGCAACGTCAGCGAATGGGGGCAGCTCAATGCCGACTTCCACATGGCACTCTACGTTCATGCGCCGCAGCCGCGCACAAGAGCCATCGTGCTGTCACTGCTCCAGACCAGCGACCGCTACACCCGCTTGCAGCTCTCCAACACCAAGGCGATGGGGATCGCCGAGAAGGAGCACGCCCATCTGATCGCGCTCTGCCGCGCACGGAAGGTCGATGAGGCCTGCCGCTTCCTCGAGCGGCACATCGAAGCCGTGCGTAAGGATCTGTTGCAGGTGGTGGCCGGCAGCGCGATCGCGCCGAAGTCACGGCGGAAGGAGAAATCGTAAGGCGAGGCAAAGCGCGCAGCGCCGTGCCCACGATCTGTCCATGATCGCGACAGAAGTGGTGGGCATGCTTCCGCCTTCGCTCTTCGAGCTACGGCGGACAAGTCGCTTTGCCCGCCCGACGGCAGTTCGGTTCCCTCTACCTGCTCCCGTCCGGCCCCATCACGAGATCCGGCAGCCAGGTCGAGATCTCCGGCACGAGGCACAGCAGCAGCACTGCGAGCATCATCAGCAGCACGAAGGGCAGCGTGCCCCAGATCACCTCGCGCAAGGGGATGTCGGGCGCGACGTTGCGGATGACGAAGATGTTGAGGCCAACCGGCGGGTGGATCAGGCCCATCTCCATCACGATGGTCATGACCACGCCGAACCAGATGATGTCGAAATTGGCGGCGCGGAGCGGCGGCAGGATGATCGGCGCCGTCATCAGGATGATCGAGACCGGCGGCAGGAAGAAGCCGAGCACCACGACCATGACGAGGATCGCGAACAGCAGCTCCCAGCGCGGCAGGTGCATCGCGACGATCGATTCGGCGACCGATTGCGAGATGTGCAGATAGCTCATCACGTAGGAATAGAGCAGCGACATGCCGATGATCATCATCAGCATGGTCGATTCCCGGATCGTCGACCGCATGATCGGAGCGAGATCGCTCGGCCGCCACACGCTGTAGATCGCTGCGATCAGCGCCAGCGCCAAGAGGCCGCCGAGACCGGCGGTTTCCGACGGCGTGGCGTAGCCGCCATAGAGCGCGATCATGACGCCCGTGAGCAGCAGCACGAAGGGGATCACCCGCGGCAGCACGCTGAAGCGTTCGGCGAGCGTATACTCGTCGCGCTGCAGGATCGCAGCTTCCGCGCCGCCGTTCTTGTAGATCGCTTCGGCGGCGGCATATTCCTGGCGGAAGCGGATCACGGCATAGGCGCCGAACAGCGAGACCAGCAAGAGGCCGGGCCCGATGCCGGCGAGGAACAGCCGCCCGAGCGACTTTTCGGCGGCGACGGCGAACAGGATCATGGTGATCGAGGGCGGCAGCAGAATGCCGAGCGTGCCGCCGGCAGCGATGATGCCGGCAGCAAAGCCGCCGGAATAGCCGCGTTTGCGCATCTCGGGAATGCCGGCCGAACCGATCGCCGAGCAGGTCGCGGGCGAGGAGCCCGCCATCGCCGCAAACAGCGCGCAGGCGAAGACGTTGGCAACACCGAGGCCGCCCGGCACCCGATGCAGCCAGGCATGCAGCGCCGAATAGAGATCCTGGCCGGCGCGCGACTTGCCGATCGCGGCACCCTTGAGGATGAAGAGCGGGATCGACAAGAGCGTGATCGAGGCCATTTCCTCGTAGACGTTCTGCGTCACCGTATCGAGCGAAGCGGCGGGCATGTAGATGCCCATGAACACGACTGCGACTGCGCCAAGCGCGAACGCAATCGGCATGCCCGAAAACATCACGAGCAGCGTCGCGATGCCATAGGCGAGGCCGATACCAAAGACGCTCATGGCCGCCGGGCTCCGGTGAAGGGCAGCGCAAGCTGCACGAGGATCTGGATGCAGAGCAGGCTCATGCCGAGTGCCATCAGCGAATAAGGAATGGCGAGGGGCGGCGACCACATCGAGTTCGAGACCTGGCCGTCGACATAGGCTTCATGGGCCAGGGTCCAGGACTTCCAGGTGAAGAAGGCGCAGAACAAGAACGTTGCGGCGTCGACCAGCCAGAGTCGGACCTTGTTCGCGAACGGCGAGAGCAGACCGACGAAGGCCTCGATGCCGATGTGGCCGCGGTTCTGCTGCACATAGGCCGCCGTCATGAAGGTGGCGCCGACCAGCAGGAACACGGCGGCCTCGTCCTGCCAGTAATTGGCGGCCTTGAACAGCGCGCGGCTGAGCACGCTGTAGCTCAGGATCGTACAGGCCGCGACCAGCGCGATCGCGGCGAACACGACGATGATGCTGTTGAGGACTGCGAGGCCACGATCGATCGCCGCCGCAAGGCCTGTCCTTGCGGCAGCGTTCGGCAGGTCATCACGATCCGGAAGCGGACCGTGGCTCATGCCGCGACGTCGGTGGCGAGCTTGAGCAGGTTCGCAGCGGTTGCGGTCTTGGCGCTGTAGTCCTTCCAGGCGGTGTCGCGGGCGATGTCGCGCCACTTGCCGACGGTCGCGGCGTCGAGCACCGAGACCTTGGCGCCGGCTTTCTCGTAGACCTTGGCGACCTCGACGTCGTCGTCCTGCGCGCCCTTGCGGCCGAAGGCTTCGAGCTCGGTGCCGACCGCTAGCAGGATGTCCTGATGGTTCTTCGGCAGCTTGTCGAAGATTGCCTTCGACATCATCAGCGGCTCGAGCATGAACCAATAGGAGGTGCCGGCCCCTGATGTCAGCGATTTCGCGACCTCTTCGAGACGGAACGAGATCAGGCTGGTGGACGAGGTGATGCCGGCATCGCAGGCGCCGGTCTGCATCGCCGCGTAGATTTCGTTCGACGGCACCGATAGCACCGAGGCACCGGCGGTCTGGAGCACCATGTCCATCTCGCGCGAGCCGCCGCGTACCTTCAGGCCCTTGGCGTCTTCAGGCGCGACGATCGGCTTGGAGCGGCTGGCGACGCCGCCGGCCTGCCAGACCCAGGTGAGCAGAATGATGCCCTTGTCGGCGAGGAAGTCGGACAGCGCCTTTCCGACTGGTTCCTTCTTCCAGCGCAAGCCCTGGTCGTAGGTGGTCACGAGGCCGGGCATCAGGCCGATATTGGTCTCCGGCAGCTCGCCGCCGGCATAGGGCATCGGATAGAGACTGATATCGAGCGCGCCCTTGCGCATCGCGGAGAACTGCGCGTTGGTCTTGATGAGCGAGGAGTTCGGATAGATTTCAGCGGCGATGTCGCCATTGCTGCGCTTGGCGACTTCGGCAGCGAACATGCGGCAGAGCCGGTCGCGGAAATCGCCTTTGTCGATGGTGCCACCTGGGAACTGGTGCGAGATCTTCAGCGTGGTGGCGGCCTGCGCCGTCCCGGTGCCGAAGCGAAGAATGGCGGGTGCGGCGACGGCGGTCGCGAGCAGATGACGGCGCGTGAGCATGGTGTGATCCCCTTGGGCGGTTCTTTGCACGGTTCTTGTTTGGCGTGAATTTGGGTCCGGGTTTTCGAGCCCGGCGCATAGGCCCATCCTAGCCGGTCTTACACCCGATGATCTCTCATCTGATAGTTCGAGACCGAATGCCGCGGCAAGTGCCGGTCGTGCTGCGCTGCACACTTCCGATCTGCGTGGGACTACGCCAGACGAAGGACGGCAGCGGGCCCGCAGAAATTTATCGGCCGGCGCGTAACAACACCACGTGGCACTCCGTCGACAGGAAAGCGGCATCCGTCGCTGACAAACACCATCTCGAAGGGAAGACTGCTCATGACCATTCGCACCCGCATCGTGCTCGGCGTTTCGGCTGCCGCTCTGTCGCTCGGCCTCGCGCTGATGCCTGCCGCCTTTGCTCAGG
Source organism: Bradyrhizobium sp. 160 (assembly GCF_023073735.1). NCBI lineage: Bacteria > Pseudomonadati > Pseudomonadota > Alphaproteobacteria > Hyphomicrobiales > Nitrobacteraceae > Bradyrhizobium > Bradyrhizobium sp. 160. The sequence goes on from NZ_JADPKD010000008.1 coordinate 289,777, forward strand.
ACAAGATCGGCAAGGACGAGGGCATGATGAAGAAGGACACCATGTCCAAGGACGGCACGAAGAAGAATACCATGTCCAAGGACGAAGGCATGAAGAAGGATCACATGTCGAAAGACGGCATGAAGAAAGACGACGGGATGATGAAGAAGAATTGATCATCCGCGGTCGTCGCGAAGCGCCTCGCCGAGGCGAAGGCGCGCTTCGGATGCCCTCCGCAATCGACCATCGGGGCGGCGGATTCGCGCGCTCCGGTGGGCCATCTCGATGGGAGAAGTGAACTGAGGCGTGCCTCAGTTCAATTTGGTTTGAACGCTACTTCCGCTTGGACTTGCGGGCCGCGTAGCGGGCGTCGCGCTTTGCCTTCTGCTCGGCCTCGAGCGCAGCCATCCTTTCGGCGGCTTCCTGAGCCTCGCGTGCAATCCGCGCGGCCTCGGCTGCCTTCGCCTCTTCCTCGCGGCGCCTCTGCTCAGCCTTCTCCGCCTCGCGCGCGGCCTTTGCCTCGGCGCGCTTCGCTGCGAGAGCCTCGCGCTCGGCACGCTTCGCCGCAACCGCGGGATCATCCGGCCCGGGTTGGGATTTGAATTTGTTCAAAAGATTTTTGCGTGCGTCCTGCGCCGCCTTCTGACGGTCTGCGAAACCGGGTTCCCTGAATCCACTCATCGACCAGCCTTGTCTTCCTCGCTTTCGATCCTACATCACTGCCTGTTGGTACGTCGGCTGGGCATAGCAGGCGCCACGCGACGCACATGCGTGTACATCGACGCGCGTCGCAACGCCACCCAAATCGCAGCCGATCAGGTCAACGAAAAATCGCCTCCCGACGAGCTCTCGTAGCCCGGAAAAACTGCCGAATTGTGATGTCCCTCATAAGGGAGCACGCGGAGCGGCGCCTAGCGTCCGCCCCAACGAGACGGAGCACGGGCATGACGATCTTCCGACTGAGCCTGAAGGCGCTCGGAGCTGCCTTCGTGGTGGCGGCGCTGGCCGGTGCCGCGTTGCTGCTAGCTCGTCCGCAGCCGATCGAGAGCGCCGTGTTGGGCACCGATTGGGAGTGCACCCGGACCGCATTCGTGCTCACCACCTGTGCACCGCGGACGACGCCGGCGGTTGAGACCTCGCGCAAGGATGCAATCCGGCCGACCCGGGGCTGAACTGGACCGGACGATCGGGATGTGACGCCACGTCGCAGAGGTGCTAAAGGCGCCTTGCCGACCGAGTCTGGTAGCCATGTCCAAGCCCGAATCGGGCCCGAAGCCCAAATCCTCCCAAAAGTCCCCATCGGGCGACAACCGCCGCGGCGCGGTCGCCGGCTTGATTATTGCGATCGTAATCCTGGGCGTCGGCTGGTGGCTCGCGCGTGATCTCACGGCCGCCAGCAAGATGCAGGACTGCCTGATGTCAGGGCGGAGCAACTGCAACGTGATCGAGCCGGCGCGCTAGGAGCGGTCCGGCGCGCAGCGCTGCAGCATTTCGGGCCACAAATTGCTCTGATCTTAATCATTTTTAACGGGACTTGGCCGATCAAGCAGGTCAGTTATGTCAGCCGGCATCAGCTCGGCGTGAGAGAATCGTCTATCGCGCCAGGAACCACGGCAATTGAGCACGGCAATCGAGAGAGTAGGGGGTCAAACACGCATGAGTGCGTCCAGCCGCATGAAGGTCATCATTCCCTTGGTTTCGGCCATGTCGTTGCTCGCGCTGTCGGCGCAGGCGCAGGAGGCCAGACCGCCGAAGGAGGCCGGCCAACAGCCGGCAGGGTCGCGAGCCGGCGCGCCGCCCCAGGACAATCAGACCATGCGCAGGGGGCCTCCGCCGCAGCAGGCGGCCCGCCTCGCGCCGCAGCCTTCCGATCAGCCTCATGCAGGTCCCGGCTCGCACAATGCCGGCGGCCCGCCCGGGCGCAATTATGCCCGCGGCCCCGCACCGGCGCGCGATTGGGGCGGTCACGCTTATCGCGGCAACCGCGCCTGGGAGGGCGGACGCTGGCGCCACGAGGTCCGCAACGGCCGCTCCGGCTGGTGGTGGGATGTCCGCGGCGTCTGGTATTATTATCCGCAGCGCATGGCCGGACCGCCGGCCTACATCTCCGAGGAGTATATCGACGACGTGCCGGTGGCTTACGCGCCGCCGCCGGTGGCGTACGCGCCTCCGCCTCCGCCGCCAGCCGATCCCGGTGCAAGCGCGCTGGGCGGCGCCATCGTCGGTGGCGTGCTGGGCGGCCTGCTCTCCGGCAACGCAACGGGGGCTGCCGCAGGCGCGGTTCTCGGCGGGGCGACCGGCGCGATCGCCGGCGCTACGGCCGCCTCGCAACCCGGCTACTATCTGGCTCAGGGCGTTTGCTACTACCGCTATCCCAACGGTCAGTATGTGCAGGCCGATCCCCGCGCATGCTACTGAGTTTTCCCAGCCGGATTTGAAGCAAAGAGGCGGGCTTCTGGCCCGCCTCTTTCGTCTGGCGCCCCGCGATGGCATGAAATCCAGCGCTGGCGCTCGCTGCCACTCACGCAAGTCTCGAAAGAAATGTCGGGACGATTCGCGGGGTGTAGCTCATGCTGGATTCCATCCAGATCAGCAATGGCGTTGTGGGCCATGATCGTGCTCTCGCAGGTGCTGCATTATCTTTCTAGCGCACCATCGGCGGCGGCCCCCCAAGCGGGCGGACCAAATCGCCTTTGCGCTTCAAGATACCAGCCAGTTGAAGAACGCCATCGCGGCCCAGACCAGACCGCCGATCCAGGCCAGCATTAAGATGGTGATGGTGCCGAGATAGGCGATGCCGAGCAGGGCGGACCCTTGTCGTTGGGTCGGGACGACCACCTCGGCTGCTGCTTTGTGTGTCATGACCGGACCATCCTGCCCTCTGCGCTGGTGCAAGCGCTCGCGCCCAGGGAGCGCCAAGTGGTGTTTATCGGAGATGCCGTCCGCAGCCTGTGAGGCAATTCACAGACCATGAATTACACACCAGTCTGAATGAATCTCGGCCCTGGCGTCACGATGCCTGCATGCGTCGAAGCGATCTCCGGAGTCTCACGTGACAATTCCGCCAGACGCCGGCGTTTCTCCGCAATGATACGGACGAAATTGCCATGCGCTTGTCCAGATCGGCCGGTTATACGGTCGGCAACATGTGCAGCAAGTACGATCCACAGCACGAGGCCGAGGCCGCGATGAAGCGGGCCGCTGCGTCCGAAGGCGCTGATCGGCAGCGCCTGATCCAGCTGGCCCTGGCTTGGCATCAGCTCGCCCGCGACCGGCGTGAGGAGCGGACGGATTAGCCGCATTCCCGCCGACAGCCCCTTCCGTGGCAAGAAAAACCCCGTGCTCGGGGGACAAGCACGGGGTTCTTCAAAGCCGACCGGGGCTGGTAGGTCGGCACCACCTGTTTCGTCAGATGCAACGTGCCGGTGGTGATCTCGTTCCATGACGCGCAGAAATTTATCGCGCCGTCGCCCGCCGGCTTGCGCGGTCCACCTCGGCTCAGATCTCGGAACATTCGATCCGCAGCAGCGTTGGCGGCCATGACCGGCCCCGAATTGCGCGCACAGTCCTTCGAGATCGCCTGGAGATATCTCGACCAATCCGGTCTGCTAACCGGTGAACCCAAGGATTCAGCCCGCTTCATCCTGAACAGGATCGACCGCATGATGCTGCGCGGCGAGCGGCGCAGACTGCTACTGTCAAACGCCGCGATCGATGCCTACCGGCTGCGGCCTCTGCTCGTGACGCTGGATGCATGATCGATACGCGGCCGGGTGCGTCTGGTCGCCTCCACGCGCCCAGGCTCGAACGGCGAAGGCCAGTTGATGGTGACCAACCGCGACATCCGTCAGAGAAGCTTGCACAACTTCGAGGCGCTTCGCGATTCCGCCCGGGCTCACGTCCACGGCAGCGTCGATCGCCAAAAATGCCATGGCGGTGGCGGCAACTCCGGATGTGATGGCGATTCTTGTCCAATCGGATGGCGGCATCGCAATAACCTTCGACAGCTCTTTTGCATGCCGGATAGGTAGGGCTCTGCTGTCCGCTGGACAGGCCTGCGCACGCTTTCTTGAAGTGCGACAGATTTGCGAAGTTTGCTGCTTAGCGATGTTGCGCTCGACACGAATCGGCGAACCCCGAAACGGGTCCGTGAACACGGAAAAAGCCCCCGAAGGGGCTTGCTGTGTTATGCCGCTTCCGTCTTCGGCACGGCGTCGGCGTTCACCGACAGCTTGACGACATCGCCTTCGACGGCGCCGACATATTTCGTGTCGATGTAGTGATGATGGTCCTTGTGACCTTCGGGACTGTCCTTCCGGGTCAGCTTGATGCGGTTGCCCTCGACGCGGTCGACGGTGCCGACATGGGCGCCGTCCTTGCCGATGATCTTCATGTGCTCTCTGATATCAGCCATATGGTCCTCCTTGCACAGTCGTTAACTGCGAAGAGCGGCCTTCGTTGCAGGCCGCGCGGGCAGATACTGAACCCAACGCAGGGCGCAGACGTTGAATTGCGGATGGCACATATCCAAGATCCGCATGGAGACGCTTGAAGCCTATCTGGAACGAAAGCATCAGGAACTCAGGCTATTGAATGATTGTCTGAGAAACCGGCTCGATTTGGCACGTCCGCGATCCGTCGACGAAGTCGTCAGGTCCAAATTCCAGATCACTGCGGCGCTGAGAGCGGAGCATGAGCTGCATGAGTGGAAGGCGACGGAGACGGCCTGGTCGCACACGGCCGATCCCGCCAGCGGGCCGTTCCAGTTCAGTTATGACTACCAGCGGGCCGATCTTAGCGTACGCGGTCCTTCGTTCTATGAGCTCGCGTGCGGCTGCACGAGCGAGACGATCTATACCGCGTCAGGCATGGCCGCGATCTCCGCTGTGCTCCTTGCTTCCGCACAGATCATCGACAAGGCTGACATCCTGGTGCTCCCGAGCACCTACGGCGAAACGCTGGAGCTGATCCGGAGCTTTGTCCCGCACCTGCAACTCGTCGGCTTGAAGCCGCCGCTGGGCGATGCGTTTGCCCGGGGGAATTCTCCGCAAATTCTGTTGCTCGATTCCTGCTCCTTTGCCGGCGCTTTCGAGGCGGCGCTCCGCAGTGACGGCTCGGGGCTCGATCTCCTGGTCTTCGACACGACCTGTTTCGCCGGCAGATCCGTGCGGATCAGACGCGTGCTGCGATGGGCCCGGCGATACGGAATTCCGCTGGTGCTGGTGCGAAGCCACAACAAGCTCGATTCGCTCGGAGCGGAATATGGCCGACTCGGCTCGGCGGTTTTCGTCTATGGCAAGGAGCACGAGCGGCGGGCAGGGCGCCTTGACTGCAAAGGGCTCGCCGCCGCAACGCGTAACGCGGTACGGCTGCTCGGCGGCGCGGCGTTGCCGGCGCACTTCCCGCCCTTTGCGGGCAGTGCAACCTACTGGGCTCTGACGAAAAGGCGCGTTGCGGCGATCTTGCGCAACGGACGAAGCACGGCCCGATATTTTGCCGCACGGCTCCCGGCGCTGTCAGCCGAGCTCCATTTCACCCACGGCCTCTACGTCACGCTTCGGAGCAGGCGTCCGCTCGACGAGGCGAGCGCGCGGTGGGCCGCCGAAGACATGAGCAACGAACTGCGCCGAGAGGGTTTTCCCATCCGTCACGCCGGCAGCTTCGGTTTCGACTTCGCCGCGACCGAGTGGTTTCACGATGCCACCACGGACCAGTATAGCGTCCGGGTGGCCATTCCCGATCTTCCGACGGAGCTCTGGAATGATCTGGCCGCGGCCATTGCGTCGTGGTGGCGGGCGCATCAGGCCGAGGTTGGAAGATGAACGCGGCTGCGGCGCCGCGGGTGGCCGATCTAGACTAGCCCCTTTTAGCGTCGGTTGGCGATCCCGGCAGGACTCGAACCTGCAACCCGCGGAGTAGAAATCCGCTACTCTATCCAGTTGAGCTACGGGACCGTCTTCAGCCGCCCCGGTTTTGGGGGCCGGCTGTTCACCTCCATGCCAATAGGAAAAATCTGGCGTTTCGCCAAGTCTGAACCGAACCGTTTTCCTCAGAGCGGCGACAAAGCGGAACGGTGGCGTGTCAGGGTGCCGGGTCGAGCGGCAGCGCGACGGACGATGGATCACATCTCCGGATGGCGAATGCGACGATTTGCACCTTTGGTTCCATCGCCTTGAGTCCGTCACCTTTCCGCGCACTTCATTTGCCGCCGCGGCGCTCGTCCGCGATTTCCGGGAGTCCCTCATGATCGGTCTGATCCGCGCCGTCACACTCTGCGCCACGCTGGCGCTCGGCCTTGGCGCAGCGCAAGGAGCCGACAAGGCGTTCAAGCGCGACGATCTTGGCGATTCCGCGATCAAGCTGGAAGCCCAGATCAAGAGCGAGGCGGGACCGGTCGCCAAGTCCATTGCGACGCTGCGCACCGACGCCGACGCCGCCTTCCGGCGCAACGACCATCGCACCGGCCTTTCCGTGCTCGGGCAGATTGCGGCGACCACGCCGGAGGATGCCGGCAACTGGCTGCGGCTCGCCAAGATCATCTTCCAGATCTCCCCGAAGAGCTCGAGCGAGCAGACGTTCCTCTGGGAGCGTGCCTCGACCGCCGCCTATATCGCCTATATGCGCGCCGGCAATCCGGGCGAGGAGGCCGACGCGCTCGCCGCGCTCGGCAAGTCGCTGGCCGAACGCAAGCTGTGGCGGCCGGCGCTGGATGCGATGCGGCTGTCGCTGGACATGCGCGAGGTCGCCGACGTCCGCGGCCTGTATGAAAAGCTGCGCGACGAGCATGGTTTTCGGCTGCTCGACTATACCGTGGACTCGGATTCGGCGAGCCCGCGCGCCTGCTTCCAGTTCTCGGAAGAGCTGGCCAAGCGGACCGACTTCGCGCCGTTCCTGGCGTTGGCCGGCACCGACAAGCCGGCGCTGTCGGCCGAGGGTAAGCAGCTCTGCGTCGACGGTCTGAAGCATGGCGAGCGCTACAACATCAACCTGCGCGCCGGGCTGCCCTCGGCCGTGAAGGAGGGCCTGCCGAAATCGGCGGAATTTAATGTCTATGTGCGCGACCGCAAACCCTTCGTGCGCTTCACCAGCCGCGCCTATGTACTGCCGAGGACCGGCCAGCGCGGCATTCCCGTGGTCAGCGTCAACACGCCCGCCGTCAGCATCAACGTGTTCCGGATCGGCGACCGCAACCTGATCAACACGGTCGTCGACAGCGACTTCCAGAAGACGTTGTCGAAATATCAGCTCACCGATCTCGGCGACGAGCGCGGTGTCAAGGTCTGGTCCGGCGAGCTAGCGACCGCGACGACGCTGAACCAGGACGTCACCACCGCATTCCCAGTCGATCAGGCGCTCGGCGAGCTTCAGCCTGGCGTGTACGTCATGACTGCCGCGGCCAAGGGGCCAGGCTCCGACGATGATTACCAGCTCGCGACGCAATGGTTCATCGTCTCCGATCTCGGCGTGTCGGCCTATTCCGGCAACGACGGCATCCACGTCTTCGTCAACTCGCTGGCCTCGACCGATCCGGTCGGCAAGGCCGAGGTGCGGCTGGTTGCCCGCAACAACGAGATCTTGGCTACCCGCAAGACTGACGACAGCGGCCACGTGCTGTTTGAGGCGGGGCTCGCGCGCGGTGAGGGCGGGCTGTCGCCGGCGCTGCTGACCGTAACTGGCGATAACGCCGATTATGCCTTCCTCAGCCTCAAGACGAGCGCCTTCGACCTTTCCGACCGCGGCGTCTCGGGGCGCGCAGTCCCGGCCGGCGCCGACGCCTTCGTCTATGCCGAGCGTGGCGTCTACCGTTCCAGCGAAACCGTCTATCTCACTGCGCTCTTGCGCGACGGGCAGGGCAATGCCGTGACCGGCGGGCCGCTCACGCTGGTGATCGAGCGTCCCGACGGCGTCGGATTCCGCCGCGCCGTGCTGTCCGACCAGGGCGCCGGCGGCCGCACGCTGGCCGTGCCGCTCAACTCGGCCGTCCCGACCGGGACCTGGCGGGCGCGCGCCTTCACCGATCCGAAGGGCGCCTCGGTCGGCGAGACCACCTTCATGGTCGAGGATTACGTCCCCGATCGGATCGAATTCGACTTGTCCGCCAAGGACAAGCTGATCAAAGCTAATGCTCCAGTGGAGCTGAAGGCGGACGGTCATTTCCTTTATGGCGCGCCGGCCTCGGGCCTTCAGCTCGAAGGCGACATGCTGGTCGCGCCTGCGAGCGAGCGTCCGGGCTTTGCCGGCTACCAGTTCGGCGTCGCCGACGAGGAGACCACCTCGAACGAGCGCACGCCGCTGGAGAACCTGCCCGACGCCGACGCCAATGGCGTTGCGACCTTCCCGGTGACGCTGGACAAGCAGCCGACCTCGACCCGGCCGCAGGAGGCGCAGATCTTCGTCCGCATGGTCGAGACCGGCGGTCGCGCCGTCGAGCGTAAGCTGGTGCTGCCGATCGCGCCGGCGGCCGCCATGATCGGCATCAAGCCGCTGTTCGGCGACAAGAACGTCGCCGAGGGCGACAAGGCCGAGTTCGACGTCGTGTTCGTCTCGCCCGAGGGCAAGACGCTCCACCGCGACGGCCTCCGCTACGAGCTCCTGAAGATGGAGTCGCGCTATCAGTGGTATCGCCAGAATAATTACTGGGAGTACGAGCCGGTCAAGTCGACCTCGCGCGTCGCCGACGGCGATGTCGTGATCGCCGCCGATAAGCCGTCGCGGATTTCGCTGACCCCCCAGCCCGGCCGCTATCGGCTCGATGTGAAGTCGAACGACGCTGACGGCCCGGTGACCTCCGTGCAGTTCGACGTCGGCTGGTACTCCGATGGCAGCGCCGACACGCCGGACCTGTTGGAGACCTCGATCGACAAGCCGCAATACGCCTCCGGCGACACCATGACGGTGTCGGTCAATGTGCGCAGCGCCGGCAAGCTGACCATCAACGTGCTCGGCGATCGCCTGCTGACGACGCAGACCATCGACGTCAAGGAAGGCACCGCGCAGGTCAAGCTTCCGATCGGCAAGGACTGGGGCACCGGCGCCTACGTCGTGGCGACGCTGCGCCGTCCGCTCGATGCGGCCGCCCAGCGCATGCCGGGCCGGGCGATCGGCCTGAAATGGTTCGGAATCGACAAGCAGACTCGCACGCTGCAAGTGAAGCTGACGCCGCCGGCGCTGATCCGGCCGAACTCGACGCTGAAAATCCCGGTCAAGCTCGACGGGCTCAATCCGGGCGAGGACGCCAAGGTCGTCATCGCCGCAGTCGATGTCGGCATCCTCAACCTCACCAATTACAAACCGCCGGCGCCGGATGATTACTATCTCGGCCAGCGTCGCCTCAGCGCCGAGATCCGCGATCTCTACGGGCAACTCATCGATGGCATGTCGGGCACCCGCGGCCAGATCAAGTCCGGCGGCGACGCCGGTGCGGGCGAGCTCCAGGGCTCGCCGCCCACGCAAAAACCGTTGGCCCTGTATTCAGGCATCGTCACGGTCGGCGCTGACGGCACCGCAGAAGTGAGCTTCGACATTCCGGAGTTCGCCGGCACCGCGCGCGTGATGGCGGTGGCGTGGACCGCCACGAAACTTGGTCGCGCCAACACCGATGTCGTGATCCGCGATCCCGTGGTGCTGACGACGACCCTGCCGCGGTTCCTGCTCAATGGTGATCGCGGCACGGTGAATCTGGAGATCGACAATGTCGAGGGCCAGGCCGGCGACTATGTCATCAACGTGAAGGCGGGCGGTCCGGTGAAGATGACTGGCAATCCCGCCACCACGGTCAAGCTTGCCGCCAAGCAGCGCAACGCGTTCTCGATGGCGATCGATGCAACGGCCGCGGGGCAGGCGACGCTCGACGTCGACATCAAGGGACCGAACGGCCTTATGCTCGCGCGCCACTATGCGCTCGACGTCAAGGCGGCGACGCAGGTGTTGGCGCGGCGCTCGATCCGCACGCTGGCGAAGGGCGAAAGCCTGACGCTGACCGCGGATATGTTCTCCGATCTCGTGCCGGGCACCGGCAGCGTCTCGGTGTCGGCCAGCTTGTCGACGGCGCTCGATGCGGCGACGATCCTGAAAGCGCTCGACCGCTACCCCTATGGCTGCTCGGAGCAGATCACGAGCCGCGCGATGCCGTTGCTCTACGTCAATGACCTCGCCGCCGGGGCGCACCTCGCCATGGACAGCGAGGTCGACCAGCGCATCCGCGACGCCATCGAGCGGCTGTTGGCGCGCCAGGGTTCGAACGGCTCGTTCGGCCTGTGGTCGGCCGGGGGCGACGATGCCTGGCTGGATGCCTATGTGACGGACTTCCTGACCCGCGCCCGCGAGAAGGGCTTTGCGGTGCCGGACGTGCTGTTCAAGAATGCGCTCGACCGCATCCGCAACTCCGTCGTCAATGCCGACGAGCCTGAGAAAGACGGCGGCCGCGAGCTCGCCTATGGCCTCTACGTGCTCGCACGCAACGGCGCTGCTCCCATCGGAGACCTCCGCTATCTCGCCGACACCAAGCTCGCCAACCTTGCGACGCCGATTGCGAAGTCGCAGCTCGCGGCGGCGCTCGCGCTGGTCGGCGACCGTAACCGCGCGGAACGCGTCTATGGCGCCGCGCTCGACAGCCTCGCGCCGAAGCCCGCACTCGAGTTCGGCCGCACCGACTACGGTTCGCAGCTCCGTGATGCTGCGGCCCTGGTCTCGCTCGCCAGTGAAGGCAACGCGCCGAGGGCGACGCTGACGCAGGCGGTGTCGCGGGTCGAGACCGCGCGCGGGCTCACGCCCTACACCTCCACGCAGGAGAATGCCTGGCTGGTATTGGCGGCGCGCGCGCTCGCCAAGGAGAACCTGTCGATGGAAGTCGACGGCCAGCCGGTCAAGACTGCGCTCTATCGCAGCTACAAAGCCGCGACGCTGGAGGGCAAGCCGCTGAAGATCACCAACACCGGCGATGCGCCGGTGCAGGCGGTGGTCTCGGTGTCGGGCTCGCCCGTGACGCCGGAGCCGGCGGCGTCGAATGGCTTCAAGATCGAGCGCAACTACTTCACGCTCGACGGCAAGCCGGCCGATATCAGCAAGGTCAAGCAGAACCAGCGCTTTGCGGTGGTGCTGAAGATCACCGAGGCCAAGCCCGAGTACGGTCACATCATGGTGTCGGACTATCTGCCGGCGGGCCTCGAGATCGACAATCCGAAGCTGGTCTCGTCCGGCGATAGCGGTACGCTGGACTGGATCGAGGACGGCGAGGAGCCCGAACATACCGAGTTCCGCGACGACCGCTTCACCGCGGCTATCGACCGCGCCTCTGACTCCAAGTCAGTGTTCACCGTCGCCTATGTCGTGCGTGCGGTCTCGCCCGGCAAATACGTGCTGCCGCAGGCCTATGTCGAGGACATGTATAATCCCTCGCGCTACGGCCGCACCGGGACGGGCACCGTCGAGGTGCGGGCGGCGAAGTGAGGTGGTGAGGTGAGCGAAGCCGATAACGTATTTCGTCATTCCGGGGCGGTGCGCAGCACCGAACCCGGAATCTCGAGGTTCCGGGTCTGGTCCTTCGGACCATCCCGGAACGACGGCGGGAGAGCAGGGCAGGCGTCAACGCATATCATCTCAGCCCTCGCACTCACACTCATCCTCGCCATCGTCGGGTTCGTCGCCTGGGTCTATTCGCTCGGTCCGCTGCCACTCGACGAGGCGCGGCAGGTCTCGACCACCATCGTCGACCGCAAAGGCAAGCTGCTGCGCGCCTATGCCATGGCCGATGGGCGGTGGCGGCTGCCGGTCGATGCCAGGACGAATGTCGATCCGACCTATCTAAACCTGCTGCTGGCCTATGAGGACCAGCGCTTCTATGCGCATGACGGCATCGATCCGCTGGCGCTGGGCCGGGCCGCGTTGCAGCTTGCAACGCGCGGCCACATCGTGTCGGGCGGCTCGACCATCACCATGCAGCTGGCGCGGTTGATGGAGCCGCGGCGGCAGCGCTCGCTCTATGCCAAGCTGCGGCAGATAGTTCGTGCGATCGAGATCGAGCGGAGCTTGAGCAAGGACGAGATCCTCGACCTTTATCTCGCGCTCGCGCCTTACGGCGGCAATCTCGAAGGCATCCGTGCTGCTTCGATCGCGTATCTCGGCAAAGAGCCGAAGCGGCTCTCGCTGGCCGAAGCTGCGCTGCTGGTCGCACTCCCGCAATCGCCGGAGATGCGCCGGCTTGATCGGCATCCAGAGACAGCCCGCATTGCGCGTGATCGCGTGCTCGACCGCATGGTCTCGGAGCATCAGGTCAGCGCGGAGGATGCGAAGCAGGCCAAGGCCGTTGCCATTCCGAAGCTGCGCAAGCCGATGCCGATCCTGGCGCCGCATGCCTCCGACACCGCGCTTTCGATCGTCAAGGACACGCCGGTCATCAGGCTGACGCTGGACGCGAACTTGCAGAAGGTGCTGGAGCCGCTGGCACGTGATCGCGCCATTGCGCTCGGGCCCAACATCTCGGTCGGCATCATCGTCGTCGACAATGAGAGCGGCGACGTGCTCGCCCGCGTCGGCTCGGCCGATTATTTCGACGAGAGCCGGGCAGGGCAGGTCGACATGACTCGCGCCATCCGCTCGCCGGGCTCGACGCTCAAACCTTTCATTTACGGGCTCGCCTTCGAAGATGGCTTCGTGCATCCGGAGAGCCTGATCGACGACCGGCCGGTTCGCTTCGGCTCCTACGCGCCGGAAAATTTCGATATGACGTTCCAGGGCACAGTGCCCGTGAAGAAGGCGCTGCAATTGTCGCTGAACGTGCCCGCCATCGTGCTACTCGATCGCGTTGGCTCCAGCCGGCTGGCCTCGCGGCTGCGACAGGCTGGAGGCAACCTCGTGTTGCCCAAGGACGAGGCGCCGGGGCTTGCCATGGGTCTCGGCGGTGTCGGCATCACGCTCCAGGACCTCGTCCAGCTCTATACGGGTTTCGCCCGGCTCGGCACCACCAAGCCGCTGCGCGAGGTCATGACTGACAGAGATGATCGCGAGCCATTGCGGCTGCTCGATCAGGTCGCGGCCTGGCAGGTCGGCAACGTGCTTCTGGGCACACCGCCGCCCGAGAACGCCGCCCACAACCGGATCGCCTTCAAGACCGGCACCTCCTATGGCTATCGCGATGCCTGGTCGGTCGGGTTCGACGGCCGCATGACCATCGGCGTCTGGGTCGGCCGGCCCGACGGCGCCCCGGTTCCCGGCCTGATCGGGCGCGTCGCTGCCGCGCCGATCCTGTTCGACGCCTTCGCCCGAACCGGCAAGACACTCGCTCCATTGCCGAAGCCCCCCAGGGGAACCCTGGTCTCCAGCAACACCAAGTTGCCGCTGCCGCTGAAGCGGTTCCGTCCCGTCGGGGAATTGGTACGCACCGGCGGCGAGCAGGCGCTACACATCCAGTTTCCGCTGAACGGCTCGCGGATCGACGTCGATCGATCGAGTGGTCGGGAGGGCGCGGCGATGCCGGTCAAGGTCGCCGGCGGCGTTCTGCCCATGACCGTCATGGTTAACGGAACCGCGCTTGGCGAGATCGACGGCCGTCGCCAGCGCCTGATCGATCCGCCCGGTCCGGGCTTTGCGCGACTCACCGTCATGGATGCGACGGGCGCCGCGGACACAGTTGTCATTCGAATTCAATGAACCTGCCTCAAGCGGTTGTGGCGATGGCGGTTTCAGCGTAAGCGGAACCAATGGCCGAGCCCTACCCGAGCCCCCGTTTTGGAGCACCCCGCGAGCCGAAAGCGCCCGTGAATCCGGGCAGCGGGCTCGTGCGCATGCTCGATATTGTCACGGCCAGTCACGCCCGTGCAGTCGGCTTTCTGGTGCTGAGTGCGCTGCTGCTGTTCCTGCCGGGCTTCTTCACCATCCCGCCTATTGACCGCGATGAAGCGCGCTTTGCCCAAGCCACCAAGCAGATGGTCGAGAGCGGCGACTATGTCGACATCCGCTTCCAGGAGGATGTCCGCTACAAGAAGCCGGTCGGCATCTACTGGCTGCAATCGGCCGCGGTCGAAACCGCCGCGGCGCTCAAGCTGCCGAAGGCCGAATTGCGCATCTGGGTCTACCGGCTGCCGTCGCTGCTTGGAGCGATCGGCGCCGTGCTCATGACCTATTGGGCCGCACTCGGCTTCGTCACCCGGCGTGCCGCGGTGCTGGCGGCGCTGATGATGTCCGCCTCTGTGCTGCTCGGCGTCGAGGCGCGGCTGGCCAAGACCGACGCGATGCTGCTGCTCTGCGTGGTGGCCGCGATGGGCGCGATGGCGCGGGCCTATCTGTCATGGCAGCGCGCCGAGGACGAGACCCATCCGCCCTGGAGCTGGCCTGCGATCTTCTGGAGCGCGCTCGCCATCGGCATCCTGATCAAGGGCCCGCTGATCCTGATGTTCGCGGGCCTCACCATCGTCGCGCTCGCGATCCAGGACCGCGACGCCTCCTGGCTGCGGAAGCTGCGCCCGGTCTGGGGCCTGATGTGGATGCTGGTCCTGGTGCTGCCCTGGTTCGTCGCGATCTTCTGGCGCGCGGGCGAGGCCTTCTTCGCCGATTCCGTCGGCGGCGACATGCTGAGCAAGTTAGCGGCCCAGGAATCCCATGGCGCGCCGCCCGGTCTTTACCTCGCGCTGTTCTGGATCACGTTCTGGCCGGGCGCGCCGCTCGCGGCCATGGCGGCGCCCGCAGTGTGGCGGGCTAGGCGCGAGCCCGGCGCGCAGTTCCTGCTGGCCTGGCTGGTCCCGTCCTGGATCGTGTTCGAGGCCGTACTGACCAAGCTGCCGCATTACGTGCTGCCGCTGTACCCCGCGATCGCGATCCTCACCGCGGGCGCGCTGGAGCGGCGTGTGCTGTCGCGGTCCTGGCTGATGCGCGGCTCGGCCTGGTGGTTCGCGATCCCCGCGGCCGCCTCGATCATCGCCGTGGTCGGCGCCGTGATGCTGACGCGCCAGCCGGCCTTCGTGGCCTGGCCTTTCATCGCGGCGTCGCTGATCTTCGGCCTGTTCGCCTGGTGGCTCTACGACAACAATCGCGCCGAGCGCTCGCTGCTCAACGCGCTGGTCGCCGCGCTCATGTTGGCGGTGACGGTCTACGGAATCGTGCTGCCGTCGCTGACCCCGCTGTTTCCGAGCATCGAGATCGCGCGCGCGCTTCGCAACGTCACCTGCGTCGGACCGAAGGCGGCTGCTGCCGGCTATCACGAGCCGAGCCTGGTGTTCCTGACGGGCACGCAGACACTGCTCACCGACGGCTCGGGCGCGGCTGACTTTCTGCGGCAGGGCAGCTGTCGCTTCGCCCTGATCGAGCAACGCTCGGAGCGTAGCTTCGTGCAGCGCGCCGAGGCGATCGGGCTGCGCTACAAGGTCGGCACGCGCATCGAAGGCTACAATTTCTCGCAAGGGCGCGCGATCTCGATCTCGATCTTCCGCTCGGAGGGCACCGAATAGATGCGGGCCCCGAACGACATTGGGCCGCCTGCAGGCTATCCCGCGCAATTGCTCGCCGTGTCCTGGCGCGCGCTGGCGCAGCTCGTGCGCACGCCCTCGCATTCGCGCCGCGCCGAGGCCGCCCGGAAGCTGGCGCGGCATTCGCTCTGGCTCAGCGCAGCCGGCGCAGCCCTGGTCATCGTGCTGATGGTCGGGCTCGACCAGACTGAGATCCAACTGATGCCGGCGCGCGGCACGCCAAGCCTCTGGCCGATCCGTATCCTCACCGATTTCGGCAAGGACGAGTATGTGCTGTGTGTGCTGGGGGCTGCGCTGGTGGTCGTCGCCTTCGTCGCGGCAGCACTGCACGGGACCCGCCGCGCGCTGCTGCTCGGCCTCGGCACGCGGCTGCAATTCATGTTTCTGTCGGTTGCCGTGTCGGCGTTCGCTGCCGAGATCCTGAAATATCTCATCGGGCGCGGACGTCCGTTCGTCGGCGGCAAGCCCGATCCGTTCAACTTCGTCCCGTTCGAGGGCACGGGTGCCTACGCCAGTCTGCCGTCGGGCCATGCGGTCGCCGCATTCGCCTTGGCGTTTGCAGTGTCGGCATTGTGGCCGCGCCTGCGCGTATTCATGTTCACTTACGCGATCGTGATCCTCTTGACCCGCTTGGTGCTGCTCGCGCATCACCCGAGCGATGTCGTTGCCGGCGCCATGGTCGGCCTGGTCGGTGCCATGGTCGTCCGCTACTGGTTTGCGGCCCGAAAACTGGGCTTCGCCATCCGGGCCGACGGCACCATCGTGCCAATTGCGGGGATGGTCTCCGGCCGCCTCAAAAGGGTTGCCCGTCGGACATCCGGCCCATAAAAGCGGTTGCCTGCCGGACCGCCGGTTCCACGGGGCAGGCCAATTCCAACCACGAGCCTCGATTTGTCGACGTCCCAGCCTTCGGTATCCATCGTCGTTCCCGTGCGCAACGAAGCCGAGAACATCGCGCCCTTGATCGAGGAGATCACGGCGGCGCTCGATGGCCGCTGGGCCTATGAGATCATCTATGTCAACGACGGCTCGACGGATGCGACCGGCGAGCGGCTCAGCGCCATCATGAAGCAGCGGGACAATCTGCGTCAGCTCCGCCATGCGCGATCGGGCGGCCAGTCGGCGGCAGTGCGCAGTGGCGTGCGTGCGGCGCGCGGGATGATCGTGGCCACGCTTGACGGCGACGGCCAGAATAATCCCGCGTTCCTGCCGGACCTGATCGCGGCAGTCGAGAAGGGAGCAGGGCGGGTCGGGCTCGCCGCCGGCCAGCGGATCGGGCGCAAGGACACCGGCTTCAAGAAATTTCAGTCGCGCGTGGCCAACGGCATTCGCAACGCGATCCTGAAGGACGGCACGCGCGACACCGGCTGCGGCCTGAAGGCGTTCCGGCGCGACGTCTTCCTGATGCTGCCCTATTTCGACGGGCTGCATCGCTTCCTGCCGGCGCTGGTCCGCCGCGAAGGCTATGACATTGCCTATGTCGACGTGATCGATCGGCCGCGCCGCTCCGGCGTGTCGAATTATGGCTTTTTCGACCGGCTGTGGATCGGCATCATGGATCTCGCAGGCGTGTGGTGGCTGATCCGGCGGAAGAAGCCGACGCCAGATGTGACCGAGGTGAACGCATGATCATCCAATACGGTCAGGCGCTGAGCAACTATCTCTACGACGTCTTCGTCGCCAAGTTCGATTTCTGGCTCGCGTTCGGCCTCGTCGCGCAATTATTCTTCACCGCGCGCTTCCTGGTGCAGTGGATCGCGAGCGAACGCGCCGGCAACAGCGTGGTGCCGATGGCGTTCTGGTTCTGCTCGATGGGCGGCGGGCTGATGACGCTGGTCTATGGCGTTGTGAAGCGCGAACCCGTCATCATCCTCGGACAGTCGCTCGCGACCATCATCTACGTCAGAAACATCATGCTGATCTGGAAGAACCGCGGCAGCGCCTCGAAGACGCTGGATCGCTGACGGGACACGCTAGCGCGGCAGGGCCGAGGCCGCGCCTGACGCGGGCAGGGCAGCTGCTTCGGCCGCACTCCTCCGATAGGGCTCACCCGCCGCGTCCAGCACGGGGTAGGCGACCGAGCAGATATGCGAGTGGATGCGACGCAGATCACGCAGCACGTCCAGATGCAGCGACGTGGTCTCGATGGTCTCGGGGCGGCCCTTCCGCAGCCGGTCCAGATGGCGCTCGACCGCGGCAAGCTCGGTGTTGCGCAGCGCCGTCTTCTCCACCAGCAGCTTGCGCGCCTCGTTGGCGTCACCCGACATGAAGACCCCGAAGGCGATCCGCAGCGAATCCATCGTGCGCTTGTGGAAAGCGGCGAGCTCCTCAGCCCCTTCGGCCGAGAATTGGAAGCGCCGCTTGATCTTCTTGGTGGCGAGCTCGCTCAGGCTCTTGTCGATGATGTCGCCGATATGCTCGAGGTTGATGGCGAAGGAGATGATCTCCATCGCGCGCCGTCCTTCGCTCTCGTCGAGGCTGCCTCGCATGAGTTTTGTGACGTAGAGCTTGATGGCCTCGTCCAGGCCGTCGACGAGATTGTCCGTCTTCGAGACCTGGTCGACCAGTGCACGGTCGCCGGTCATCATCGCGGCCATCACCTTGCGCAGCATGACCTCGACGAAGTCGCCCATGCGCAAGGTCTCGCGGGCGGCGTCGGCCAGCGCCAATGACGGTGTCTCCAGTGCGGTCTCATCGAGATAGCGCGGTCGGGCCGGATCGGCCTCCTTGACGCGATCGGGCAAGAGGCGGGTCAACAGACGCGACATGATATCGAGCAGACCGATGAAGAGGACGGCGGTGCCGACATTGAAGGCGATGTGGAAGGCCGCGGTCAGCTTGGCGAGATCGGGCTGCCAGGCGTGCATGTGCTCGGCGATCGCGCCGAGGAAGGGCAGGACGAGAGCAATCCCAATCGCGCGGTTGATGAGATTGCCGATCGGCAGGCGGTAGCTCGCGGGATCGTCGCGCCTGGCGCCCTCGAACACCGGATTGATGGCGCTGCCGAGATTGGCCCCGAGCACCAGCGCCAGAGCCGCGGCAGGCGAGATGAACTGCGAATAGGCCAGCGACATGATCAACAGGACGCTGGCGACGCTCGAATGTACAGCCCAGGTGACGAGAGCGGCGATGAAGATGCACAGAATGGGGTCGCCCGTTATGGCCGACATCACGACGCGCACGCCGGGCGCGTTCTCCGCCGGCGCCAGCGTGTCGAGCAGGATGTGCAGCGAGAGCAGCATCAGGCCGAGGCCGATGCAGACGCGGCCGATGTCCTTGATCCGCGATCGCGGGCCGGAGCGGAAGGCGACCAGGCCGAGCACGAACAGCACCGGCGCAACGGCTGCGATGTTGAACGATAGCACCTGCACGATCAGCGTCGTGCCGACATTGGCACCGAGCATGATGGCGAGAGCGGCGGCGAGACTGACGAGGCCCTCGGCCGCGAACGAACTGGTGATCAGCGCCGTCGCCGTGCTGCTCTGGAGCAGGGCGGTGAGCGCGAGGCCGGCAGCGAAGGCGCTGACGCGGTTGCTCAACGCCTTGCCGAGCAGGCGCCGAAGGTCGGGACCGAAGGCGCGCAAGATCCCGCTGTGGACCATGTGCAGGCCCCACAGCAACAGCGCCACGCCGCCCATCAGATCGAGCAGAACCAACGTTCCCATGCTCCGTGTCCGGATTGGAGTCGATTGGTGAGGCTAGCGCCAAACGTCGGCGGATCAAACCATTTGTTGGCGCGTCGGCGTTAACGTTTACGGCGCGTGCACGATCCCCGGCGCGCGATGGCGCGTCCACCGGCACGATGGCTTGTGAGCAGGCTCACATTGCCGCTTTCAGGGCAGCGAAGCCGCGATCGAGATCGGCCTTGAGATCATCGACGCTCTCGAGCCCGATGTGCAGACGCAGCGTCGGACCGCCGGGCGCCCATTTGGTCGCGGTGCGGTAGCTGTCGCAGTCGAACGGAATCACGAGGCTCTCGAAGCCGCCCCAGGAGAAGCCCATGCCGAACAGCTTGAGGGTGTCGAGCATGGTGTCGACTGCCTTCTGCGGCGCCGGCTTCAGCACGATACTGAACAGGCCGGACGCGCCGGTGAAGTCACGCTTCCAGATCGCATGGCCGGGATCGGTTTCGAGTGCCGGATGCAGCACGCGCGCGACCTCCGGCCGGCTAGCCAGCCAGCGCGCTATGTCGAGTCCCGAACGATGATGCTGCGCCAGCCGCACCGACAGCGTGCGCAGGCCGCGTAGCGCCAGGAACACGTCGTCCGGGCCGGCGCAGACGCCGAGCAGGCGAATGCCTTCGGCGACCATCGGCCAGGTCTTTGCGTTGGCGGAGATGGTGCCGAACATGATGTCGGAATGGCCGCCGATATATTTTGTGGCCGCCTGCATGCTGATGTCGACGCCCTGTTCGAGCGAGCGGTGATAGAGTGGTGTTGCCCAGGTATTGTCGTCGATGACGAGCGCGTCGCGCCCATGCGCGACCTCGGCGATGGCGCGGATGTCGGGCATTTCGAACGACTGCGAGCCTGGCGCCTCCACCAGCACCGCGCGGGTGTTAGGCTTGAACAGCTTCTCGATCCCGGCGCCGATCAGCGGATCGAAATAGGTGGTCTCGATGCCATAGCGGGTGAGCATGCCGTTGCAGAAATTGCGCGAGGGCCGATAGACGTTGTCGCAGACCAGGAGATGGTCGCCGGCGTTCAGCACCGAGAGCAGGGTGGTCGAGATCGCCGACAGCCCCGACGGCACGATGCCGACGCCGGCGCATTGCGGCCCCTCCAGCGCCATCAGCGTCTCCTGGAACGCCTTGGTGGTGGGGGAACCGTGGCGGCCATACGTGAACTCGCCGCGATGGGCGTGCAGGTCCTCGGCCGTCGGATAGAGCACGGTCGAGCCGTGAAACACAGGCGGATTAACGAACCCCCTCTGCGCCTTGGTGTCGCGGCCGGAGGTGACCAGCCGGGTCTCGGCATGCTGCTGGAAGGGGTGCGAGGAATCCATGCGTCTGCTTTCAAAACCGCGTTTCCGCCCGGCGCGTCGCGCCCGCCGGGCTGGCCGAAAGGCCGCCATCGTTAATAACAGAACACAGAAGAGTCCCGTCAACCCCTTGACCCGGCACGCCAGTCGTTCTGTGATGCGCAGGTGCTATTCAGTCGCCGCATGTTGAGGGGCCTGCTGCGACCTTCGATCCATCGCCTGAACGGACTTCGCGTCACAGCCATCACGGCGGGCGCCTCTTCGGCGGGACGAAGGTATGGCCTCCCGGGATCGGCGGGTGTTCGGCTAGGTTTTCCAGCATGAGTCTTGCAAGACTAGCCTAGGTACGATTAGCCCTGGCAGAGATGACCCCAAAGACAACGTTCCCGACCTTGAGACGATTTTGAAAGGCCCAAAGCCCATGAAACGCGTAACCCTGGCTC
This sequence comes from Bradyrhizobium sp. 160, assembly GCF_023073735.1. Classification (NCBI taxonomy): domain Bacteria; kingdom Pseudomonadati; phylum Pseudomonadota; class Alphaproteobacteria; order Hyphomicrobiales; family Nitrobacteraceae; genus Bradyrhizobium; species Bradyrhizobium sp. 160. The sequence goes on from NZ_JADPKD010000008.1 coordinate 310,637, forward strand.
TCACTCTTGCTCTCGCCGCTGGCCTCTCGGCCCAGGCCGCCGATGCGCAAACGCTCAAGACCGTCAAGGACCGGGGCATGCTGTCCTGCGGCGTCAGCCAGGGGCTGCCGGGCTTCTCATCGCCGGACGACAAGGGCAATTGGACGGGACTCGACGTCGACGTCTGCCGCGCCATCGCCGGGGCGATCTTCAACGATCCGACCAAGGTCAAGTACGTGCCGCTGTCCGCCAAGGACCGCTTCACGGCGCTGCAATCCGGCGAGATCGATGTGCTCTCGCGCAACACCACCTGGACCATCTCGCGCGACACCTCGCTCGGCGCCAACTTCACCGGCGTGACCTATTATGACGGGCAGGGCTTCATGGTGAAGAAGTCGCTCAAGGTGAACTCGGCGCTCGAGCTCAACAGCGCATCGGTCTGCGTGCAGACCGGCACCACCACCGAGCAAAATCTCGCCGACTATTTCAAAGCCAACAACATGAAGTACGAGGTGATCGCGTTCGGCACCAACGACGAAACCGTCAAGGCCTATGAAGCCGGCCGCTGCGACGTCTTCACCACCGACCAGTCGGGCCTGTACGCCAATCGCCTCAAGCTCGCCAATCCCAACGACCATATGGTGCTCCCCGAAATCATCTCGAAGGAGCCGCTCGGGCCGATGGTGCGCCACGGCGACGACCAGTGGTTCGACATCGTGAAATGGACGCTGTTTGCGATGATCACAGCCGAAGAGCTCGGCGTGACCTCGAAGAACGTCGACGAGAAAGCGAAGCTGGAAAGCCCGGAGCTGAAGCGCGTGCTCGGCAGCGACGGCAATTTCGGCGAACAGCTCGGTCTGACCAAGGACTGGGTGGTACGGATCGTGAAGGCCGTCGGCAATTACGGCGAGGTGTTCGACCGCAACGTCGGCGCGGGCTCGCCGCTCGCCATCAACCGCGGTCTCAACAATCTCTGGAACAAGGGCGGTCTACAGTACGCGCCGCCGATCCGCTGATCATCCTGATCCGCAGCTCGCGGGATGAGCACCGAGGCCCGTAAACCGCCGCCCCAGATTGCGCTGAAGATCAGGCGCGTGCTGGGCGGCAAGGCAGGCTGGAACGGCATTGCCGTCCAGTTTGCCTTCGCGGCGATCCTGGGCTGGATCGGCTATGAGATCGTCTCCAACGCCCGCGCCAACCTCGAAAATCAGCACATCGCCGCCGGATTCGGCTTCCTCCGGAACAATGCCGGCTTCGACGTCAACCAGACTCTGATCTCCTACACCGGCTCGGACACGTTCCTGCGCGTGTTCGTGGTCGGGCTTCTGAACACGCTCGTGGTCTCGGTGGTCGGCATCGTCTTCGCCACCGTGATTGGCTTCATCGTCGCGCTATGCCGGCTGTCGCCGAACTGGCTGTTGTCGCGCGTCGGCGAGATCTATGTCGAGATCATCCGCAACCTGCCGCTGCTGTTCCAGATCCTGTTCTGGTACCTCGCGGTGCTGGCGGCGTTGCCCAATCCGCGGCAGAGCATTTCGCTGCTCGGCATTGCCTTCCTCAGCAACCGGGGCCTTGTCGTTCCCAGCCCGATCGGCCAGAGCGGTCTCGAGCCGTTCCTGGCGATGCTGGCGCTCGGCTTCGTCGCGGCGCTGGCCTTGCGCATCCACGCGCGGCGCGCGCTGTTTCAGGAGGGGCGGATGATCCGGATCTGGCCCTATGTGCTGGGTCTGCTGTTCGGGCTGCCGCTCGCCACCATCTTGGTGTTCGGTTTGCCCTTCACCTTCGAGCTGCCGCAGCTCAAAGGGTTCAATTTCGCCGGCGGCTCGCGCATCATCCCGGAGTTCGTGGCGCTGACCTTGGCGCTATCGACCTATACCGCCGCCTTCATCGCCGAGATCGTGCGCGCCGGCATCCTGTCCGTCCACAAGGGGCAGATGGAGGCGGGGTCCTCGCTAGGCCTGAGCCGCGGCACCACCCTGCGTCTGATCGTCGTGCCGCAGGCCATGCGCGTCATCGTGCCGCCGCTGACCAATCAATACCTCAACCTGACCAAGAATTCTTCGCTTGCCGTCGCGATCGGCTATCCTGACCTGGTGTCGGTATTCGCCGGCACCTCGCTGAGCCAGACCGGACAGGCGATCGAGATCATCGCGATGACGATGGGCGTCTACCTCCTGATCTCACTCGTCACCAGCGCGATCATGAGCGTCTACGGTTGGCGCGTCAGCCGGAGCCTGGGCGCATGAGCGATATGGCGACGTCCGCCTTCGTCCGTCAGGACCTGGTTGCTGAGCGTCCCGCGCCGGTCCAGACCACGGGCTTCATCGGCGTGCTGCGCACGCGCCTGTTCAACTCGCCGACCAACATCCTGCTCACGATCGTGGGCGCCCTGCTGCTCTGGTTCACCATCGTTCCCTCCGTCAAGTTCCTGATGGTCGATGCGGTCTGGACCGGCAAGGATCGCACGGCTTGCCTCACCGAGAACGCCGGTTTTGCGGTCGGCGCCTGCTGGCCCTACATCCAGGCCAAGCTGCCGCAACTGATCTACGGCTTCTATCCCGAGGCCGAGCGCTGGCGGGTCAATCTCACGTTCGTCTTGGCGGTGGTGCTGCTGGTGCCGCTCCTCATTCCCAGGCTGCCGGCGAAGAGTTTGAATGCCGGCCTGTTCTTCATCGCCTTTCCGGTGGTCGCATTCTTCCTGCTGCACGGCGGCGGCATCAAGGGATTGGGCCTGAGCTGGACGGCTGGCCTGCTGCAATTGTTCGATGAAAGCATCATCGGCGCGGGGCAGGCGATGCTCAATCTCAGCAAGACGTCAGCCGTCGCACCGCTGCTGTGGGCCGTCGGGAGCCTCATCGTGCTGGTCGGCACGGCGATCTACTGGCTGATCTTTCCGCTCGTCTGGCTGCGTGATCATGTCCAGGGGACGGGGGAGCCGGTTTGGGCCGATTTCGCCACCACGGCCGTGATTGTCTGCTTGATCGCCTTCCTTCTTGGCGGCGGCGTTCGTACCGGCGGGCGGGCTCTGGCATCCAGTGTCGCCACCTTCATTGGCATCGCGATCGTCATCAAGCTGATGGGGCTCGATCGTGGTGGGTTGCCGATCGTGTCAACGAACTTGTGGGGTGGCCTTCTGGTGACGCTGGTGGTCTCGGTTACCGGCATTGTGACCTCACTGCCGATCGGCATCGCGCTGGCGCTCGGCCGCCGCTCCACCATTCCGCTGATCCGGATATTCTCGATCGCCTTCATCGAGTTCTGGCGCGGCGTGCCGCTGATCACCGTGCTGTTCTTTGCCACCTACATGCTGCCTTTGTTCCTGCCCGGCAATTTCACCGTCGACGGGCTCGTGCGCGCCCTGATCGGGATTGCGCTGTTCACGGGCGCCTATCAGGCCGAGAACGTCCGCGGCGGGCTGGCCGCGATTCCGCGGGGGCAGGGCGAGGCGGCGGCCGCCCTGGGGCTATCCTGGTGGAAGACGACCTCGCTGATCGTGCTGCCGCAGGCGCTGCGCCATGTCATTCCGAACCTCGTCAACAGCTTCATCTCGCTGTTCAAGGACACCTCGCTGGTCTCGATCGTGGCGCTGTTCGATCTCCTCGGCTCGCTCCGCGCCTCGTTCTCGGATCCGAAATGGTCGACGCCGTCGACCGCGTTTACCGGCTTTGCCTTCGCCGGCATCGTCTACTTCATCTTCTGTTTTGGAATGTCGCGATATTCGCTGTTCGTCGAGCACCGCCTCAACGCTCACCGCCGCAACTGATGGAGCTCACCATGTCCGACCCCATCGTCAAGATTTCCGGCCTCAACAAATGGTACGGCGACTTTCACGTCCTGCGCGACATCGATCTGGAGGTCCACAAGGGCGAGCGTATCGTGATCTGCGGGCCGTCGGGCTCGGGCAAGTCGACGCTGATCCGCTGCATCAACGCGCTCGAGGAATTCCAGGAGGGCGAGATCGTCGTCGATGGCATCGAGCTCGGGCCGAACCTCAAGCATGTCGACGCGGTGCGACGCGAAGTCGGCATGGTGTTTCAGAGCTTTAATCTGTTTCCGCATCTCACGGTGCTCGACAATTGCACGCTGGCGCCGATCTGGGTGCGCAACATCCCCAAAAGGGATGCCGAGGCGACCGCCATGAAATTCCTGGAGCGTGTCAAGATTCCGCACCAGGCCCACAAGTTTCCCGGCCAGATGTCGGGCGGCCAGCAGCAGCGCGTCGCGATCGCTCGTGCGCTGACCATGAACCCGAAGGTAATGCTGTTCGACGAGCCGACCTCGGCGCTCGACCCCGAAATGGTCAAGGAGGTGCTCGACACCATGGTCGATCTCGCCGAGGAGGGCATGACCATGCTGGTCGTCACCCACGAGATGGGCTTTGCCCGCGAGGTCGCCAACCGCGTGGTGTTCATGGACGCCGGCCAGATCATCGAGGCCAACACGCCGAACGAGTTCTTCGCGGCCCCGCAGCACGCCCGCACCAAGCTTTTCTTGAGCCAGATCCTGCGCTGACCCCGGGGAATCCCAGGGGCGTCCTCGGTCCAGCTGACCGAGGGCTACATCGAGATCGCCGCAAATTGGCGACGCAGCCTGATCATCTGGCGAAGTTGCGCGCGGAGTTGCCGGCAGCATCGCCCGCCGGCAATGTCGAGATCTACACGCGTGAGCTCGAAGCGGGTTATCGCCAGTTCTGGCGCGATTATTGTGCGGCAGCCTCGGAACGCGTCGAGGTCGCGTAGACCGCCCGCGCCGCTATCAGACGAACGGCGGTTTGATGTTGCTGCGCTTCTCCAGCCACTCGGGCACTGGAAGGTTCTTGGCGCGCATGAAGTCGGCGTTGAACAGCTTCGACAGGTAGCGGCTGCCGGAATCGCAGAGCACCGTGACGATCGTCTTGCCGGGCCCGAGCTGCTTCGCAAGGCGCATCGCGCCGACGATATTGATGCCGGTCGAGCCACCGAGGCAGAGGCCTTCGTGCTGGAGCAGCTCGTAGATCGCACTGACGGCTTCGGCGTCGGGAATGAGATAGGCGTCATCGACCTTGGCGGTCTCCACGATCGCGGTCGCGCGGTTCAGTCCGATGCCCTCGGTGATCGAGCCACCCGGTGTCGCCTTGGGATCGCCGGTCCTGAAATATTCGTACATGCCGGCGCCGTGCGGATCGGCGCAGGCGATACGGATGCTCTTGTTCCTCTCTTTGAGATAGCGGCTGACGCCGGCGAGCGTGCCGCCGCTGCCGACCGAGCAGACGAAGCCGTCGACCTTGCCGCCGGTCTGCTCCCAGATCTCAGGACCGGTGGATTCGTAATGCGCCTTGGCGTTGTCGAGATTGTTCCATTGGTCTGCGAACAGCACGCCATTGGGCTCAGTCTTGCGCAGCTCGTCGGCGAGCCTGCGGCCGACATGCTGGTAATTGTTGGGGTTGGCATAGGGCAGGGCCGGCACCTCGATCAGCTCGGCGCCGCACAGCTTCAAGAAATCCTTCTTCTCCTGGCTCTGCGTCTCCGGGATCACGATCAGCGTGCGGTAGCCGCGGGCGCTCGCAACGACCGCCAGACCGATGCCGGTATTGCCGGCGGTCGCCTCGACCACGAGGCCACCGGGCTTCAGCTCGCCACGCTTCTCGGCCTCCAGGATCATCCATTTGCCGGCCCGATCCTTCACCGATTGGCCGGGATTCATGAACTCGGCCTTGCCCAGGATGGTGCAGCCGGTCAACTCCGAGGCGCGCGTGAGCTTGATGAGCGGGGTGTTGCCGATGGCTTCGACAACGTCGTTGTTGATGGTCATGTCGGAGGAAATCACTGGCAAAGGGTTGATCCGGTGGCCAGAACCTAGTGCTTGGGAGCCAAAAGGGAAAGGCTTTTGCGCTGCGGCGAAACCATCCGAAGCGCTCGTCGCAGCACTGGATTCTTGGGAGGGTAGACCGGGCGATGATGTGCTCGGACACGTGAGAGCGATATCAGGGGAAGGATATTCCTGGCATCTATGAGAGTGCAGAAGACAACGATCGCAAGAGCGGCTCCCGCGTCAATCCTCGCCTTCGGCAGGATGGCTCGATCGCGAAAGCGTCGATGGCGCGTGGAAGCTTGAGGAGATATCTACACGGCGGAGACGGGCTCGTTTTCGGCAAATGACGACATCGTGAGACCAGCCGGCCAGGCGCCGAGACTGAGCTGAAGCCGCATGACGCCCATTGCCAGCGGTGCGCCCGATCGGGGCCGCGCCGGTGTGGCGGCAATATCACATGAAATCTTAGTAAGCTTGAACGCGCTCCAGGAGGGGTCCCGAATTCAAGAAATCACTGCCAGACAGGGACATTTCTCATTTGGCAGGTCCGATACACACTTGTTCGGGCCGCCCATCTCGCACCTGCGGCACTGTCCCGCCGTTGCGCACCCGGCTAGTATGAGTCTGAGGCTCCGCAGAAAGCATCACGCTGTGAACGAGTTGTCCAACGCTCCCCGACTCTGCCGCCGCGAATCGGTTAATCCGGCTTCGTGGTGGCGGCTCGATCTGCCCGGCGGGGGGTGGATGTGACACAGGATGTTCCTGCGATCGCCATGCGGCGGTCTCCAGGATCTGCGCCCCGGACGCGGCGCGCAGCGCGCTGGCTTGTGGCACTGTGCCTCGCGGCGAGTTCGGGCGCTTGCGTGCTGACGCAGGATCTTCCCGATCCAGCGCTCGATGTTCCCACGCAATACAGATACGCCGGCAAAGGGGATGCGCCGCCATCGCTGGATTGGTGGCGCGGTTTCCGCTCCACGGAGCTGACGCAGCTCATGGAGGAGGCGCAGACCGTCAACCTCGACATCGCCGCTGCGGTCGCGCGCATCGTCCAGGCCGACGCCCAGGCGCGGCAGGCGGGCGCGGCGCTGCTGCCGAGCCTGTCCACGGCTGGATCGGAAACCTACTCGCGCACCTCCGGCTCCAGCGCCTCCGGCCTGTCCATCGGCGGGCGCGAAGTCGTCAACTATTCGGCCTCGCTGAGCGCGAGCTACCAGCTCGACTTCTGGGGCCAGAACCGCGATGCGCTGCAAACCGCCGAGGAGACGGCGAACGCCAACCGCTTCGACCGCGACACGGTCGCGCTGACGACGCTGGCGGCCGTCGCCAATGCCTATTTTCAGGTCTTGGCCTCACAGGACCGCATCAGGACCTCACAGCGCAACATCGCGAGCGCGCAGCGCATCCTCGATGCGGTGAAGGAGCGGCGCAGGGCCGGCACCGGCACCGATCTCGACGTCGCCCAGCAGGAGAGCGTGCTCGCGAATCAGAAGGCGCTGGTGCCGCCGCTGCGCCAGACGCTCGACCAGAACATCAATGCGCTGGCTGTCTTGGTATCGCGTCCGCCGGAGAGCGTGCGCGTGCTCGGCGGCTCGCTCGACCGGATCGCGATCCCTCGCGTCACGCCCGGCCTGCCGTCGGAGCTCCTGACGCAGCGGCCCGACATCCGCCGGCAGGAGGCACAGCTTGCCTCCGCCACCGCAAACATCGGCAATGCCCGCGCGCAATTCTTTCCGACGATCCAGCTGACCGGCAATGGCGGCTATCAGAGCTCGGCGCTGGTCTCGCTATTCCAACCGCATGCCACCTTCTTCCAGCTCGTCGGCAGTGCCACGCAGCCCATCTTCGACGGCGGCAGGATCCTCGGCAATTTCGAACTGGCCAAGGCGCGGCAGGACGAGCTGCTCCAGGCTTACCGCAAGACCATCATCCAGGCCTTTGCCGACGTCGACAACGCGCTGTTCTCGATCAAGCAGACCACGATCAAGCTGCAATTGCAGCGCGACGTCGTTGCCGCCTCGCGCCGCGCCTTCGATCTCTCCGAGCAGCAATTGCGCGCCGGCACTGCCGACATCGTGACCGTGCTCAACACCCAACTGACCCTGTTTCAGGCGGAAGACGCGCTGTCGCAGGCCCAACTCGCACGGCTCCTCGCCATCGTCAGCCTGTACCAGGCGCTCGGCGGCGGTTGGGAGCCGAGGATGGAGAAACCGGTCAATGCTCTTTAAGCCGGAGACTAAGAAGGACGCGACGGAGGGCACGGCGAAAAAGTCGCGCGGCCCCGGCCTGATCATGACCCTGATCACGCTCGCGATCCTCGGCGGCCTCGGTTATCTCGGCTGGACCGTCACGCATCAGCAGCAAGCAAACAACCGCAACCAGCGACCCGATCTGCCGGTGCCGGTGCTGGCGGCAAGCCCGCGCATCCAGGACGTGCCGGTTTATCTCGATGGCGTCGGGGCGATCCGCGCGCTCAATACCGTGACCGTGCGCTCGCAGGTGGATGGCAAGCTGATTGCGGTCAATTTCACCGAAGGCCAGGACGTCAGGAAGGGCGACGTGCTCGGCGAGATCGATCCGGCGATCTACCAGGCCCAATACGACCAGGCCGTCGCGAAGAAGGCACAGGACCAAGCCCAGCTTGCCAACCAGCGCATCGACCTTGCACGCTACGAACAGCTTGCCGCCTCCAATGCCGGCTCGAAGCAGCAGGCGGACACCCAGCGCGCGCTGGTGGCCCAGACTGAGGCGCTGGTGAAGGCGGATCAGGCCGCGATCGACAATGCAGCGGCGACGCTGAGCTACACCAAGATCGTGGCGCCGATCTCGGGTCGGGCCGGCCTACGCCAGGTCGACCAGGGCAACATCATCCATGCCTCGGACACCACAGGGCTCGTGGTGATCACTCAGCTGCAGCCGATCGCGGTGTGGTTCAGCCTGCCGCAGCAGCAGATCATGCGCGTCAACGCCGCCGCGGCGAAGGGAACGCTCGCGGTCGACGTGTTCGGCAATGACGGCATCACGGTGATCGATACCGGCAAGCTCACCGGCATCGACAACCAGGTCGACCAGACCACGGGCACACTCAAGCTCAAGGCGGAATTCCCCAACGCCAATTACCAGCTCTGGCCGGGCCAGTTCGTCAATGTCCGCCTCAAGGTCGAGACCTTGACGCAGGCGCTGGTGGTGCCGACCTCTGCGGTGCAGCGCGGTCCGATCGGGACCTTCAGCTATGTCATCGGCGAGGACAACGTCGTCTCGGCCAAGCCCGTGACGGTGATGCAGCAGAACGAGCATGATGCCGTGATCGCCAGCGGCCTCTCGCCGAACGATAAGGTCGTCACCACGGGTTTTGCCAATTTGTCCGACGGCTCCAAAGTGATCGTCGGCCGCGACGACCAGACCCCCTCGGCCGATCTAGCCCCTCGCAAGCGCTCGCGCGGGCCGGACGCTCAGAAGAAGGATGGTGCCAAAGAAGGCCAGAAGGAGGGACAAGGCAACGAGGGCGAGTTCCGCGCCAAGCGGAAGAGCAGCGAAGGCGATCAGAAGGGGCAGACCGGACCGGCACCGGGGCCGGGCGCATCGGGAAGTGGAGCCAAGCAGCCATGATCCCGACAACAGCCGCTTGATGCGGCAGGCGTAGCCCATGGGTGTCTCCGAACCCTTCATCCGACGGCCGATTGCGACCTCGCTGCTCGGCATCGCGCTCTTGATCGGCGGCGCGCTCGGCTACTTCGCGCTGCCGGTCTCGGCGCTGCCGCAGGTCGATTTCCCGACCGTGCAGGTGACGACGCAGCTGCCGGGCGCGAGCCCCGACGTGATCGCCTCACTCATCACCGCGCCGCTCGAGCGGCAGCTCGGCCAGATCCCGTCGCTGTCGGCGATAAACTCGACGAGCTCGTTCGGCGTCAGCCAGATCTCGCTTCAGTTCGACCTCAACCGCGACATCGACGGTGCGACCCAGGACGTGCAGGCCGCGATTAACGCGGCGGCCGGTGTGCTGCCCAAAACGCTGCCTTATCCGCCGACCTACGCCAAGGTGAATCCGGCGGACGCGCCGGTGATGACGCTGGCGCTGCGCTCGGAGACGATCTCGCTGCGCGCGATGAGCGACATCGCCGATACCATTCTGGCGCAACGCTTGAGCCAGATTTCCGGCGTCGGACGCGTTTCGGTGCTCGGCGGGCTGAAGCCGGCCGTGCGCATCCAGGCCGATCTGGCGCGACTGGCCGCCTATGGCATCGCCATGGAGGACCTGCGCACGGCGATCGCCAATGCCAACGTCTCCGGGCCGAAGGGATCGCTCGACGGCGCGCAACAATCCTACATCATTGCCGCCAACGACCAGATCGCCGCCGCGGACGCCTACAAGCCCGTCATCATTGCCTATCGCAACGGCTCGCCTGTCACCATCGCCGACGTCGCGCAGATCGTCGACGGCCTCGAGAACGACCGCACCGGCGGCTGGTACCAGGGCACGCCGGCCGTCATCATCGACATCCAGCGCCAGCCCGGCGCCAACGTCATCGACGTCGTCAGCCAGATCCGCGCCGAGATCCCCAAGGTGCAGCGCGCGATTCCTGCCGGCGTGAACCTCACCATCGTCTCCGACCGCACCGTCACCATTCGTGCTTCGGTCCATGACGTGCAGTTCACCCTGATCCTGAGCGTCGTGCTGGTGACCCTGGTGGTGCTGCTGTTCCTGCGTTCGCTACGGGCTACGTTGATCGCAGGCGTGGCGCTGCCGTTATCGCTGATCACGAGCTTCGGCATCATGTATTTTGCCGGCTTCAGCCTCGACAATCTCTCGCTGATGGCGCTGACGATCGGCACCGGCTTCGTCGTCGACGACGCCATCGTCATGATCGAGAACATCGTCCGCCACATGGAGAATGGCGAGAGTGCGATGGAGGCCTCGCTGAAGGGCGCCAGCGAAATCGGCTTCACGGTGATCTCGCTGACGGTGTCGCTGATCGCGGTCTTCATCCCGCTCTTGTTCATGTCCGGTCTCGTCGGGCGCATGTTCCGCGAATTCGCGTTGACGCTGACCATCGCGGTCGTCACCTCGGCGGTGGTCTCGCTGACGCTGACGCCGATGATGTGCTCGCGTCTGCTTAAAGCCGCCCACGAGGAGCTGGCGGTGCCGGGTCTCGCCGCTGTCAGCCGTTTCATCGACCGCACCGTCGAGGCCTATCACCGGACGCTGCTGTGGGTGCTGGAGCGCCAGCGCGCCACATTGGTCGTGACCTTCGCCACGCTGATTGCGACCCTCGTCCTCTATGTCGTCGCGCCAAAAGGCTTCCTGCCGCTCCAGGACACCGCCTCGATCACGGCGGTGACGGAGGCCGGGCCCGACGTTTCGTTCGCGGAGATGCAGAAGCGGCAGGCCGAGGCCGCCGCCGCCATCAAGGCCGATCCCGACGTGGTTGGCGTGGTCTCGGTGATCGGGGCGGGCTCGGTCAACCCGACCACCAATGTCGGGCGCCTCGTCATGACTTTGAAACCGCGCGGCGAACGGCGCGACGATGTCGCCGCGCTCGTGATCCGCCTGAAGGAGAGGGTATCAGGCATCCCCGGCATGACGGTCTATTTCCAGCCGGTGCAGGACGTGCAGATCTCGACCCAGTCGAGCCGCTCGCAATACCAGTACACGCTGACCGGCACCGATGCGACGCTGGTCTCGGAATGGGCGGGCAAGCTGGTGGCGGAAATGCGGCGGAATCCGCTGTTCCGTGACGTCTCCTCGGAGGCGCAGGAAGGCGGACTGCGGGCGCAGCTCGACGTGGATCGCACGCGGGCGGGGCAACTCGGCGTCAGCCTCCAGGCCATCACCGACACATTGAACGACGCCTTCGCGCAGCGGCAGATCTCGACTATCTACGGCCAGGCCAATCAGTATCGGGTCGTGCTGGAGGCGCTGCCGATGTACCAGCGCGACCCTTCGATTCTGTCAAAGCTCTATCTGCCGGGCGCCGCGAGCACCACCGTCGGCGCGCCAAGCGCCCAGGTGCCGCTGTCGGCCGTGGCGACGCTGAAGCGCACCACGGCGCCGCTCGCGATCTCGCACCAGGCGCAATTCCCCTCCGTCTCGCTCAGCTTCAATCTTGCGCCGGGCGCGGCGCTCGGCGATGCCGTCGAGGCCGTCAAGACGATCGAGACCCGGATCGGCATGCCCAACAGCATCGTCGGCGTCTATGCCGGCGATGCCGCCGAATTCGCCAAGGCGCTGGCCGGCCAGCCCTGGCTGCTGCTTGCCGCCGTCATCACCATCTACATCGTGCTCGGCGTGCTCTATGAGAGCTACATCCACCCGATCACCATCCTCTCGACGCTGCCCTCGGCCGGCGTCGGCGCTATCCTGGCCCTGGTGCTGTGCGGCCAGGATCTCTCGGTGATCGGCCTGATCGGCATCATCCTCTTGATGGGCATCGTCAAGAAGAACGCGATCATGATGATCGACTTCGCGCTGGAGGCCGAGCGCGGGCAGGGCATGTCGCCGAACGAGGCGATCGTGCAGGCCTGTCTCTTGCGCTTCCGTCCGATCATGATGACGACTCTGGCGGCGCTGTTCGGCGCACTGCCGCTGGCGATCGAGAGCGGCACCGGCGCCGAGCTGCGCTTTCCGCTCGGCATCTCCATCGTCGGCGGCCTGCTGCTGAGCCAGTTACTGACGCTCTATACCACCCCCGTGATCTACCTCGCGCTCGACCGCATCAACCGCCGCCTCGAGCAGGCGCTGCCGCCGGCCGAATCCGGCGGTCCGCCGGTCGCCGGCGCGACCGAGGGGATGCAGTGATGGCATCGATCTCGGAGCCCTTCATCCGCCGCCCGGTCGCGACCACGCTGCTGTCGATCGGGTTGTTCCTGCTGGGTGTCGTCGCCTACCAGTTCCTTCCCGTTGCCTCGGTCCCGAACGTCGACTTTCCCGCCATCTTCGTCTCTGCCAGTCGCCCCGGCGCCGATCCATCCGTGATGGCCGCGACCGTGGCCTCGCCGCTGGAACGGCGGCTCGGCGAGATCGCCGGCATCAACCAGATCACGTCCACGAGTTCGCTCGGCACGACCAACATCCAGCTCCAGTTCGACATCGGCCGCAACATCGACAAGGCCGCCCGCGACGTGCAGGCAGCCATCAACGCTTCGCTCGTCGATCTGCCGAGCGACCTGCCGACACTGCCGCGCTTCCGCAAAGCCAACACGGCCGGCGCGCCCGTCTTCGTGCTCGCTTTGACCTCGAAGACGCTGTCGGCCAGCGCGATCTACGACGTCGCAGATACGGTCATCGCGCAGCGCATCTCACAGGTGCCTGGTGTCGGCGACGTCACGGTCTCCGGCGCCGACCAGCCGGCCGTGCGGGTGCAGCTCAATCCCGTTGCGCTGTCGAATGCGGGCATCGCCACCGACGACGTCAGGACCGCGATCATCAACGCCAACCCGCTCGGTCCCGTCGGCATCTTCAACGGCGAGCGCCAGAGCGAGACGCTGGCCCTCAATCGGCAGATGCGTACGGCGAAAGAGTTCCGCGACATCGTCATCAAAAGCTCCAACGGCAATTTCGTGCGGCTGTCCGACGTCGCCGATATCGAGGATTCCGTCCGCAACGCCCGCTCGATCGCCTGGTTCAACAAGCAGCCGGCGGTGCTGATCCAGATCACCAAGCAGGGCGACGCCAACGTCATCGACACGGTCGATCGGGTGAAGGCGCTGATCCCCGCGCTGAAGCAGTGGATCCCGGCCGGCGTCGAGATCTCGACCCTGGTCGATCGCACCGGTACGATCCGCGCCAGCGTCCTGGATATGCAATGGACCTTGCTGGCGACCGCGCTCCTCGTCATGGTCGTGGTGTTCGTGTTCCTACGCCGGCTGACGCCGACGATCGCAGCGGGCATCTCGGTGCCGCTGGCGCTGGCCGGCACCTGCGCCGGCATGTGGGTCGCGGGCTTCTCGATCGACAATCTCTCGCTGATGGCGCTGGCGATCTCAGTCGGCTTCGTGGTCGACGACGCTATCGTCATGATCGAGAACATGTTCCGCAATCTGGAGCACGGCATGCGGCCGTTTCGGGCGGCGCAGGAGGGTGCGAAGCAGATCGGATTTACCGTGGTCTCGATCAGCCTGTCGCTGATCGCAGCGTTCACGCCGCTGATCTTCATGGACGGCATCGTCGGCCGTCTCCTGCGCGAATTCTCGCTGACACTGACCTTCGCGATCCTGGTCTCGACGCTGGTGTCGCTCACGGTCACGCCAATGATCTGCGCCCATTACATCCGGCAGACCACGTCCGGCACCGCGACGTTGTTCGACCGCCTGATCGAGGGCTCGCTGTCGCGCATCGTCGCCTTCTACACCCGCACTCTGCGCAGCGTGCTGGAATTTCCGCTGCTGACGCTGCTGGTATTCTTCGCCACCATCGGCCTCACGGTGACGCTCTACATCAAGGTCCCCAAGGGCTATTTCCCGACAGATGATTCCGGTTTCATCATCGGCGCGACCCGCGCTTCAGCCGACATCTCGTTCCAGTCCATGCTCGGCCTCCAGCAGCGGCTCGCCGACATCGTGATGCAGGATCCGGCCGTTGCCGGCATCGGCTCGACCGTTGGCAGCGGCGGCGGGCCGGGGGCGGCGACCTCGAACCGCGGCACCATGTTCATCAGCCTGAAGCCGCCGGAGGAGCGCGAGCACGTCTCGACGCAGGTCGTCATCGACCGTCTCAGGCGCGCATTGTATCCCGTGCCCGGCATCCGCCTGTTCATGTTCGCCGCCCAGGACGTGCGCGCCGGCGGGCGGCAAAGCGATTCCGACTACCAGTACACGCTGACCAGCACCGATCTCGGCCTGCTGCAGAAATGGGCGCCCATCGTGGCCAAACGGATGGAGAGCATCGAGGGGATCACCGATATCTCCAGCGACCGCGATCCCGGTGGGCTCCAGCTTACGCTCAGCATCGATCGCCAGAAGGCCTCGGCGCTGGGCGTCAGGGTCCAGGACATCGACAATGCGTTGAACAACGCTTTCGCGCAGCGGCAGATCGGAATCATCTACACCCAGCGCAACCAGTACATGACCGTGCTGGAGATCGATCCGAAATTCCAGGTCGACCCCTCCAATCTCGATCGCATCTATGTCGCCGGCACCAGCGACGCTCAGGTCCCATTGTCGGCCGTGGTGCACGCAACGCGCGGACTTGCCGCGCTCGCGGTCTATCACTCGCAGTCGTTCCCCTCGACGACCGTCTCGTTCAACCTCTTGCCCGACGTGCCGCTCCAGGCCGCGACGCAAAATATCCAGCGTGCGGTCGAGGAATTGCACATGCCCGAGGGCATCCGCGGCAGTTTTGACGGCAATGCCGGCGATTTCGCCAAGACCAGCGGGCGTCAGCCGCTCCTGATCCTGGGTGCGCTGGTTGCGATGTATATCGTGCTCGGCGTGCTCTATGAGAGCCTTGCCCACCCGCTCACGATCATCTCGACGCTACCGTCAGCCGGCCTCGGCGCGCTGCTTGCGCTTCAACTGACCAATACGCCGCTGACCGTGATCGCCTTCGTCGGCATCATCCTGCTGATCGGCATCGTGAAGAAGAACGGCATCATGATGGTCGATTTCGCTCTCGATGCCGAGCGCCAGCGCGGATTATCGTCGGCGGAGGCGATCTTCGAAGCCTGCCAGGCGCGCTTCCGCCCGATCCTGATGACGACGATGGCAGCGCTGTTCGCCGGCATTCCGCTGGTGGTCGCGACCGGCCCCGGCACGGAGCTGCGCCGACCGCTCGGCATCACCATCATCGGCGGTCTGTTCGTCTCGCAGATCCTGACACTCTACACGACGCCGGTGATCTACCTCCTGATCGACCGTCTGCGGCGGCGAACCGCGCCGCGCCCGCTGCCCGCGCCGGCGGAATAGGTTGTTGAAGCGTCGCTTGGAGCGTATAGCCGCGCCATGTCCAACCAGCCCGACACCGCTGCCGCGCCGGCCGAGCCGATCCCGGAATGCCCGCACTGCCAGAAGCCGATGCCGCTGTGCATCTGCGACACCGTCACGCCTATTGAAAATCGGCTGTCGCTCCTGATCCTCCAGCATCCGCAGGAACAGGACAGGGCGCTCGGCACCGCGCGGCTGCTCGCGAAGCATTTCGTAGATGCCACGTTGCGCGTTGGCCTGTCCTGGCCGAGCCTGTCCAAGGCGCTGGGCCGGCCGGTCGAGAATGCCGCGCGGTGGGCCGTGCTCTATCTCGGCTCGGCTCGCGCCGCCGATTTCGAGGCCGAGGGCGAGGTCGTCGCGCTTAACCGCAAGGGTGAGATCGCGGACAACCAGCGGGCGATCCTCGGCAAGCTCGAAGGCGTCGTGCTGCTCGACGGCACCTGGAGCCAGGCCAAGGCGCTGTGGTGGCGCAATCCCTGGATGCTGAAATGCCAGCGCGTGATCCTGAACCCGGCGCACCCCTCGCGCTACGGCCGTCTGCGCAAGGAGCCACGCCGCGACGGTCTTTCGACCATTGAGGCCGCCGCGACGATCCTCGCGGCCGTCGAGCGGCGGCCCGATATCGCCGACACCCTGCACGCCAGTTTTGAACGACTGTTGACACGCTACCGCGAGGTCCAGGCCGAGATGCCGGAACTGGCGCCCAAACCTGCCCCGAAGGGCCGCCGCGACTTCCGGCGTCGCAAACGAGCCTGACCCAAGCCTACATCGTGCTGTGCGTTCTCGCCTGCATCTACCAAGCGACCGTGGGGCAAAGGGACAGCTGGCCCATCGGGGTTGCCTAAACCCTTCATCCCCTATATTGCTCCGGCCTTACGGGGCCACGTGGCGGAGTGGTTACGCAACGGTCTGCAAAACCGTGTACACCAGTTCAATTCTGGTCGTGGCCTCCATTACAAGCTGCGGAAACTGCTTGTAGACTTCATTCGTCCTCAGTTCCGCTGATCCGGCCTGCCAGCGGATTGCAAATTATAGGTAGCCGCGCACAGCAAGACCTTTCCCATCAAATCCGCGAAAGTACGGCGGCCCGCTGGTGTCTCTGGGCCGAGCTTGCTGTTCGAAACGGCTCTGCGACGAGGGGCGTGTCGGTCAGTCGGTGACCCCCGGCTAGGACGCGCCGAAGCGCCCCCGAAGAGGATGGATTCTCCACCTAATCCTAGTGCAACACGCGGGCGGCTTCGGCGAGCTGGACTTTCTCTCTCAGAACTTCAAGTTCCTCGATTGCGTCTAACAACGCGAGCAGCTTGTCGCGGGCAGCATGTGTCAAATTGGACTTCGGACGCTTTGAAATACGAACTCGCTGTCCCATCAGTGCACGCCTCCATGCTTGGGCAGGTCCAATAGGCAAGGAGCGTGCCTGTCCCGCAAAACCACACCTATCAATCGAGCGCTGGAAAGATCGTGGGTGGCATCGTCCGATCTATCCCGAAATCCGAGCTGGAGGGGGCGCGCAATGCTTAACAGCATCGTTCAAAAATCCCGCAAGGGCGGCACGCTTCCGTTTACGATGAAGGTGGTCAGCAGGCTGCGTACCAGCCGTCCGGAAAGGGGAGCAGAGGCCAGGCGCCCTCATTATCATTGGCGGCCTTGGGCGTTGCGACGCACGACCACGAACGGGGCACTAATTCTTCCTTCGGCGCGGGCGTGCAATCTTCGTGAATCATGGCGCCCCCGACGGCATCCAGCAGCAAGTTGAATTCGGCTTCACTCATCGCACCCTCCGGAAAGCAGACGGCCCAATATCGCAAAGCCGGCTTGTTTCCCGATTGACCCGGTCGTTCGCATTTTAACGATCCGGCGCTCGGGTCCCGATTGGTTAGCGAGTTCTGAAAATCGCTTGGAACTTAGGTTCCTCAGCCTTGCCCGCAGTGTGAAAGAAGTCACATCGCTGCGGCTTTATTTCTCGCAAACGTTGTCGCGACTCCGGCCAACGCCGCCGGGCGGGCAGGGCAGAACGGGAGAGCGGTCATGAAGGTGAGGTTCTTGCGGTTTGCAATTGTGAAGAGCCGGGCGCGCCGCGCCTCGACGGTCGGGCTTTTCCTGACGATGTTTGCCTCCGCCGCCCATGCGCAGGGAACGCCGGAGCAGCGCCGGGCCTGCACGCCCGACGTCTACCGTCTCTGCGCCGGCGAAATCCCGAACGCCCGTGCCATCACCGCGTGCTTGCGACGTAACCGGGCCAGCCTGAGCGAAGCGTGCCGCGGCGTGCTCGACCAGGCCGGAGGGTAGTCTCTGTGGATTTGTGCGCAGCAAGTGGCGTGCGCGCCACGCAAATCTGTTGAATCCGCGTCTGTGAATATGCTGCGGACAGGCTGTTGAGCGATCGAAAACCCAACGTCTGTCCGCACGCGTCGATCCCAATGACGGAACGTCTCCGACTACGCTGTGCTCCATCGGAGCTTCGCCTCTACAGAAATTCTGACTTAGCGCATTGTCCGGCCACCTCATCCCAGTCAGAGGGGACGCGAAACCGAAGTTCGCCACCTGCCATATTGCGAACGCGTTGCGAAGGACGACGAATTCGTCCTTTGCAAGCGCAACTGGCTTTGTTATACGCAGCCGCGCGCGAACGATTGGTTCGCCTTTTCCTCGGTAGCTCAGCGGTAGAGCATCCGACTGTTAATCGGATGGTCGCTGGTTCGAATCCAGCCCGGGGAGCCAAATTTTATCGCCAATTCAATGAGTTGCGATGGCGCCTTCAGGTGCCGTGCGATTTCGTTGCGGCAATATGTGAACTGCTTCCACGATCCTGACGCGCAATCAAACTCAACGAGACGTGTGCAATAGCGCCTTGGCGCCATGAGGACGGCGCCAAAACGACTCAATTCAAATCGAGCTTGCCCCGTGCCGGATCCTTACGGAGCTGATTCCCATGCCAGACATCCAGGTCGACCGTTCTCATATCGGCCCCTCGATCCTGCCGGCCGACATTCCCGAACTCAGCGACGACGAATGCATCGCTTGTCTTGCGCGTGCGGTCGAGGCACCCGATTTGGCACGGCTGGATGAGGTCGCCGCTCTGATCGGCCGCCTCGCGGTGGCGATCGAATGATGCGTCCCGCACCCTGATCCTGATGCGGTGAGCTGCGCAAGCCATGGGGGCTCCTCGCGGCCAACGGCCATGTTGCGTTTTCGGCGGGCATGTTTCAAAGATGCCGCCAACTCACTCTCCGCGGCATCGTCCGCATTCCAGGGTCCGCAAATGTCCGGTTTCTCGACTGCGCGCCAAAAAATGGTCGATGGCCAGGTGCGCACCAATGACGTTACCGACCGTCGTATTCTCGATGCCATGCTCACGGTTCCGCGCGAGGCCTTCGTGCCGGCCAGCAGGCAGGCATTGGCTTATCTCGACCTCGACCTCGATGTGAGCGAGGGCGGCGCCAAGCGGTTCCTGATCAAGCCGCAACTGACCGGCAAGCTGCTCCAGGCCGCCGAAATCGGCGAAGCGGACAATGTGCTGATCGTCGGCTGCGCCACGGGCTATCTGGCCGCGCTCGCCGCCAAGCTCGCGCGCCAGGTCACGGCGACGGAATGTGATCCGGCTCTGGCGGCGAAGGCCAGGGACGCCTTCGCTGCCCTTGGGCTCGCCAACGTCACCTGCAAAGTCGCCTCCTGCAGCGAGGGTGATCCGTCCACCGCTCCTTATGACGTGATCGTCCTCAACGGCGCTGCCGAGGTCCCCCTGGAGCGGCTGCTCGGGCAGCTGAAGGAAGGCGGGCGCCTCGTGGGAGTGTCGGCCGAATCCAGGCCGCCGCGGGCCATGATCGTGACAAAGACTCATGGTGAATTCGGCCATCGGGCGTTGTTCGACGCCGCCGCCCCGGTCCTTCCCGGGTTGGAACGGGCCGCCGCCTTCGTTTTCTGAGGCCCGGAGCCGAAAAATCCCGTTCTGAATCAGAAGTGTGGCCGGGATGCTGCACGTGAAGAGTTTCCACCGAGAACTACCCTGAGGTGGTTCCGCCGCGACAATCCCCGTCCTATGTTGCGGCGGGGCAACGACTCCACTCGGTAGACGGTAACCAGCTCGCGGGCACGAGCCGGGCGTTAGAATGAACGGAATTTCAGGGATGCATGGGGTGAAGCTCTTCACCGGAGCTGCGGTTTCGGTCCTGCTGCTGTCGCTAGCCGGGCCGACGCCTGCCTTAGCGGACACGATCGAGTCCGCGCTGGTGCGCGCCTATCAGAACAATCCGCAGCTCAACGCACAGCGTGCCCAGGTGCGCTCGACCGACGAGAACGTGCCTCAGGCATTGTCGGGATATCGGCCCAGAGTCGCGCTGACGGCGAGCGCCGGTTATCAATATCAGGATACGCTGACCGCGCCGGGCAGCGCCCCAATCAATGGCACCACCGTTCCCCGCAGCGCGGGCCTGACCGTTTCGCAGACGCTTTATAACGGCAACCAGACCGCCAACAGGACGCGCGCGGCAGAGAGCCAGGTGTCCGGTGCTCGCGAAGCGCTGCGCAGCCTCGATCAAAGCGTGTTGCTTCAGGCTGCAACGACCTACATGGACTATCTGCGCGATGCCGCTACGCTGGAAGTCCAGCGCAGCAACGTGCGTGTGCTCGAGCAGACGCTGAAGCAGACCCGTGATCGCTTCAATGTCGGCGAAGTGACGCGTACCGACGTCGCCCAATCGGAAGCGCAACTCGCCGCCGGCAAGACGCAGGCGCTTACCGCCGAAGCCAATCTCACCACGACGCGCGCGAACTTCCGTCGCATCATCGGCAACGAACCGACGAACCTCGCGCCGGGCTCGCCGGTCGACCGGTTCCTGCCCACGACGCTCGCTTCGGCCGTTGAGCTCAGCTTGGTCGAGCATCCCAACGTTACGGCCGCAATGTTCGGCATCGACGTCAACTATTTGCAGGTCAAGGTCGCCGAAGGCGCGCTGCTGCCCACAGTCACGTTGCAGGCCAGCGCAACGCAGGCCAATGAACAGTCGCTGATTCAATACAGGTCGTTTAGCGCAGCCGCGGTCGCGCAGGCCTCGTGGCAGCTCTATGATGGCGGCAACCAATATGCGCTGATCCGTCAATCCAAAGAAAACCTGGCGCAGCAGCGTCTCAATCTCGAAACCACGCGCGACCAGATTCGTGCGACCGTGGTGCAGTGGTGGGGGTCGTTGCAGGCCGGTAAGGCGCAGGTGCAGTCCGCCCAAGCGCAAGTTGCGGCATCCGAGATCGCGCTGAACGGCGTTCGCGAAGAAGCCAAGGCGGGTCAGCGCACCACGCTCGACGTCCTCAACGCGCAGCAGGCCTTGGTCAACGCGCGCGTCGCGCTGGTCACTGCGCAGCATGACCGCGTGGTTGCATCCTATAACGTCCTCGCGGCTGTTGGCCGCCTGTCGCCGCAGGTGCTCGGCCTCGCGACCACGGTCTACGATCCCTCCGTGCATTACCAGCAGGTCCGCGACAGCTGGGCCGGCGTACGCACGCCTGACGGACGCTGATGTCCGTAGTGATCCGGTCGGTCTCGCGAAGTGCCGAGGCCGACTGGCGCTTTGCTTGCAATCATCAAAATCCCTGACATAGCCTTGCCAAGAAGATGCGGGTCGATTCGCCCGTATCGATGCCGTGTGCGTAAAGCTTGAGTGCCGGGGGCAGGGGCGCACCGCCGCACGTTGAGCCGTGATCTGGGGACAAGTCGGGCTGCTGCGACGAAAATTGTCGGGCCGCCGGTCCGGAACCGGCCAATCCTGCCGTGCTTGGTGTAAAACAACGCATGCGAGGGCGTTGATGATGTGGAGTCGGAGATGACGCAGCCTGCAAAGGTCACAGAACCCTCGATGGAGGAGATTCTGGCCTCGATCCGGCGCATCATTGCCGACGATGAGGCCAAGCCGCCGCCGACAGAAGCCGCCAAACCGGAGAAGGCTGCGGCGCCCGCCGCGCCAAAGCCGCAGGCGATGAACGACATTCCGCCATCCAAGGTCGCTCCGCCCAAGTCCGCTGCCGAGAAGCCCGCACCGCCGCCGGCCGCAAAGCCGGCGCCGCCACCCGCAGCTGCGGCGGACGCATCCAACAGCCAGGACGACATCGACGCACTGCTGGCCGGGCTCGACGCAGCCACGCCCGCTCCGGAGGTCCGCGCTTCCGAGCCGGAGCCGGAGCCCGACGTGCTCGAGTTGACCGACGAGATGGCGATGGATCCGACACCGCCTCCGCCACCACCCAGCTTCCACAAGGTCGAGCCGCGCGACGATCTCGAGTTCACCGAATCGCCGCAGCCGCGCCCCGCGCCGCCGTCCTACACGCCGGTGGACTACGATGCGCCGCCGGTGCCGTCGCAACAGCCGATCCTCGCGCAATCGACGGTCTCCGCGGTCGAATCTGCCTTCAACTCGCTGGCCCACACGGTTCTGAGCAGCAATGCGCGGACGCTGGAGGATTTGGTCAAGGAGATGTTGCGTCCGATGCTGAAGTCCTGGCTCGATGACAATCTGCCGACCCTGGTTGAACGCATCGTGAAGGCCGAAATCGAGCGAGTCTCGCGCGGCGGCCGCTGAGAAGGGCCGTGCGGCCAAGATAAAGCCCTGCTCCTGCGTCATATTCGGCCTGCGGCCCGGGCCGAAAACGCCTGTCGTCGAGCTTCCCGTTGACTTGAACCGCGCGCGCGGCTTTCTAACAGCCCCATGATCGAGAAAAATTACCAGCCCGCCGATATCGAAACCCGCATGTCCGTGGTGTGGGAGGACAGCCTTGCCTTCAAAGCCGGCCGCCCCGACCGCCGCGACGCGCTGCCGTTCACCATCGTGATCCCGCCGCCGAACGTGACGGGCTCGCTGCACATGGGCCACGCCCTCAACAACACGCTTCAGGACATCCTGTGCCGGTTCGAGCGCATGCGCGGCCGCGACGTGCTGTGGCAGCCCGGCACCGACCATGCCGGCATCGCGACCCAGATGGTGGTCGAGCGCCAGCTGATGGAGCGTCAAGAGCCCGGCCGCCGCGAGATGGGCCGGGAGAAGTTTCTGGAGCGGGTCTGGCAGTGGAAGGCCGAGAGCGGCGACACCATCATCAACCAGCTCAAGCGGCTCGGCGCGTCCTGCGACTGGACCCGCGAGCGCTTCACCATGGACGAGGGCCTGTCGAAAGCCGTCGTCAAGGTGTTCGTGGAGCTGCATCGCGAGGGGCTGATCTACAAGGACAAGCGGCTGGTGAACTGGGACACCAAGCTCTTGACCGCAATCTCCGATCTCGAAGTGCAGCAGGTCGAGGTCAAGGGCAGCCTCTGGTATCTGCGCTATCCGATCGAGGGCAAGACGTTCAGCCCCGAGGATCCCTCGAGCTTCATCGTCGTCGCCACCACGCGCCCCGAGACCATGCTCGGCGACACCGGCGTGGCCGTCCATCCCGAGGACGAGCGTTATCAGAAGCTCATCGGCAAGCACGTCATCCTGCCGCTGGTTGGCCGCAAGATCGCGATCGTGGCCGATGAGTATTCCGACCCGGACAAGGGTTCGGGCGCGGTCAAGGTGACGCCGGCGCACGACTTCAACGATTTCGAGGTCGGCAATCGCCACGGCCTGCGCCGGATCAGCGTCCTCGACAGGGAAGGCTGTCTCGATCTCCTCGACAACGAGGATTATCTGCGTGACCTGCCGGAAGGCGCCGCGCAATTCGCCGAGGAATTTCACAAGATCGACCGCTTTGTCGCACGCAAGCGCATCGTCGAGCGGCTGGAATCGTTCGGCTTCGTCGAGCGGATCGAGCCGCACACCCACATGGTGCCGCATGGCGATCGTTCGAACAGCGTGATCGAGCCGTATCTGACCGATCAATGGTATGTCGATGCCAAGACGCTGGCCAAGCCGGCAATCGCGGCCGTGCGTTCGGGCGAAACGAGGTTCGTGCCGAAGAATTGGGAAAAGACCTATTTCGAGTGGATGGAGAACATCCAGCCCTGGTGCATCTCGCGCCAGCTCTGGTGGGGTCACCAGATCCCGGCCTGGTACGGTCCGGATGGAAAGGTGTTCGTCGCCGAGACCGAGGAGGAGGCCGTCAGCCACGCGCTCGGTTATTACGTCGAGCAGGAAGTCATCACGCCGGAGCAGGGGCGTGAGATGGCGCTCGATCGCAACAAGCGCGAAGGCTTCATCACCCGCGACGAGGACGTGCTCGACACCTGGTTCTCCTCGGCGCTGTGGCCGTTCTCGACGCTCGGCTGGCCCGAAGATGCGCCGGAGGTGCAGCGCTACTATCCGACCAATGCGCTGGTGACCGGCTTCGACATCATCTTCTTCTGGGTCGCCCGCATGATGATGATGGGCCTGCACTTCATGAGGGAGGTGCCGTTCTCGACGGTCTACATCCACGCCCTCGTCCGAGACGAGAAGGGCGCCAAGATGTCGAAGTCGAAGGGCAACGTCATCGATCCCCTCCATCTAATCGACGAATATGGTGCGGACGCGCTGCGCTTCACGCTGGCCGCGATGGCGGCGCAGGGCCGCGACATCAAGCTCGCCACCAGCCGCGTCGAGGGTTACCGCAATTTCGCGACCAAGCTCTGGAATGCCTGTCGCTTCGCGGAGATGAATCGCTGTGCCGTTCCCGACGGCTTCGAGCCGGCGAAGGCGAAGCAGACGCTGAACCGCTGGATCGCACATGAGACCGCGCACACCACGCGCGAAGTGACCGAGGCGATCGAAGCCTATCGCTTCAACGATGCCGCCGGCAGCATCTACCGCTTCGTCTGGAACGTCTATTGCGACTGGTATGTTGAGCTCGCCAAGCCCGTGCTGCTCGGTCCCGACAGTCTCGCCAAGGACGAAACCCGCGCCATGGTCGCCTGGGCGCGCGACGAGATCCTCAAGCTGCTGCATCCCTTCATGCCCTTCATCACCGAAGAGCTGTGGGAGGTGACGGCGAAACGCGAAGGCCTGCTCGCATTGGCGCCGTGGCCGCTCAAGCCGGTTGAGCCGACGCCGGAGCAGCTTGCGATGCTCGCGGCGACGACGGGACCGACCGATCCGCTCGTCTCGCCGGCCTGGGTGCTGCCGATCTTCGACCATGCCGACTTCACCGATCCCGCGGCCGAGGCCGAGATCGGCTGGGTGATCGATCTCGTCACCCAGATCCGTTCGGTGCGTGCCGAGATGAATATCCCGCCGGCGACGCTGACGGCGCTGGTGCTCGTGGGCGTTTCGGCAGAGACGAAAGAGCGCGCGCCGCGCTGGACCGACGTCATCAAGCGCATGGCGCGGCTCTCCGACATCTCTTTCGCCGACCGTGCACCTGACGGCGCCGTTCAACTGCTTGTGCGCGGCGAGGTGGCCGCGCTGCCACTGAAGGGCGTAATTGACATCGCCGCCGAGCGCACGCGCCTCGACAAGGAGATCGGCAAGGCCGACGCCGACATCAAGCGCGCCGAATCCAAGCTGGCCAACGAGAAGTTCGTCGCCAACGCGGCCGAGGAGGTCGTCGAGGAGGAGCGCGAAAAGCGCGAGGCGGCGCTGGCCCGCAAGGCCAAGCTGCTGGAGGCGCTGGAGCGGCTCAAGCAGGCGTCTTAATCTGGTCGTCATTCCGGGGCGGCTCGAAGAGCCGAACCCGGAATCTCGAAATTCCGAGTCTCGTCCTTCGGACCATCCCGGAATGACCGTTACGTCGGAAACGGCTTGCTCAAAAACTTCGAGCCCCTGAGGCCATAGCGCCAGGGCAGCTCGACCGCCTTGGTGATGCCGATCCGGATGCCGGCAGCGATCTCGACATCCTCCGTCCGCGCGTGCAGGGCGATCGGCGGCCGGTCCAGCGGCAGCGCATTGTGCGCGATGGTGATGCCGAGCGCTTCGGTCAGCTTGCCCGGGCCCGAGCACAGCGCGTGCAAATCCTGGAGATGGCGGCGGCGTCGCATCGCAGCCAAGCCATGGGTCGGCTCCAGCGCGCGGATCAGCACGGCGCTGGCCGAGCCTTCCTCCTCGCAGACGAAGTTCACGCACCAGTGGATGCCGTAGGAACGGTAGACGTAGGCGTAGCCGGGCGGGCCGAACATCACCTGGTTCCGAGGCGTCGGCCCGCGATAGGAATGTGCGGCCGGGTCGGTATGATGATAGGCCTCGACCTCGACGATGATTCCACCGACGCCGTCGACCAGCAAGGTGGCGCCGATCAGGTCGGGCGCGACCTCGTGGACGCTGCGGCCGAAAAAGGTCCGCTTCAGCGGCTTGCCAAGCCGCAACGGAGAGGCATTCGATCTTGGAGCCATTCGAGGTGAGAATCGCCTGAGAACAGAGCAGGATATTGCCCATATCTGCCATGTTCTCTGAAGCGAGGCGAGCCGGGTTGCGATGCCAGGCCAGACCGACTAGGTAGGACCTGAACAGACCGGACACCCTATGGTCGTTATTGTCGATACCATCACGAACCCGCTGCGCCCGCGCCACCCCGAAAAGGTGAACCGGCCCGATTCCGCTTCGCCGCCGAAGCCGGACTGGATTCGCGTGCGCGCGCCCAATACCCGCGGCTATGCCGACACCCGCAACATCGTGCGGGCCAACGGCCTGCACACGGTGTGCGAGGAAGCGGGCTGCCCGAATATCGGCGAGTGCTGGGACAAGAAGCACGCAACCTTCATGATCATGGGTGACACCTGCACCCGTGCCTGCGCCTTCTGCAACGTCAAGACCGGCCTGCCCAACGCGCTCGATACGTCCGAACCGCAGCACGTCGCCGAGGCCGTGGCCAAGCTGGGGCTGGCCCACGTCGTCATCACTTCGGTCGACCGCGACGACCTCGCCGACGGCGGCGCCGAGCATTTTGCCCAGACCATCCGTGCGATCCGCGCCGCGTGTCCTTCGACCACGATCGAGATCCTGACGCCGGACTTCCTGCGCAAGGAGCGGGCACTCGAGGTCGTCGTTGCGGCGAAGCCCGACGTGTTCAACCACAATCTCGAGACCGTGCCGTCGCGCTATCTCACGGTGCGGCCCGGCGCGCGCTATTTCCACTCGATCCGGCTGCTGCAGCGGGTTAGGGAGCTCGATCCTACCATCTTCACCAAGTCCGGCATCATGGTCGGCCTTGGCGAGGAGCGCCACGAGGTGCTTCAGGTCATGGACGATCTGCGCTCCGCCGAGGTCGATTTCCTGACCATCGGCCAGTATCTCCAACCCACACGTAAGCATCACGCCGTGATGCGCTTCGTGCCGCCCGACGAGTTCGCCTCCTACGAGAAGGTCGCCTACACCAAGGGCTTCCTGATGGTATCGGCGAGCCCCCTGACCCGCTCGTCCCATCATGCCGGCGAGGATTTTGCGAGACTGAAGGCCGCGCGGGCAGCTAACGCCCGCTGAACCGCTATGCCCCAATTTTCGAGCAAGCGCCGTGTCAATCACAGCGCATCCGAGATGTTTGATCTGGTCGCCGACGTCGAGCGCTACCCGGAATTCGTGCCCTTGTGCAGCGCGCTGAGAGTGCGTCAGCGCATGGCGAAACCTGATGGCACCGAGGTGCTGGTCGCCGACATGACGGTGTCGTTCAAACTGGTCAAGGAATCCTTCACCAGCCGGGTGACACTCGACCGCGCCAATCTGAAAATCCTGGTCGAATATCTGCAAGGTCCTTTCAGAAATCTTGAAAACCGCTGGACGTTCGAGCCCAAGGGTGAGGGCGTCTGCGACGTCGGTTTCTTCCTCGCCTATGAATTCAAGAGCCGCATGCTCGCAATGCTGATGGGCTCGATGTTCGATGCCGCCTTCGCGCGCTTCTCCACTGCGTTCGAAAAACGCGCGGATGCGATCTACGGCCGGCCGAAATTGGCATCGACGTAGGCGCACTCTTTCCACCGGCATTGCGAGGAGCTGTTGCGACGAAGCAATCCAGAATCCCTCTGAGGAAAGATTCTGGATTGCTTCGCTTCCGCCTTCGCTCTCCGAGCTTCGGCGGACAAGCCGCTGGGAAATGACTGAGCATGAGCATCCAGGCAGCTTTTCCAATTGGCATCTCAATCGCAGACACACCTGCGCGTCCTCGCGGCTTTCTCTCGCCCGAGCTTTGCTTCGTCGCGACACCCTCTTGAAGTCAGAGGGCGCAGGGAAGACCGGATGCCGGCTGGGCACCCGCGGTCCACTGTGCGGAAGTTGCGCTACGAAGAGCTGCACAGCGGCATACAGGTGAAGCCAAACAACCGGCCTTCCCTGCGCAGTGGTTTGACGGCTTATGCCGAGTTCTCCCCGGGGAGCGATGCACTATTGCCCCCGTCGCCTTGCGGATCGCTGATGCGCGCGCCCGGTTGGACGAAACGCATCACCGCAGGACTTGACGCACAGGCCCCGGGCGTCAGGACGACACGGTTTTGCCGTACGCTGATAGCATCGGTCGTTTGCGCGCGGCGATCGCTCACGGTTGCCCGCCCTGCGATGCCCTTCGCGCCGGTGCTGCCAGCGCCCACCACGGCCCATCCCGCGTTTCGTGACGATCGCGATACGCCCCTCTGACTGGGATGAGGTGGCCGAAAAATGCGCTTAAACAGAATTTCTGTAAAGGCGAATATTTTGTTGCGTGCGGATTGACCCCGCGGTTGCGTGTTTTGCCGTCTGGCAACACAAAGGGTTGTAGCCCAGATGGAGAGCAGCGCAATCCGGGCGACCGGGTTGGCGTTCCCATCGACATCCGCCGGGATCATTTCGCGCCGCCGCGAGTTCTCAACGGATTCGACCGGGTTGGAGCTGCCATGACCATCAATTTCGATACATTGAAAGCATCGCTCGTCCTGTATGGCTTGAACGCGATTTACGCGATCCTGCTGTTCGCGATCGGCTGGTATCTGTCCGGCGCAATGCAGCGTTTCGTCACGCGCGTCTTGAGTGTCACGCACCGCGTCGATCCGCTGGTGACCTTGTTTGTCGCCAGTGTGGCCCGCTATGCCGTGCTCGCGGTGATCGGCATCGCCGTGCTGCAGCTCTTTGGCATCCAGACCGCGAGCCTCGTTGCCGTGCTGGGCGCGACTTCACTCGCCATCGGCCTTGCGCTTCAAGGCACGCTCTCCAACCTCGCCGCCGGCGTGATGCTGCTGCTGTTTCGTCCCTTTCACATCGGCGACGACGTCGAGGTCGCCGGCAAGGCAGGGAAGGTGAAGTCGTTGTCGCTGTTCATGACAGAGCTGGTCGCGCTCGACAACACGCAGATCCTGTTGCCGAACGGGCAGGTGTGGGGCGCGGCCATCATCAACCACAGCGCCTATCCAGGTACGGGGGAAGTCAAGGTGGCGTTTCCGGTCAGGGCAGGCGCGGCCAATGCGTTGGCCGACCAGATCCTGAAGGAGCTGCGTGATGATCCCCGCATCGACGACAGCACCGCGCCCTCGGTCAATGTGTCAAAGGTGATCGCTGCCGATCCCGCAGCACCCGTCGTGGAATTGACGGTGAGCGCGAAGGTCAATCCATCAGATGCCGATGCGGTTAGGCAGCGCGTGCTCGATCGTGCGAGTGCGCTGCTGTCGGCGGCCTGAGAGCGCCTCAGCCCCGCGGCGAGCGCGGCGGCCTGCGCTTCACCGCGTGTCGGCGTGGCGAGCGGGTGACGCGGGGACGCAGACGGCTTGCGGCTGCGGGGCGCGGCTTGACCTGGACTTGCGGGCCGCGGGCGAGGTCCATCAGCATGCGCAGCGCCTCGACCACGGAGCGCGCGCGCACGGCGCTGCGGCCGATCGCGCCGAAGCGGTGCTCGCGATGGATGATGCGGCCGTCGCGCGCCGCCGCCGCGAAGTGCACAAGGCCGACCGGCTTGCCGGGCGTGGCGCCGCCGGGGCCGGCAATTCCGGTGATGGCGACCGCGAGATCGACATCGGCGCGCTCCAGGGCGCCGATCGCCATGGCGGTTGCGGTCTCCCTGCTGACCGCGCCGAAATTGGCGAGCGTGCTCGCCTCGACCCCGAGCATCGCGCGCTTGGCGTCGTTGGAATAGGTGACGAAGCCGCGGTCGATCACGTCGGAGGAGCCGGGGATGTCGGTCAGCGCGCCGGCGACGAGGCCGCCGGTGCAGGACTCGGCCGTCGCGATCGTCAGCTTGCGCATCCGGCACAAATCGAGCAGCGAGCGGGAGAGGGCGCGTGCGTCGCTGCCGCCCATGGTCCTACAGGCTCCAGGGCAGGCGGATGGTGGCGCTCGCGGTGGCCGCGATGCCTTCCTCGCGGCCGGTGAAGCCGAGCCGCTCGCTGGTCGTCGCCTTCACCGCGACGCGGGAGATCTCGACGCCGGAGATCTCGGCGATGCGCGCGCGCATGATGTCGCGCAAGGGACCGATCTTCGGCCGTTCGCAGATCAGCGTCACCTCGAGATTGGCGACGCGGCCGCCACGTACCGCGACGCGCTCGATGGCATATTTCAGGAACTGGTCGGAGGAAGCACCCTTCCACTTCGCGTCGCTCGGCGGGAAGTGCGAGCCGATGTCACCGTCGGCGAGCGCACCGAGAATGGCGTCGACCAGCGCATGCAGGCCGACATCGCCGTCGGAATGGGCCAGAAACCCCTTGGTGTGAGGGACGCGCACGCCGCAGATCATGACGTGGTCGCCGTCGCCGAAGGCGTGCACGTCATAGCCCGTGCCGGTCCTGATATCGCCGAGCTGGGCGGCCAGGCGTGCTTCCTCGCGCACGAAATCCTCGGGAGTGGTGAGCTTCATATTGGCAACATCGCCTTCAAAGGTTGCAACCGTCAATCCTGCCCATTCGGCAATGGCGGCATCGTCGGTGAAATCCGAGCGTCCTTGCTTTGCCGCGCGACGATGCGCCTCGAGGATGACGTCGAAAAGAAAGGATTGCGGCGTCTGCGCGATTCGCAGCCGCGCGCGGTCCGGCGTGCCCTCGACATGGCCGTTCTCGCCGGTGAGCTTGATCGTGTCGGTGACGGCAATGGCGGGGATCGCTGCGCCGGTGCGGCTCGCCGCCTCGATCGCACGGGAGATCACGCCTTCCGAGACGAAGGGGCGGGCGGCGTCATGGATCAAGACGATATCGGGCTTGTGGCGTGAGAGCGCTTCGAGGCCGGCGAGCACCGAAGCCTGGCGGGTGGCGCCGCCGTTGGCCGGCGGCTCGTGCTTGAGACCTGCGACCGCTGCCGTGAACATGGCGGTGTCGTCGGGATTCACCACCGGCTGCACCGCAAACACCTCGGGGTGGCGGCTGAAGGCTTCCATGGCGCGATGGATCACGGGCACACCGCCGATCTCGCGATACTGCTTCGGCCCGCCGGCGCCGGCGCGCAAGCCGCGTCCGGCTGCGACGAGGACGGCCGCGGTGCGTTGTGATTTCGCCATAGGACTCAAATACTCAGCTGATGATCACGAGTCGGGGAGTGGGATGATTTGATGGCATGCCTCTAGCACGGCAGGCCCGCAAAAAAAGGGGTTTCCGCGCTTTGTGGGCAACAGCATCTTGCTGCACTGCACTTGAAAGATTTGCAGAACTGTCTAAACTGTAGGCATGACGCTTGACTGCACAAGAATTGTGCGCAAGATAGATCATGGCAGGCGCGATGAGGCCCTGTCCAGTCAATGAGACCCATGTGACCGGCTCGGCAATACCTGGCTCTAAGCCGTTGAAAATAGGCGATATTGATGTCGCCACCCCGGTCTTCCTGGCGCCGATGTCGGGGGTGACTGACTCGCCCGTTCGGCGGCTGGCTGCGGAGCTTGGGGCGGGTCTCGTCGTGTCGGAAATGACAGCCAGTGATGAGCTCGCCAACGGTCACTGGATGTCCCGGTTGCGTTGCGAAGCTACGGGAATCGGTCCGCATGTGGTCCAGCTCGCCGGCTGCGAGGCGCATTGGATGGCCGAAGGCGCCCGGATCGCTGAGGCCGAAGGCGCCGACATCATCGATATCAACATGGGCTGTCCGGCCCGCCACATCACCGGCGGCCAGTCCGGCTCGGCCCTGATGCGAGACCTCGACCATGCCGTGAGCTTGATCGAGGCGACGATCGCCGCGGTCAAGGTGCCGGTGACACTGAAGATGCGGCTCGGCTGGGACGACCGCAGCCGCAACGCGCCGGAACTGGCGCGGCGCGCGGAAGCATCAGGCATCAAGCTCGTCACCGTGCATGGCCGCACCCGCTGCCAGTTCTACAAGGGCGAGGCCGATTGGGATGCGATCCGCGCCGTGCGCGAGGCTATCTCCATTCCGCTCGTCGTCAATGGCGACATTACGTCCTACGAGAAGGCGCTCGCGGCGTTAGAGGCCTCCGGCGCCGATGCCGTGATGATCGGCCGCGGCGCGCAGGGCCAGCCCTGGCTGCCTGGCCAGATCGGCCGCCGCCTGAAGGGCGGGGCAGAGGAAGCAACGCCGGCGCTCGAGACGCAGCTGCATTATGTCCGCACGCTCTATGAAGGAGTTTGCGCACTATACGGCTTGCGCATTGGCCTCAGGCATGCGCGCAAGCATCTGGGCTGGGCGCTCGACGTCGCGGCGCAGGTCAGCGGCGCGCCGGCCGAGACGCTGAAATCGTGGCGCCAGAAGATACTCACCTCGGAGGATCCGGGCCGCGTTCACCAATCGCTGCAAGACGCCTTCGACGACTTCGCATGGAGGGCCGCTGCATGAGCTCAGCCGCCGAACATCGCCGGGCGTCCGACAGCGATGCGATCCTGGATGCGCTGCCCAATCCCGTGCTGATGATCGGGCCGGACGGCAAGATCGTCGCCGCCAACATCGCGACCGAAGCCTTCTTCGAAATCTCGACGCAGTTCCTGAAGCGGCAATCGCTCAAGGAGCTGGTGCCGTTCGGTAGCCCGCTGCTGGCACTGATCGACCAGGTGCGCTCGTCGAACTCGCCGGTCAACGAATACAAGGTTGATCTGGGCACACCGCGCATGGGCGGCGACCGCCAGGTCGACCTGCATGTGGCTCCGCTCACCGAGCGGCCCGGCCACATCGTGGTGATGCTCCAGGAGCGCAGCATCGCCGACAAGATGGACCGCCAGCTCACCCATCGCAGCGCCGCGCGCTCGGTGATCGCGCTCGCCGCGATGCTGGCGCACGAGATCAAGAATCCGCTCTCGGGAATCCGCGGCGCGGCGCAATTGCTGGAGCAGCAGGCCTCGTCCGAGGACCGCATGCTGACGCGCCTGATCTGCGACGAGGCCGACCGCATTGTGACGCTGGTCGACCGCATGGAGGTGTTCGGCGACGAGCGCCCCGTGGTGCGCGGTCCCGTCAACATTCACTCTGTGCTCGATCACGTGAAGCGACTGGCGCAGTCCGGCTTTGCCCGCAACATCCGCTTCATCGAGGATTACGATCCCTCGCTGCCGCCGGTGCTGGCGAACCAGGACCAGCTGGTCCAGGTGTTCCTCAATCTCGTCAAGAACGCCGCCGAAGCCCTGATCGACGCGCCCGACGCCGAGATCCAGCTCACCACCGCGTTCCGCCCCGGCGTGCGCCTGTCAGTCCCCGGTCAAAAATCCCGGGTATCCCTGCCGCTGGAATTCTGCGTGAGAGACAACGGACCAGGCGTGCCAGACGACCTTCTGCCCAACCTGTTCGATCCCTTCGTGACCACCAAGCAGACCGGCTCGGGGCTGGGCCTCGCGCTGGTCGCAAAGATCGTCGGCGATCACGGGGGCATCATCGAATGCGAATCTCAGCCGCGCAAGACCACCTTCCGCGTGCTGATGCCGATGTATTCCACATCGGCGAAACATGCCGATCAAAGCAGTCGCGCCGACTCTGCCGGGAAGCCGTCGCCTGCATCACAGGGGGCAACATGAGGATTAACGATGCCCGCAGGTAGCATTCTCGTAGCTGATGACGATACCGCCATCCGCACCGTTCTCAATCAGGCACTGTCCCGCGCCGGCTACGAAGTGCGGCTCACCGGCAATGCCGCAACCTTATGGCGTTGGGTCAGCCAGGGAGAGGGCGATCTCGTCATCACCGACGTGGTGATGCCTGACGAGAACGCTTTCGACCTCTTGCCGCGGATCAAGAAGATGCGGCCGAATCTGCCCGTCATCGTCATGAGCGCACAGAACACGTTCATGACGGCGATCCGCGCCTCCGAGCGCGGCGCCTATGAATATCTGCCAAAGCCCTTCGATTTGAAGGAGCTGATCGCCATCGTCGGCCGCGCGCTCGCCGAGCCGAAGGAGCGAGTCTCGACGCCGGACGACGACGCCGAGATGGAAGCGATCCCGCTGGTCGGCCGCTCGCCGGCGATGCAGGAGATCTATCGCGTGTTGGCGCGTCTGATGCAGACCGACCTCACCGTGATGATCACGGGCGAGTCCGGCACCGGCAAGGAATTGGTGGCACGCGCGCTGCACGATTACGGCAAGCGGCGCAACGGCCCCTTCGTCGCCGTCAACATGGCGGCGATCCCGCGCGACCTCATCGAATCCGAGCTGTTCGGCCATGAGCGCGGCGCCTTCACCGGCGCCAACACCCGCGCCTCGGGCCGGTTCGAGCAGGCCGAGGGCGGCACGCTGTTCCTCGACGAAATCGGCGACATGCCGATGGAGGCGCAGACCCGCCTGTTGCGCGTGCTCCAGCAAGGCGAATACACCACCGTCGGCGGCCGCACCCCGATCAAGACCGACGTGCGGATCGTCGCGGCCTCCAACAAGGATCTGCGCGTCCTGATCCAGCAGGGCCTGTTCCGCGAAGACCTGTTCTTCCGCCTCAACGTCGTGCCGCTGCGGCTGCCGCCGCTTCGCGAGCGTATCGAGGACCTGCCGGATCTGGTGCGGCACTTCTTCACGCTGGCCGAGAAGGACGGATTGCCGCCGAAGAAGCTCGACGCGCTGGCGCTGGAGCGGATGAAGCAGCACCGCTGGCCGGGCAATGTGCGCGAGCTCGAAAACCTCGCCCGGCGCCTGGCCGCGCTCTATCCGCAGGACGTGATCACGGCCTCCGTCATCGACGGCGAGCTCGCGCCGCCTTCGGTCAGCCCGGGTGCGGCGGTCCAGCAGGGCGTCGACAATCTGGGCGGCGCGGTGGAGGCCTATCTATCCTCGCACTTCCAGGGCTTCCCGAACGGCGTGCCGCCGCCGGGTCTCTATCACCGCATCCTGAAGGAGATCGAGGTGCCGCTGCTCACGGCCGCGCTCGCGGCCACCCGCGGCAATCAGATCCGCGCCGCAGACCTGCTCGGCCTCAACCGCAACACGCTACGCAAGAAGATCCGGGATC
Organism: Bradyrhizobium sp. 160; assembly: GCF_023073735.1. NCBI lineage: Bacteria > Pseudomonadati > Pseudomonadota > Alphaproteobacteria > Hyphomicrobiales > Nitrobacteraceae > Bradyrhizobium > Bradyrhizobium sp. 160. Next base: position 345,499 of record NZ_JADPKD010000008.1, read on the forward strand.
TGGACATCCAGGTCTACCGCAGCGGGGCATAGTCGTTCTGGACGGACGGTGGCTCAGCTCCCCCTACCAAGGCAGAGCTGAGCCTGTCCGGATCGCGCTGGCCGTTGTGGCTGACGCGGTGGGCAGAAGTCCGTATCGGACTGAAATGTTCCGCTCGCACCCACAAATTGGTCATTCGGCCGCAAGGCGCTGCATCATCTACCTGACAAGTCGGCTGGATGCCGGCATCACGCTGGCGACATTCACCAGCGGCTGCTGAAGGCCGAGCCCGTTAACCAGGAGGTCGGCGGCAACGATCAGCAGAAGCACGGCCGAGACCATCGTCGCGAGAAAAAATCTATCCATTCCCGTCAAGCCGGGACGGCGGGAATCCGTTCCCGTCCAACCGGAATCTCCTTGTGGATGTGCCGTCCGTCGCGGCGGAGACGCCGCGGAATTGTCGCAATTCGGCAACAATGTGGTACGAATACATCAGTATCCGCCCGCCCGCGGACCCGTTTTCAGCAACCCATTGCCGGAATGACCAGCGCAGATACCTCGGCCGCATCCTTTGACACGGCCCCAGCCGAAGAGCCCAAGCGCTGGTCGCTGCGGCGCTGGCTGGCACCCTTCGCCGTGGCCCTGGCGCTGCTGTCGGCCCTCCTGACCTTCCTGGTTCTGACCGGCCTCACCAAGATCGAGCCGACGCCGGAGGTGGTCCGCTCGTTTTATCTGATCAATGCGGCCACGATCCTGCTCCTGGTCGGGATCATCGTCCGGGAACTCTGGCAACTGATCCTGGCGCGACGGCGGGGCAGGGCGGCAGCGCGCCTCCATGTCCAGATCGTCAGCCTGTTCTCGATCGTGGCGGTGCTGCCAGCGGTGCTGGTCGCCGTGGTCGCCAACGTCACCATCGAGCGCGGCCTCGACCGGTTGTTCTCGGGGCCGACCAAGGAGGTGATCCAGAATTCGCTGACGATCGCGCGGGCCTACATGCAGGACCATGCGCAGCTGATTCGGGGCGACATTCTCGGCATGGCCAACGACATCGCGCACGCCCGGCCGCTCTACGACCAGGACCGCCGCTCGTTCCGCGAGATGCTGACCGCCAGCGCCGGCTCCCGCAATTTGCCGGGCGCGATGATCATCGACAAGAACACCAACATTCTGGAATCCGCCGACACCGGCATGCGGCTCGCCTATTCGCCGCCGGCGCCCGACTTTCTCAGCAACGTCAACGAGTCCGAGCCCGAGATCGCGGTGCTGCCGGACGCGAGCTTCGTCGCTGCGGTGATCCGCCTGCGCGCCTTCAGCGACACGTTCCTCTACGTCGCCCGGCCACTCGATCCGAACGTCGTCAACCAGCTCAAGCAGACCGAGGTCAGCGTCGCCGAATACGCTCAGATCGAGTCGCGACGGCTCGGTATCCAGGTCGCGTTTGCGCTGATGTTTGCGGTGATCGCGCTGACCATCCTGATGGCCTCGGTGCTGATCGGCCTCAACTTCGCCAACTCGCTGGTCTCGCCAATCCGGCGGCTGATGAATGCAGCCCACACGGTCTCGACCGGCGATCTGCATGTCCAGGTGCCCGTGCACCAGTCGGAAGGCGACCTTGCCCAGCTCGGTGAGACCTTCAACAAGATGACGCAGGAATTGCGCAGCCAGCGCGATGAGCTCGTCAACGCCAGCGACCTCATCGACAGCCGCCGCCGCTTCATCGAGGCCGTGCTGTCATCGGCAAGCGCCGGCATCATCGGCGTCGACACCTCCGGCAGCGTCGGCATCCTCAACCGTTCCGCCGAGAAGCTGATCGGGCACTCCGAAGCGGAGACGCTCGGCCACCCGCTCTCCGACGTGCTGCCCGAGCTTGACGAAATGATGAAGGCGGCACGGGAAGGGACCCAGCGCCTGGTGCAGGGCCAGATCACGATCACCCGCGACGGCACCGAGCGCAATCTCTCGGTCCGCGTCAGCGCCGAGAAGACCAGCCAGCCGCGCGACAGCTACATCATCACGCTCGACGATATCACCGAGCTCGTGTCGGCGCAGCGCACCTCGGCCTGGGGCGACGTGGCGCGCCGCATTGCCCACGAGATCAAGAACCCGCTGACGCCGATCCAGCTCTCGGCCGAGCGCATCCGCCGCAAGTTCGGCAAGACCATCACCGAGGACAAGGACAAGCAGGTCTTCGACCAGTGCACCGACACCATCGTGCGCCAGGTCGACGATATCAGGCGCATGGTCGACGAGTTCTCCCGCTTCGCGCGGATGCCGAAGCCGGTGATGGAAGGCGAGGACGTCGCCGACACAGTGCGGCAGGCGGTATTCCTGATGAAGGTCGCCCATCCCGAGATCGACATCGAGGCCGAGTTCAAAGAGGATCCGCTGCGCGCCCAGTTCGACCGGCGGCTGATCTCCCAGGCGGTCACCAACATCGTCAAGAACGCAACCGAGGCGATCGAGCAGGTCCCGCCGGAGGAGCTCGGCAAGGAAAACGGAAAGGGCCGCATCGACGTCGTGGTGTCGCGCGAGGGCGAGGACGTGCTGATCGACGTCATCGACAACGGCATCGGCCTGCCCAAGGTCGCGCGCTCGCGGTTGCTCGAGCCCTACGTCACGACGCGCGCCAAGGGCACCGGCCTGGGGCTGGCGATCGTCGGCCGCGTGCTGGAAGACCACGGCGGACGAATCGAGCTGAAGGACGCTTCCGACTTCCGCGAAGGCCAGCGCGGCGCCTGGATGCGGTTGCGCTTTGCGATCTCCGGGCAACCTGCGAAGTCCGAGACAGCCGAGCCGGCGGCCGCGGCCAAGGAAGCAACCAAGTCGGACAACAAGGACGCCGTTACGGAATCCATCAAGGACCCGCAAACAAACGGTCCGGTCGCCGGAACCAAAGAGCCGACTGAAAAGACCAATGATTCAACGAAAATCGAAGCCTCAACAGGTAGCTGACAAGGCAGGCGCGACGCATGGCAAGTGAAATTCTGATTGTCGATGATGAGGCCGATATTCGGGATCTCGTTGCCGGCATACTCGAAGACGAGGGGTTCGTCACAAGGACTGCGCGCGACAGCGATACGGCCCTGGCCGAGATCGCCAACCGCAGACCGCATCTGGTGTTCCTCGACATCTGGCTCCAGGGCTCCAAGCTGGACGGTTTGCAGCTCCTGGAGCAGGTCAAGAAGGACAACGCCGACCTGCCGGTCGTGATGATCTCCGGCCACGGCAACATCGAGACCGCGGTCGCGGCGATCAAGCGCGGCGCCTATGACTTCATCGAGAAGCCGTTCAAGGCCGACCGGCTGATCCTGGTCGCGACCCGCGCGCTGGAGAACTCGCGCCTCAAGCGCGAGGTCAAGGAGCTGAAGCAGCTCGCGCCGAGCGCCAGCCAGCTCGTCGGCCGCTCGCCGAGCATGAACCAGCTGCGCCAGACCATCGAGCGCGCGGCCAAGGCCAACAGCCGTATCCTGATCGTCGGCCCCGCCGGCGCCGGCAAGGAGCTGACGGCGCGCACGCTGCACATGGCCTCGGGCCGCGCCGACGGACCCTTCGTCGTCATCAACGCAGCCGCCATCACGCCCGAGCGGATGGAGCATGAGCTGTTCGGCGTCGAGCAGCCCAACGGCGAACAGCCGCGCAAGGCCGGTGCGCTCGAGGAAGCCCATGGCGGCACGCTGTTCATCGACGAGATTGCGGACATGCCGCGCGAGACCCAGAACAAGATTCTGCGCGTGCTGGTCGAGCAGTCGTTCCAGCGCGTCGGCGGCACCGCAAAGGTGCAGGTCGACGTCCGCATCATCTCCTCCACCGCGCGCAATCTCGAAGAGGAGATCGCGGCCGGTCATTTCCGCGAGGACCTCTATCATCGGCTCTCGGTGGTGCCGATCCGCGTGCCCGCGCTGTCGGAGCGGCGCGAGGACATTCCGGAATTGATCGACTACTTCATGGAGCAGATCTCGGCCGGCAGCGGCCTGCCGAAGCGTCAGATCGGGCAGGATGCGATGGCGGTGCTGCAATCGCACGTCTGGCCGGGCAATGTGCGCCAGCTCCGCAACAATGTTGAGAGAGTCATGATTCTGGCTGCGGGCGGGCCCGAGGTCATCATTACGGCCGACATGTTGCCGCAGGACGTCGGCTCCATGGTCCCGGCGATGCCGACCAGCAACAATGGCGAGCACATCATGGGGCTGCCGCTGCGCGAGGCGCGCGAAGTATTCGAGCGCGACTATTTGATTGCACAGATCAGCCGTTTCTCGGGAAATATTTCTCGCACGGCCGAGTTTGTTGGCATGGAACGTTCAGCGCTACACCGGAAGCTGAAGGCGCTTGGTGTCGGCTAGCGCGGCCAGGTGGCGGGCAGAGATCAAGATAAGCGAGGAAAATCATCGATTTCCGTAGTTTTTCGGGGCAATACGGCTGGGGCTGCCGCGTGAAGCGGCTTGCCTAATAGGCCCACCTGTCCTCTAATTGCACAGCTGTTCCTTCCGAGGGGGATCTCATGAGGCACGGCAACCGGGAGAGGCTCCGAATTTCAAAAGAGGGCCGCAACCGGCGCAATAAAAAGAAACTCAAAGCGAGATAAAAACAATGGCGGCAGACCGCGCACAAAACCTGCAGGACACCTTCCTTAATCACGTTCGCAAAACCAAGACGCCACTGACGATCTTTCTGGTCAACGGAGTGAAGCTCCAGGGCATCGTGACCTGGTTCGACAATTTCTGTCTGCTGCTTCGGCGCGACGGTCACTCGCAGCTTGTCTACAAGCATGCGATATCGACCATCATGCCGGGTGCGCCGATCCAGTTGTTCGAAGGCGGCGAGGATCAGCCGGCTTGAGAGTGATCTGATTGGAACCCCGGAATTTCGACGGGGATGCCGACCGTCCGCGGCCGGCAGGGGCTAAGCAGACGGGGCGGGTGCTTGTCATCGGCCCCTACTTGCGTATGCGCGCGGGCAGTGCCGACGTGCAATCGGAAAACCATGGCTTGTCTAATCAAGTCCTGCGTAACGCCGAGGCCCGGCTCGATGAAGCCGCGGGCCTCGCGCGCGCGATCGATCTCGTCATTGCCGACGCCATTATCGCGCCGATCAGCCAGATCAGGCCGGCGACCTATATCGGCAAGGGCAAGGTCGAGGAGATCGCGGGGCTGATCAAAAGCCTCGATGTCGAGCTCGTGGTGATGGATTGCGCGCTGGCGCCGATCCAGCAGCGCAATCTCGAGAAGGAGCTGCACGCCAAGGTGCTCGACCGCACCGGGCTCATTCTGGAAATCTTCGGCCGCCGTGCCAAGACCAGGGAAGGCTCGCTCCAGGTCGAGCTCGCGCATCTCAACTATCAGCGCTCGCGCCTGGTGCGCTCATGGACCCATCTCGAACGCCAGCGCGGCGGTTTCGGATTCATGGGCGGTCCGGGCGAGACGCAGATCGAAGCCGACCGCCGCCTGATTCAGGAGCGCATCTCCAAGCTGGAGGGCGAACTGAAGAAGGTGCAGGCGACGCGCCGCCTGCACCGGGCCGGGCGCCAGCGCGTGCCGTATCGCGTCGTCGCGCTGGTCGGCTACACCAATGCCGGCAAGTCGACGCTGTTCAACCGCCTGACGCGCGCCGACGTGCAGGCCGCCGACATGCTGTTCGCGACGCTCGATCCGACCCTGCGGGCGCTGAACCTGCCGCACGGCGGCAAGGCGATGCTGTCCGACACGGTCGGCTTCATTTCCAATCTGCCGACACAGCTCGTCGCCGCCTTCCGCGCTACGCTGGAGGAGGTGCTGGAGGCCGACGTCATCCTGCATGTCCGCGACATCTCGCATGAGGATGCCGAAGCGCAGCAGAGCGACGTCGACGCGGTGCTGCGCCAGCTCGGCATCAACCCTGATGATTCCGGCCGCATCATCGAAGTCTGGAACAAGATCGACCGTTACGATGCCGAACAGCGCGAAGAGCTTTTGAACATCGCCGCACGCAGGCCGGAAGACCATCCGGCGATGCTGGTCTCGGCCGTGTCGGGCGAAGGGGTGGAAGCACTGCTCGCCGCGATCGAGGAACGGCTCGCGGCCAAACGCACCACCCTGGATCTCTCCATCGACGCCGCCGACGGCGCCGGCATCTCCTGGCTGCATCGCAATTCCGAGGTGCTGTCCAAGGAGCTGCACGACGGCCGCTTCGACATGACCGTGCGGGTCGACGAGACCAAGCGGGATATCGTGGTGTCCAGGTTCGATGCGGTGCCGCATCTCTCCGCATAGACGCTGTCGTCCCGGATCTGCGCGCGCTTGAGGCGCGCTTGTCCAGGACGACATTTGGGTTAACGGCGAACTTCTTTGCGTCCCTCCGGCGCCGGCTTTTCGTCGACCTTCGCCTCGTTCCATAGCGCATCCATCTCCGCGAGCGAGGCCTGCTCCAGCGTGCGCCCCTGCGCCTCGAGCGCGCGTTCGATATAGGCGAAGCGCCGCTCGAATTTTGCATTCGTTGCCCGCAAGGCGCTTTCCGGATCGGCATCGACATGGCGGGCGAGGTTGACGAGGGCGAACATCAGGTCGCCCGTCTCCTCCGCCAATTCCTGCTTGTCGTTGCGGTCGAGCGCGGCCTCGATCTCGTCGGCTTCCTCGCGGATCTTTTGCAAGACCGCGCGCGGATCGTTCCAGTCGAAGCCGACGGTGGAGGCCTTGCGCTGAAGCTCCATGGCGCGCGTCAGTGCGGGCTGGCCGGCCTTCACGCCCGACAGCAGTGATTTGCGCGCCGGCCCGTCCTCCGGCGGCCGGCGCGCGGCGCGCTCGGCTTTCTCCTCGGCCTTGATGCGGTCCCAGACTTCCTTGACGTGAGAGGAGGCGAGATTTCCGTTCTTGTCGGCGAAGACATGAGGATGGCGGCGGATCATCTTGCGGGTGATGGCTTCGACGACGTCACCAAACGCGAACGCATTCTGCTCCTCAGCCATCTGGGCGTGGAACACGACCTGCAACAGGAGGTCGCCGAGCTCCTCGCGCAGATCGTCGAGGTCGCCCCGGGTGATGGCGTCGACCACCTCATAGGCTTCCTCGATCGTGTAGGGCGCGATGGTCGCGAAATCCTGCTCGAGATCCCAGGGGCAGCCGGTCACCGGCGTGCGCAGCGCCGCCATGATCTCGATCAGGCGGGAGATGTCGCGGGAAGGGGTCATTGCGGGGCAGTCTCCTGGCTCCCAAACCTTATGCCAAAAGCGGGCGCCCGTTCCCAGCGGAGCACGGCGGAACAGGCCGATTTCCACCGATTGGCGAGTGGTCTGCGCAGTGCTAAAGCGCGGACCATGAGTGACGCATTTTCATCACAGACCGCCTTGGTGCTGTTTTCCGGCGGCCAGGATTCCACCGCCTGCCTCGCCTGGGCACTCAGCCGTTTCGCCCGCGTGGAGACGCTGGGGTTCGACTACGGCCAGCGCCATGCCATCGAGCTCGCCTGTCGCGACCGCCTGCTCGAGGGTATCAAGGGCCTGCGCACGGATTGGGCCGCAAGGCTCGGCGACAGCCACACGCTGTCGATCCCGACGCTGGCGGCCGTGTCCGAGACGGCGCTGACGCGGGACGTCGCGATCGCGATGGGCGCCGACGGGCTGCCCAACACCTTCGTACCCGGGCGCAATCTGGTGTTCTTGACCTTCGCCGCGGCGCTGGCCTACCGGCGCGGTATCAGCCACATCGTCGGCGGCATGTGCGAGACCGATTATTCCGGCTATCCCGATTGCCGCGACGAGACCATCCGGGCCATGCAGGCCGCGCTCGCGCTCGGCATGGCGAGAGCCTTCGAGCTGCATACGCCGTTGATGTGGATCGACAAGGCCGCGACGTGGAAGCTGGCCCACGATCTTGGCGGCGACGGCCTCGTCGATCTCATTCGCGAGCAGTCGCACACCTGCTATCTCGGCGAACGCGGCGCGCAGCATGAGTGGGGCTATGGCTGCGGTGAGTGCCCGGCCTGCAGCTTGCGCGCGAAGGGGTGGCGGGAGTTTGCGGCGGGGCGCAAATAGCGGCTCCGAGCACCACTGTCATTCCCCGCGAAGGCGGGGAGTCCAGTACGCCGCGGCTTCTCCGTTCCCACAAGCGTCATACACCCGCCTTCGCGGGTGATGACAGCTGTGTTTGGGAAGCACTGCCCGCGCCACGCACGAAGCACTAACCCTTAAAATCCTCCGGCCGGAGCTCGATCGGCTTGCCGTGCGGCGTGCGATCCGCCGCGTGGTCCCAGGCATCCCGATAACAGTGCAGCGTGTCCTTCGACGCCACGCCCTTGCTTGCGACCAAGCCCTCAAGTGTCGCGAGCCAGTGCAGGTAATAGGTCTCGCCCGTATCGGGATCGCCGGCCGCCTGCGCGCGCTTGATCTCGTCGGCCAGTGCGGCGGCCCATTCCGGCCAGGTGAACACGCCGCGTTCGTGCAGGGTGAGCGCCATCGCAAACGCATGCGCCTCCCAGGGCGCGCGGAACACCGGGCCGTCGTCGTCACGGGGAATGCTCGGAATGGCCGCCGTCGCGGCGGCCGCAAGCGTACGGCTCATCACGCCGGATCCAGATAGGGCTCGAACGCGTCGATGGATACCTTCGAGGTCGGATCGCCATCCGCCCCCCAGAGATCGCGGCCCTCGAACACGACCGTGTAAAGCCATTGCGGATTTTCGCCGCGCTCCATCGCCGCCGTGTCAGGAAACACGTGACAGCCATGGTTGAGCTCGACGACGCCGACATGGCCGCGCACATAGCGCGGCAGCCGTGTATGCGTTGCCGGATGAATGTTCTTGGCGCGCACGCGATCGCCGATCGCAAATTTGGCCGGGGCTGGAGCAGGGCGGGCGAACTTGCCGCGTACCATCACGCGCTCGACATTGGCGAGATCGAACTTGCCGTGCTTGAGCGGCTTTGCGGGCTGCATCGCGTGGCCGGCGGCAACCTCCTCCCTGGTGAGATAGCCCTTCTCGATCAGCATCTCCTCGAGCCCGAGGAACCATTTCTTGTAATAGGAGCTCGAGAGATACACGTGCGGCGGCAGCGTCTCGCGATAAAAGCGAGAGGTGTCGATGTTGAAGGCGCCGGCCGCCCCCATCGCACGCACCATCGCCAGCACGCGTGCTTCCCACGCTGCGTGGAACACCGGCTCGTTCGGCTCGGGCTCGACCTTGCCGAACCCATCCATGCCGCCCATGTCGTGCACGCCGTTCACGACGGCGCTCCCGGCGTCTTGGGAAAGCCGGTGCCGATCATGGAGTCGCGGGTGACGAGCTCGGCGAGCTGCTCTTCGCTCCAACCTTCCGTACCTTCGGGGCGCATTGGCAGCACCAGGAAGCGCGTCTCGGCAGTGGAATCCCAGACACGGATTTCGATCTCCTTCGGCAACGTGACGCCGAAATCGGCGAGCACGCCGCGCGGGTCCTTCACCGCACGCGAGCGGTAGGGCGCGGCCTTGTACCAGACCGGCGGCAATCCCAGCATTTCCCAGGGGTAGCAGGAGCATAGCGTGCACACGACCATGTTGTGACGCTGCGGCGTGTTCTCGACCACCACGAGATGGTCACCGACGCGGCTGACATGCCCGAGCGTGCCGATGGCTTTTGAGCCGTCCTCCAGCAGCGCCTGTTTGAACGCCGGATCGGTCCAGGCCTTGGCGACGACGCGCGCGCCATTATGCGGCCCGATCTTGGTCTCGTAGGCCTCGATGATGGCATCGAGCGCGGCCGGCTCCACGTAGCCTTTTTCGGTCAGGATCGTCTCGAGCGCGCGCACCCGCAGCTCGGTTTCCGATAGCTCGGAATGATCGTGATCGTGGTGATGGTGGTCGTGATCGTGGCTCATGGGACGAAAGATAGGCGCAAAGGTCCCCGCCTGTCGAGGATGCGTGCTGGCGCCACAGTAGGACGCAAAGTGAGGTCGATGCCAGGGCCGCAGGTGCGGATCCGCCGTGCTCGGATCAGCCGACAGCCCGGCAGATGATTTTTCTTCGCCAAGGAGCGATCGGGAAAACTTCGTCCAACTGCCCGCCAATATCTGAGATTGCAAGAAGGGTCTGAAAGGGCGATGGTGCGTGCTGCGATGCAGCGCGCTTTCCGAGCCCTCATCGCGGTTCCATCTCCCGTCGCGTGATGCGACCCGGCTTCCCGCGCGCTTTTGCGGGCAAGCGACCATTGTGCATGAAGGCCGCCGCCATGAACGCCCACCAATCGCCTGCGATCGGACAGCCGATCCAGACGCCTGAAGCGATGTCACCCGCCATGACCGAGCCGGACGCGATGGTCCGGTTCGCAGGCATCTCAAAAACCTATCCGGCCTATCGCGGCAAGCCCGGAGTCAAGGCGCTGCAAGACATCGACTTCGCGATTCCGCGCGGCTCCATCACCGGCGTGATCGGCCGCTCCGGCGCCGGCAAATCGAGCCTGGTCCGGCTGATCAATGGGCTGGAGAAGCCGACCACGGGCCGCGTCATCGTCGATAACAGAGACATCTCGGCGCTTGCAGGGCGCGAGCTGCGGCTGGCGCAGCGCTCGATCGGCATGATCTTCCAGCACTTCAACCTGCTGTCGTCGCGCACCGCTGCCGATAATATCGCGCTGCCGCTCGAAATCGCCGGCTGGGGCAAGGCCGATACCAAGGCCCGTGTCGCCGAGCTGCTGGCGCTGGTCGGCATCGCCGACAAGCACGATCGCTATCCCTCGGAGCTCTCCGGCGGCCAGAAGCAGCGCGTCGGCATCGCGCGGGCGCTGGCGACGCGGCCGAGTGTGCTGCTGTCGGACGAGGCGACCTCCGCGCTCGATCCGCAGACCACGCGCGCGATCCTCGACCTGCTCGCGAGCATCAATCGCGAGCTAGGCGTGACGATCGTGCTGATCACGCACGAAATGTCGGTGGTGCGTCAGCTCGCCAAGCAAGTGGTGGTGCTCGATTCCGGCCATGTGGTCGAGAGCGGCCACGTCGCCGACATCTTCACCCATCCCAGGCACCCGATCACGCAGTCCTTCCTTGCGGAGGTGATCGGCGACAGCCTGCCGGTGTCGCTGGCGAGCCGCATTGTTCCGGAGCCGGTCGTAGGCGGGCAGGCCGTGATCCGAGTCCAGGTGCGCGGCGCCGGCGCCGGCGATACGCTGGTGGCGCGGCTTGCCCGTGAGCTCGACCTCGACGTTGCACTGCTCTCGGCGCGCATCGACGAGATCAGCGGTCAGCACGTCGGCTCACTCGTTCTCGGCATTCCCGTTGGCATTTTTGGCGGAGAGGACACGGTGACGCGGACGCTCGCCTGGCTTTCTCGATATCAATTCCCGGCGGAGCGTCTCGGCCATGTCGCCTGAACTCATCAACCTGATCATCCAGGCCACGGGCGAAACCCTGTTCATGGTCGGCACCGCGGCGCTGCTCGGCACCATCTTCGGGCTGCCACTCGGCGTCTTTCTCGCGACCAGCCGGAAGGGGGAGCTGTTTGCAGCGCCTGCCATCAACGGCGTGCTCGGCGTCATTGTCAACGCGACGCGTTCCACGCCCTTCATCATCCTGGTCGTCGCCATCATCCCGTTCACGCGCCTCGTCGCCGGCACCTCGATCGGCTCGACCGCGGCGATCGTGCCGCTGACGATTGCCTCGACACCGTTCATCGCACGCCTCGTCGAAGCCGCCATCCGCGAGGTCGATGGTGGCCTGATCGAGACGGCGTCCTCGTTCGGCGCTTCGCCAATCCAGATCGTGCTCAAGGTGCTGATCCCCGAGGCGCTGCCCGGCTTGCTGCTGGCGCTGACACTCGCGGTGGTCGGCCTGCTCGGCTATTCCGCCATGGTCGGTGCCGTCGGGGGCGGAGGTTTAGGTGATCTCGGCATTCGCTACGGCTATCAGCGCTTCATGCCGGAGATGATGCTCGCCGTCGTCGTCGTGCTGATTGCGTTGGTACAGCTCGTTCAGAGCGCGGGCGACTATCTGGCGCGCCGCGTCAACCGGCGGCTGCGGCATCGCTGACGCCGTTTCGAGATATTGCCGGCAGGCAGATTCTTGTCTGTCTGGAAACATTCCAAATTCCGAATCGCGACTGAGCGCATTCGCCGCACTTGCTGCGCACACGTCTGGAGAGATTCTAACGCTGTTCCTATCGCACTCCGAAACCGCCTGAGTTAGGCCGGGGCATCAAAAAACGGTACCGGCAAAGCCGGCAGTGCGTGGGGCCTCGAAGACGTGACCGATTTCCAACCTTCTTCGCGTGATGACACGCGTCGCCGACAGATCCAGCTTCTTTTCTTCGGTGCAGTCAGCACATTTGCTCTCTCCGTCCCGTTCGCTGACGTGCAAGCCCAGACGCAGATTCCACCTGTCACTGTCGACGCGCCGGCGCAGCGCGGCCGTCCGGCCGCGGTTGCCTCGTCCCGGCGGTCGTCGGCGACACGCACCGCACGTGCCAATCGTCGCGGTCCGGCGCAACAGGCTGCGCCAACCCAGTCGGCATCGGCATCGAACGGCGGCACCGGCGAACGCGCCAATGGCCCGGTGCGCGGTTTCGTTGCCACGAGGAGCGGCACCGCCACCAAGACGGATACGCCGCTGATCGAAAGCCCGCAGTCGGTGTCCGTCGTCACCACCGACCAGGTCAGGAATCAGGGCGCCGTCTCGATCGGCGAGGCATTGCGCTACACCGCAGGCGTCAGCGGCGACGTCAATGGCGGTTCTGACACCCGCTTCGGCGCCCTCCAGATCCGCGGCTTCGACACGACCATGTCAGGCCTCTACGTCGACGGCTTGCGGATTCCATCCAGCAACTACGTGCACTTCAACGGCCTCGATCCCTACGGGGCCGAGCGCCTCGAGATTCTCAAGGGGCCTTCGTCGGCGATGTATGGCGGCAGCGGTACCGGCGGCATCCTCAACTACGTGACCAAGCTGCCGACCGCGCAGCAGTTCGGCGAAGTCTCAATCTCCGGCGGCAGCTTCAACCGTTATCAGGGCCAGTTTGACATGGGCGGCGCCGCCAACAAGGAGGGCACCGTGCTATGGCGTCTGACCGGCGTCATCCGCGATGGCGAGACCCAGGTCGACTTCACCAAGGACAACCGCGTCTTCATCGCGCCCGGTGTCACGTTCAAGCCGAACGAGGACACGACGATCACGCTGCTCGCCAACTATCAGAGGGATCGGGCAGGGTGGGGCCTTCAGTTCCTGCCGGCTTCGGGCACGGTGTGGCCGAACAACGGCCGCACCATCCCGGTCTCGTTCTTCGCGGGCGTGCCGAGCTTCAATGCGTTCAACACCGAAATTGCGACCGCCGGCTATCAGCTGTCGCACAATTTCACCGACAACATCACGTTCCGGCAGAACCTGCGCTACGCCTATCAGCACAACGAGGAAAAGACCTTCTACGGCACGGGGTACACCGACGAGGCGGCGGGGCAGCTGGGGCGTTTCGGCAGCTACAGCAACTCCTACATCAATTCCTTCGCGGTGGACAACCAGCTCCAGGGCAAGTTCACCACCGGCATCCTCAGCCATACCACGCTGGTCGGGATCGACTATCGCAACACCACGTTCCGCGACACGGCGTTTGCCGTCACCACATCGGCGCCGGAGATCAACGTCTTCAATCCGGTCTACAGCTATGACTGGGCCATCGGCGGAATGTACGACAACAAGGGTGTCAAGCAGTCGCAGCTCGGCCTTTATGCGCAGGATCAAATCAAGCTCGGCCGGCTGTCGTTCCAGCTCGGCGGCCGCCAGGATTTCGTGACGACGCAGCTCGATACCAATCTGCCCCCGGCCGATACATCGACGTCGAAGGACGCATCGGCGTTCACCGGCCGCGCCGCCGTGATGTACAATTTCGACAACGGCATCGCGCCTTATTTCAGCTATTCCGAGTCGTTTCTGCCGCAGCTCGCGACAAGTCCGTCAGGACAGATGCTCAATCCCGAGACCGGCGTGCAATACGAGGTGGGCGTCAAGTACCAGCCGCTGGGCTGGAATGCGCTGTTCACGTTCGCCGCCTTCGACCTGACGCGTGACAATGTCGCTGTGTACGTGCCTGCAACCACCTTTTACGAACAAATCGGGCAGGTGAAGTCGCGCGGCATCGAGCTCGAAGGTACGATGTCGCTGGCCGACGGCTGGAACCTGCGCGCGGCCTATGCCTATGTCGATGCCATGGTTACGCAGGATCCGGTCAATGTCGGTAAGGCGCCGGTCACGGTGCCGCTCAACCGCGCGTCGCTGTGGAGCGACTACACGCTTCAGACCGGGCAATTGGCGGGCTTGCAGTTCGGCGGCGGCATTCGCTATGTCGGCGCGACGTGGGGCGATGATGCCAACACGTTCAAGGTTGGATCAGCCACGGTGCTGGACGCGCTGCTTGCCTACACCAGGGATAATTGGCGGCTGTCGCTGAACGTCACCAACCTCGCGGACACGCGCTATGTCGCGGCGTGCTACGGCCTGTCGGGCTGCATGTATGCGGAGGGACGCAAGGCGATCGGCAAGCTGACCTACCGCTGGTGAAATCGAGGACGGTCCGGCGATGGGAAGTCGGACCCTGCTGATGAGAGTGCAACACGATGAGGGCGATATTCGGCAGGCTGCATCGTTGGGCGGGACTGCTCACGGCCGGATTCCTGTTTTTCTCCGGCATCACCGGGGCGATCATCTCCTGGGATCACGAGATCGATGACGTCCTGAACAGCCGCTTGTTCGACGTCAGCAGCAAGGGTCCGGCGATTCCCTCGATCGAGCTCGCCAAGATGATCGAGCAGCGCGATCCCCGCGCGCGCGTCGTCTATCTCTTCATGACGCCGGAGGAAGGCCACTCGCTCTGGTTCTTCGTCATGCCGCGGATCGATCCCGCAACCGGCAAGCGTTACCCGCTCGACTACAATCAGGTCTTCCTCGATCCCAACACCGGCGCGGAGCTCGGCCGGCGCTATTGGGGCGCGGTATGGCCGGTGACGCGGGAGAATTTCGTCTCCTTCCTCTACAAGCTGCACTACACCATGCACATCCCGGAATTCTGGGGCAGCGACCGCTGGGGCATGCGCGTGCTCGGCGTGATCGCCATCATCTGGACCATCGATTGCTTCGTCGGCTTCTATCTGACGCTGCCCTCGCGCAGGCGCGCCAGGGCGGCGCGGGCCCCGGAAGTCACGCGCCAGCTCGAGCGCGGTTTCTGGGCGCGCTGGGCGCCGGCCTGGACCATCAAGACCTCCGGCAGCGCCTACCGGATCAATTTCGACATCCACCGTGCCTTCAGCCTGTGGACCTGGGGCGTGCTGTTCGTCATCGCCTTTACGGCTTTCTCGCTGAACCTCTATTTCGAGGTGTTCTCGCCGCTGATGAAGATGGTGTCGAACTACACCCCGACGCCCTATGAGCAGCGGCCCTATCGCGATCTCGACGATCCCATCGAGCCCAAGGTCACCTTTGCCGAGATCGCGGCGCGCGCGGCGGCGGACGGCAAGGGGCGAGGGTGGACCACCCCGGTCGGCGCGATCAGCTACGGCCCGGCCCATGGCGTCTATGCCGCCGCCTTTTTCCATCCTGGCGACGATCACGGCGCCGGCGGCGTCGGCCCGGCCCAGCTCTATTACGACAGCGAGGATGGCCGCTCCATTGGCGAACGGCTGCCCTGGGTCGGCACCGCCGCCGACATCTTCGTGCAGGCGCAATTCCCGCTGCATTCGGGCCGCATCGTCGGGCTGTTCGGCCGCATCCTGATCTCGATCATGGGCCTCGTCGTGGCGACACTCTCGGTCACCGGCGTCGTGATCTGGTGGCGCAAGCGCCGTGCCCGCGTCCGCGCGCGCCAGACCGCGGCGATGCGCCTCGGCGGGCAGCAGCTCACGCCAGCAGAGTAGGGCGTGGCATCACCCGCCTATGCGGCCGCGCCGAGCGGCATTATCTCGATCTGCGCGAAATGCTGCGCCAAGGAAACGCCGAGCCAGAGCTGGTTCGCGGCGGTCGTCAGAGGCGCAGCGCCAGCTCGATCAACTGCCGCTACCCTAAGGCGCTGCCGCCAAGATTCCACCCGCGGCCACCTTCGCCGAAAATTTCGTAGCCCGTCGACGTCACCGCAACTGTATCCTCGAGCTTGATGAAGCCGCGCCTCGGATGCTTCATGGTGGTCTCGATCGAGACCACCATGCCGGCTTCGAGCGGTTGACGGGCGTCGGTGTCGTCGTAGGGAATCGGACCCTTGGCGGTCAGGCGAGGGGCTTCGTGGCTGACGAGCCCCATGCCGTGAGCGAGGAAATCGGTGCAGTCGCGCTGGGTGATCTGGGCGAGCTGGCGTTCGGCCGCGACGTAGATGTCGCCGCCCAAGGCGCCCGGCCGGACCGCCGCGAAGGCGGCGCGCTGGACCGCTTCGATTTCGGCCAGACAATCCTTCAGCTCCGCATCCGGCGCGCCCAATACGGCCATGCGCGCGACGTCGCCGATATAGCCGTGATAATTGCCGCCGGAGTCCAGCGACAGCACCTCGCCTTGCTCCCAATGCTGCGCCGATGGCGCCCGGTTGTGGCTGCTGCCGCAGGCCAGCAGGCAATACTCGAAGGTCAGGCCGCGGTTGGCTTCGGCAAGGCGCAACGCCTCCGACAATTGCCGCTTGGTCGTGCCCCGACCGTGCCCGGCGATGACCGCCAGCATGGATGCGACGACGAGCTCGGACGCCGTCTTCAGCTTCGCCAATTCCTCCGCCGACTTGACTGCCCGCAGCCGCTCCAGCACCAGCACCGCATCCTTGAGCTCGGCACCGGGCAGGGCGTCGGCCAGCGCCCTCCCGGCGTCCATCGGCATGAACGGCATCTCAATCCCGATCCGCTTCAATGGCACGCCGGCCTGCCGAATCAGGTCCGCAGCCTGCGCAATGGCGTCCACCGAACCATTGGATTCGGTCCGGACCTGCGGCACCCAGGGCGGGGCGACCGCGCGCTGATGGGTCTCCAGCCGGTGGCCGACATAGACCGCTTTCTCAGGTGCGCCCTTGGGATAGATCAGGACCGGCAAATAGCGGCTGACGCCGAGCGCGTCCATGTAGTCGAAGAAGATCGCGCGCTCGGCGCCCAGCAGATACTGCACATTGTGCTTGGAGGTCGCGATCACGACGTCGAGGCCGGCGATCTCCATGAGACGGTCGAGCTTGGCGGCATCGAACGGAATGGCGCGGGACCCCGCTCCGCGGGGGGCGTGCTCCTGCATGATGATCTCCCAAGGCTGGCGCGGCTTGAAAGCCGGCGTTCTGTTGTCTCGCTTGCGGCAGACAACTCTGAGCCGGGAGCAGAGTTTTGGCTAGCCCAAATTTCGTGGCGAACGCATGCGATGAGGATGCCGGTGAGATTCGTTCAGGACCTTTTGTATGGGTCGAGCCAAGGGAATGCGTCATCCAGCCGGCGCTGCGTAGCCTGGATGTCGGGCACGTAGCGGGCGGTGAGCGCAAATTCATCCATGCCGTTGACGATCATCTCCAAACCCATCTCGTCGGCTCGGAATGCTCCGACATTGTGGTCATTGATCGTGATGCATTGCCGGATGAGATCGATCGCCGTGACCGGAGGGGTCGGGCAATCCAGGGATCGTACCAGCCGTGCATGTGTCTCGGCATCGACGGTCGCGGGCAGGAGGTGGTTCTTATAGGCATTTTGCTCGAATATCTCGGCAAAACTGCGTGCGATCACCGCGCGAAAGCCGTAGTCAATCAGCGACCACACCGCTACCTCGCGCGACGAGCCGCAGCCGAAATTCTCGCCCGCGACCAGAATGGCGGCGCCTGTGAATTGCGGCTCGTTCAGAACAAAGTAAGGCTTTGGTGTGCCGTCTGCGGTGAACCTGAACTCGTAGAACAGAACCTCACGTAAGCAGTCACGTCCTCCGCCAAGCCGCTTGTAAGGGGCAACGGGGGTGAGGGCGTCGGTATCGACGTTGTCCCAGAGCAGGGGAGCGGCGATCCCACGAATAATTGTGATTTTCCCGCTCATGCGAGGGTCCTGACATCGGTGATCTCGCCGGTGATCGCCGCGGTCGCCACCATAGCCGGACTCATCAGGTGCGTGATCGCACCGGGACCCTGTCGATTCTCGAAATTGCGGTTCGAGGTCGACGCGCACCTTTTTCCGCGGCCGACGTTATCGGGTCCAAGCGAAACGCAAAGCGAGCATGCAGATTCGTGCCACTCGAAGCCTGCATCGCGGAAGATCCGATCGAGACCTTCTGCCTCGGCCCGTCGCTTTACGTCGCTGGAGCCGGGGACCACTAGCGCACGCACACTTCCTGCAACCTTTCGTCCGTCGACAACACGGGCGGCGGCCCGAAGGTCGGATAGACGTGAATTGGTGCAGGAGCCGATAAAGGCGACATCGACCGGCGTGCCCGCGATAGGCTCGCCGGGCCGCAAGTTGACGTAGGAAAATGCACGCTCCCAGCGCGATCTCTGCGCCTGATCGCGGGCGTCGGACAAGCGTGGAATGGTTCCGTCGACGGCGATCGCGTCTTCCGGGCTCGTGCCCCAGGTCACCATCGGTGCTATCGTGCTTGCCGGTAGCGAATACTCCTTGTCGAAAATTGCATCGTCATCACTTGCAAGCCTGCGCCACGATGCAACGGCTGCGTCAAACGCCGAATCCTTTGGTGCTTGCGGCCGGCCGTTGAGGTAGGTGAAGACCGCCTCGTCGGGCGCAATCAACCCAATCCGCGATCCGAACTCGATGGACAGGTTGCATAACGTCATGCGCTGTTCCAAGGGAAGGCTGCGGATAGCGGTGCCGGCGTACTCTACTGCGCAGCCCGTTCCGCCATCGGTCGAGAAGCGGGAAATGATCGCAAGCGCGATGTCCTTACCGTTCACCCTGGGATCGAGTACGCCGTCGATCGTCACGCGTAGGGTCTTTGGTTGAGGAAGCCACAGCGCCTGATAGGCGAGGCTGTGCGCAATCTCGGTGCTTCCGATGCCGAAGGCGATCGCGCCCAGAGCGCCGTTTGTACAGGTATGACTGTCACCGCAAACAGCCGTCATTCCCGGCAGGATGGCACCTTGCTCCGCGGCAACGACGTGCACGATGCCTTGCCGCGGATCTCCAAGACCGAACAGCGGAATTCCGCGCTCAGTCACCTCCCGGCGAAACGACCTTACCATCGGCGCCATGACCGGATAGGTCTCCTCCGTTCGACCGGGCGCGGTCGCGACCGCGTGATCGATAACGGCGAGGGTACGCGCTGTCTCCGCGACGGAGAGGTTGCGCTCGCGAAGCTGCTCGAACGCCGGAATCGACGTCATATCGTGCAGGAAGATGCGATCGATGGTCAGCAGGTTTCGCGTGCCGCGCCGCGTGGCGACGTGAGGTCGCCAGATCTTTTCGAACAATGTTTGGGTCTACCCGCTAGGTCCGTTGCCATTGGTTTCTCGATCTTCGACGTTCGGCAGCAACGGCTGCAGCGTGGCGCGAGATGCCCTAGGCGATCTCTTCGAGCGGCTTGTTGTTCGTTGTCGGCCCAAATACGCCGATGACGATCATCACCACGACCATGGCTCCCACGATCGCACCGAACACGCCCGTCACACCGTAGTCTCGAAGCAGAAAGGCGATCAGGAAGCCGGAGAACATGGCGGTCAATCGGCTGACCGAATAGACGGTGCCTGCTGCTCGTGCCCGGATTCGAGTCGGGAAGACCTCGTTCTGGTAGGTGTGGAAACTGAGCGACATGATTGAGTTGCCGAGATTGACCAGGAGGCCAAACGTAATGAGCAAGAAGGGCGCGGATGATTGAGCAAACGCCAGCCCGAAGACGGAGATTGACGCAGCGGCAATCACGATGAGCCATTTGCGCTCGATGCGATCGGCGATCATCATGGCTAACAGTGGTCCGACAGGGCTGGCGATCGCAATCGCCGAAGAATAGAGCAGGCTCTTGGTGACCAGGACTCCCTTGGCGATCATGAAGGAAGGCACCCAGTTCGTGAAACCGTAATATCCGATTGCCTGGAACAGATTGAAGACAAGCAACATCAAGACGCGCGAGCGCCAGGGGCCCGTCCATAGTTCAAAGAAGTGAGGCTCTCGCTCGGGAGCGGCGTTCCGGATGCGCGCCGGCTCGGGCAAGGAATTTCCGGTCTCGCGTATAATCTGCTGTTCGATACGCTCGACGACGCGAAGAGCTTCTTCCGATCGGCCATGCTGTGCAAGCCATCGCGGCGTTTCGGGAAGGCGGGCGCGCAGGAAGCAGACCACGATTGCGCCGGTGGATCCGATCAGACGATCCAGCGCCAGCCGTCCAGGCCGAAATAGGTTTCCGGAACGAGCCAGGATGAAAGGAGGGCGGCGATCGGTGCCGCCGTGAACATGATTGCCTGGTTCAGTGCGATGGCCTTGCCCCGCATATGGCCGGGGACCAGCTCGATGATGAAGGTCGTCACCGTGATGATCTCGACCCCGATGCCAATCCCGGCGACGAAGCGCCAGACCAGCAGGCCCTCAGGCGTGTGCTGAAACGCCATGAATGAGCAAGGCGAAAGAATACCACACCATCGACCAGGTGAAGGCCGCGCGTCGGCCGAACCGATCGATCAATCTGCCGCAGAAGAAAGTTCCTACGAAGAGCCCGGCAAAAGTTGCGGCGATAAAGCCGGCAATTCCAGTGTAGCCGAAGAAAGTCGTGGTTGTGGTGGTCAGCAATCCCGATTTCGTCAGGCCGGGCGCGATATAACCCGTGAAGATGAGATCGTAGTATTCGAACCAGCCGCCGAGGGAAACGAGGATAATGATCTTCCAGAAATAGCGACTTGCGGGAAGCCGCTCGAGGCGGGCTGCAACCTCGGCAACGGCATGGTCGACCGACAAGGAACGAGCGTCCCTGGCTGCGGCGCTAGGAGCGTCCAATTGATCGGCTGTCGAGCCGGCCAGATCCGCAGTGGTCATCTATCCCTCCCGATTTCTCGTACGTTTTTGTGCGGAACAACGCGCTTTACCGCGCGAGCACGCCAGCTTGCCGAAAGGTTCTCCGAATGACGTGAAGGGCACCAGTAGAACTTAGCGATGGGATCGTTCTGGAAGCGAGAAGGCGAGGCGACGTGCGCGCAGCGTCAAGCCAGACCCCGACGCCCCATGCGGCAGGCGCTTTGGCATCTCAGGCAACGTTCTCGTCGCGTGCCGCGACCTGAGCGTCTGGTCGACGCAGAATTCTATCCTGCACCAAAGCCTCGACTTCGGCCGGACTCAGCCCGGCCTCCCTAAGGACCTGCTCGCCGTGCTCCGAAATGCCGGGCGGTTGCCGCTCCAGCCTTGTTCTTTCCCTGAGCTCGCCGAACTCCATGGGCAGGCCGGGCAGGCGCGCGATAAGATGCTTGCCCAGAGCGGAGATCGCAGTTTCGACCAGCCCTCCTGCAGCAAGATGCGGGTCTTGTGGAAGCTCGTCGGGATGTCCCACCTTGGCATAAGGCAGCATGGCCGTGTCGCAGGCGGCGAGAACGTCAGCCATTGCCTGCTCGGCAAATAGCCGCTTGAGAACTGGCAGCATCCAGTGGCGGTTGGCGCAGCGATCGGTATTTGATTGCAAGCGCGGATCGCCCCCGAGCTCCGCCAAGCCGAATTGTTTGCAGAACCGACTCCAATGGGCGTCGCTGGTGATGCCTATGAAAACCTGCCCGTCTCGCGTCTCGAAAACGTCGTAGACCCCCCAGGCGTTGGTGCGCGCAGGAAACGGACGCATTGGTTCGCCGGTTACTGCGCCGCCGGCAATGTGGCTCGCCATGAGGAATGCCGCACTCTCGAACAGGGAGGAGCCGACCCGCTTGCCCTGTCCGGTGATCGCGCGCTCATTGATGGCTGCGAGCACGGCAACGACCCCGAAAACGGCGCCGAGAATGTCGATGATCGAAGCGCCGGCCCGTAACGGCTGGCCGGGCGGGCCGGTCATATAGGCGATGCCGCTTTGCATCTGGACCACTTCATCCAGAGCTCCTCGGTGCTCATAGGGTCCTTTCAAGTATCCCTTCATCGACAGGAAGATCAGACGCGGATTGATCTTCGCGAGGTCTTCCCACCGGCAGCCAAGACGCTCGATCGTGCCGGGGCCGAAATTCTCCAGTAGCACGTCTGCACCAGCCACCAGGCGGTGAAGAGCTGCCTGGCCACGGGGTGTTTTCAGATCAAGCGCGATCGAGCGCTTGTTACGATTGAACGTGGCAAAGAATCCCGCGGCGAAGCCGGGCATTCGACGTGTGGAGTCGCCTTCGTAGGGTTCGACTTTGATCACATCGGCGCCGAGATCGGCCAAGATCAGTCCGGCGCAGGGGCCCATAATGGTGTGACCGAAATCCAGAACGCGAATGTTCTGGAGCGGCTTTGCAGCATCTGCGGTCATGTCATTGGGTCCCTATCATCTTCGGTCGCCCCGATCTGAGCAGCGCGCTTGGCAGGCGGTGCCCGACGATCTGCTCGGCGAGCCGAGCAACGTCAATGAGCCGATCAAGATTGATGCCGGTCGGTATGCCGAGTTGTTCGCAGAGGAGCACCAGCTCTTCCGTGGCAATATTCCCGGGCGCTCCAGGTTGCCCAGCAAAGGGGCAGCCTCCCAGGCCGGCGACGGCGGCGTCGAACTTGGATACACCGAGCCGCAGCCCCTCATAAGCAGATGCGATGCCGAGACCCCGTGTATCGTGCAGATGCAGTGACAGCTCCAACTCCGGCCAGCGCTCGCGGATAGCGGTGACGGTCTCCTGAATCCTCCTCGGCGTGCACCAGCCCATACTGTCTCCGAGCCCGATGGCGCAAATGCGGGTCCAAGTTTCCTCGGCGATGCCGAGCCCATCCTTGATGGTGGAGATCACCGCGCTGAGCGGCACTTCTCCGGAGAAATTGCATCCGAATGCCGCCATGACGATCACTCGATCAACCGGCACGTTCGCGGCGAGATGAGCCGCCACTGTCGATCTCATGGCTTCAATCTGGCCCTGCCGATCTCGCCGGAGATTCTGCAGAGAGAACGCCTCGGAGGCGCTCAAGGCGATGGCTGCGGCATTCACGAGACGATCGCGATGGGAGAGGGCGCGTTCCATTCCGCGCTCATTGAACCAGAGGGCCGTATAGGCGACGCCCGGAGACGGCGTGAATCCCCGAACGACCGCCTCGGCGTCAGCCCAGCCCGGCACGGCCTTCGGGTTGACGAACGAAGCGACCTGGATCGTCTTGACGCCTGTCTGTGACAAGGCATCGATCAGCTCGATCTTTGCAGCGGTCGAAATTGGCCCGGGCTCGATCTGGAAGCCCTCGCGAGGACCTTCCTCGACGATCTCCACCGAGGTGGGGAAATTGCTCATCTCTCCACGTGCGCTCCCATCGCGTCGGCAGTTTGCCTGCTGTTTGCCGCCAGACGATGCTCGCGCCTGCGGAAAGTGACAATTACACCTTTCCTAACGCAGCTATCTCGCGACCAGATAGTTCAACGCGTTGATTTGGCTCGACCCATGCGGGGCATGTCGGGGAGGCCTGTTTCGCCCGAGCCAACCAATGCCGCCGAAGCCGGTACCCGGCTGCATTGCCGTTCAGGGCTCTTACAGCGTCGTGCTCGGCTCAGCTCTGCGTCGCTTTGGCCAGCGACTCCGCTGGCCAGCGTCCGCTGACCACCTCCTGAAAAAACACCTCATTCAGGACGCGGCGCACCTCGGTGAAGCCACGCGTTTGCGGGTGGTCGGACCGCATGATCAGATTGAGATCTCTTGTAATGGTCGGCTCGACAATCTGCCGGGCGCGGATGCGTTTGTTCGGCAGATCCGCTGCTACGGTCGACCGCGCCAGAATGGCGCAGCCAAGCCCGGCCTCCAGCGCCCGCCGCATCAGGCCAAGCGAGTCGATCTCAAGTTTTGGGCTGCGCGTGACCTTGTTGCGCAGAATCTGCGCCTGAATGATGGCTCGTGACGGGATTAAGCCGAGAACCGTACCCTGCGGGATTTCGGCGAAGGCAATCGGCGTATCGGGGGGACCGATGACGTCCGCACGCCCGACGAGGAATAGTTCCTCCCTGAGCAGGGGCTCACGGATCAGTCTGGCATCCACGGGGGGATTGAAAACGAGCGCGAAATCGAGTTCGCCCGCAATCAGCCGATCTGTCAGTCCAGGACTCAAACCCTCGGCCAGCGTCAGATGCACTGCCGGGGTGCCGGTCCCGACAGCCTGCATGATCTCAAGCCCGCAGGCTGCAGCAACCGTGTGCGTGAGGCCGACCGAAATCGCCCCGGTCGCCTCCTCGGTGAATGCCTTGACGTCGGTCTCCGCCTTCACCACCGCAGCTAGGATCGCAGTGGCATGCTCGTAAAGACGTTCCCCGGCAGGTGTCAGCAATATTCCGCGCGGACGCCGATGTAGGAGCTGGACCCCAAGGACGGCCTCTATCTCCGACACGTGATGGCTCAGCGCCGATTGAGCGACGTTCAGGATTTCGGCGGCTCTCGCGAGCGCACCTGCATCCGCGATGGCCACGAAGTATCGGAGTTGTCTGAGGCTCAGAGTCATATCGATTACGCCTAGCCAATTTCAGGACCGCGCCTCAGATCCCGACGTTGCGGGCCACTCAACGCCCGGACAATGCGGCCGCTGGGTGAGGGCCCAGCCGAAGAGGACGTCGCGGGCAAGATCTTCGTTGCCCGCAGGCGTTGTCAGAGTCGAGTCCAACCCCTGGAGAACGGTGCCGAGCACACTGAGATGGCCGGCTCGCCCCATATCCGTAATTCGCATAAGGTATATTATGGAATATTTTTATGTGCAATTTGATCAGTCATTTAGATGAAATTCCTGCCACTGCACCTTCGCTCCAAGCCGTTTTTGGGCTTACGCCGGGCCGCCGTCCCAGCTCTTTGACGGCTACTGTGCATGGGGTTGTTTTCGCATTTTTTTGTGCGGCCATCTCTCCGAAAGCCGATATTGCCGCGACGTTGTCCGGCTGCAATAAGCGAGGCTTCGCGAGATCGCAGATGACCTTCTGACCTGACGTCCGTATAGGTTTGCATCTCAGAACAACAACAAACCTTCCGAGGAAGCAGACCCATGAGCTTTTCCCGACGCACGCTTCTCAAGGCCTCCGCCGCGACCGCGGTCCTGGGCGGCCTCAGTGCGCCCCATGTGGCCCGCGCCCAGAGCGCCGAGTTCACCTACAAATACGCCAACAACCTGCCGGACAGCCATCCGCTGAACGTGCGCGCCAAGGAGATGGCCGCGGCCATCAAGAGCGAGACCAACGGCAAGTTCGACCTCCAGATCTTCCCGAACAACCAGCTCGGGTCCGACACCGACATGCTGAGCCAGATCCGCTCCGGCGGCGTCGAGTTCTTCACGCTGTCGGGGCTGATCCTCTCGACCCTGGTGCCGGCCGCGTCCATCAACGGCATCGGCTTCGCGTTCCCGGACTACGGCACGGTCTGGAAGGCCATGGATGGAGACCTCGGCGCCTTCGTCCGCGGCGAGATCAAGAAGGCCGGGCTCGAGGTCATGGACAAGATCTGGGACAACGGCTTCCGCCAGACCACATCGTCGACCAAGCCGATCGCCGGTCCGGACGATCTCAAGGGCTTCAAAATCCGCGTGCCGGTGTCGCCGCTATGGACCTCGATGTTCAAGGCATTCGACGCAGCGCCCGCCTCGATCAATTTCGCCGAGGTCTATTCGGCGCTCCAGACCAAGATCGTCGAGGGCCAGGAGAACCCGCTGGCGATCATCTCGACCGCAAAGCTGTACGAGGTGCAGAAGTACTGCTCGCTGACCAACCACATGTGGGACGGCTTCTGGTTCCTGGCCAACCGCCGTGCCTGGGAAAAACTGCCGCAGGACGTGCGCACTGTCGTCGCCAAGAACATCAACGCCGCCGCCGTCAAGGAGCGTGAGGATACCGCCAAGCTCAACGCCAATCTCCAGCAGGAGCTGGCGGGCAAGGGCCTGACCTTCAACCAGCCGGCGGTGGCCCCGTTCCGCGACAAGCTGCGGTCCGCCGGCTTCTATGCCGAATGGAAGGGCAAGTACGGCGATCAAGCCTGGGACCTCCTGGAAAAAGCCGTGGGCAAGCTGTCGTAACGCGTTAGGCCGCGTCATGGCTCATGTCGAAGTCGAGGTGATCGAAGTGGCGGGCGAGGCGACTGTTCAGTCCCCTCGCCGACCTTCGTTGCTGGCTTCGCTGGAGCGCACACTTGGCCTTCTTGTGGAGATCCCGGCGGCGATCCTGGTCATCGCCGAGATCGTGATCCTGTTTGCCGGCGTGGTTGCGCGCTACGGGCTGCATCGGCCGCTGATCTGGTCAGACGAGCTCGCCTCGATCCTGTTCCTGTGGCTCGCCATGCTGGGCGCGGCAGTCGCGTTCCGCCGCTCCGAGCACATGCGCATGACCGCGGTCGTCGCCAGTGCCCGGCCCGCGTTGCGGACCTATCTCGATCTGGTCGCGACATCGGCCGCGCTGGCGTTCCTCGTGCTGATCGTCTGGCCGTCCTGCGACTATGCCTACGAAGAGAGCTACATCACCACACCGGCGCTCCAGATCTCGAATATGTGGCGCGCTGCGGCGCTGCCGGCCGGCATCAGCCTGATGGCGGCGTTCGCCTTGCTGCGGCTGCTGCGCGCCGCCGATTACCGGATGGTCGCGGCCGCCGTGCTGTCGGTTGCAGTCCTGATCGGCGCATTCTGGCTGGCGGAGCCGTCGCTGCGCCCCCTCGGCAATCTCAACCTCGTCATCTTCTTCGTCGGCGTTGCCGGCTTCTGCGTCTTTGCCGGCGTTCCCATTGCGTTCGGGTTTGGCCTTGCGATCTTCGGCTATCTGGCGCTGACCACGCGCACGCCGGTGATGGTGCTGGTCGGGCGGATGGACGAGGGCATGAGCCACCTCATCCTACTCTCGGTGCCGCTCTTCGTCTTTCTGGGGCTGCTAATCGAGATGACCGGCATGGCGCGGGCCATGGTGGCGTTCCTGGCGAGCCTGCTCGGGCATGTCCGCGGCGGCCTGCATTATGTACTGGTCGGCGCCATGTACCTGGTCTCCGGCATCTCCGGCGCCAAGGCCGCCGACATGGCCGCGGTCGCACCGGTGCTGTTCCCGGAGATGAAGCAGCGCGGCGCCAAGCCCGGCGACCTCGTCGCGCTCCTTGCGGCGACGGGGGCCCAGACGGAGACCATTCCACCGAGCCTCGTGCTGATCACGATCGGCTCGGTCACGGGCGTGTCGATCGCCGCCCTCTTTACCGGCGGTCTATTGCCCGGCGTGGTGCTGGCGATCACGCTCTGCATGCTGGTGTGGTGGCGCTACCGCCACGAGGACATGAGCCACGTCCGCCGCGCCAAGGCATCCGAGATCGGCAGGACC
The DNA here is from genome assembly GCF_023073735.1 of Bradyrhizobium sp. 160. Taxonomy (NCBI): domain Bacteria; kingdom Pseudomonadati; phylum Pseudomonadota; class Alphaproteobacteria; order Hyphomicrobiales; family Nitrobacteraceae; genus Bradyrhizobium; species Bradyrhizobium sp. 160. The sequence goes on from NZ_JADPKD010000008.1 coordinate 372,769, forward strand.
TTCATCATCGCCCTGCCCGCGCTCGCGCTGCCCTTCGTGATCCGCTACGCCGTGGTCGAGGGCATCGCGACCGCCACCGAGGTCTCCACCATCGGCATCGTCTACGGCGCCCTGGTCGGCGTTCTAGTGTACCGCCGCTTCGACTGGCGGCGGTTGTTTCCAATGCTGGTCGAGACCGCAGCGTTGTCGGGCGCAATCCTGCTGATCATCGGCACCGCGACCGGTATGGCGTGGGGCCTGACCCAATCCGGCTTCTCGCGCTCGCTGGCGGCGGCCATGACGGGATTGCCCGGCGGGGCGGCGACCTTCATCGCCGTCTCAATCCTGGCCTTCACCATTCTCGGCAGCGTGCTGGAGGGCATCCCTGCGATCGTGCTGTTCGGGCCGCTGCTGTTCCCGATCGCCCGCGCCGTCGGCGTGCACGAGGTGCACTATGCGATGGTGATCATTCTCGCCATGGGTATCGGGCTATTCGCCCCACCCTTCGGCGTCGGCTATTATGCCGCCTGCGCCATTGGACGCGTCGACCCGGCCGAAGGCATCAGGCCGATCTGGGGCTATCTGCTGGCGCTGCTGGTGGGATTGATCATCGTCGCGATCTTCCCCTGGATATCGATCGGATTCCTTTGAGGCGTTTTCAGGAGGTGTCGATGAGTAAGCGGCAGAACAAGTACGATATCGGCCTCGACAAGACCCCCGCCAATTATGTGCCCCTGAGCCCGTTGAGCTTCCTCGCGCGAAGCTCCGCCGTCTATCCCGATCACGTCAGCACTGTCTATGAGGGCCGCAGCTTCACCTGGGCGCAGACGCACGAGCGCTGCCGGCGCTTTGCCTCTTATCTGGCGGGCAAGGGCATCGGCGTCGGTGACACCGTTGCTGCAATGCTGCCGAACGTTCCGGCGATGAACGAGGCGCACTTCGCCGTCCCCATGACGGGCGCCGTGCTCAATGCGCTCAACATCCGCCTCGATGCGCCTTCCATCGCGTTTCAGCTCGACCATGGCGGGGCCAACATCATCCTGGTTGACCCGGAATTCTCCGGTGTCATCAGTGACGCACTCGCACAGATGACCGGGCCAAAGCCGTTCGTGATCGATGTCGACGATGCCGCCTTCAAGGGCGGCAAGCGCATCGGCGAGATCGAGTACGAGGACGCCGTCGCGCAAGGCGATCCGAACTTCGAGGCCGTCCTGCCCACCGACGAATGGGATGCGATCGCGCTGAGCTACACCTCGGGCACCACGGGAAATCCCAAGGGCGTCGTCACCCATCATCGCGGCGCGTATCTGAATGCCGTCAGCAACATCCTGGCCGGCAATCTCGGTCAGCACCCGGTGTATCTCTGGACGCTGCCGATGTTCCATTGCAACGGTTGGTGCTTCCCCTGGACCATCGCTGCCTCGGCCGGCACCAATGTCTGCCTGCGCAAGGTCGAGCCGACCAAAATCTTCGAGCTGATCAGGCAGCACGGCGTCACCCACATGTGCGGCGCGCCGATCGTCTACAACACGCTGATCAATGCGCCCGACGCGCCAAAGGGCGAGGCCGCGCGCCGCGTCGTCGGCCTGATCGCAGGTGCGGCGCCACCCGTCGCCGTGCTCGAAGGCGCCGAAAGCATCGGCATCAAGCTGACGCATGTCTACGGGCTGACCGAGGTCTACGGCCCCGCCTCCGTCTGCGCCGAGCAGCCCGGGTGGGACGAGCTTCCGCCCGCCGAACGCGCGCGCATGAAGCGCCGGCAAGGCGTGCCCTACCCGCTTCAGGAAGCCGTCACCGTCATCAATCCGCAGACGATGCAAGAGGTGCCGCGCGACGGCGAGACCATCGGCGAGGTCATGTTCCGCGGCAACATCGTGATGAAGGGCTACCTCAAGAACGAGAAGGCGACCAAGGAAGCCTTCGAGGGCGGCTGGTTTCACACCGGCGACCTCGGCGTGCTCGACGAGCACGGCTACGTCATCATCAAGGACCGTTCCAAGGATATTATCATCTCCGGCGGCGAGAACATCTCATCCGTCGAGGTCGAGGACATCCTCTACAAGCACCCAGCCGTGCTGTTCGCCGCCGTGGTTGCCAAGCCCGATCCGAAATGGGGCGAGGTGCCCTGCGCCTTCGTCGAGCTGAAGGACGGCGCCAGCGCGAGCGAGGCTGACATCATCGCGTTCTGCCGCTCGCAGATGAGTGGCTTCAAGACGCCGAAGGCCGTCGTGTTCGGACCGATCCCGAAGACCTCGACCGGCAAGATCCAAAAATTCCTGCTGCGCAACGAGGTCGGATCAGCCAAGGCGATCTCGGCCTGAGGCTGACTGTGGAAGACCTTCCGCCCGCACACCTGAAGGTGGCGGGCGGAAGCTTCGCGGTCGTCACATCTTCTTGTAGGCGTCGACGATCGCCTGCCCGTCAGCGCCGGCCTTCTTGAGCCAATCGGCGGTCAGCTGTTCGCCGATCTTCTGGAAGCCGGCCTTCAGTGCCGGGCTCGGCGGCTCGACATTCATGCCTTTCGCCTTGAGCTGATCGAGATACCAGCTGCTCTTGTCTTGCCAGGCCTTCCACCCGCGGGTTTCCGCCGTCGCAGCCGCCTTGAGGATCGCCTCCTGCGTCGGCTTGTCGAGCGCCTCGAACGCGGCCTTGTTGACAAAGGTGTAGTCCTTCGGAATCCAGGCCTGCACGTCGTAAAAGTATTTGAGCGACTCCCAGGCCTTCGCATCGTAACCCGTGCCGCCCGACGACATGAAGGAGTTCACCACGCCGGTCGCAAGTGCCTGCGGCAGTTCGGCAGCCTGGATCGTGACCGATTGTGCGCCGACCAACTCGCCGATGCGCGCGGTGCCGACATTATAGGCGCGCCACTTCAAGCCTTTCATGTCTTCGATCGTCGCGAGCGGCTTGTTGACGTAGACGCCCTGCGGCGCCCACGGCACGGCGAACAGCAGCTTGAGGCCCTGCGCATCGAGCTTCTTGGCGATCGCGGCCTTGGAGGCCTGATACAGCTTCATCGCGTCAGGGAAGCTGGTCGCGAGGAACGGCACGACGTCGACGCCGAAGAGCGGGTCCTCGTTCTCGTGGATCGACAGCAGCACCTCACCCATCTGCGCCTGCCCGGTCACCACCGCGCGCTTGATGTCGGGCGCCTTGAACAGTGAGGCCCCCGGATGAACGGTGATCTGGAGCTTGCCGGACGTGGCGGCCTCGACGTCCTTGGCGAAGGCGATCAGATTTTCGGAGTGCGGATTGTCGGCAGGATAGGCTGCCGGCAAATTCCATTTGGTCTGGGCCAAAGCAGGTGCCGCGGCCATCACGACGCCGGCGATCAGGGACGCGCGGACTAAACGAGACATCATCGGGCTTCTCCTTAAGGTCAATCTGAAAAACGGGTATGCTCAGTCTGGGAAAGCAAGCTTCGGCAAGAACATCACGATCTGCGGATACTCCGTGATGATGAACACGGCGGCCAGCAGCAGGACGAAGAATGGGAAGGCCGCCCGTGCAACGGTGAACGTATCGCGGCCGCTCATGTTCTGGAGCACGAACAGATTGAAGCCGACCGGCGGCGTGATCTGCGCCATCTCGACGTGGATGATGAGATAGACGCCGAACCAGACCAGATCGAGGCCCGCCTGCCTGACCATGGGCAGTACGATGACGGCGGTCAGGACGATCATCGAGATGCCGTCGATTAGGCATCCCAGGATGATGTACATGATGCTGAGATAGAGGGCGAGCATGCCGGGTGTGAGCTGCTGCCCCTGGACCCAGGTGGCGAGCGCCGCCGGAATACCCGTATAGGCCATCGCAGCTGTCGTATAGGCCGCGCCTGCCAGGATCAACATGATCATGCAGGTCAGGCGCGTCGCGCTCATGATGCTCTCGAGGAAGTTCTTGCGCGTGAGCGTGCCGCTCCACCACGCCAGCAGCAGCGCGCCTGAGACACCCCACGCCGCGCATTCCGTCGCCGTCGCGAAGCCGAGCACGAGGGACAGGAAGACCGCCAGGATCAGCAGCAGGCAGGGCGCCAGCTTGGCCGACTCGCGGAGCTTCTGCCGGAACGGCATCGGCGGATCGCGCGTGGGAATTTTCTTTGGGTTGAGCAGCGACCAGATGATGATGTAGCCGGAATAGAGCACAATCACGAGCACGCCCGGCAGGAAGCCGCCGAGAAACACCTGGAGCACGGAGACGTTCGCCGTGACCGCATAGACCACCATCGGAATCGAGGGCGGAATCAAGAGGCCGAGCGTGCCGGAGCCCGCGAGCGATCCGAGGCTCAGACCCTTGTCGTAGCCACGCTTGTCGAGCTCCGGCAATGCGATCTTGCCGATGGTCGCACAGGTCGCGGCCGACGAGCCCGACACCGCCGCGAAGATGCCGCAGCCGATCACATTCACATGCGTCAGCCGTCCCGGCAGCCACTGCACCCAAGGCGACAGACCGCGGAACATCTCTTCCGACAATTTTGTCCGGAAAAGTATCTCTCCCATCCAGATGAACAGCGGCAGTGCAGCCAGCGTCCAGGACGCGCTCGCGCTCCAGGTCGTGGTGGCGAGCACGGTACCGAGCGGCAAACTCGTCGTCAGCGCCATCGCCACAAAGCCGACGAGCCCGAGCGAGACCGCGATCCAGACGCCGCTGCCGAGCAGCAGGATCATGACGCCGAGCAGGATGAACGACAGCTCGATCATGCCGAGATTGGCCATGCTCAACCTCCGCCGCCCTGCGAGATGCGCTCGATGAATTCGTCGGGCGTCTCGTCCGGCGAGCCCTTCTCGTAGCTCGGCCGGTTGCCGCCGACGACATTGACCATTTCATCGATCAGCGCGATCGACAGGATCGCAAGGCCGCCGGCAAAGCCGAGCTGCGGAATCCAGAGCGGAAGCGCGACGACGCCCTGCGCCACGTCGTTGAAGCGCCAGGAATCGTAGGTCATCTGCACGGCGTGCCAGGTGAAATAGAGGATGAATGCCGCGGCAATGCCGAGCGCAACGATCTCGGCCACCTGCTTGGTCCGCCCGTGCAGGCGCTCCAGCAGCAGGCCGACCCGGATCATCTCTCCGCGCTTGAAAGTGTGCGCGAGTCCGAGGAAAGCCATCGCGGCCATGCACCAGGACGCGAAATCGTCGCCGGCGGGAATGTTGATCGCAAACTGACGCCCGACCGACATGACCATCATGATTGCAAAGATCGCAACCAGGAAGACGCCCGCGGCGTAGCCCGCGCCGAGATAAAGGAGGTCCAGAGCGCGTCGCACCAGTCCTCGAGTCGCTAGATCGTCCGCTGCCAACGCAATCCCCATCTTCACACGAGGCGATTCAACCGACCCCGGCGATTGCACGTCAGGTGCTGGTCCTGCTTGAATATCGCCCAGTCCAACGCCTGTCTTTCAGACGTTAGATCAACATGATGGGGCCGGCGCAAGCAAGGTATATGCCGGCTGGCAGGAGAATTTCCACCGCGGGTTTAGTGCGTCTCCAGCCGCAGCCCGTCATAGGCCGGCACCACGCCCGCGGGCAGCGACTGCCTGATGACCTCGTAATCAACGTCAGCGGTCATGTTGGTGATGACCGCGCGCTTCGGCTTGAAACGTTCGATCCACGACAGCGCATCGTTGATGCTGAAATGGCTGACATGACTGGTGTAGCGCAGGCCGTCGACGATCCAGAGGTCCAGATTTTCCAATGCGCCCCAGCTCTCGCGCGGGATGTCGTTGAGGTCGGGTGTGTAGGCGGCATCCCCGATGCGGTAGCCGAGCGCGGGAATATTGCCGTGCTGCACCAGGAAGGCGGTCATCGTCACCGCGCCGCCCTTCCCCAAAATCGTCTGACTTTCGCCCGCCTCGATCGAATGCCGCGTCAGGATCGGCGGATAGTCGCTGCCCTCCGGCGAGATGAAGCAGTAGGAGAACCGCGACAGGATGTCCTTCGCTGTCGACTGGTTGAAGTAGGTCGGGATGCGCCGTCGCATGTGCATGACCACCGAACGCAGATCATCCATGCCGTGGGTCTGGTCGGCATGCTCGTGGGTCAAGAACACGGCATCGATGTGGTCGACGTTGGTCGAAAGCAATTGCTCGCGCAGGTCCGGCGAGGTGTCGATCAAGATGCGTGTGGTGCCGTGCTCGGACGTTCGTTCGACCAGCAGCGAGCAGCGGCGACGGCGGTTCTTGGGGTTGTTGGGATCGCAGGCGCCCCAGCCGAGCGCCGGGCGCGGCACGCCGGCGGAGGAGCCGCAGCCCAGGATCGTCAGCGTCAGTGTCATGCGGCTCCCAGTCTCAAGCTTTCACCTTCGAGAATAGACGGAAGAAGTTTTCGGTGGTCTGGCGCGAGATTTCCTCGGTCGACACGCTGCGTGTCTCGGCGAGCACCTTTGCGACTTCGACCACATAGGCCGGTTCGTTGCGTTTGCCCCGGAATTTTCCCGGTGCAAGATAAGGCGAGTCCGTCTCAACCAGAATACGATCGGGCGGCAGTTCGGCCGCAAGCGCGCGCAGGGATTCCGACTTCTTGAAGGTCAGGATACCCGTGAAGCCGATATACAGCCCGAGCGAGACCGCCTTCAGCGCCAGCTCGCGCCCGCCGGTGTAACAATGCAGCACCGCGCGAAACGATCCGCGTGCGGCCTCATCCTCCAGGATGCTGGCACAGTCCTCGTCCGCCTCGCGGGTGTGGATCACCAGCGGCAGGCCGGTAGCGCGGGCGGCGGCGATGTGGGCGCGAAAGCCTCTCGCCTGCGCCTCCGGTGAGCTGTTGTCGTAGAAATAATCGAGCCCGGCTTCACCGAGCGCGACGACCTTGGGATGCTGCGTCAGCGCGATCAGCTCGTCCGACGCGATGCCGTCCTCCTCATCCGCATTGTGCGGGTGAGTGCCGACCGAGCAATAGACATCGTCGTAGCGCTCGGCGATGGCGACAAGATCGTTCAGCTTCCGCACCCGCGTGGAGATCGTGACCATGCGTTTGACGCCGGCTGCACGCGCACGCGACACGATCCCGTCGAGATCTTCCGCGAAGTCCGGAAAATCCAGGTGGCAATGACTGTCGACCAGCATCGCGCGTCCGCCTCAGGCCGCCGGCTCGACGTAGCGCGGGAACGCCGGTTTCGGCGCCGGCAGCGTCGAGCCCGGCGCGATGCGCGAGGTGCCACCCAGGGCGGCGAAGCTGCGCTCGGCTTCCGGGATGCCGAGGCTGTCGAGCAGCAATCCCGAGGCGGTCGGCATCGCCGGCTGCGTCAGAATCGCGATCTGGCGCACGACTTCCGCAGTGACGTAAAGCACCGTCTTCTGCCTGGCGGGATCGGTCTTGGCGAGCGCCCACGGCGCCTCGCCCGCGAAATAGCGGTTGGTCTCCGCCACCACGGCCCACACGGCGTTGAGCCATTGGTGGATCTGCTGCGTCGCCATGGCTTCACGCGACGTGGCGATCATGCCGTCGGCCATCGCCAAGATTGCGTTGTCGTTGTCGCTGAACTCGCCGGGCTCCGGCAGCACGCCCCCGAGCTGCCTGGCGATCATCGACAGCGAGCGCTGCGCAAGGTTGCCGAGATCGTTGGCGAGATCGGCGTTAATGCGCGCGACGATGGCCTCGTGATTGTAGTTGCCGTCCTGGCCGAACGGCACCTCGCGCAGGAAGAAATAGCGCATCTGATCGACGCCATACTGGTCGGCGAGGTTGAAGGGATCGACGACGTTGCCGACCGACTTCGACATCTTCTCGCCCCTGTTGAACAGGAAGCCGTGGGCATAGATCCGCTTCGGCAGCGGAATGCCCGCGGACATCAGGAACGCCGGCCAATACACCGCATGGAAACGGATGATGTCCTTGCCGATGATGTGCACGTCGGCCGGCCAGTAGCGCCAGTTTTCGTCGCTCTCGTCGGGGAAGCCTACGCCGGTGATGTAATTGGTCAGCGCGTCGACCCAGACATACATCACGTGCTCTTCATCGCCGGGCACCTTGACGCCCCAGTCGAAGGTCGTGCGCGAGATCGAGAGATCGCGCAGGCCACCTCTGACAAAGCTCACCACCTCGTTCCTGCGGGAGTCCGGCCCGATGAAATCGGGATGGTCCGCATAAAGCTTGAGCAGCTTGTCCTGGTACGCTGACAGGCGAAAGAAATAGCTCTTCTCCTCAACCCATTCGACCGGCGTGCCCTGCGGTCCGAGCCGCAACCCATCATCGTTCAGGCGCGTCTCGTCCTCGGCGTAATACGCCTCGTCACGGACCGAGTACCAGCCCGAATAGGTGTCGGCATAGATGTCGCCGTTCGCTTCCATGCGCCGCCAGATCTCCTGGCTGGAGCGATGATGCTGCTCCTCGGTGGTGCGGATGAAGCGGTCGAACGACACGTTCAGGCGCTCGTCCATCTCCTTGAAGCGGCCGGCATTGCGGGTCGCGAGCGCGGACACGGACATGTTTTCACCGGCCGCCGTCTGCACCATTTTTTGGCCGTGCTCGTCGGTGCCGGTCAGGAAGAACACGTCCTTGCCATCGAGCCGCGCAAAGCGCGCCAGCACGTCGGTCGCGATCGCCTCATAGGCGTGGCCGATATGCGGGCTGCCGTTGGGATAGGCGATGGCGGTCGTGATGTAGAAGACGTTATCGCGCGCGGGGGTGGCAACGGGCGCGGCCGTTTGTGGCGCTGCGACGGGCTTTGGCGCGCGCGGCGCCTTCGGCTTGGCAGCTTTTTGCGGGGCGGCGACATGAGCTGGCGCGGCGATCACGGCAGGCGCAGTCACCCTCGCCTTCTTGGCTACGTTTTTCGCCGGAGCATTGGCCGGCGCTTTGACGGCGGTTTTCTTCGAAGCCTTGTTGGTGGCGACCTGCTTCTTCGCCGCCCGGCCGGCCTTCTTTGCCGTCTTCGCTGCGCTCTTCTTCACGGCTTTTTTGGCGGCAACCTTTTTGGTCTTCTTGACCGTCTTGGCACCTTTGCGCGCACGCGCCTTCACAGCCTTCTTCGTGGCTTTCTTGACGGCTTTCTTCGCAGCCTTCTTCTTGCCCTTGGCGGTTTTTTTAGCTCGCGTTGCCACCACGAATTCCTTTACCGGCTTCTCGAAAATTGGAAACGAACCTGCGCCTAGCGCGTTGCGTCCGCCAGCCAGCCGAACACCGAGAAAACCAAGGGCTTGCGCTCCAGATTGTAGGTTTCGGTGTCGCGCGCGGCGCGGACGATCTTTTCCCATACCTCAGCTAGACGCGCAAGGCGCGGCAGATTCTGGTTCGTATTGGCTTCGTCCGCATGCAGGCGTTCGGCGATCCAGCGATCGATGCCGTCGATGAAGGCGGCAAGCGCGACACGGTCGCTGGTCCCGAGCGAATCGCCGAGCGTGTGCAGTTCGCGCGGATCGACCTGCGGCAGACGCGCGAGCAGTGCCGCCGTGCGCTGCTGGAGCTTGAGCGCGTCACCGCCGAGCAGCGTCAGTGCCCGCGCCACGCTGCCCTCGGAAGCCTCCGCCGCTTCGTGCAGCGCCGGATCATTCGGATCGAGGTCGCCGGCCGAAGCCGCCGCACTGATCACGTCATCGGTGGCGAGCGGGCGCAAGCGCAGCTTGCGGCAACGCGACTGGATGGTGGCGAGCACGCGTGCCGGCGCGTGGCTCACCAACAGGAATAGCGATTGCTGCGGCGGTTCTTCGAGGATCTTCAAAAGCGCGTTGGCCGCGTTTGGATTGAGCTCGTCGACAGTGTCGACGATGCAGACGCGCCAACCTTCGGCGGCGGCCGTCGAGCCGAAGAAGCCGATCGTCTCGCGCGTCTCGTCGACGGTGATCACGGTGCGCATCACGCCGCGATCATTCGCGGTGCGCTCCAGCGTCAACAGCCCGCCATGCGAACTCGCCGCAACCTGCCGCGCCACGGCATTGTCGGGATCGATCGCAAGGTCTTCGGCGCGCTGCACGGACGGCGCCAGCGGCTTGCCGTGGGCGAGCACGAAGCGCGCCATGCGGTAGGCCAGCGTTGCCTTGCCGATGCCTTGCGGTCCGCCGATCAGCCAGGCATGCGGGATGCGCCCGCTGCGATAGGCTGCGAGCAGCGCGGTCTCGGCCTCGCGGTGCCCAAACAGCTTCGATGTCTCGCGCGGATGCGGAATGGCGGTTTCGCGCTCGGTCCGACGCGGGCTCATGCGGAAATCACCGATGCGGGCGTGGGAAGGAGACGTTCGCGCAGCGCCGTCCAGACGCGCCCGGCAACCGTGTCAGGATCGGAATTGGCGTCGATCAGCGCACAACGCGCGGGATCTTCCGCGGCGATCTTGCGATAGGCGTCGCGCAGGCCTTGGTGGAACTTGAGATCCTCGCCCTCGAACCTGTCGGGTGCGGCGCTGCCGCGGCGCGTGGCTGCTCGCTGCAAGCCGATCTCGACCGGCAGGTCGAGGATGATGGTGAGATCCGGCTTGAGATCGCCGATCGTGACCCGCTGCATCGCGTTGATCAGGCCGTCCGGCACGCGGCCGAGGCTGCCCTGATAGGCCCGCGTCGAGTCGGCGAAACGGTCGCACAGCACCCAGACGCCTTGGCTGAGCGCGGGCTGGATCACGGTGCGGACGTGGTCGTCGCGGGCAGCGGCGAACAGCAACGTCTCGGCTTCGGGGCCGAGCAGCTTGCCCATGCCTGACAGCACCAGATGTCGCATGATCTCGGCGCCAGGCGAGCCGCCCGGTTCGCGCGTGACGAGGATGCGCATCCTTGCCGCCTTGAGGCGGTCGGCGAGCTTGTTGATCTGGGTCGACTTGCCCGCCCCTTCGCCACCTTCAAAGGTGATGAAGCGTCCGCGTCCCGACGGCCACCGTACCGCGCTTTCACTCATGATCAGAGCTTCTCGGCGCCTGCGCGGAACATGCCGATCACGAGCTCGCTGGCGCCGTCGATTGCGCGGCGCATGGTCGAGCCGGTGCCGATCGCTTCGGCGGCATAGACCGGCGTCTCCACCGCGATGGTGCCGCCGCGCCAGACCTTGACCACACCGACCTGCTGGCCGGCCTCGACCGGCGCGCGCACCGGGCCGCGATAGACGATGCGGGCGATCAGCTTGTCGCTGCCGTTCTTGTGCACCATCACTTTCACGGGCGTCTTGGCCACGAGCTTGACCGAGCGGCTCTCGCCGCCGAACACCTTGGCGTAGCCGACGGGCTGTTCGGCTGCGATCAGGGTGCGGGTCTCGAAATTGCGAAAGCCCCATTCCAGCATCTTCTTGGCTTCCGTGGCGCGGTCCTCGGGATCATCGAGCCCGTTGACGACAACGATCAATCGCGTGCCGTTTTGCACGGCCGAGCCCACCATGCCGTAGCCGCCTTCCTTGGTGTAGCCGGTCTTGAGCCCGTCGGCGCCCTCCATCGAATTGAGCAGCGGATTGCGGTTGGGCTGGCGAATCTTGTTCCAGGTAAACTCCTTCTCGCCGAACAGTTTGTAGAACTCGGGGAAGTCCAGGATGATGTGGCGGGCGAGGATGCCGAGCTCGCGCACCGTCATCTTGTTGCCGGGATCAGGCAAGCCGTTGGAATTGGCGAAGGTCGATCTGGTGAGGCCGAGCTCGCGTGCACGCTTGGTCATGAACTCGGCCGCGAAAATCCGCTCGTTGCCCGCCATGCCTTCCGCGAGCGCGATGCAGGCATCGTTGCCGCTCTGGATGATCGCGCCATGCAGGAGATCGCTGACCGAGACCTTACTGTTGATGGCGGCGAACATGGTCGAGCCGCCGGAGGGCGCGCCGCCCCGGCGCCAGGCGTTCTCGCTGATCCGATATTCGTCGGTCAGCTTGATGTCGCCCTTCTTGATGGCGTTGAAGACGACCTCTGCGGTCATCAGCTTCATCATGCTGGAGGGCGCGCGCAGCTCGTCGGCGTTCTTCTCGAACAGCACGCTGCCCGAGGAGGCCTCGATCAGGATCGCAGTCGGGGCGTCGCCGTCGAAGCCGGTGTCTTCCGCCTTCTTGGCACCCTGCACGCTCTGGTTGGCGGCGTAGAGCGCCCCGCCCCAGCCGATGGCCGCGACCAGAATCGCCGCGATCAGCCCGCGCCCCAGCGCACCGGCGGTGAACCGGGGGCGACGAAGCAAAGAAGGACGAACTGCCATGGTCAAGCCCTGAGAGCGGCGTTCTACCAGTTGGAACAGATGCGAACAACACGGAGGTGGACGCCTGTCCCTGAGATTGCACGATTCTCCTCGCGCCCCTATCGTGGCATCTTATATTTCCCGACCAAACCCCTGAAACAAGGCGGAAAAGCGAATGTCCTCCAGCCGTATGATCAAGGCCAACGGGATCGAGCTCTTCATCCGCGAGCAGGGCCAAGGTCCGCTGGTGGTGCTGTGCCATGGCTGGCCGGAACTGTCCTATTCCTGGCGCCACCAGATCCCCGCGCTCGCGGACGCCGGGTTTCACGTGGTCGCTCCTGATATGCGTGGCTACGGCCAGAGCGCGGCGCCGCCTGATGCGGCCGCCTACTCCATCTTCGACACGGTCGGCGATGTCGTCGGCCTGGTGCAGACGCTGGGCGAGAGCAAGGCAATGGTGGTCGGCCACGATTGGGGCGCTCCGGTCGCCTGGCACGCGGCGCTGTTCCGCCCCGACATCTTCACGGCGGTCGCGGGCCTGAGCGTGCCGCCGCCGTTCCGTGGCCGCGGCAAGCCGCTCGATTTGCTGCGCCAGGGCGGCATCACCAATTTCTATTGGCAATATTTCCAGACGCCGGGCGTCGCCGAGGCCGAGCTCGAGCGCGACGTCGCCCGCACCATGCGCATCGTGCTCGGCGGCCGCGGCCTCGCCGATCCCTCCGCGGCCATGTTCGTGCAGGAGGGCAAGGGCTTTCTCGGCCATGCGGGCGCCGAGGAGCCACTGCCCCGCTGGCTGAGCGAGGCTGACCTCGCCTATTTCACCGAAAGCTTTCGAAAGTGCGGCTTCCGCGGCGGGCTGAACTGGTACCGCAACATCGACCGCAATTGGGAGCTGACGGCGCCTTGGCAGGATGCGCAGATCCACCAGCCGTCGCTGTTCATCGCCGGCTCGAAGGACGCCGTCATCACCGGCCTGATCGGGGCCAAGCGTGTCAACGAGCTCGAGCGCGTGCTGCCCAATCTGAAGCGCAAGCTGATCCTCGAGGGCGCCGGCCATTGGGTGCAGCAGGAGCGGCCCGAGGAGGTGAACGCGGCGCTGGTGAAATTCCTGACGGCGAGCCCAACTCAGTAGAGGCCGCGGCCACTCAGGATGCTGCGGGCCTCGGCCGCGCCATCCGAGGCGTAGGCGCCGGAAGGCGCGCTCTCGGTCGCATAGCGGCCGTCCTCGTCATAGGACACCGCACGGGCGTTCTGGAGGGCCCGGCCCCGGCTGCGGCTCGAAGCCGAGATTTCCGAGGTCGCGTTGAGCGAGGCCATGTCAGCCGAGCTGTTGCCGAGATTGTAGGGCCGCCCCTCCGGCATCGGAACCTCGCCGCGAATGGCACCGCGGCTCGACGAGGGTAATTCCGGCACGAAAGGCTTGGCCGAAGCGACCCGGACCATTGAGGGGGTCGGCGCCGGAACGCCGGTACGCAAGGTCGCGATCAGCTGGCGATCGTCGGAGCCTTCGAGCGGCGCCCGACCGACATATTCGACCCGGACCTTGGCGACGCCATTGCCTTTGAATTCAAGGAGTTCGGCGGCCTTGTTCGAGACGTCGATGAGCCGGTTGCCGTGGTAGGGCCCGCGGTCGTTGACGCGCACGATCAGCGACTTGCCGTTGGAAATATTGGTCACCCGCGCATAGGACGGCATCGGCAGGGTCGGATGCGCCGCCGTGAGCGAGGTCATGTCGAACACTTCGCCGTTGGCGGTCAGGCGGCCGTGGAAATCATCGCCATACCAGGACGCCATGCCCTCGGCACGATAGTTGACGTCCTCCTCCGGCACGTAGGTCCGGCCGGCCACGATATAGGGCTTACCGACGCGGTAGGTGCCGCCACCCTTCGGGACCGGATCACCCCAGGCCACCACCCTTGGGCTTGAGGACACGCCATATTTCGGATCGACGCGGCTGGCGAACTTGTTCGACGAGGCGCAATTGGCGAGCGCAAGGCAGGTCGCGACCGCCGCAACACCGCGCGCGGCCCGCAAAACCGAATCTGACCGTCGGATCCCCATTTGCCCCAAATACCATTCCGCCGGCGGCATGCCCAACCCGCATTGGCTACGGGAGCGCCGTCCGGTCCTTTGATCCGAGGCGGCCCACCACCGCATCGGAAGCAGTAACGATAACGCAACCCGAACACGGCGGAAATGGGGAGCCCACAGCGATCACGCCGGCATGGTAAACGGGACGTTCGCTTCCCCCGTCGATCTACGGAGCGCAGGCGCCCTGCTCTGTGCCAAGGCTGGACATTCTGTTGCGCCAAATCCTCACTCCATCCCCATTGTCACGCCGCTCACGGAAATTCTTTTGACTGTGCAAGGCCGCACGCGTTCTCTCGGATGCAGGGCGGGATTTGGAATTTAGCGATGATCGAGACGGTTTCGGCACTGATGGGTCTGGTAAGCGCGGCGATCTTCCTTGCCCATGCGTTTGAAGGTTACCGCACGAGGGCCTGAAGGCACTCGCGCGGGACGGCAAGCATTCACCTCTTTCAAGGCGGCACGTTCGGACAATTTCAATCGATCCGATCGAGCATCGAGGACGAGAGCGGCAGGTGTCCCATGCGCAACCATGACCTCGTATCCGATGGCTTCCTGGCATTGACCGCGGGCGGCTTGGTCCTGCTCTGCTCGAGCCTCGTGGCACTGGCCTTCGGCTGATCTCGGGCGCAATCTTCGCTTTCCCGACAACGACCACACTGCGCTGCAAACAGTGTTTGCCCGGGGATTGTCCCGCTCCCGTTTAGTTGATTGAATTTCCGCATTCGGCGCCTCGACTTAATTTCAAGAGGCCATCACCAACCTGGGTGAGTCACATGCTTGCCGAGAAGTTTTTCCTTGTCCTTGAATCCCTGATCCGTGGCGATCGCACCTATCCGGACGGAAGCCCCAGGGTCATCAGCACCTCCCCGCACGTACCGGTGAAGCTGCCGAGCCAGAAATAGCCCGCTCGCCTTTCCCAGTCACCCGCCGCTCTGATTCCGGTGCTGGCCGAGCGCGCGACGCCCGCCCAGCACGTTAGCACGAAACGGCGCGATCCCTGGAAAATGACCGGTTGCGCCGCGTCTTCCGCCGGCCATCTTGCCGGGCTACATGGCAGCAAGATCATCTCGATGCGAGGATGCTGCCTGAATGTCGGTTGAGCCTGGATTCCAGTCCGAACGCCGCACCGAACCCCGACGGCCATTGCCGCGTCTGGGCCTGCTGCCGATGATCATCTTCGGCTCGCGCTGGCTGCAGCTGCCGCTGTATCTCGGATTGATCGTGGCGCAGTGCGTCTACATCGCGCTGTTCCTCAAGGAGCTCTGGCATCTGTCCTGGCACTCGCTCGATCTCACCGAGCAACAGATCATGATGAGCGTGCTGGCCCTGATCGACGTCGTGATGATCTCCAATCTGTTGGTGATGGTGATCGTCGGCGGCTACGAGACCTTCGTCTCGCGGCTCGATCTCCAGGGTCATCCCGACGAGCCGGAATGGCTCGGCCACGTCAATGCCAGCGTTCTCAAGATCAAGCTCGCCATGGCCATCATCGGCATTTCCTCGATCGCGCTGCTGCGCACCTTCATCGAGGCCGGCAATCTCGGCTCGAACCGCGCCGGCTTTACCGAGACTGGCGTGATGTGGCAGGTGCTGATCCACCTCACCTTCGTCATCTCGGCGATCGGCATCGCCTATGTCGACAAGCTCAGCGATGCCGGGGCGCGCAAGCACGCCGAATGAGGCACAACGACCAGCCTCTCATGTGCCAGCTTCGAGCTGCTGCATGACCTGGCGCAGGTATTCCACAAGCTTCTGCGCGACCTGCTCGCGCGTCACCCCCTTGGCGGCGAGATCGCCGGACACCTTGCTCACGATGTCGTCGATGGTCTGTCTCTCCAGATTGTCCGTGACCAGCGCTGTTGCGTAGCTTGCCGCCTCGTCGTTGCTGAGGCCGAGCTGGCTTGCGGCCCAAAGCCCGAGCAGCCTGTTGGACCGGGCCGTCGCCTTGAACATCAGCTCCTC
Organism: Bradyrhizobium sp. 160; assembly: GCF_023073735.1. NCBI lineage: Bacteria > Pseudomonadati > Pseudomonadota > Alphaproteobacteria > Hyphomicrobiales > Nitrobacteraceae > Bradyrhizobium > Bradyrhizobium sp. 160. The sequence goes on from NZ_JADPKD010000008.1 coordinate 388,862, forward strand.
GTCGTGGACGAACTTTGCTTCAAAGCCGTGCTCGCGCTTGTCGAACGTGGTCATGGTCAGCTCCATTCTCGTTTCGCTGATGCGACATACTGGCTGGGAGCGAACGTCTCCGTGGTTCACGTCAGGTGAGGATCACCCTAAACTTCCTCCCGGAAGGCAAACGCCGTCAAGCCCGCCGATGGGCGTGGGACCGGGCGCGCGCAAGCTGGTCTTGAGCGGGGAACGCCAACCGCCGTGAGACGCCGGCGGCATCGGTTTGAAAGATCGGTATGAGAGATTGTTGGCGCCGACCGCGCTCGGTCAGCCCTTCGCCGCGGCCGCTTCCCGCGCGAGGCGTTCGGCCTTCAGCCGTTCCTTGTTGGCGTAAAACGCCTTCTGCGCCGCCTCATGATCGCGCATGGCCTTTTCGGCCTCGAGCCGGCGCGCTGCATCACGTGCCTGGCGCTGCTCGGGGGTCAGAGGTTTGCGTCGGAAGGAAAGGTCTTCAGTCATGGCAACACAACGTGGCGGCGAGGAAAAAGTTCCGCATGCCTGAGCTGAAGCATAGGCTCTGACCATCAAAGTTTGCGAAAACAACCCCATGCACCGTAGCTAAGTCTTGTTGGCACAACGCCTTTTGCATTCGCGCAAAAGCCGGTTGACCCGTCGGGCAAAACAGTGGCATTCTGCCATCTTCGGAAAATCGGCAAGAAGGCTGATCTGGATCCCTTCTCGAACGCTAGAGAATAATCCGGAAAAGTGCGCAGCGGATTTCCGAAAAGCTCATGTTCGAGACAACAACCTAAAGCGCGATGACGATTCATCCTAATCTCATCGCACTTTGGGGCAAGCGGCGAGCGAGAAGATCAGCTTCCCTCGGGGAAATATTCAGATCTCTATTTCTGCAATCACCGGCAAATGGTCTGAATAGGCTCCTGCCTCCCGGTCGGTCCACACTTTCCCGAACCGGCTGTCGGGCGTCGCATAGATTCTATCAAGGCGTAGAACGGGCAAACGCGCCGGGAAAGTCCGCAAGCGTGTCCGGTTTGGGCAAACCTGCGCGAGCACGCGCCGCACCGATTTGACCCAAAACCAGTCATTGAAGTCGCCGAGGACGACGGTCTTTCCGGGCTTCACAAGGCTGACCAGGGCTTGAGCTTGCGCATACCGCTCATGGATACTCAAGCCGAGATGAGTAGCCACCACGCGCACATCGCCGACAGGTGTCAGCAGTCCCGTGGCAATCGCCCTACGGGGCTCCCGCTCCCGATACGACACGTCGACGATCTCGGGCACATCAGAGAACGGAAAGCGGCTCAGGAGCATCTGACCGTAGTCGCCATCCTGAGTGACAATCGACTTCGCGTGAACGCGGTGGTCGCCGACAGCAATCGCCAACTTCGCGAATGGATCGTCTGACCGCGATCGCGAATCCACCTCCTGAAGCGCGAGGACATCGGGGGCCCACCTGCGAACGATCGAGCAAACACCCTCCAAATCGAACTTCGTATTGAGATTGAACGTGCCATGCACATTCCATGTCATGAAACGCATCGCCGCCATCAGCGCCTCCCGGCGAGCCAGGTCGCGACGAATTGTGCGCCCACGCAGATTCCGAGCCAGCCCAAAAACGCCAAGACCAATAGCAATATGTTGCTCCAGGATGCATCCCTGGCCAAATCTGCGATTTGAGCCCCCAGAACTGCCATGGCGAGAATACCGGGCATCATGCCCAGCAGAGTTCCAACCATGAAGTCGCGAAGAGGCAGCGTGCTCGCACCAGCCACGACATTCACCACCGAGAACGGTGCTATGGGAATCATCCGGATGACGACGACAGCCAGAATACCCTTGCCTACGACGCGTTCCTGGATGCGCGCTGCACGTCGTCCGAGTAAACGCTGGAGTCGCTGTCGTCCGAGTGCCCGCCCGATCGCAAAAAGCACGAGCGCGCTGAGCAAGACGCCGGCCATTGCGGTGATGAAGCCTAGCCAGGGCCCAAGCGCGGCAGCAGTTGCTGCAATGAGTACGAGAACCGGAAACACGACCAGCCCGCCGACGACGAAAGCTGCGATCGCGAATGGCGGCCCCCAGATAGACTGCGAGTAGGCAGACAGGAACGTCGAAATACGACTCGCGTCGGCGAAATCGCTCAGAGACGTGTACGACCAAGCCACCCCCAGTCCAAAAAGCGCCACGGCTATCGATACGATCCCTATTAGAGTCTTCGTGCTCCACATGCGAGATGCCGCCCGCTCGAGATGAAGAGGCCGCTCAGGGTCGGCCACCGGCTGAACCATTGTGGCCAGAGTACTGGTCAGAACCGAGGACTCCACTTCCCGCAGCGCCTTCGCCCCATCAGCTCTCGACAGGTCGTCCCGGAGGGCAAAAAGACGATCCTCATTTCGCGTTATGGTCTGTTCGTCGAGATCGCAGAAATGGGCAATCAGGCGACGGCGGACCGAAGCGATGAAGTTTCTATGCTCGTCGGATGCAGCTTCAAAAATAAGGTCACACTCACTATCGGCACCCATCGACCGATTGTTCAGGTTAGCCGAGCCGATCCTCAAGATCCGATTGTCGACGGTCATCAGCTTGCTGTGCACCATCACGGCAGCTTCGGTATCCGCGTTGCGTGAGACCGGGTAGACGAAGCGGATACGATCTGCCACTCCGGCCTGATTGAAGCAGTCGATGAAGGCACCACGGCCGTTTTGCATGGCTTGGGATTCTACCCAGGACGAATGCAGTTTGGGAGTGACGACGAGAACCCGAAGCGAAGGCGCGCGAAGCATCTGCTCGGCCAATTCCCGCGCTATCTTGATAGCGCTGGTAAACTGGTTTTCGATGTAAACGAAGCTCGTCGCTGACCGGATCGCTGCAACCAGTGAGCGCTCGACCTCCTTGATCCTCGAACCTGCCGGACACACGATCTCTGTCCTGGCGATACCCACCGGCACGTGCTCCGCCTCAACCGGCACATTCGCCGGCCACCGAATGCTCTTCAGCGCGCGCCGAGGATGAACCTGTTGACCTGCCGCACGCCAGCGTTCCTCCGCGAGGTCGGATAGCCATGCCGCAGCATCCCCGTCGACCATGCATTGAACATCATGAAACGGCGGGTATGGCTTACCCGCAGGGTCGCAGCGCAACGCGTGATCGGCGCGATGGTCGCTCGTGTCCCAGCGCCTGATCGTCAGGTCGAGCCCGCCAACGAACGCCAATGAACCGTCGACGCAGACGATCTTCTGGTGTTGGGCCGAACCAAACGGAAGTGTGGAATCCAGATGAAATCGGACGCGGCCACATGTTCCGGCGGTGAATTTTGCTGCGGAATTCCATTCCCTTTCGGACGCGTAAAACGAGACGAAGTCCCAGGTCAGAATATTGATCCACAGGGCGGGACGGCGTTGAACGAGCGCGCGGAGGAATGGGCCAAGCTGTTCCGGCAGACCATCATCCGCTCCTCCGGAAGCTCCGACCAGCCTGGTTGCACTATGGATATCCCATCCGATCACATAAACTTGGTCTTGCGCCTCCAGCAGCGCGTCCCGCAGGGCCGCGAAATAAGCGGCAGCATCATTCAGAACCGCGACGCGGCGCGCTTCGCACCGCCGCCAGACCGTATTGCCGGGGATCAGGGTCGATGAACTCTGAAGCAGGTGGACCTCGCAAATCGCATTCGTGTCTAAAACGCTGTGAATGCTCAACGGGTTCCGCGGCCCGCAGACGGGCTATGCTCGGTGTGAGAATGCTGAGCCACAGAGCTTACGCGGCACAAGCGCACTTGCGTTATTTGGTTCGGACAGTCTTTGCGCCGGCGCCCCTCAAGACGTCTGCGATCTTTTCAGGGGCATCGCCGTGGAAATCCACGGAGACCTCGATCAGACCCTCCAGCTTCTGGTGACCCTCCGGCGCGGGCGCGGATTTGACGTCAGCACCGGCCGGATGTGTCCCCGCCGTGTTCGCGCCGCCGGCCGGTTGGACGAAGACGTCGCTTCGGGATACGCCGCATTCCTGGACGACGTGCTCAATGGCAAGCTCGGCGCTGCGGCGAGTGTCGAATTCTCCGATGATCGTGCTTTCCAAGACAGCTCTCCCTAGGTGGACGAGAGTGCGTACAACAGGCCAGCACTGGCCAAGTTCCAGAAGCTGGCGACCTGCATCTCAAATGCATGGATGGTCGATTTGGACCACGCGCCGGGGGTTCAGAACCGGACTATCCCGAGCAGGAAGAGGAGCGCGAGAGTGACCAAGCCGGAGATCAGCAACGAGCCGAGACACCCGAGCCGGTTCGAGAAAAAGAAGAACATGCCTGGCCCGCTGTGAAGCTTCCTGCCGGGCTAATTTTTCAAGTTCGATAGCGTTCCGGATGCGCTCTTGTTCGTCCTGATTGTCGAGCGGCTCCCACCTACAGCCAGCGCTTGAACTGGTGCTTCTAGAAGAGACGGATAAGAACCAATCTTTGAGCGAGACGTTGAACCCACGATGTCCGACGCCTTTGACTATTTCCGAGCGCACGCGGTTCGAGCCCTTTGCAAGGCCCGGACGATGCCCCGCGGGCGAATGAAGCATCTCCAAATCGTAGTAGCCCGGATCTACCATCTGCTCACCAAGGAGGCCGCCTACGGGCCGAACCTGCAGCATCTGGACGACTTCCGGGCAGCCCAGAAGGTCGAGAAGTCAATTGATTGAAGGCCTGGAGTGAGGTGAGTGGCGGTCGCTGACACCCCAAAGGTGACTGAACTCCTGAGGGAATACGCGCAGCGAACTGCGCTGCGTGGAGGCAACCCCTATCGTGCGAAGGCTTATGCCCGCGCCGCCGATAATCTTGCCGCGCTCGTCGTCCCGCTCCACGTGCTGATCGAGGAAGACCGCCTCACCGAGATTCCCGGGGTCGGCGAAGCCATCGCGGACATCATCACCAAGCTGTATCGCACGGGCACTCATCCGAGCCTTGAGAAGCTGCGCAAGGAAATTCCCGCGGGGGTCCTGGAACTGCTGACGGTGCCGGGCTTAAGGCCTGAGAAGGTGCTCAAGCTCTACAAGGATCTCGGTATTACCTCCCTATCCGAATTGGAAACGGCAGCCAAGCAAGACCGCATCAAGAAGGCCAAGGGGCTTGGGGCCGCGCTGCAGACCAAGATCGTGGAGAACCTTGCGATCGCCAAAAGCGGCAAGGGACGCCTGCACCTGCATCGCGCCGCGGCCCTGCTCGAGCATGCAACGGACTCGCTGCGGAAGGCGCGGCCCGAGCTCAAACGGCTCACGATTGCCGGCGACTTCAGGCGTGGTTGCGAACTCGTCGCCGACCTCGCGATCGTCGCCGAGGCCCCCGGGAGCGGCAGCGTTATCGAATCAGGCGGGCTGCAAGTCCACCTCGCCGATCGCAAGCATTTTGGCGCCGCCCTGCTCCACGCGACAGGTTCACCGATTCATCTTGATCAGCTTCGGGCGCTCGCCGAGAAGAAAGGAATGCGCCTCGAGCCGGACGGGCTGCACAAGGCGCGGAGCGTTGTCGCAGAGACCGAGGAAGACATCTACCGGGCGCTCGGCCTTCCCTTCATCGCGCCCGAACTGCGCGAGGGTCGCGGCGAGATTGAGCGGGCACTGAAGAAAAAGCTGCCGAGGCTCGTCACCGACCAGGACCTGCGCGGCATCCTGCACTGCCATACCGACGCCTCCGACGGGACCGAGACGCTCGAGACCATGGCAAAGGCAACGTTGAAGCGCGGCTTCGAATATTTCGGTGTCGCCGACCACTCGCAGTCGGCGCACTACGCCGGGGGTCTCTCGCTCGAGCAGATCAAGGAGCAGCATCGGCAGGCCGAGCGGCTCAACAGAAAGTTTGGCAAGGGCTTTCGGATCCTGAGGGGCGTCGAATCCGACATCCTGGCGGACGGATCGCTGGACTATCCGGACGAGGTGCTCGACGGCTTCGACTTCGTGGTCGCCAGCATCCACGGGCGTTTCAGGCTGGATCGGAAGGCACAGACCGAACGCCTGCTGCGGGCGATCGCCAACCCCTACACCACCATCGTCGGCCACATGACCGGCCGCCAGCTTCAGCGCCGTCCAGGCTATGAGATCGATGTCGAAAAGGTGCTGCGCGCCTGCGCCAAGCACGACGTTGCAGTCGAGATCAACGCTCATCCCTGGCGGCTCGATCTGGACTGGCGCTGGCATCAGGCTGCGCTCGGATATGGCTGCATGTTGAGCATCAATCCGGACGCGCACTCGATCGCCGAGCTCGATCACATGCATTGGGGCGTCGAGATGGCGCGAAAAGGCGGCGTCCCCGCAGAGCGGGTGCTGAACGCAATGCCGCTGGCCGATATCGAGCGATACCTCCGCCACAGGCGCCGCTCGTTCGCACGTGCAGCTTGGAGGCCTGGTCCTTCAACGAAGGCCCGCCGGTCCACGCGCAGCCGTTTGCGGGAGAAAGAACGACCCCAGGCCTGGATCAAGGACCCAGGGCTGGGGCCGCTCGGGCTACGGGTTAGATAGCCTGATGCGCCTAAGCGCATGCGGATCAAAGTACGTGGGCCGCAAGCGTTCCTATTTTTGCAACGGCCTCCACCGGAGCTAAAGCGCAATGAGATTGGGAATAATCGTCATCGCGCTTGACGTTGTGTTTGAGCCCGATCTTTTCGGAAAACCGCTTCACACTTTTCCGGATCATGTCCAGGAACGCTTGCTGCGCTTTCGCGTCTTCTGAAAAAATGAGACGTGCCCATGCCTCCAGCCACGCCCCCGAGCCCAACCCTGCTCCGCTGCCCCAAATGCCGCGAACCGCTCAGCCTGGCGGAGAAGCTATGGGACATGAAGGCAGCCCGCTTCATCCGGGTTTATCAATGCCGGTGCGGTGAACTGCTCTGGGATGATCAATCGTCCGCGGAACACAGCTAAGGCACACCAGGCCCGCCTCGCCTGGAGTTGCGATCTCGAGCGGCGCAGCGAGGCCGACAAGATTTCGTCTCGCTTCAACTCATCCGCGATTGCGCCCTCTACGTCGAGCTCAGCTGAACGCGGTAACGAGAGGCCGTATTCTCTGTTGAGTTGGACGCCACGTCTGAAACCGCATCTAAGCGGTTGATTTTATTGGATTGTGGCGGAAGGGGTGGGATTCGAACCCACGGTACCCTTGCGGGCACGCCGGTTTTCAAGACCGGTGCCTTAAACCACTCGGCCACCCTTCCAAGTCTGGAAGTTGTTTAGCTTTTCGTCGCTTCGGTTCGCTTGTTTATGGCGGCGCGCATGGCGACGTCAACCGCTGCGGCGGCTTCCCCCTGCATGTTCGGCCTCAGGTGGCTGTAATCTCCATCGTGATCGCGATTGAGGAATGGCCTAGCCGCTGCTGCACGATCTTGGAATGGATATTCGAGGCCAGCATATGGCTGGCGTGGCTGTTGCTAACCAAATGCGTCTGATCCGCCCGCTGTGGGTGCTCCACCGGTGGGCCCGGCATCGCGCCGAGCGCCAGTGAAATCGCGGGCTAAGCCGCTGATCTGACTCCGCTTTGGTCCGAAATCCCGGCAAAGGATTCGCGACCGGGATCCTGGCCCGCCGGTTCACGCTGGCGGGTCTTCTTCGCGACGCCTGTCGGCCTAATCAACGGTTAACGAAGAACCAATAGAATATTCCGCCGTTGACTTGCACCCCACCGCGACACGAGGTGGGTTTAGGACATGCCGATAATGGCGGACCTCAAAAAGAGATTGGACAAACTCCGCGCCGATGCCGCGGATTTGGCCCTTATGAGCAGGCGGGCAAGCGATCCGGAAAAGCGCGAACTCTTCGGACGCTTGGCAGATGAGCTTGCAATAGAAGCTCTTGAACTCGAGCAGGTGGTGAAGCAACAAGCTAGGCAATCAGCTTCCAGCGACATGGACAGAGTTGTGAACTTCCGGACCCGCCTGGAGAGGAACTGAACACCATTGTCGAGATTGCCGGCTCGCAACGTGAGAGCGGACGAAGCGAGCAAAAATGATGAGTAAGCGAAGCAAGGCCAACTTGGTTGGCGTAGGAACGTGCCTAGCGATCAGCGTTCATTTTCCAGGTCGAAGCAGGCTGCTATTGCCCTGTGGTCTCTAGGCGCTCTAGCGTTCGGCATGGCTGCGCTGGTTTCTTCTTCTCACTAGCTTGCTGAAGGGCGCCGCCTCAGTCGGCGGCCGCTCAATGGTCCGCCCGCGCGGCCGGTCGCAGGGGCCCGGTTGGTCATATGGGACCCGAAAACTTCCCGAGCTGACCCTTTCCCATGACGAGATCGCCCGCTCCTAGGAGCTTAATTCTACCGACCATTTTCAGAGTTAAAGTTCAAGACCGGTGCCTTAAACCACTCGGCCACCCGTCCAAGCCTGGAATGGGTGTCGCTTAACGCAGTCACCGCGCAAGGCAATGCGAAGTTTGCACTCTCGCCTCAACCCCTTCAGCCCGCCCTCTGTCAGGCGAGTGTCAGCCTGTTCCGCTAGCTTGGCGCAGGTTCGGCGCCGCCACGCGCCGACGTCTCGGCAATCCCAGATACCGGCGACATCTCCCAGGGCGTTGCCGGTTGCGAGGCCCGGTTGGATTCGTCTCCATATCCGGGCCTCGTTTGCTGATGCGCAAAAGAAAGCGGCGCCCCGCAAGGAGCGCCGCGCGAGACTGTCTTCGTTGCGCCAGCTCAGTACCCGCAGGACGCGCAGCCCATCTGCACGGGCGCGTAATACGAATAGCCCGGCGACACCATCTCGACGCGCTGGCGCGTGGCATATTGCGGGGGGATGCGCTCGTACTGGACGCTGGGCGGGGCCACCATCACGGTCTGCGGCACCATTACCGTGCGGTACTGCGCCGGCGTGCGGTGCGCGACCACAGAACCGGGAGACACCATCACGGTTTCGTCGAAAGTGCGGTATTGCGGCGCGACGTATTGCTGCTGGTAGCAGGTCGTGCACGGCGGCGGCGTATAACAATTGTAGCAGCCGGCGGAGGCTGCGCCCGCCATGGAAATCGCGGCGACCGCGGTGGAGAAAACAACGGCGAAAGTACGAGACATTGCGTGGTGCCCCAGTTGCCCGAAATGGATGTGCGAAGGTCGCTAGCAGTATATGCCGCAAAATCCTGGGCTGCCGAACTTCGTCGGGGCATCCTTAATGCGAACGGCCAATCGCGGCCGACAGGTAAGAACTCATTGACCACGCGCATTAACGCGCGACGTGCGCTTGCCGTTCATCCGCCTCCGACGGCTCGCGCTTCAGCGCCTCGCTGCTCTTTCCAAAAACTCCAGCAGCGAGGGATCGGTCTCCTCGAATTCGACAAAGCGGCGGCGCAGTTCGTCTGCGATTTCTGCGGTGGCATCTCGTGACCATCCTTCCGCGGTATTGAAAGCCACGACACGTACTGGATGGAGATATTGCCCCTCGACGAGATTCCTGAGCAGGGTCGCCCGATTGGCGTCCTCCTCAGCCGTCTCACACCAGGCGCGGCCCAGCCGCCGGCCGAAATCATCAAGCACGAGATAGACGTCCCGGTCTGTCGCAATGTGCGGCACGAGCGATGGAGAGTGACTCATGGCTTACCCCGCTACTGGCAATCCGGACCGTTGCGGAGGATACGGCGTCCGCCCGGCCGGATTCGGAAAAATGGATTTCGGCTATTTTCTTAAGTGGCGCGATTAAATCACAAACAAAGTACAAATAAATAAAAATTAAATGGCAAAATGGGCGCAAAGACACTAAATTCACAGGGGCCTGGCGGGCGAGCCCGCACGTCGGGTGCCCACTTTGCAAAACGGCTCCCGCCTCCACCCCCAAAAGCCCACACCCCAGGAGGCGGGACCGTTTCTTTTGCGACCGCTGTCCCGGCTCTCTGTCCCGCAACAGTACGCCCGCCCGCTCGCGTCGAGACCGCGGGTCATTCCGGAAGACTCCGCCCAGCCGGTGGCGCGTCGATCAGGCGCTATCTCGAACGCCGCTTCACCTCGCGCACGGCGCCGCGCGCGGCGCTGGTGGTGAGCGCGGCGTAAGCCTGCAGCGCGGTCGAGACGTTGCGCCTGCGGTTCTGCGGCTGCCAGGCGGCATCGCCCTTCGCCTCCTCCGCGGCGCGGCGTTTGGCCAGCTCCTCGTCGGAGACCTGCAGGCTGATGCTGCGGTTAGGGATGTCGATGGCGATACGATCGCCGTCGCGCACGAGACCGATATTGCCGCCTTCGGCCGCTTCCGGCGACAGGTGGCCGATCGACAGGCCGGACGAGCCGCCGGAGAAGCGGCCGTCGGTGACGAGCGCGCAGGCTTTGCCGAGACCCATCGATTTCAGATAGCTGGTCGGATAAAGCATCTCCTGCATGCCGGGGCCGCCGCGCGGGCCTTCGTAGATGATCACAACGACCTCACCCGCAACGACCTTGCCGCCCAGGATCCCTTCCACCGCTGCGTCCTGGCTTTCGAACACGCGCGCGGGGCCGGAGAATTTCAGGATCGAGGCGTCGACGCCGGCGGTCTTCACGATACAGCCGTCCTGCGCGAGATTGCCGTAAAGCACGGCGAGGCCGCCGTCCTTGCTGAAAGCGTGCTCAAGGTCGCGCACGACGCCCTTCTCGCGGTCGGCATCGAGCTCGTCGTAGCGGCGCTCCTGGCTGAAGGCGACCTGGGTCGGGATGCCGCCGGGCGAGGCCCGATAGAAGGTGCGCACCGCCTCGCTCTTGCTGCGCTTGATGTCCCAGCGCTCCAGCGCATCGTTCATGGTCGGGGCGTGCACGGTCGAGACCGAGGTGTCGATCAGCCCGGCGCGGTCGAGCTCGCCGAGAATGCCCATGATGCCGCCGGCGCGATGCACGTCCTCGACATGCACGTCGGCGACGGATGGTGCGACCTTGCACAGCACCGGCACACGACGCGAGAGCCGGTCGATGTCGCGCATGGTGAACTCGACCTGCCCTTCATGGGCAGCGGCGAGCAGATGCAGCACGGTGTTGGTCGAGCCGCCCATCGCGATGTCGAGCGTCATGGCGTTTTCGAACGCCCTAGAGTTGGCGATGTTGCGCGGCAGCACGCTGGCATCGTCCTGCTCATAATAGCGGCGGACCAGATCGACGATGGTATGGCCGGCCTCGACGAACAGGCGCTTGCGGTCGGCATGGGTTGCGACCACCGTGCCGTTGCCGGGCAGCGCGAGACCGAGCGCCTCGGTCAGGCAGTTCATGGAATTGGCGGTGAACATGCCCGAGCACGAGCCGCAGGTCGGGCACGCCGAGCGCTCGATCACCTTGACGTCCTCGTCGCTGACCTTGGAATCGGCCGCGGCTACCATGGCATCGATGAGGTCGACGGCTTTGGTCTTGCCCTGGAGCTTGACCTTGCCGGCCTCCATCGGTCCGCCCGAGACGAACACGGCGGGGATGTTGAGCCGCAGCGCGGCCATCAGCATGCCGGGCGTGATCTTGTCGCAATTGGAGATGCAGACGAGACCGTCGGCGCAATGTGCGTTGGCCATGTATTCGACGCTGTCGGCGATCAATTCGCGCGACGGCAGGCTGTAGAGCATGCCGTCATGGCCCATGGCGATGCCGTCGTCGACGGCGATGGTGTTGAACTCCTTGGCGACGCCGCCGGCCTGCTCGATCTCGCGGGCCACGAGCTGGCCGAGGTCCTTGAGGTGGACGTGGCCGGGCACGAACTGGGTGAAGGAGTTGACGACGGCGATGATCGGCTTGCCGAAATCGGCATCCTTCATGCCCGTCGCGCGCCAGAGGCCGCGGGCGCCCGCCATGTTGCGGCCGTGGGTGGTGGTGCGGGAGCGATAGGCTGGCATGGCGGTTTCCGTCCTCGGGTTGGCTTGAGCCGGGCGGAAAAATCGAAGCCGCCTCAGACCTTTCCGGCCGGATAGCGCACGCGGGGAACGCGCGCAACGGGAACTTGGTCCGGACAGGGCTCCCCTGCTCCCGGCGCGGCCTGTCGCGAACGTTCCCCAGCGCGAGGTTGCGTGCAAACGCTGCGCTGCAGGCGACAAGGATCGCGGCATGCGCGGACGAACGCGCCAATGTTCGAACGGGCGCGGGCGTGTCCGTAGTGATCCGGAATGGAAGCCTAATCGACCTTCGCGTACATCGCGGGACATCGATCGGCGGCCACTTCCACGGGCATCATCCTCTGATCGCGCTACATGGGGTTGGGGGACCACATGGGGCGGGGGATTGAAGGCTGGGGCAAGGTGACGAGGTCCGGACTCCTAGGCACTCCGGACCTCGAAACTTTTCAGATTGAACGCGATGCGCGCCGTCCGGCTGTTCAGCCGGGCGGCGCGTTCGCGTTTCAGCGTCGTCGTTCGGCCCGGCGCCTAAAGCGCGATGAATCGTCATCGCGCTTCAGGCGGCTGTTTAAGCATGATCTTTTCGGAAAACCGCTTCGCACTTTTCCGGATCATGCTTTAGCGCGTCTGCGGCTCGATCGTCACCGTGCAGTCGCCCTGCCCTTGCGTTGCGACCACGATGTCACCCGCGGGAGCGCCGAGGGCAATCGGCGCGGACGAGCCGCCGCCGGGCATCTGGACCGTCACGCTCAGCGAATCCGTGCGCGCGGTCGAGCCGACGGTTGACGGCTCTGCTTCGGCCACGTTCCCCGAGGCATCGCGCCGCATGATCCGGCAGTTCACATTGCGGGCGCCGGCGGCCGCCATGCTCTGGCCGGCGCTGCCGCCCATCTGCGCACGAGCGCGCGACGGATCCCGCGGAACCTGGCTGACAATGCGATGCGTGCGCGGCTCGACGATGACGACGTCGTCATCCGTCGCGAAATACTCATAGTCGCGATATTGCGGCTCGATCGACACGATCTCAGGCGGCAGCCGATGCAGACGGACGCGCGAAGGGATCGTCTCACCCACCCGGATCGCGATGCTCAGGTTGCGCTCTGGTGGCGCCAGGCGCGCGCGGCTTACCGTTTCAGAGATCCGCACCTGCCGTTCAGACGTCATGCTGGTCTGCTGATTGACCTGCGTGTTGGTCTGCGTGGTCTGATTGGCTTGATTGGTCTGCGTGCCCGTCGCCGGCGCAGTCTGTGCATTGTTGGTTGGCGCCGTCCGGTTCGTGTCGGTCGCGGTAGCCGGGCGGTTGTTCTGTTGCGCCGGCGGCTGTTGTTCGGCGGCGTTGCGCGGCGGCTGGGTCTGGTTGCGCTCGTTCTGGTTGGCCGCAGCTCCACTGCGCTCGTTCTGCTGGCCCGCAGGGCCGGTCTTGGATTTTTCGGACTCGGCAGTTGATTTCTGCGGCGCGGACTTGTCCTGCTTCGTCTCTGCGCTGCTCTTGCTGCTGTCGCGCCCAGGTTTGGCGGTCTCGGCCTCGCGGTTGCGATCGCGCGAAGGTTCGCGAGATTCTTGTGCCCGATCCTTCGCCTTCGGTTGATCACGTTCGGCGGCTGTAGCTGGCTGGCGCTTGTCTTCGTTGGCCTCGCGCTTGGCCGCGCCGCCTTTCTCTTCGCGACCGGCCCCCTGGAGTCTCTCCTGAGCGCCCTGCGTGCGCTCCTGAACCCGCTCTTGAGCGCCTTGGGCTGCGCCCCCGCGCTGCGGCGCAGCGCCTTTGGCCGGTTCCTCGGTCCGTTTCGGCTCGTCTTTCCGCTCACCGGGCGCCTGGGCGTAGGCGAAGCCGGAGGCGAGCATCAGTCCGACGGCCGCGGTCGATAACATCAAGTGCTTGCGCATAGTCCCTCTCCTCGACAATTCACAGCAACAGACGCGAACGTTCTGCGGGTACGAAGGTTCCTGCCAAGGAACGGGAGCAGATCACGCGGCTTACATTGCGTCCTTCAACGTGAGGCGGGCCGTGAATGTCACGGTGGTCTTGCCGACCAGCGCCATGCCTTCGACCTCGGCGCCGCCGGCCGAGTAGTCGCCCGAGAAACCGCAGGTGACCTCCCTGCCGCCGAATGCGAGGGTCTTGCCGATGGCTTCGGTATGCTGATTGACGATCATGTCGCCGCGCCACTTGCCGTTCCGGAACGTGTAGCTGCCGGTGTAATAGAAATAGCTGTCGCCGCCCATGATGCGCCCGTCGCAGAGCACGACCACGCCCCTGGCCTGACCGCGTTTGCCGTCGCGCATTTCGATATCGAAGATGTAGAGGCCGTTGACGACCTTGGCTTCCTCACCCGCCCCCTCTCCGACTGGCATCCGATCGTCCCCTCAATGTCCATGCGCCGCGCCGATCAGTTCGGCACGTTCCGTTCAAGATCCTCAAGCCATGCCGCCGCGCTCGCATCCGACGGGGCTCGCCAGTCGCCGCGCGGCGACAATGACCCACCCGCCGAGACCTTCGGTCCATTCGGCATCGCCGAGCGCTTGAACTGGCTGAAAGCGAAGAAGCGACGCAGGAATACCTCGAGCCAGCGCCGGATCTCGGGAAGATCGTAGGCCCTGCGCCGGTCGCTCGGGAAGGCCGGCGGCCATTCGCCCGTGGCGACGTCCTTCCAGGCGTGCTGCGCCATGAAGGCGATCTTGGAGGGACGCATGCCGAAGCGCAGCGTGTAGAACAGGTTGAAATCCTGCAGCTCGTAGGGCCCGACCGACGCTTCCGTGCTCTGCGGCTTCTCGCCCGGCTGCACCGGCACCAGCTCTGGAGAGATTTCGGCAGCGAGGATCGCGCCAAGCGTGCGGTTGACGTTGTCGCTGAACTGGTTCGATGAGATCACCCAGCGGATGAGATGCTGGATCAGCGTCTTCGGCACGCCGGCATTGACGTTGTAATGCGCCATCTGGTCGCCGACGCCATAGGTGCACCAGCCGAGCGCGAGTTCAGAGAGATCGCCCGTGCCGATAACGATGCCGCCGTGATGGTTGGCGAGGCGGAACAGATAGTCCGTGCGCAGGCCAGCCTGCACATTCTCGAAGGTGACGTCGTAGACCTTCTGGCCCTTGCCAAAGGGGTGGCCGATATCCTTCAGCATTTGCGTGGCCGTGGCGCGGATGTCGAGCTCTTGCCAGCTCGTCTGCAACGCCTTCATCAGCGCCAGCGCGTGGGTCTTGCTCTCGCTGCCGGTCGCAAAGCCCGGCATCGTGTAAGCCAGGATGTTTTCGCGCGGCAGGCCGAGGAGATCGACTGCCTTGGCGGCGACGATCAGGGCGTGCGTGGAATCGAGCCCGCCGGAGACGCCGATCACGACGCGCTTGGTGCCGGTGGCGCGCATCCGCTGAACGAGGCCGGCGACCTGGATGTTGTAGGCCTCGTAGCAATCCTGCTCGAGCAGGCTCTCGTCGCTCGGCACGAACGGAAACCGCTCGACCTTGCGCAGGAAGCCGATGTCGGCGGCCGGCGGCTTCAGCGCGAATGTCACCTTGCGGAAAAACGCCTCTCGCTGCCGGCGATTGTCGTCGAACGTGCCCATCAGCGCGCGCTCCTGCCTGAGCAGGTCGAGATCGACGTCGGCCAGCGTAATCTGGCCGTCCTGGCGGAACCGCTCGCCCTCGGCCAGCAGCACGCCATTCTCGTAGATCGAGGTCTGGCCGTCCCAGGCCAGATCGGTGGTCGATTCCCCTGCTCCGGCGGCGGAATAGACGTAGGCTGCGAGGCAGCGCGCCGATGTCGATTGGCACAGCAGCGCGCGCGAGCGTGCCCGGCCGATCGTGATCGGGCTGCCCGAGAGGTTGATCAGCACGCTGGCGCCCGCGAGGGCGAGCTCGGATGCCGGCGTCACCGGAATCCACATGTCCTCGCAGATCTCGACGCCGATGGTGAGGCCCGGAACGTCCTCGGCCGAGAACAGAAGGTCGACGCCGAACGGCGCATGCAGCCCGCCAAAGGAGATCGTCTCTCCGGCGATGCCCGCGCCGGAGGCGAAATGCCGTCCTTCGTAGAATTCGCGATAGGTCGGCAGATAGCTCTTGGGCACAACGCCGAGCACGTTGCCGCGATGGATGACGACCGCACAATTATAAATGCGATGGCCAAAGCGCAGCGGTGCGCCGACGATCAGGACTGTCATCAGTGCCGCGGAGGCCTCGGCGATCGCAGCGAGCCCGCGCTCGACCGCATCGAGCAGCGGATCCTGCTTGACCAGGTCTTCGATCGCGTAGCCGGACAGGCACAGCTCGGGAAACACGGCAACTGCCACCGATTGTTCGTGGCAGGCATTGGCCGCCACCAGGACGGCCTTCGCATTGGCCGAGGGGTCGGCCACGCGGGAGGTGGTGACGCAGGCCCCTACGCGCGCAAATCCATGGGCATAGATCGAGTGGAAAGACATCAAGCGCTGTACCTTCAATCCTTGCAATCTCTTCAATCACTTGCGCCACTAGCCGCAGCCGCCAGCACCGCATCATATGTAGCCCATCGACCGGCGCCCGTGCAGACCATCCGCCGTCATGCATAACCGATTTGCATGTCGGCCAGCCGGCGCCCGCGACGTCAGGCGCTGCGCGCCAAGACCCCGGACAGGTCGTCGCGGAGCCATTCGGCTATCCGAGGCCAGGCATGGGCGTGGGTCCGCGCCCCCATGAAAAGGCCGAGATGACCGCTCGGCTCGGAAGCTGCCGCAATGAAAGCCGGCGGCGTGCCGACGAGATCAGCGGTGGCGAGCGCCTGCACAGCCGGCACGACGTCGTCGTCCAGCCCGGCCAGCAGGAAGATCGGCGCCTTGACGTCCTTCAGGTCAACCGGGCGGCCGAGCGCGACGAATTTGCCGCCGGCAATCCGGTTCTCCCGGAAAATCCAGTTGACGATCTGAAGGTAATAAGTGCCGGGCAAATCGAGCGTCTCGCTATTCCAGCGGTCGAAGCGCGCGAGCAGGGTCGCGCCCTCCTCGTCCGAGAGTCCCCTCTGCAACGCCACTGCGATATCGTCGCTGTCAGGCGCCTTGGACCAGAAGCGCAGCATCTCCTCGCCCCTGACATTGCCGCCGCCGCGAGCGACGAGCTGGTCGTAGACCAGCTCGGGCGCGTTGCGGGCGAGCCGCGACAGCGCCGAGTCGATCGACAGATCGACCGGAGCGCCGACCAGGACCAGCCGCCGCACCTTGGTCGGAAAGCGCGCCGCATAGAGCAGCGACAGCCAGCCGCCCTGGCACAACCCGACGAGATCGACCGGCGCGCCGATCTCGTCGATGGCGACGTTGAGATCGGTCAGATAGCTGTCGATCGAGAGATAGCGCATCTCCGGCGTGGCTGACCGCCAGTCGGTGAGATAGACGCGGTCGATGCCGCCATTTTGCAGCGACTGCACCACGCTGTGGCCAGGCGCGAAGTCGGCGATCAGGGCCCGATGCAGCGCATAGGGCGCGCAGACCAGCGCCGGCTGCCCGGACCGCGTCTGCGTGAAATCGCGCAGGCGCATGGTCGCAAGCTCCAGCGCGACCGTGCTGGGCGTCGTCCACAGCAGGCTGCTCTCGCCCTGCTCCGCAGCTCCACGTTCCAGCCACCAGAAACAGGCGTCCATGGCCAGTCGCGCCGCCGCAAACGGCCACAGCAGCGGGTCATCCGGCGCATGGCCTGATCCGCCTGGCTGTCTGCCGGCCTTCTCCACCATGGCTATCTCATCCTCACAGGAACGCCTCGAGGCTCACGACCGAAATGCCGCGATCCTTAAAACTCCTGTGGGTGGCAGCCACGGAGCCGTCGAGATCGATGCCGCGACAGGCGTCCTCGACGACGGCGACCTCGAAACCTGCCGTGCGAGCGTCCTCCGCCGAGAAGCGAACACAGAAATCCAGCGCCAGACCGGCGACGAAGACGGTCTTCAGCTCGCGTTCGCGCAAGTAACCGAGCAGTCCGGTCGGCGTCTTATGGTCGTTCTCGAATAGCGCCGAATAAGAATCGATGCCGCGGCGAAAGCCCTTGCGCACCACCAGGCTCGCCCTGACAACGTCGAGCTCCCGGTGGAATTCAGCGCCCGTCGTACCCTGCACGCAATGAGAGGGCCAGAGAACCTGGGTGCCGTAGTCGAGCTCGATGGTCTGGAACGGCTGCTTGCCGGCATGGTTGGCCGCGAATGACACGTGATCACGCGGATGCCAGTCCTGGGTCAACACCACATTGGCGAATTTTTGGGCGATTCGGTTGATGGCGGGGACGACCTTTTCGCCGCCGGGAACGGCGAGCGCCCCGCCGGTGCAGAAGTCGTTCTGTACGTCAATCGCCAGCAGCACGTCGCGGTCGGAAATCTTCATCGCTGGTCTCGTTGCATCTGCGCCGGCGCGAAGGCGCCAGGCGCGCTCCCCTAGTGTCCGCCTTCCCGCGCTGCTGCGCAACCGTTGGTCCGTGAGGAAGCACCCGCGAATTGGTCGGCGGAAGGGCGCACAGGGTGCAACGGTTTGACGTCAACCGTGTTGACTAGCTGCACCCAAGGACGGATTCTGACAGCCGTTCGCAATTTGCGAGCAGAGAGCGGAGGAAGCGGTTCCCGCAGCCCGTGCGGCTGCGGCAGCCATATGGCCATGACGATCGGCAAGACAGGACAGATTCTTCTCGCCGATATCGGCGGCACCAATGCGCGCTTCGCGCTGAGCCAGGCTGAATCGAGTAACGGCGATCCGACCGGACCGATCGACTACGTCAAGGTCGCCGACTTCCCGACCGTTCGGGAGGCCATCGTCGATGTTCTCGCTCGCAGGTCCTCCGGCGGGCAGCCCGGAAGAGCCGTGCTGGCGGTGGCGGGCCCCGTCACCAACAATCGCTGCGTCATGACCAACAGTCCGTGGGTCATCGACGGCAACGAGCTGCAAGCTGCGCTCGGCTTCGACAGCGTCCACGTGCTCAACGACTTCGAGGTGGTGGCCTGGTCCCTTCCCGCCTTGCAGCCTGCCGACCTCATTCCGCTTGGCGGCCAGAATGGCCTGCCCGGAGAGCCCTTGCTGGTGGTTGGGCCCGGAACCGGCTTTGGGGTGTCCTGTTTGGTCGAGCGCCATGGCGCACGGCTGGCGGTCGTGACCGAGGCCGGTCACGCCACCCTGCCGGCGGAGAACGAGCGCGAGGAACGCGTGATCGCCTGTCTGCGCAAGCGCCTCGGCCATGTCTCCATCGAGCGCGGCGCGCTCTCGGGTTCCGGCCTGCAAAGCCTCTACGAGGCCCTGGCGGAGGTCGATGGCGCCCAAGTACCGCATCGGGATCCTGCCGCCATCACAAAGGCCGCGCTGGAGGGCACTTGCCTCGTCAGCCGCGCGACGCTCGACATGTTCTGCGCCATCCTCGGCTCGGTCGCGGGCAATCTCGCCGTGACCTTCGGCGCCCGCGGCGGCGTCTATATCGCCGGCGGGATCGTGCCGCGTTTTCCCGAGTTCCTCGCGGCGTCCGCATTCCGAGCACGCTTCGAGGCCAAGGGACGCTTCCAGGATTACTTGCGCAACATCCCGACCAGGCTGGTGATCAAGCCCGATGCGAGCTTCGTCGGCCTCAAGATGTTCGCCCAGCACAATCCAATTGACCAAATTGAGCGGACGAAGCGCCCGCTCGCGGGTCCAGCAATTCACAGCTGATTGCAGCGTACACCGGATTTCACGCAGGATCGTGCTTGCCTGCGCGTTTGGCATGCGAAACAATCCTGTCCTGTGTGTGGCGTAGTTGCGGGGGCGTGGCATGCGTAAACAGGATTTCGGTTTCGACTATCACCGCTATCACCGCCTGCTGCGCGAGGCGGATAACGAAGACAAGCGGCTGGCCTTGATCGAGCTCCTGATCGAGGAAAAGGCAAGGGACCGGCTGGCCGCCCAGCGCGCTTCGGATCGCGCCGCCATGACGGCGCATACCATTGCCACGGTGCTGAGAAAGGGTCGCAACTGAGGCTTGCGAGCTCGTCCCGGCGCGGGAGAACACGGGCGATTGCGACTTCGTTAACGATGCCTCGCAATCTGACGTCAAACTTTTTGCTCTAAGACTTCCCCCACCTGAGGCAAATCAGGGCCAATAACCAATAAAGGGGGGAAGTGAACATGAGCATGATCTCGCTCGCCGTAATGCCGGCCGCCGTCGAACCGCGGTTCGCCGTTTCTTCGTTCAAGACCATCTTGCTGTTCTGCTGCACCGGCCTGGCCGTCTCGTTCGGCCTGATCGCGCGTGGCATCGATCTCAGCGCCGGCCTGATCTGACAGCGCGCCGAGCTCTTTCGCCAAATGGCCGTCCCCGACGGGCGGCCATTTTCGTTGGTGATCTCAGTGCGGCGTCTCGCCGTCACCAGTGCGGCGTCTAGGCCGGCATTCAATGCGGCGCCTTCTCTGTGGCTTCCGGAAACATCGAATCGATCATCGCCTTGAGCTGATCCATCGCGATCGGCTTTCGCAGGATCGGCCTGCGCCGCAGCAAGGACGGCAGCAGCTCCGGTCCATAACCCGTCGCGAACAGAAACGGTTTTCCGCGTCGCTCGATCAGGTCGGCGACGGGATCGACGTAGACGCCCATCAGATTGATGTCGAGGATGGCCAGATCGTACTGCGCGGTCATGGCAAAGGCGCTGGCATCGCGGACATTGTCCGCTTCCGCAACGACGCGGTGGCCGAGCTCCTCCACCATGTCGGCGATCATCATCCGGATCAACGCCTCGTCTTCGACCAGGAAAACGGAGAGTCCGTCCGCCATATCAACCCCGCAGTCAGCCTTACGAAGCTAACCATAACCGAATTGCGGAGAGGATACACGAATTCGTGGCCGGCGCCCTTAATTCAGACGCGCCCGATCCGATTCAACTTGATCAATCCAATCCTCGCTCGTGGCTCAGGCGCACCATCTCCTGAATGAAGACCTGCTTCTGCTTGTCATCGAGGCTTGAATAGAGCGGCTCGGCCGCGTCGGCGACGTTGCGCTGGTCGGCCGCCCGGTCGATCAGGAACTGCGCCTCGTTGCGCATCTGCTCGATGATATCGTCGGGCGGATCGCGCTTGGCGCGCGCGACCCGAAGGTTGAGCCGCTCTGCACCATTATGCCCGAGGTAGTGCATGGCGCTCGAGAAGCCGTACCAGTGCTTCTCCTGATCGGGCGTGAGGTTCAGTTCGGTCTTGATCCGCTCGATATAGGCATCGCTGTTGGCAACGATCTGTTCCGCGCTCTGCTGCGGAGCGCCGGTCTGGGTGAGAACCGTCACATCCTTATTTTCTTTATTGTCCTTGCCATTTTGCGGGGCGTTCTTCGCTTCCTTGCTCGCTTTGGTGCCCTTCCCCGCCTTGGCGCTCTTGGCGTCCTTGTCCTTGCCGCCCGGCTGCTTGGCATCCTTGCTTGCATCCTTGCTGGCCTCCTTGGGCGGCGGCGCCTGATTGCCATTGTTGCCGACGCCGAGCACGCCGGTGAAGACGCCCACCACGCCGCCGATGGCGCCGCCGAGCACGCCGCCGACCGGACCTGCCGCCTTGTTTCCGGCCGCCGCGCCCTCCTGAACGCCTTTGACCAGACCTTGGGCGTTCGCCACCGCGGCGACGCCCAGCAGCAGCGCGAGCACGGACCCCAGCGCCAACCATCGTCGCAGGTGAAGCCGCGCTGGCAGCACCGGTTTGATCATTCTCGTCTCCATCGTCGATCTGGCTGGCCTGTCGGGCGAAAGGCCCATGGCAATTGCAACTCTATCGTTTCCGCCGCGCCGAGGTCCAGACGCCACCAATCGCCGTCCACGCCCGAAAAGTCTTTCGCGCGAAGCGGTTATGCAGGCTTATTCGAAACTGCGGCGTAATTGCGCACGGATCGTTCGAGGGCTCGTTAGCGCCAAGTGTGCGTCGCAAAATGAACGTCCGCGGTTTGCCTGCAACACACGGTCGTGAATGCGCTCGCGGCGCTGCCGGGGCACACCATTAGTTCTAGACGAGGAGCCGTTCGGCTTTCTCGACAGATGCGATCAATCATGATCTGATCGCGCTACCAATTTGCTGCGATCTCGCGTGAATACCGCGAGCCGACGGCACCAATAAGAAAATCCAACAACGAGAACTCAAGAAAGAAGTCTCTCAGAGGAAACTCCAACAACAACACCCAAGCGAGGAAACGAGATGTCACGCAAGACACTGACGCGACGTCAATTTGTGGCTGCCACTGCAATGTCCTCCGCGGCGCTGATCACGGCGCCTTATGTCAGGGGCGCTTATGCCGCCGGCAAGCTCTCAATCGGCTTCTGGGACCATTGGGTGCCCGGCGCCAACAAAGCCTCGACCGATCTCGTCAACGAATGGGCCGCGAAGGAGAAGGTGGAAGTCTCCATCGACTACATCACCAGCAACAACAAGAAGATCGAGCTGACCGCCGCGGCCGAAGCCCAGGCCAAGTCGGGTCATGACATTCTTCAGATGCCGAGCTGGTGGCCGCAGGCCTATGCCGAGAACCTCGAGCCGCTCAACGACGTCATGGAGCCGCTCCTCAAGCAGAATGGCGAGGTGAACGGCACCGTCAAATATCTCGGGAATTCGGGCGGCAAATGGCTCGCAGTGCCCGCGACCCCCGGCAGCCAGATCAAGGGGCCCTGCTCCCGCATCGATTTGATGAAGCAGCACGCCGGCATCGACGTACAGGAGATGTACCCGGCCGGCAGCCCGCCCAAAGCGGACAATTGGACCGTGGAGACCTTCCTGAAGGCAGCCGAGGCTTGCCAGAAGGCCGGCTTTGCATTCGGCATCGGCCTCGGCGAGACCACCGACAGCGTGGATACCGCCGGCGCGATCTTTCAGTCCTTCGGCGCCGAGCTCGTCAACGCCAAGGGCGATATCACGGTGAAGACCGATCAGGTTCGCCAGGCCATGGAATTCTACAAGAAGCTGATCGCGTTTCTGCCGCCGGATGCACCCTCCTGGGACGATGCCTCGAACAACAAATGGCTGATCTCCGGCCGTGGCGCGATGATCCTGAATCCGCCGAGCGCCTGGGCTGTTGCCAAGCGCGATGCGCCGCAGGTCGCCGAGCAGTGCTGGACGCACGGCTTCCCGTCCGGTCCGAAGGGCCGGTTTGCGCCGTACCTGCCGTACTTCTGGGGCGTCTGGAGCTTCGGCAAGAACAAGGAGGCGGCCAAGAGCCTGCTCGTTCACTTGTCCGCGCCGTCATCGATCGAGAAGTTCGTCGCGGTGAGCGGCGGCTATGACCTGCCGGCCTATGCGAACATGACCAAGTTCAAGACCTGGGCGGAAGAAGGGCCGCCGAAGGGAACGCTCTTTCACTATCCTGACCCGTACAAGCATCAGACGCTGTCGATCGCGGCATCGCCAGCGCCGCCCAAGATCGCACAGCAGATCTACTTCCAGGCGACGCTGACCAAGATGGCACTGCGTTATGCGCGAGGCGAAACGTTGGAGCAGGCGCTCGCCTGGGCCGAGGGCGAGTGCGAAGGCTTCATGCGGAGCTAGGCCGGGGCCTGCTGACAGGGCGGCTCGCGTCACCTGCGTGAGCCGCCCTGGCTCCGTGCTTCAATCTGCTTGACGGTGGAGCCGCCTCGCCGGCTTCACGGTTGGACAGCATAAGAGCATACAGAAAGACTGACCCAAGGATTCTGATATGGCCGATGTCGTCGTTGAGCGAGGTCGCATCGCCCGTGCGGCGGGCGCCCGCAGGGGAACGAGCCTGCGCAATGCGCTCGGGCGCAAATCGACGGTCGCGTTTTTCCTGACGCTGCCGCTGATCCTCCTGATCGCGCTGCTCGTGCTCTACCCCGCCTTCTATTCCGTTCATCTGGCCACGCTGAACAAGTCGATGACGAAGTTCGTCGGCTTCGGCAACTTGACCTTCCTGTTCAAGCGCGAGACGTTCTGGATGGTGGTGCAGCAGTCCTGCATCTTCGCGATCACGGCCGTGATCTTCAAAGCGCTGATCGGCTTCATCGTCGCGCATTTCGTCCACAACATTCCGGCCAAGGGCCAGCGCAAATGGCGCGGCATGCTGCTGGTGCCCTGGGTGATCCCACCGGCAATGAGTACGCTGGCCTGGCTGTGGCTGTTCGACCCTTCCTACAGCGCCTTCAACTACACGCTGTCCTTCTTCGGCGTCGGCCCGATCCCCTGGCTCGGCGACACCTTCTGGGCACGCTTCTCCGTCATCCTCGTCAACATCTGGTACGGCGCGCCTTTCTTCATGATCATGTATCTGGCCGCGCTGAAATCCGTCCCCGATCAACTCTACGAGGCCGCCGCGATCGATGGCGCCAATTGGTGGCAGCGGATCTGGTACGTCACCTTGCCGATGATGCGCAATATCATCGCCATCACCACGCTGTTCTCGCTGATCGTCACCTTCGCCAATTTCGACATCGTGCGCATCCTGACCTCAGGCGGTCCGCTGGATACGACGCATCTGTTCGCCACCTGGGCGTTCCAGGTCGGCATCCAGAGCAGCGACATCCCGCTCGGCGCCTGTGTCTCGCTGTTCATGGTGCCGATCCTGGCGGTCGCTGCGATCTTCATCCTGCGCGATGTCAACAAACGCGGAAACGAAGCCTGATGAGCACGCTCGCAATCGACAAGGCCGGCCCCTCCCGCAAGGTCAAGTATGGCAGCATGAGCCGCGACCGCGCCTGGGCGCTGCGCTGGTCCTACTTCTTCCTGGTGCTGTTCGCGATCTTCTTCCTGACGCCGCCGATCTATATGCTGATCACCTCGCTCAAGAGCAGCGCGGAGATATCGGCGGCAACCAATCCCTGGTGGGTATTCCACCCGACGCTGTCGAACTATGTCGAGCTGCTGAGCTCGAACCAGTTTCTGCGCTTCTTCTGGAACTCGTCGATCGTGTCGATCGTGGTCGTGATCATCACGATGCTGATCAGCATCCCCGCGGCCTTTGCGCTGGCGCGGATGAAGTTCTGGGGCTCAGCGACGCTGGCCACCGGCGTCTTTCTTACCTACCTGATCCCGGACAGTCTTCTCTTCATCCCGCTGTTCAAGATGCTCGGGGTCGTCCAAGACTACACCGGCATCACGCTGCTCAACCGATGGTACGTGCTGCTGTTCATCTATCCGACGTTGACGGTGCCGTTCTGCACCTGGATCATGATCGGCTATTTCGCCTCGATCCCGAAGGAGCTCGATGAAGCCGCCCTCATCGATGGCGCCTCGTGGCTCCAGACCTTGACCCGGATCTTCATTCCCGTTGCATTGCCCGGGCTGATCGCGGCGACCATCTTCGCCTTCACGGTGTCCTGGGCCCAGTTCCTCTATCCGCTGGTGTTCACGACCTCGATCGATCAGCTCGTGCTGCCGGTCGGCATCACCACCACACTGATCAAGGGCGACGTCTTCAACTGGGGACAGATCATGACCGGGGCGCTGCTTGGCGCCGCGCCGCCGCTGATCATCTACGCCTTCCTGATGGACTATTACATTGCCGGCCTGACCGCCGGCGCGACGAAGGGTTGAAATCGAGGGGTTGAAGTGCAATGGCCGACGTTTCCCTGCGTAAGGTGATCAAGCGTTACGACGATGTCGAAGCCGTGCGCGGCATCGATCTCGATATCTCCGATCATGAATTCATCGTGCTGGTGGGCCCCTCCGGCTGCGGCAAGTCGACGACGCTGCGCATGATCGCAGGGCTCGAGGACATCACCGACGGTGACATCATGATCGGCGGCGACGTGGTCAACGACGTGCCGCCGAAGGACCGCGACATCGCCATGGTGTTCCAGAATTACGCGCTCTATCCGCACATGACGGTCGCGGAGAACATGTCGTTCGGCCTGCGCCTGAAGCACTATCCCAAGGCCGAGATCAAGGCGCGAGTGACCGAGGCCGCCCGGCTCCTCGACATCACCGACCTGATCGATCGCAAGCCGAAGCAGCTATCCGGCGGCCAGCGCCAGCGCGTTGCGATGGGCCGGGCCATCGTACGCAATCCGAAGGTGTTCCTGTTCGACGAGCCGCTGTCCAATCTCGACGCCAAGCTGCGCGTGCAGATGCGGATCGAGATCAAGAAGGTGCACCAGAAGGTGCGCACCACCACGGTCTACGTCACCCACGACCAGGTCGAGGCGATGACGCTGGCCGACCGCGTCGTTGTGATGAACAAGGGATGTATCGAGCAGATCGGCACGCCGAACGAGCTCTACCACAAACCGGCGACACGCTTCGTCGCGGGCTTCATCGGCTCGCCCGCGATGAACTTCATTCCGTGCCGGCTCGAGGACGTCGGCGGCACGCTCCAGATCCGTCTCACCGACCGCATCGCTTTCCCGCTGCCGCCAGCCCGCGCCGCACGCTACAAGACTCTGCCGCGCACCGAGAAGCTGCTGCTGGGCCTTCGCCCCGAGCACCTCACCGAGTCGCATGCGCATCTCGCGCCCGGCGTCGAAACCTTCGAGACCGTGCTCGACGTAACCGAACCGATGGGGATGGAGACGCTGGTCTATTTCGGGCTCGACGGCACGCCGGTCTGCGGCCGCGTCGATCCCAATGCCGGCGCCAAGGACGGGGCACCCATGCGTTTGGCGATGGACCTCAACAACATGCACCTGCTAAACGAGGCGTCCGGCGTCGTGTTGTGATGCCGGTCCAAGAAACTCGCGCAGGCAGGAGACGATGGCGACCAACAAGAAGAAGATTTTCGTTACGCAAACTTTGTCGCAAGGGGCACGCGCCCTCCTCACCCAGCGGGACGATATCGAGCTCGTCGAGTTTCCGAACCTGATCTCCGCCAAGGACTTCGAGGCTCTGCTCAAGAGCCATGCACCGGTCCATGGCGTCGCGCTCGGCGCCACCGCCTTTGGCGAGACCGAGCTCGAAGCCGCAAAAGACATGAAGGTGGTGACCCGCATCGGCGTCGGCTACGACGCCGTCGACGTGCCCGCCCTCTCCCGCCGCAAGGTGCCGCTGATGGTCGCTGGCAGTGCCAACTCGCCCTCGGTCGCGGAAGCCGCGCTGTTTATGATGCTGACGCTGGCCAAGCGCGCGCAGGAATTGCACGCTTGCGTCAAGGACGGCAAATGGGCCGACCGGCTCGGCATGCTGCCGTTCGATCTCTACGGCAAGACCGTGCTGATCATCGGCTTCGGCCGTATCGGCAGTCGCACCGCCAAGCGCTGCCTGGCGATGGAGATGAAGGTACAGGTCTATGATCCCTACAAGCCGGCTGCCGATATCAAGGCTGCCGGCTGCGAGCCCGTCGCCGATTTCGATGCCGCGCTGCCTCATGCCGATTTCGTCACCATCCATTGTCCGAAGACGCCGGAGACGGTCGGCCTGTTCGATGCGGCACGGATCGGTCGGATGAAGCCGAAATCCTATCTCATCAACACCGCGCGCGGCGGTATCGTGAACGAGGCCGCGCTCTATGACGCGCTGGTCTCCGGCAAGCTCGCCGGTGCCGGTATCGATGTGTTCGAGGTGGAGCCGCCGCCGCTCAGCAACGCACTGTTTGCGCTGCCCAACGTCATCATGGCCCCGCATGTTGCCGGCGTTACCGTCGAGGCCGTGAGCCGCATGAGCGAGCAGACCGCGCGCAACATCCTGAGTGCGCTGGACGGCGATCCGATCCGGCAGAACGTCATCAATCAGGACGTGCTGGGCTGAGCCGAACTCCGGGCGGGCGGCGCAGGCGCTCGCTTGGGACGACCAAAAACCGTCCCATTTTGGTGCAGATCGAGCCCCAACTCAGCCTTAATCAAACGCGCGTAATGAGCCAGGGCGCACCGGCAGTGGGACAGACCAGCCGGCCGCGTCGAGCTGGAGGATGGACCCTTGGCAGAGATCGACCCGACCGACCACGCGCTGGCGACCATCGCCAGCATTTTAGAGCACCCCGAGCCCGTTCTCGCCGTACGTGAGACCGAGACCGAAATGGTGGTCGCTGGTGAACGTGAGCACATCGCCGCCGACGAGCAGCCAATTGTCAACGAGCATCCGGTGGTCGAGGAGCAGCCGCTGGTGCCGGAGCACACTGATGCGGACGGCTACAGCAAGGTCGGCCCGGGCCCGATGGTGGCGATCCGCCTCAAATGGACGGTCCATCGCGGCGACGACGGCCAATTCTACGTCCACGAGACCATCGGCGAGCAGTCGGCGCCCGTGGTTAGCGGCCCGATGACGAGCGAAGCCGCCGTGCATTTCGTCGACGCGCAGGAGCACGAAGCGCATCGGCGCTTCGAAGAGCTGCGCAGCGAAATTGCCGGCCGCAGCTCGCTCGCCGAATTCGAGCGCAAGGGCGAAGCGTAGGTTTACGTGCGTTCGGACGTCGCTATACACCTCTCCCCGCCGGGGAGAGGTGGAGGCCGAGCATCTACTTCCTTCCCAAATAATCCTTCTTCACCAGCTCGACGCCGGCGTGCCGCAACAGGTCGTAGGCCGTCGTCACGTGAAAGAAGAACTGCGGGACGCTGAAGGTCAGCAGCAGCGTTCGTCCGGTGAAGGGCAGCTCGGTGCCGTTCTTCAGCTTGAAGAAAACATTGCGTTCGGCCGACGCGTCTATCTCGGCACGCGGCAGGCTTTCGATGAACTCGATCGACGTCGCGATGCGTGCCTGAAGTCCGGCCATGTCGTGCTCCAGCACCGGCAGCGTGATCGGTTCGCGCTCCGCCAGCAAGGCCGGGGCGACCACGGCATGGCGGCAGGCCTCGCCGACCTGCTGCGCCAGATCGTACATGTTCGGCGCCAGGCGCATACCGAGCAGAACCGCCGGATTGAACTTGCGGGTCTCGGCATAGGCCACGCCCTTGTCGAGCAATCCGGACAGGTTGCGCAAGTACGGCACGAAGAGGCCAACCGAGGCCTCGTACATCGAGATCGTCACCTCTGAATTCCCTTCAATTCCGCCTCGCCAGCGACGGGCATCTGGTCTAAATCCACTCCGCACAATGACAGTTCGGGCACGGGTGGAAAAGAGATGATCGTTCGAATCTGGGCAGCTTTGGCCGTGGCGTTGCTGGTGAATGTCTCGGCGCATGCGCAGCAGGCGCCCTCGCGCCTCGACGAGATAGTCAAGCGCGGCACCTTGCGCGTCGGCATGACCGGCGACTACAAGCCCTTCACCTATCTGGACAAGACCACGCAGCAATTCAGCGGCTTCGACGTCGACATGGCGCAGGCCCTTGGCAACGCGCTCGGCGTCAAGGTCGAATTCGTGCCGACGGCCTGGCCGAAGCTGATGAAGGATTTCGAGGCCGACCAGTTCGATATCGCCATGGGCGGCGTCTCCGTCACGCTCGACCGGCAGAAGAAAGGCTTCTTCTCCACGCCGATCATGCGCGAGGGCAAGACGCCGATCGCGCGCTGCGCCGACACGGCCAAGTACCAGAGCATCGCCGACATCGACAAGAAGGGCACCCGAATCATCGTCAATCCCGGCGGCACCAACGAACGCTTCGCGCGCGCCAACATCAAGGATGCCGAGATCACTGTCTTCGCCGACAACACCGTGATCTTCGACGAGATCGCCAAGGGCAACGCCGATCTGATGATGACCGACGCCTCCGAGACGCGATACCAGCAGAAGCAGCATGCCGGCGTGCTCTGCGCGGTGCACCCTGAAAAGCCGTTCGATTTTTCGGAGAAGGCCTATTGGCTGCAGCGCGACATGGCGCTGAAGGCCTTCGTCGACCAATGGCTGCATATTTCCATGGAAGACGGCAGCTACAGGAAAATCTACAACGCTTGGTTCGACTAGCGACTATCGCGACGCCTGGTCGTATCCGTCTTCCGTCACTCCAAATGCGTGCGGAAAAAGGTCGCGGCCGCGCTGTTGAAGGCGTCGTGGAACGCCTTCCGATCGGAAGCCAGGAGGATCGGTGCACAGGATCGGAGCGGCCTCGGTCAACTTGGGTGGACATGGCGCGATAAAGGAGAAATGCGCCGAGTTCGGCACGATCCGGTAGTCGGGGCGTTTCGGAAGCAGCTGTTCCAGCGCATCAATGGTATCAGGCACGACGCCATCGCCTCCGAGCGCCGAACGCCACAAGAGAATTGGGATATTCACGTCGGCTAGCCGCTCGCGATTAAAGAGGCCTTCGAAAAGTGGCGGATCCGCCAAGATAGCCGCTTTGGATGCGGGGATCATGCACGGCCGGCTCGGTTGGCGCGCGGCCATCGCGAACGTCCTGGCATTTCGGCGTCGCCCCCCGCTCCTTCTCGCAGAGCGGAGCAAGCGCGCCGAAATCGGGGTTGCCGCCAATCACGACGAGACCGGTATAGGCGCCCCGCGAGAATCCGAACAGGCCAATCCGCTTGGAGTCCAGGACCGCAGCCTCCGTCCAGGTACGAAGCATGAAATCTGTGAGCCGCTTCATGTCGCGGGGACGCTCAACCAGCACGGAAAACTCATCGGTCCGGCTACTGTCCCTTGCGGTGTCACCCGGATGGTTGATCGCGGCGACTACGAAGCCGGCATCCGCCAGTATCGCAGCAGTATCGCGTTGTGGCTCAAAAACGAGCCGCGCCGCCCGTGCGAGAAAACGATCAGCGGCAGTCGATTGCCCGCTACCGGACAGTCCTTCACGCCTGCCAGGGTGATACCACCGCCCAAGGCGATTTCGGATAGCTGGGCGGCGCATGGAGTCCACACCATGCCCTTGAGCGCGGGCCCGGCGGCATCCGCGGGCACTTCGAGAAACCGGAGCCCGGCTGCTTGTGCCGGCGTCGCAGCAAGGCAATAGACGGCAGTCAGAATGATTGCGCCAAATCGTAGCTGTGACATGAGCGTGTGCTTTCGGATCATTCAACCACAACGGTTGTACATGTCCATGCTGTGACCGGTCCAGAGGCGCGGCGCATCCCCGTCCAACTCTGGACCGACTTCGATCTTATTGAACCAGGATCGAGGGGAAGGCGACTCATACCGAGAACAGTGATCTAGATCACTTTTCGCGGTCGAGCCGGCGTGTAAGCGTCGGTCCGGGGACCATCTGTTCAGGAGATGCGAAATGAGGAAGCTGTTGGCTACGGCCGCATTCCTGTTGGCGAGCACGGCTGCTCAGGCACAATACACCTTCGAATATGGCGGGCGCACCATCCGCATCGATCCCGACCGCGGCACGGTGCAGATCCCCGGCGTGTACGACAACACCGGCCAGGGCAAGGCCAAGAAGGTCAAGAAGAACGAGCAGGCGCCGCAGCAGGCCACGGTGGATCCGCAAGCGCCGGCTGCTGCTCCGGCACCGGCCCCCGCTCCCGCCGCCGCGCCGCCCGCAGCCGTGCAGGCGCCTGCACCCGCCGCCGCAGCAACGCCGCCCGCAGCGCCGCAACCACCCGCTCCGCCACCGGCCACCGCCAACAACACGCCTGCCGACACGGCCGTGGCGCCGCCGCCTGCGCCGCCTCCGGCCCCTGCTCCCGTCGAGCAGCAGGCGGCGCCCGCTGTGACGCCACCGCCCGCCCCGACCGTGGCTGCCGCACCACCGGCGCCGCCTCCGCCACCCGCGCCGGCGCCTGCCCCCGCTCCCGTTCAGGCGGCTGCAGCCACGCCTCCTCCGGCAGCCGCGCCCACGCGCGATCTGAATTCGCCGCTCGGCGTTTGGCTCACGGAGGAGAAGGAAGGCAAGGTCCGCATCGAGCAATGCGGCACCAATCTCTGCGGCTATTCGGTCGATTCGAAATCGAACCAGAACGGCGAGCAGGTCCTGATCAACATGAAGCCCGGCAAAGATCAGAAATGGTCAGGCCGCATCCTCGACCCCAATTCCGGCTCGACCTACGACTCGACGATCGCGATGAAGGGCACCGACCGCTTGCGCGTGCAGGGCTGCGCCTTCGGCGGCATGTTCTGCGGCGGCCAGACCTGGACGCGGGTGAACTGAGATCGGGCTGATTGACCAATGCAAGGGGGCCCGAGGCGGGTCCCTTTGTTTTTACGCGCCCTTCGGTTGCGAGGTGCGCAAACTCACACAACCTCCTGCGCATGTGACAGCCCTCACATCGCCGGTTCCGGGTCCATGTCACGATCCCCGAACGGTCAACCACAGGGGCGTGTCATGAACGGCTTTCGCAAGGCTCTCTTCGCCACCATTGTCGCTATCGCCTTCCCGCTGGCGCAGGCCGATGCTGCGGGCTCCACCTTCGACGGTGCATGGAATGTCCGCATCGCCTCCTCGATCCAGGCCTGCGGCGACGGCGCGACCGTCTCGATCGGAATCAACAATGGGCAGATTGCATCGAGCAGCGCCGCGGTGACGGCGTCGGGCCGCGTCGCCGATGCCGGCAACATCAACGTCATGCTGAGCACCGGCATCAAGCGCGCCGTCGGTTTTGGCCGGCTCAACGGCACCTCCGGCTCCGGCACCTGGCGTGGTGCCATGTGCACGGGGACGTGGACGGCGGAAAGAATGTGATGGTGCCGCGGGGACAAGCAGCGAAGACGCCCGTAAACGCGCTGACGGCGTTTCTGCGCAGAGTCGGGACCCAGCGCTCGCGTAGTCCCAAATTTCTGCGTCCCGGGATCGGCGATGCACCGCCCTGGGGCGATGCACCTTGTCCCGCACGCGAGCGTCTTAGCCGACCGCTGCCCCATATTCGGCGTCGGTGACCGGCTCCAGCCAGGTCGAATAGACGCCGTCGAGCGCTTCCTGCATGGCGATGTGGCACATGCCGTTGGTCGGCGATGCTCCGTGCCAGTGCAATTCGCCCGGCGGAATCCAGACGGTGTCGCCCGGGCGGATCTCGCGGATCGGGCCGCCCTTGGACTGCACGCGCCCAACGCCGGAGATGACGTAGAGCGTCTGGCCGAGCGGATGATGGTGCCAGTTGGTGCGCGCGCCCGGCTCGAACGCGACGCGCGAGCAGTTCAACCGTGCCGGCGCGGGCGCCATGATGACCGGATCCTGCCACACGGTGCCGGTGAAGTTTTCCTTGGGCGCACGGCGGGTCGGCCGCGTGCCTGCAACAGTGATCTCCATGGGGATTACCTCGCTCCTCCCGGTTACTTCTTGCTAGCGGCGTAGCGCGCCTTGGTCTCGGCGTTCATGGGATAGAGGCCAGGCAGCACGGCGCCGTTGTTCACCTCGTTGACGATCCAGGCTTCCATCCGCTCCTGCTCGACGCCCTCGTTGAGCACGTGATCGAGCATCGCCTGCGGGATCAGCACGCAACCGTCCTGGTCGGCGACCACGATGTCGTTGGGAAACACCGCGACACCGCCGCAGCCGATCGGCTCGCCCCAGCCGACAAAGGTGAGGCCCGCAACCGACGGCGGCGCGGCATAGCCGTCGCACCAGACCGGAAGATTGGTGCCAAGCACGCCCTCGACGTCACGCACCACGCCGTCGGTGACGAGCGCGGTCACGCCGCGCTTGACCATGCGGGCGCAGAGGATGTCGCCGAAGATGCCGGCATCGGTAATGCCCATGGCATCGACCACGGCGATGCAGCCTTCGGGCATTGCCTCGATCGCGGTGCGGGTCGAGATCGGCGATGACCAGGATTCCGGCGTCGCCAGATCCTCGCGTGCGGGCACGAAGCGCAGGGTGAAGGCCGGGCCCACCAGGCGCGGCAGGCCCGGGCGCAACGGACGCGCGCCGCGCATCCACACATTGCGCAGGCCCTTCTTCAGCAGGACCGTGGTGATGGTGGCGGTGGTGATGCCGGCGAGGGTCTTGCGGGCTTCGGGGGACAGCGACATGGAAACAGACGAGCTCCGGATGGGCGGGAAAGAACGCGCGCATCTTGCGAGCCGCAGCCCTTGCGTCAAGGGCCAAGAGGCTAGCAATAACGCAGGGCCGCCGGGCTATTATGCGATGCGATAACAAGGCTTTATCGCTTCCCCTTGCATTAATTTATTGGACTTGCGGGCGCATTTACGCGAAGCAGGACGAAGCGGAACTCGAACGCTGGGGACCGCATTCTTCAGAAGTCCGATTTCGACAGCTCATGGCCTCGACGCTTCCCCCGCCCCGCCTTCTGCCCAGTGGCGACAGCGCCGTCACGGTCGAGTTCAGCCGCACCATCGACGATGATGCCAACCAGCGCGTGCTGGCGCTCGACAAGGCGCTTGCAGCAAACCCGATCGACGGAATCACTGAGGCCGTACCGACCTATCGCTCGCTGCTGGTGCACTACGATCCCGGCAAGATCGGTTTCGACGCGCTCGGCGAGAAGCTGCTCGCGCTCGCGAGCCAGAAGCTGCCGCCGGCAACCAAGGCTCGCCGCTGGCGCATTCCCGTCGCCTATGGCGGCGAGCACGGCATCGACCTCGAGGATGTCGCCAAGGCCCTCAACACCACCCCCGACGACATCGTCGCCCGTCACGTCGCCGGCGACTACAAGGTCGCCATGATCGGCTTTACGCCGGGCTGGTCCTATCTCAGCGGGCTCGATAAATTTCTCCACATGTCGCGGCGACAGAATCCGCGCGTGCTGACGCCCGCCGGCACGATCTCGATCGGCGGCGTCCAGGCCGGAATCCAATGCCTGGCCGCCCCGAGCGGCTGGCACCTTCTGGGCCGCACGCCGGTGCGGACCTATCAGCTCCACCGCAATCCGACCTTCCTCACCGAACCCGGTGATCGCGTGACGTTTTACGCCATCGACCACAAGTCGTTCGAGGAACTGGACCGCGCTGCTGAAGCCGGCGAAATCGTCGCCGACCAGGTGGTCGCATGAGCCGGCTCGTCGTCACCAGCATCGGGCCCGCAAGCTCCGTTCAGGATGGCGGCCGCCACGGCGCGCAGCGCTATGGACTGACGGTGAGCGGGGCGATGGACCGGCTGTCGCTTGCTGCGGCGAACACGCTTGTCGGCAACGGGCCGTTTGCGGCCGCCGTCGAGATCGGCCCGTTCGGCGCCTCTTTCACCGCACGTGATGGCGCCGTGCGCGTCGCGATATCGGGCGCGCCGCGCAATGCGGACGTCGCCGGAAATCCGATCGCCATGGACACATCGGTGACCTTGAAGGATGGCGAGACTCTGACGCTGGGCTTTGCCCGCGGCAGCGCCTTCACCTATCTCGCGATCGAGGGCGCCATCAAGGGCGAGCCGGTGTTCGGCAGCCTCGCCGTGAATGCGCGCGCGGGCCTCGGCAGCCCCTACCCGCGCCCGCTCCAGGCCGGCGACGAATTCAACGTTGATGCCGCGAGCGGCGCGAGCGAGCTGCGGATCGAGTTGCCGAAGCCCGTGAGCGGCCCGATCCGTGTTCTGATGGGCCCGCAGGACGATGAATTCGACGACGTCAACAAGACGCTGTTTCTGGACAGCGAGTGGAAGATCTCGGCGACCTCCGACCGGATGGGCTACCGTCTCGAGGGCCCCGCCATCAAGCATCTGCACGGCCACAACATCGTCTCCGATGGCACGGTCAATGGCAGCATCCAAGTGCCCGGCAACGGCGCACCAATCGTGCTGATGATGGATCGCGGCACCTCCGGCGGTTATCCGAAGATCGCAACCGTCATCACGGCCGATATCGGCCGGCTCGCGCAGACTTCGGCGGGAACCGCGTTCCGTTTCAAGGCGGTCAGCATGGCCGAGGCGCAGGACGAGGCGCGCAAGTTCGCGCAACTGATCCGCAGCCTGCCCGATCGCCTGCGCTCTGCCGACACCATCTCGCTCAACATCGAGGCGCTCAGCGATGCTAATGTTGCGGGCTATGCCGTGAGCGCCGTCGATGCCGGGACGTGGCAGGTCGCCGCGGAACCGTGAACGGCAACAAGACCAGAGGCGGAGTGCACCCCATGAAGACAGTCGATCTCAATTGCGACCTCGGCGAAGGTTTTGGCGCGTGGGAGATGGGCAATGACGCGGCGATGATCGAGCTGGCAAGCTCGGT
Source organism: Bradyrhizobium sp. 160 (assembly GCF_023073735.1). NCBI lineage: Bacteria > Pseudomonadati > Pseudomonadota > Alphaproteobacteria > Hyphomicrobiales > Nitrobacteraceae > Bradyrhizobium > Bradyrhizobium sp. 160. Next base: position 424,417 of record NZ_JADPKD010000008.1, read on the forward strand.
CAACGTCGCCTGCGGCTTCCACGCCGGCGACCCTGACATCATGCGCCGGACGGTGGAGCTCGCGAAAGCGCGCGGGGTCTCGGTCGGCGCGCATCCCGGCTATCGCGATCTGCACGGCTTTGGCCGGCATCCGATCGCGGGGCTGAAAGCATCCGAAATCGAGAACCTCGTCGCCTACCAGATCGGCGCGTTGCAGGCGATCGCGACCGCAGCCGGGTACAAGGTGACCCATGTGAAGGCGCATGGCGCGCTTTCCAACGTCGCCTGCGAGGACGACATGACGGCGAAGGCGATCGCCGCCGGCATCAAGGCGGTCGATCCCAGCCTGATCTTCGTCGTGCTCGCGAACTCGAAGCTGGTGAAGGCCGGCGAAGCGGCCAATCTGCCGATGGTGCACGAGGTGTTCGCCGACCGCGCCTATGAGGACGACGGCAATCTCGTTTCGCGCAAGAAACCCGGCGCGGTGCTGCACGATGCCACGGCGATCGCCGATCGCGTCGTGCGCATGGTGCAGGATGGCGCGGTGGTCTCGGTTACCGGCAAGGTGATCAAGATGCGCACGGATACGGTCTGCATCCACGGCGATACGCCTGGCGCAGTCGAGATCGCGCGCGGTGTGCGTCAGGCGCTGAACAATGCGGGGATCGAGGTCGCGCCGTTCAAGCGCGGGGCGTGATCAGAACGGATGCACCGACAACGTGCCGAACACGATCGCCGCGATGACGGCAAACGCGCTATAGAGCGCGACATGATGCATGCTCGTCCTGGTCCGACGCGAGAGCGAACGCGCGTAGAAGTGCAGCCTGGCTTCCGCCGATAGTTCGCGCATGGTCGATCTCCAACGCCCCATTTGTGGGATTATGGAGGATCAACCCGGGGTGCCGGCAAGACGCCGGCAGAAAAAGCGATGAGCTTCTTCATAGGAGGCCCATTGCGGATACATATTCTCCGCAAGCGCAGGTTCCAAGAATCTCATTCGTTAAATTCCGAGGCAGCCGGAACCGGCTCGGATGGCAAAGATGACGGCCAGGCCAAACCCTGGGAAGGCCGTCCGATCAATCGGACGACTCATCCCGATGTTCTGGCGTTTTAATAAACGTCAGCCTGGAAGCGGCCGGTCTTCTTGAGCTCGGCGACGAAACTGACGGCTTCGTCGGTCGAACGTGCGCCGAACTGGGCGACGATGTCGACCAGCGCGCGCTCGACGTCCTTGGCCATGCGCTTGGCATCGCCGCAGATATAGAAATGCGCACCTTCGGCAAGCCACGTCCAGACCTCACGGCCGACCTCGCGCATGCGGTCCTGCACATAAAACTTCTTCTCACCGTCGCGCGACCAGGCCAGCGACAGGCGCGTGAGCAGACCCGAGGTCTTCATTGCGTTGAGTTCCTCCTGGTAGAAGAAGTCGCAATCGCTGCGCTGGTGTCCGAAGAACAGCCAGTTCTTGCCGGGCGCGCCGGTAGCCTTGCGGTCGAGCAGGAAGGCGCGGAACGGCGCGATGCCGGTGCCGGGGCCGACCATGATGATCGGCGTCTTCGGGTCCTGTGGCAGGCCGAAGGCGTGTGCCTTCTGCACATAGACATTGAGCTTCTCGCCCTCGTTGATACGCTCGCCGAGGAAGGTCGAGGCGACGCCGAGGCGCTTGCGCTTGCCGACAACGTAGCGCACCGAATCGACCGTCAGCGACAGCTTTCCGGGCGTCGCGTTGTGCGAGGACGAGATCGAATAGAGCCGCGGCTGAAGCGGCTCCAGCGCCTCGACGAAGGCCTCCGGATGCGGCCGCGTGCCCGAAAACTTCTGGAGCGCGGCCATGACGTCGAGCGTCGCCGCATCGCCATCGGGATCCTCCCCCTGCGCCAGCGCCCGCGCCTTCTCGCGCGCCGCGCCGCCGGTGATGAAGGAGATCAGTTCGAACAGCGTGTCCGGCGCCGGCGACAGCGAGGCATCCTCGATCAGCACCTCGCGCAACGTCTTGCCGTTGACTTTGGTGGTGTGGGAGGCGCCGAGCAGCGCGATGATCTGGTCGACGAGGCCGACATCGTTGCGTGCGAACACACCAAAGGAGTCGCCGACGACGTAGTCGAGCCTGCTCTCGGAGAGATCGAACTCGATGTGGTAGGTCTCCTTTTCCGACTTTCCCTTGTTGAGAAGACGGCGCGACAGGAAAGTCGCGGGCACGGGGTTGTCGCGCGAGCGGCCCGGCTCTGCGATGGTCACGGTCACGGCTGGCGCGGCCGTGTCCGGCTTGTCCGCCGCTTTGGCCGCCGGTGCCTTGTCGAGCTCCTCGTACAGCGACTTCAGCATTCGCGCGGTTTCCTTGCCGCCGGGAACGCAGAGGTTGAGCCGTGCTTCGCTGCGGCTCGCGATGGCTTCCGAATAATCGTGGCAATTGTAGCCGCACTGGCCGCAATCCTGCTGCGCCATCGCCGCCATCATCTTGCGGCGCAGGGGACGGCCCTCGGCGAGCTTCATCCGCTCGGCAATCGGCATGGTCTGGTCGTGCCACGGCGCTTCGCCGTCGTCGCCGTCACCGGCGGCGCCTTGCATGACGGCGGCGCCCTGCTCTGCCGACAGCGGCGCGGCGGCGTCAGGCGACAACAGGCCGGCAAAGAAGCCGTTCAGCCAGGAACGCTGCGCATCGGAGAACGGTGCGCTGGCGGGAATGATGTCGAGTTTCGGCGGAGGCGTGATCTGGTTCATGCGGACACCTGTGCATCGGCGAGCTTGCGCAGTGTTTCGCCGTCATGGCGGCGCGCAAAGGACAGGAAGGTTTCATCGGGAGACGAACGATGGGCGATATAGGCCTTGAGCAGTCCTTCGACCGTCTTCGGCGCATCTTCGGCCTTGAGGTCGTGATAGACCTCCTGCCCGACCTCCGCGTCAGGGCCGAACCCGCCGCCGGTGAAGAGGTGATAGCCCTCGACCGTGTCCTCCTCGTTGACAGGCACGCGCGCCCCGATCAGACCGATGTCGCTGATGTAGTGCTGGGCGCAGGAATGGTGGCAGCCGGTGACATGGATGTTGACCGGCTTGTCCATCGGAACGCGCGGCTCGCACCAGTCACCGATCTCCTCGGCATGGCGCTTGGTGTTCGCCGCGGCGAAGCGGCAGCCCGCATTGCCGGTGCAGGCGATCAGGCCGGCGCGGATATGCGAGGCCTCGACCGCGAGCCCGATCTGCTTGATCGCCGCGATGGCAAGCTCGACATTCTCGTTGCGCACGCCCGAGATCAGCAGGTTCTGCCAGACCGTGAGGCGGATCTCGCCGTCGCCGAGATCCCGTGCGATCTTGGCAAGGCCGCGCATCTGATCGCAGGTGAGCTTGCCGAGCGTCAGCGATACGCCGATCCAGTTGAGACCGTCCTGCTTCTGCTTGTGCACGCCGACATGCGCCATGCGGTCCGCGGCCGGCCGAGGCGCAAAGGCCTCTTCGGGCACGCGCGTGAACGGCGTCTTCAATCGCTCCTCGACCAGCTTGAGGAAGCCGTCATGGCCCATGCTGTCGAGCACGTATTTCAGACGCGCCTTGTTGCGGTTGGTGCGGTCACCGTGGTCGATGAACACGCGCACGATCGCGTCGGCGACCGCGGTCGCCTGCTCCGGCTTGACGATGATGCCGGAATATTTGGCGAAATCCTTGTGGCCGGTGATGCCGCCGAGACCGAGACGGAACCAGACTCCGGGCTCGACGCCGAAACCGTCTTTCACCTCGTACGCGGTGAATGCGATGTCGTTGGTCTCCTCGAGTACCGCGATCCTGCCGGCACCATCGAAGGCAACGTTGAACTTGCGCGGCAAGCCGTAGAGCGAGCGGTCATTGAGGATGTGATAGTGCCACTCGCGCGCATAGGGCCGCGTGTCGATCAGCTCCTGCGGATCGATTCCCGCCGTCGGCGTTCCCGTCACGTTGCGGATGTTGTCGGCGCCGGAGCCGCGCGAGCACAGGCCGAGGTCCTGGATGCCCTCGATCAGCTTCACCGCGTTCTTCGGCGGAATCTCGCGGAGCTGGAGATTCGCGCGCGTGGTGACGTGGCTGTAAGGGCCGCAGAGTTCGTCGGCGAGATCGGCAAGGCCGGACAGCTGCCAGTGCTTCATGATGCCGTTAGGAATCCGCAAACGGCTCATGTAGGAATCCTGCGTCGGCGCGACATAGAAGATGCCGTAATAGCGCCAGCGGAAATTGTCCGCCGGGCTCGGCGGCGCGTTGTCGAGCGCCTGCTGACGTAGGCGCGGATAGGCATCGAAAGGATGTTCCTCGCGCTTGAACTTCTCCTGGTCGGCAAGCTTCTTGCCCGACGCGATCACCTTGTCCTGCGCCTTGATGTGCACGGCATCGGGACCGGTGGGCTCGGCGCTCGCCTTGGCGGCGCCGCCGCCGAGACCGCGACCGACGCGGCTGATCTGCAGACCGGTCGTGAAGCCTTCGAGATAGCGTTTCTGCTCGTCGGTAAAGTCGACTGCGAGCGTATCGATTTTCATGGTCGGTAACGAAGCTCCTGCGGCCACCGAGGTGGTATCGACGGAAATTGGCACGACCCGCGAGGTATCTCGGCTGGCTCCAAGAGCCGGCCTCGTTACCCAACGGTCCGATCAGCTTCGTTGCTGCGGGTTTCGGCTCAGCAGGCACCTGTGACAAGCTGGCCGCAGTGCAACATTCAAGTTGCGTGCCAGCTTCGACGAAATAAGAAACATGGAGAATTCAATCACTTAGCAGCAGCTCCGGAACATTCCGGTCGCGGATCACCTCATGAAATTCGAGCAGTCAGCTCAAAATATAGTCGATGAGCTGGACTGCCTGAAAATTATGCAGAGACGATCAGGCCTTCCAACGCCCCACGTTGAAGGCCTCTAGATGTTGCAGGATGTTGTCAGCATCGAATGCCGGCCCGGCAAAGGCCCCAAATGCCGCCGGGGCTTCGTCGGGCTGGCGGCGGCCGAGGGCGGCATCGTAAAGGTCGGGCCTGAACACCGCCATCGCCGTCTTGGCGCCGTCCGGGCTCAACGCCGCCTGCCCCCAACGTACCATCTGCGCATAGAGCCAGGCGGCCTGGACCGGATCGGGACGCCCAGCCTCCTCGCGCCCGACCAGCAGGTAGCGGCCGCTCTCGCGGAACGTCCCGTCCGGCGAAATCTTCAGACGTCCTGTGAGGGTGCGCTGGATGACTTCGGCATCGACGCCGATCCGCTCCGGTTGCGCCAGAATCCGCGCCGCTTCGATCCGGTTTTCCGGATGCTCGATGAACTCGGCCGCGTTCACCGCCGCCCGCACGAGGCTGGCGACCAGGTCGGGATGCTTGTCGGCCCAGACCTGGCGGACGGCGAGGACCTTCTCCGCCGCCCGCACCAGAATGTCGGAAACGAAATGCAGGATATGGCCGATGCCGAGATCGACCGCGATCGAGTTCCAGGGCGCACCGACGCAGAATGCGTCGACGTGCCCGCTCTTGAGACTGTCGACCATGTAGGGCGGCGGCAGCACGACGAGGCGCACGTCCTCATCAGGATCGACGCCGGCCGCCGCCATCCAGAACCGCAATTGGTAATTGTGGGTCGAGAACGGGAATGTCATGCCGAAGGTGAGCGGATCGGCGCCGGCCTTGCGGCGTTTGGCGACCACTCGCGCCAGCGCCTTGGCGGTGACAAGCGGATCGAAGCGGTCGCCGTCGATCTCCTCCATCAGCGCGGCGTGGAGCGCCGGCGACACCGTGATCGCGTTGCCGTTGATGCCGAGATTGAAGGGCGCGGCGATCGGCACCTTGACGTGGCCGAGCCCGAGCGAGGACGCGATCGCGACCGGCGCGAGCAGATGCGCAGCGTCGAACAGGCCGATATTGAGCTTGTCGCGGACGTTGGACCAGGACACCTCGCGCACCAGCTCGACCTCGAGCCCTTCGGCAGCGGCAAAGCCCTTGTCGACGGCGACGATCAGGGCGGCGGCATCAACCAGCGGAATGAACCCGATGCGAAGGGGCGCGGTCATTTCAGCATCTCCGACGCGGTGATGATCGACTGCGCGATCTCGCCGATTTTCTTCTTCTCGCGCATCGCGGTGGAGCGCAGCAGCACATAGGCTTCGTCTTCGGTGAGGCCCTTCACCTTCATCAGGATGCCCTTGGCGCGTTCGATGATCTTGCGGTCCTCGAGCTGCGATTTGGTGCGTTCCAGCTCCTCCTGGAGCTTGGCGAAGGCGTTGAAACGCGACACGCAGAGGTCGAGGATCGGCTTGATGCGCTCCTTCTTCAGCCCGTCGACGATGTAGGCGGACACCCCCGCCTCGACCGAGGCCTGGATCGAGGCGGAATCGCTCTGGTCGACGAACATCGCGATCGGCCGCTTCACGGCGCGGCTCACCTGGAACATCGCCTCCAGCACGTCGCGGCTGGGGTTCTCCAGATCGATCAGGATGATGTCGGGGTCGACCGCATAAATACGGGCAAGCAGGCTCTGCATCTCGCGGATATGGACGACCTGCGTAAAGCCGGCCTCCCGCAATCCTTCCTCCAGGATCGCAGCCCGGATCGGGCTTTCGTCGACGATCACGATTTTGGGCGACTGTTCGGCGCTCATAGCTCACTCACGGCAGGTGATTCATCCATAGCACGCCGGAACGCCCTGCAAAGGGTTGTAATTGTGGGCAATTGGGACTAGCTCAGGCCGTCAATCAGGCAGTTCAGATATGGATCAGACGGCTGCGCCCAAGGTCAGCTTCGTGTCACTCGGGTGCGCCCGAGCAGCGCCTGTTCTCGAACTTCAGCGAGACCGGCAGACTTCCCGAACGACCATCGACAGCCCGGAAGAACGGTAATACGCAGCCTTCGCGAGATAGCTGCCTGGCAGCAACGCGAGAGCTTGATGGTTGCCGCTCAGATCACAGCCTCGATCTGCTGCATCAATCAGCCACATCTTGCCGGACGCACCTGTCTCCCATTCAAGTTGCTCAGCGGCTGAGCCTTCCAAAAGGTCACGCAATTGTGGGGTGCGCAATGCAGGTTCGATGAGTCGTTCATCATCAACGCCAATCCATTGAACGAGAAAACCGCCGTCGGCATGATCGTTGGAGTACCATGCGATGTCGCCGGCATCACCAGACAACACAACGGCTTTGCCATGGTGGCAGGCAATTGACCCCAACCACGTCGTTACTCTGCACGCGCGGGCATAGTCGCTCTGGTCAGCTGTATGATCGTGCCATCCCTCAAGACCCCGCCAATGCGAGAGCTGTTCATCGGCAATCAGCAGGTGAGGACCGCCGCTCGTCGCTATCCAGCTGCGTGTTTGGATCATGCGCATCTCATAGCACAAGGAACTTTCTAATCGCCGGGAGACGTCCGGCGGTTGAATTTTGCTATAGCATCAATTACTTGAAGCGCTTGATCCCAACAAACCCGATCCGAGCTTCATGGAAAGAGCGCCGCGCATTTCTTTTACCAGCCTAGGGTGTCCCAAGGCATTGGTGGATTCCGAGCGCATCATCACGCGCCTGCGCGCCGAGGGCTACGAGCTCGCCCGCAAGCATGACGGGGCGGACATCGTCATCGTCAACACCTGCGGCTTCCTTGACAGCGCCAAGCAGGAATCGCTCTCGGCGATCGGCGAGGCCATGGCCGAGAACGGCAAGGTGATCGTAACAGGCTGCATGGGCGCGGAACCCGAGCAGATCGAGCAGGCCTATCCGGGCGTGCTCTCCATCACCGGCCCGCAGCAATATGAGAGCGTGCTCGACGCCGTGCATCGCGCGCTGCCGCCGGCCCATAATCCGCATCTCGACCTGGTGCCGCCGCAGGGCATCAAGCTGACCCCGCGCCACTACGCCTATTTGAAGATTTCGGAAGGCTGCAACAATCGCTGCACCTTCTGCATCATCCCGAAGCTGCGCGGCGACCTCGTCTCGCGCCCTGCCAATGACGTGCTGCGCGAGGCCGAGCGCCTGGTCGGCGCCGGCGTCAAGGAGCTGCTGGTGATCTCGCAGGACACGTCCGCTTACGGCATCGATCTCAAATACGCCGAGAGCCCGTGGAAGGATCGCCAGGTCCGTGCCAAATTCCTCGATCTCGCGCGCGAGCTCGGCGAGCTCGGAGCCTGGGTCCGGCTGCAATATGTCTACCCCTACCCGCATGTCGATGAGGTCATCGCGCTGATGAACGAGGGCAAGGTGCTGCCCTATCTCGACATCCCGTTCCAGCATGCGAGCCCCGAGGTGCTGAAGACGATGAAGCGCCCGGCCGCGCAGGACAAGACCCTGGCGCGCATCAAGCGCTGGCGTGAGGAATGTCCCGATCTCGCCTTGCGCTCCACCTTCATCGTCGGCTTCCCCGGCGAGACTGATTCCAATTTCGCCTATCTGCTCGACTGGCTGGATGAAGCGGAGATCGACCGCGTCGGCTGCTTCAAATACGAGCCGGTCGCGGGCGCCACGTCGAATGCGATCGAGAACCCGGTCCCGGAAGAGATTAAGCAGGAGCGCTACAATGCGCTGATGGCCCGCCAACAGAAGATCTCGGCACGGCGGCTGAAGCGCAAGGTCGGCACACGCCAGCAGATCATCATCGACGAGGTCGGCCCGACGGTGGCAAAGGGCCGCTCCAAGGCGGATGCGCCCGAGATCGACGGTGCCGTCTATCTCTCCAGCCGCCGCCCCTTGCGCGTCGGCGAGATCGTCACCGCCAAGATCGAGCGCGCCGACGCATACGATCTGCACGGCAGCGTCGCGGGATTCTGACGGCTCGTCAAAACTTGACCTGCATCCGGCGCAGACACCGAGGAAGCCGCGCTTCGTACCTGACTGACACACGCCAGGCGCGTGCTTTCTAAAACGTCCGCTTGACAAGCCCTCCCGTTCGGCTGTAGGGACGCGCCCCATGATCAACTCTCGGACCCACCGCCGCGCAGCTTTCCGTCGTCGCACCCGCGACGATGATGGGTTGCGCCATGTCCGACGACGCCGCTGATCGCCTGAATTCAGCAGAGTTTTCGAGAAGGCCGCACCCGCAAAGTGCGGCCTTCTTGTTTTTCGCGCGTCTTTTCCATCCGCCTCCAGAGGAGTTCGACATGACCACCGCCACCCATCCGTATGACGCGCTGATGGACATCACGGCACGACCCAAGGCCGTGTTCGTCCGCGGCGCCGGCTCCTACCTCTGGGACGACAGCCGCAAGCGCTATCTCGATTTCGTGCAGGGCTGGGCCGTGAACTGCCTTGGCCATGCGCCGCCCGCGATCGCCGATGCGCTCGCCGCGCAGGCCAAGCGGCTGCTGACGCCCAGCCCGGCCTTCTACAACGAGCCGAGCCTCAAGCTCGCCCAGGCTCTGGTCGAAGGCAGCGCTTTCGACCAGGTGTTCTTCGCCAATTCAGGCGCGGAAGCCAACGAGGGCGCCATCAAGCTGGCGCGCAAATACGGCAGCCTCCACAAGGGCGGCGCGTTCGAGATCGTCAGCTTCGAAGGCAGCTTCCACGGAAGGACGCTGGCGACGATGTCGGCCTCGGGCAAGAAGGCGTTCGAGCCGCTGTTCGAGCCAAAAGTCGCTGGCTTCAAGAAGGCCAAGCTCAACGACATTGCCTCGGTCGAGAAGCTGATCAACGACAACACCGTCGCTGTGATGCTCGAGCCGATCCAGGGCGAATCCGGCGTGTGGCCGGCGAGCGATCGGTTCCTGCAAGAGCTGCGCGCGCTCACCGAGTCGCACGGCCTTCTGCTGATCTTCGACGAGATTCAGACCGGCATGGGCCGGACCGGAAAACTCTTCCACTACGAGCACACCGGGATTTCACCCGACATCATGACGCTCGGCAAAGGTATCGGCGGCGGCGTGCCGCTCGCCGCCCTGCTTGCGACCGAACGCGCCTCCTGCTTCGCGCATGGCGATCAGGGCGGCACGTTCAATGGCAACCCGATCATGTGCGCGGCGGGGCTTGCGGTGCTGGAAGCGGTCAGCAAGCCGGACTTTTTGAAGTCGGTCACCGAGACCGGTCTGCTGCTCGAAAGCGAGCTGCAGAAAGTCTCCGCCCGGCATGGGCTTGGCGGCGTGCGGGGCCGAGGCTTGCTGCTGGCGCTCGACCTCAAGCTGCCGATCGCGCCTGGGATCGTCGCGCAGGCGTTCGAGGCCGGCGTGCTCCTGAACGCGCCGCAGGTCGACACGCTGCGCTTCATGCCGGCGCTGAACGTCACGCGGGCCGAGATCGCCGAGATGATCGATTGTCTCGACGGGATTCTGACCAAGGCCGGCGCGGCACGGCGGGTGGCGTAAGACGCGTCTCGTGCCCCGGACGCAGCGCAGCGCCCCTTCGGCGGTGCGCTGCAGAGCCGGGGCCCCATCTCTCTGCACGGTGCGCATTTGGGTCCCGGCTCTACGCCGCGCAGCGCTTGCGCGCTGCAGCTTGTCCGAGACACCGGAGCGGGTGACGACGGAAGAACCTACGGCTTTAAGATCGACGCGCCCGTCGTCCTGCGGCTTTCCAGCTCGATATGCGCCTTCGCGGCGTCCTTGAGCGCGTAGGCGTGGTTGATCGGCACGTGCAGCTTGCCATTAATGACGGCGGCGAACAGCGTGTCGGCGCCTTCCAGCAATTCCGAGCGCTTGCCGACATAGTCGTTGAGCTTCGGCCGCGTCGCAAACAGCGAGCCGTGATTGTTGAGCTCGGCGATCGAGAACGGCGGCACGGGACCGGAGGCATTGCCGAACGAGACGAACATGCCGCGGGGCTTCAGGCAGGACAGCGAGCCCGGGAAGGTCGCTTTGCCGACGCCGTCATAGACCACGTCGCAACCCTCGTTGCGGCTGATCTGCTTGACGCGCGCGACGAAGTCTTCCTCGTTGTAGAGGATGACGTGGTCGCAGCCATTGGCCTCCGCAAGCTCGGCCTTCTCGCGCGAACCCACCGTGCCGATGACGTGGGCCCCGAGCGCCCTCGCCCATTGACAGGCAAGCAAGCCGATGCCGCCGGCGGCAGCGTGGATCAGCACGCGATGATGCGGCTCGACCTTGAAGGTCTTATGCAAGAGATACCAGACCGTGAGCCCCTTCAGCATCAGCACGGCGCCCTGCTCGTGGGTGATGTGGTCGGGCAGCTTGACCAGCTTCTCCCAGGGGATGTTGCGCTCGCCGGTATAGGCACCGAGATTGTGATAATAGGCCACGCGGTCACCGGGATGGAAATTGGTGACGCCCGGTCCCACCGCGACGACCTCGCCCGAGGCCTCGTTGCCGGCGATGAAGGGCAATCCCGGCGCCTTGTAGAGGCCGGTACGGTAATAGACGTCGATGAAGTTCAGGCCGACCGCGTGCTGGCGGATGCGCACCTCGCCGGGCCCGGGCGCCGGCACGTCGACGCTCTCATAGACCAGGGCCTCGGGGCCTCCGACCTTGTGCACACGGACGGCTTTGGTCATCACCTGACCTCCTCTTCTCGCGGCTCAGCGAACGGCATCGCGCCCGCCTTGTCAACTCGACCCAGTTAGGAACGGCTAGACGGACGGCGTGCCGGCTTTCCTGCGGTTGCGCTTGGCCAGCACGTTGAAGAATTCGACCGCCGCCGAGAACGCAATCGCGAAATAGATGTAGCCACGCGGAATGTGGAATTGGAATCCGTCCGCGACCAGCGCGACGCCGATCAGCACCAGGAACGCGAGCGCCAGCATCTTGGTGGTCGGATGCTCCGCGACGAATCGCGACACCGGCCCCGACGAAATGTACATGATCACGCAGGCGATCACGACGGCCGCGATCATGATCTCGATGTCCTGCGCCATGCCGATCGCGGTGATGATCGAGTCCAGCGAGAACACGATATCGATGATCACGATCTGGACGATCACCCAGAAGAAGGCGTTGCCGGCGGACCTCTCGTCGCCCTCGCGGTCATCGGCTTCGACCTCGCCGTGAATCTCGTGCGTCGCCTTGGCGATCAGGAACAGGCCGCCGGCGATCAGGATGAGATCGCGCCAAGAGAAGGCGTAACCCTTGACGGCGAACACCGGCGCGGTCAGGCCGATCAGCCAGACCAGGAGGCTGAGCAGGATGATGCGGAACAGCAGCGCCAGCGCCAGCCCGATCTGGCGGGCGCGATGCGCCTGCGTCTCCGGAATGCGCGAGACGATCACCGACAGGAAGATGACGTTGTCGATGCCGAGCACGATCTCGAGCGCCGTCAATGTCAGCAGCGCGGCCCAGGCTTCGGGACTGGTGAGCAGATCGATCATGCGAAGGATCTTACCAGTCGTATCAGGGCATCGCTGAAGCTGATCCAGAGCGCGATGGCACAAAGCACGATTGTCACACCGGTGCCGACGCGGAAATCCATCTGCAGCACGTAGAGGCCGAGCAGCGCCCAGATAGCAATCAACGACATCGTCAGCCAGCGCAGCCGCACGACGCGCACCGGATGCAGCACGTGAAACGGCACGAAGGTCAGCACCACGAGCACGGCGACCAGCAACGTCGACCAGAGCGGCGGCCAGTGCAGCAGGAACAAATAGAACGCCGCCGCATTCCACAGTGCCGGGAAGCCGCGGAAATGATTGTCGTCCGCCTTCATGCGCAGATCGGCGAAATATAATGCGCTGGTGACGATGATGGCGACGCCGAGCAAGGGAGCTGCGACCGGCAGCAACAGCCCGCTGGCGACGATCGCGTAAGCCGGCACGAAGACATAGGTGACGAAGTCGACCACGAGATCGAGCACGTCGCCCGACCAGTTCGGCTGCACCTTCTTGACGTCGAGCCGGCGCGCGATCGGACCGTCGATCGCGTCGATCATCAGAGCAACGCCCAGCCACTGAAACATCGCTGCCCAGTGCTCGCGCACGGCCTCCAGCATCGCCAACAGCGCGATCGCCGCACCGAACGCGGTGAAGATGTGCACCGAGAACGCCGCGGCGCGGATCGCGGGGCTGGGCTTCAGGGAATCCTCTTGGCTGTCCATGGCTTCTGCTACCAGAATGAGACCGATTTGCACATCCGCCATTGCGGCGCGCCCTTGCGCAATTCGTCATAAAATCAGGCAAAATCAGCGGGCTTGAATTTGCCGCGGAGCGTGTCAATTGTCCTTCCATGACAGACGCATCGACACTCCATGACGCCGCCGTGATCGGCGGCGGACCGGCAGGACTTGCAGCGGCGATCGCATTGGCGCAGGCGGGTGCGCGGACCGCGCTCGTGGCGCGCCGCGTGCCCTATGCAGACAACCGCACCACCGCGCTGTTGGGGGCCTCCGTCGATCTTCTGGAGAGCCTCGGCGTCTGGTCGCGCTGCAAGGACAAGGCGGCCGCGCTCGAGGTAATGCGCCTCGTCGACGACACCGGCCGGCTTTTCCGTGCCCCGGAGGTCCGCTTCTCCTGTCACGAAATCGGTCTCGACGCGTTCGGCTACAACATCGACAATCGTTCGCTGATGCTGGCGCTCGAAGAACGCGCGGCCGAACTCCCCCACCTCGTCCGTTTCGACGACGAGGCGGAAAGCGTCTTGATCGAATCCGACGCCGTCGCCATCCGCACGGCCTCGGCGCAATTCCTCTCGGCCCGGCTCGTGGTCGGCGCCGATGGTCGGCATTCGCTGTGCCGCGAGGCTGCCGGCATCGCGGTGACGCGGCGCGAGCTGACGCAAACCGCGCTAACCTTCAACGTCTGCCATGCACGGCCGCATCGCAATGTCTCGACCGAGTTCCACACGCCGCACGGTCCCTGCGTGTTCGTGCCCCTGCCCGGCGATCGCTCCAGCATCGTCTGGGTCGCGGCGCCGGCGGAGGCTGAGCGGCTTCGCGGCCTGAGTGACGAGGAGTTGTCCGCCGCGATCGAGAAGCAGTCGCATTCGATTCTGGGACGCATGACGGTCGAGCCCGGCCGCAACCTGTTCCCACTGGCGATCGAGCGTCCAAGATCCTTCGGCCATGACCGTATCGCGCTCGTCGGAGAGGCGGCCCATGTGGTTCCCCCGATCGGTGCCCAGGGCCTCAATCTCGGCCTGCGCGATGCCGCCGACATCGCCCGGGTCGCGGGCGAGGCTCTCGCAGCAGGCCGGGATCCGGGCGCGAGCGACGTGCTCAAGCGCTACGACCGGGCGCGGCGTCCGGACGTCTTGAGCCGGACCTTTGCAATCGACATGGCCAACCGCTCCCTGCTCAACGATTTCCTGCCGCTGCAGCCGGTCCGCGCCCTTGGCATGCACCTGCTCGGTGCCATCGGCCCGCTCCGTCGCTTTGCGATGCGCGAGGGCCTGACGCCGACGTGGCGAAGGTAAGCCGACTTACGGAAACGCCAGCCGGCCGCTCTGGATCGCCCACATCACGCTGGTCAGCGTGACCACCGATGCGAAGGTGCCGAGCAGCACCGCAACGGAGGCGGATTCGATCCAGGCATCGTTCTGCCGAGCGATCACGAACACATTCAGTGCCGGTGGCAGTGAGGCCATCAGTACGGCGGTCGCGGCCCAGGGCTGCGCAAACGGACCGAACGCCAGCATCAGGCCGAATGCCGTGAGCGGATGGATCAGGAGCTTGACCGCGATCACGCCCGGCACCTCCCAGGGCACGCGGTCGAATGGGCGCAGCGCCACGGTCACGCCGAGCACGAACAGCGCGGTCGGCGCAGCTGCGTTCTGGAGGAAGGTGATGGTGCGGTCGAGTGCAACCGGCAGCTCGATATGCAGCGCTGCAACCGCTGCGCCAAAACAGGCCGACATGATCAGCGGGTTGAGCACGATCTGCTTCAGCACGACGCCCAAGGCGTGGACGAGCGAGGGATGGTCGCGGTCGGACAGCTCGATCAAGAGCGGCACGATCGTGAACAGGAAGATGCTGTCGCAGCAGAAGATCAGCGCAGTCGGCGCCGACGCCTTCGGCCCGAGCACTGCGAGCGCCAGGCCCGGCCCCATATAGCCGATATTGCCGTAGCCGCCGGAGAGGCCCGCAAGCGTCGCCTCGCGCAGCGTCAGCCGGCCGAGACCCTTGCCGACGGCCAGCGCAAGCGTGAACGCCGCAACCGTCGCCAGCGTGGTCGCCACCAGGAACGGCGGATTGTTCAGCTCCGCAAACGGCGTCTTTGACATGATCGCGAACAGCAGCGCCGGCAGCGAGACGTAGAGCAGGAAGAAGTTCATCCAGGCGAGGCCCGATTCCGGCAGGGACTTGGCCTTTCCGCAGGCGAATCCGACGAAGATCAAGCCGAAATAAGGTAGGGCCAGATTGAGGATATTGACCATTGATGAAGTGTTTTCTGAAGACTTGGGGGCTATCCACCCCTGACGCGAAGGTTAATTCCGGTAAGGCCACTAGCATCGGCCACAATCCTGGTCTATCGACGGGGGATGATTAAAGCGCGGACCGCCAAATTCCAGATCGGACAGGTCGTGCGCCACCGGATCTTCTCGTTCCGGGGCGTGATCTTCGACATCGATCCGGAATTCAACAACACCGAGGAGTGGTGGCTCTCGATTCCCGAGGAGGTGCGGCCCCACAAGGACCAGCCGTTCTATCACCTACTCGCGGAGAACGCGGAATCGGAATACGTCGCCTATGTCTCGGAGCAGAATCTGTTGCCCGACGATTCCGGCGAGCCGGTCCGGCATTCACAGGTTGCCGAGATCTTCATCAAGGACAAGGCCGGCGGCTATCGCCCGCGCAATCCGTCGCTGAACTGAAATTCGCCGCCAGCAAGCAGCCCGCAAAAAAGGCGCTCAAACCGAGCGCCTTTTTCATGTTTGGATGTGGTTCCGATTACTTCTGACCAGCCGCAGCTGTGCCGGGAGGCGTGCCCTGCTGCTCAAGCTTCTTGCGCTGCTCCTCGGCCTTCTTCTGAAGCTCTTCCTGAAGCTTCTTCTGGGTTTCCTCGAACACCTTCGGGTCGGTCGGCGGACCGTCATAGGCCTTCTGGAATTCGCCGGCGAGCGGCAGCGGCAGAGTCAGCGGCGCGCCATTGGCATTGATCGCCTGGACAACGAGGTTCTGGCCCTTCTTCATGCTGTTGATGAGTTCGGGCGTGGCCTCGTAATCGGACATGCAGCCGTTCTGGAAGCAGATCACATAGGGCTGCTGCAGCGGCGCGTTGCTGTCCACGATGATGCGGGTGCCGTGCACCAGCTGCATGCCGAGCGGTAGCGTCACGCGCAGAATCTTCTTGGGTTCGCCTTCGGGCTCGATGATCACGGCGGCGATGACCGGCTGGCCCGACTCGATGCGACCGTCCTTGCCGGTGAAGCAGACCTGCTTGGCGTTGGCGTCCTGACCCTTCAGGCAGAACTTGGTCCAGGGGGCATAGATCAGTTGGATCTGCTGATCGGCCGGCTGGGCTGCGCCCTGCTGCTGGCCGCCCTGCGCCGGAGCCTGCTGGGCCTGCGGTGAGGCCGCCGGCGCCGGAGCCTTGGGGGCAGCCTTCGGCGCGGCTTTCGGGGCCGGAGTCGCCTTTGGCGCGGGCGCGCCGGGAGCCGGTGCGGGAGCCTGGGCCTCAGCGGCAAACGGAACGGCCAACGCCGTCGCCGTCAACAGGGCGAGAAGTCGCCCGCGCGGCCGGACGGACGCGGCCAAGTAACGGAAATTCATTGCGGAAAACCCTTTCTGAACGGGAAGTGCCCGAACCGCTCCGAAGCGCCGAACCTGGCCGCCTTGGGCGCGGCTCTCTTCCCGTCAATTGAGGCGGATAAGTGACGGACTCGGCGCTCTTGCGCGATTGACCGCCTTCTTAACGTGGCCGACGAAAAGATCAATGCCGACAGCCATCTTTGGCCACACCCGCAGCTGCGCCCAGGGGAAATTCCCTGTGATAGGATTCAGGCCTGCCGGTCCTCGAATCAACGTGTGCCGATGTTCATGTTCCAGCGCCTCTTCGAGGGCCCCGGACTCCGCCTTTGCCGTCTCGCCGCGGTCCTCGTTTTGGCCCTCTCCGTCGGATGGTCGACAGATGGCGTGCGTGCCGAGGAAGCTCATGCCATTGCCATGCACGGCAAGCCGGCGATACCTGCCGATTTCACCCACATGCCCTACGTCAATCCGGATGCGCCCAAAGGCGGACGCATGACGTGGGGCGTTCTCGGCACCTTCGACAGCCTCAATCCTTTCATCGTGAAGGGGTTGGCTGTGCAGCAGGTGCGGAGCTACGTGGTCGAGAGTCTGCTCGCGCGCGGCCAGGACGAGCCGTTCACGCTCTATGGCCTGCTCGCCAGGACCGTCGAAACCAACGACGACAGGACCTTTGTCACGTTCCACCTCGATCCGCGCGCCCGCTTCTCCGACGGCACACCCGTGCTGGCTGAAGACGTGCTGTTCTCCTGGCAGCTCCTGCGCGACCACGGCCGTCCCAATCATCGGCAATATTACGCCAAGGTCGCAAAGGCCGAGGCGCCCGACCCCCTCACCGTCCGCTTCGACCTCTCTGGCGCCAATGACCGCGAGTTGCCACTGATCCTCGGCCTGATGCCAATCCTGCCAAAGCATGTGGTGGACGTCGCCAGCTTCGAGGAGACGACGCTGACAGGCCCGATCGGCTCGGGCCCCTATCGCGTCACGGCGGTGAGGCCCGGCGCCAGCGTGACGCTGACCCGCAATCCCGACTATTGGGGCCGTGATTTGCCGATCAATCGCGGGTTGTACAATTTCGACGAGATCAGGCTCGACTATTTTCGCGAGGCCAACGGCCAGTTCGAGGCCTTCAAGCGCGGCCTCTATGATTTTCGTGTCGAGCACGAGCCGCTGCGCTGGCACGACGGCTATGATTTTCCCGCTGCACGAAGCGGTGAAGTGATCCGCGATACCGTCAAGCCGGGGGTGCCGCAGCCTTCCGAATTCCTGGTGTTCAACACCCGCCGACCCATCTTCGCCGACATCCGCGTGCGCAAGGCGCTGACGCTGCTGTTCGATTTCGAGTTGGTCAACCGCAATTATTTCTTCGGCCTCTATTCGCGCGTCGCCGGCTATTTCGCCGGCTCGGAACTATCGGCCTACGGCCGCCCTGCGGATGCGCGTGAGCGTGAGCTGCTGAAACCCTTCGCCGCCGGGATCCCGCCCGACATCATGGACGGCAGCTACCGCCTGCCGGTCACCGACGGCTCGGGTCGCGACCGCGCGACACTGCGCGCCGCGCTGAAACTGTTGTCGGAGGCCGGCTACGATCTCGACGGAACCGTGCTGCGCAACCGCGCAACCAAGGCGCCCTTCACCTTCGAAATCATGGTCACAACCCGCGACCAGGAGCGCATCGCGCTCGCCTTCCAGCGCGACCTCAAGCGCGCCGGCATCGAGTCGACCGTGCGCTCGGTCGATCCCGTGCAGTTCGATCAGCGTCGACTCGCTTACGAGTTCGACATGATCCAGAACCGCTGGGACCAGTCGCTGTCGCCCGGCAACGAGCAGTATTTTTATTGGGGCAGCGCTGCCGCCGACAATTCGGGGACCCGCAACTACATGGGCGCCAGGGATCCCGCGATCGATGCCATGATCGCCGCTCTGCTGGAGGCCCGTGAACATACGGATTTCGTCTCGGCGGTGCGCGCGCTCGACCGCGCCTTGGTCGCGGGCTTCTACACAATCCCCCTGTTTAACGTATCCGAGCAATGGATCGCGCGCTGGAATCGGATAGAACGGCCCAAGGCCACTTCCCTGTCCGGCTATCTGCCGGAGACCTGGTGGTCGAAGGGGCAGCCGCAAGCTCATCAAGCAAAGTGACGCCGTGAACCAGCCAGCAATATCGCCGACGCTCGACACGCTGTTTCAGCGCACGCTGGCCCGGCAGCCGCACGCGCCGGCTCTGCTCGATCCCCTCAACAAGACGCGCGTGACCGGGCACCAGCCGCGGCGGATGTCCTACGCCGAGGCCGATGCGGCGATCGAGGCGCTGTCGGCGCATTTCGTCGAATCCGGCCTGCCGGCCAATTCCGTCATCGCGATCCAGCTGCCCAACACGGTCGAGTTCGTGCTGACGGTGCTCGCCGCCCATCGCGCCGGCCTCGTCGTCGCCGTGCTGCCGCTGCTGTGGCGGCATGCGGAACTGACCGCCGCGCTCAACCGCACCGCGGCGCGCACCATCGTGACCATGAGCACGGTTGATGGCGTCAGCTATGCCGACCTGGCGATGCATGCAGCGGCAGAAGCATTCTCGATCCGTCACGTCTGCGGCTTCGGCACCGATCTGCCCGAGGGCATGGCTTCGCTCGACGACGTGCTGGCCCGCCCGCCCGGCACCACGCGCACCGTGATCCAGGACGGCCGCAAGGCGGCGATGATCTCTTTCGACGTCACCGCGGAAGGTTTTCGCCCGGTGCCGCGGCCGCATTTCAGCCTGATCGCCGGTGGCCTCGCGATGTCGCTCGAGGCCGACGTCAAGCAGGGCGCGACCGTGATGGCGGCGTTCGCGCCGATGTCGTTCGCGGGGCTAGCCTCGTCGCTGGCGGTCTGGCTGCTCTCGGGCGGCACGCTGGCGCTGCATCATCCCTTCGAGAGCGAGGTGCTGGAGCAGCAGATCAACCAGCACGAATGCGAGGTGCTGATCGCGCCTGCCCAGCTCGCGCTGCGCCTCGGCGATTCCGATCTCGCCGCGCGGATGCCGACCTTGCGCAACGTCATCGGCCTCTGGCGCGCGCCCGAGCAGGTCGCCGCAAGCGATGCCTGGATCGCGCCGCATGCGCGGCTTACGGATGTCTATCTGTTCGGCGAGGCTGGCCTGTTCGGCGCCCGCCGCGGCGAGGACGGCATGCCTGTCGCGGTGATGCCGGGGCCGCACGGCGCCCCGCGCGAGCAGTCCGGCTCCTCCATCGCGGGCGAGATCCTGCTGACCCCGAAGGGCACGCTCGGCCTGCGCGGGCCGATGGTGCCGATCGCAGCCTACGCGCCGCCGCAGCCGGTCGGCGACACGCTGGTCGCGCAGCCGCCGCGCGACTATGTCGATACCGGCTATGCCGCGCGGCTGGACCGTCCGAGCGGCGCGATCTGCATCACCGCGCCGCCCTCCGGCATCATGGCTGTCGGCGGCTACCGCTTCCTCTCCAACGATCTGCAGGAATGGGCGCGCCGCCTCGGTCAGGGTGCCCTGCTGACCGCGCTGCCCGACCGCCTCTCCGGCCACCGTCTGGCAGGCCGGGCCCAGGACAACGCCCGCGCCCGCGAGGCGCTCAGCGAGCTCGGGCTCAACCCCCTGATGGTCGAGGCTTTTCGCGACCGCTCGGGGCAGGTCTAGCCCAGGTTGACCCGTTCCGTTGACGCTGCATTAAGGCGGCCAAACTAGATTGCGCGGCATCTGTTGCGTGATCAGAGTTTGCAATGTCCCAGGCGGGCCCGATCCTGTTTGTGTCCAATGCCGAACGGCCGCCCTTCATTGCGGCACTGGACGAGGCCCGGCTCTTTCCCGTGGTCGACACCGACTGGGCCAGCGCCGCACGCGCGGTCGAGCAGGTGCAGCCGGCCGCCGTTCTCGCGGCGATGCATCCCGGACACGAGCCGCACATGGCTCCGCTCGCGAAGAAGATTGCGAGCCAATCTCCCTACCTTCCCTTCGTGGCCATGGATGCCGCGGGCACGCTGCCGCATAACGCCCTGCCCTTCGCCTCACGCGGCGGCAATCCCGACCGCCTGATCGCGCGGCTCCGCGCTGCGCTGCGTGTGCGCACCCTTCACGCCACCGTGCTGCGCCGGCTGCCGGAAGCGACGGTCCCGTTGCCGGCGGCCGATCCCGCGCGCGATGCCACCGTGCTTCTGATCGGCCGCGGCGCGGCCTATCCTGCGCTGTCGGTTGCGCTCGGCGAACGCATCGGCGTCATCGGCGCGCTCTCGATCGAAGCCGCTGCCAAGCATCTCAACACCCGCGACCTCGATGGCGTCGTGCTCGCCGAAGGCTTTACGGCGCGAGTCACCGATGCCTTCTTGACGGTGCTCGCCGAGGACACCCGCTTCCGTAACCTGCCCGTGGTCGTCACCGCACACCAGCTCGCGCAAAATTACGATCTGCCTAATCTCGAGCTGATCTCCGGCGAGCCGGTGAAGGTCGCCGCCAATGCACTGCCACTGATCCGCCAGCATGCGATGGAAGCACAGCTGAGCCGCACGCTGCGCTCGATCGACGCCGGCGGCTGGATCGATCCACGCAGCGGCCTACTCACCGTGGAAGCCTTCGCCCGAGATTTTGCCAAGGCGGTCGAACAGACCTTGGCCCGCGGCGGCGGCCTCTCTGTCGCCCGCTTCGCCTTCGATCCCAATAATCCCCGTGCCCAGCTCGATGCCGCACGGATCCTGAGCCGCCTGATGCGGCAGATGGATTTTGGCGCGGCGCAGAAGGACGGTTCGGTGATCGTGGTGTTCGCGGAGACCGACTTCCGCACCGCCCATATGATCGCGCGTCGTCTGTCAGCGGTGATGCGGCACACCGCGAACGGCAAGCACGAGATGCGCAGCGATCCCGTGGTCAGCGTGGATTCGCTGTCGGCATCGGATACGGCGCGCTCGCTCCTTGGGCGGCTGTCCGCCGATGCGTCGCGGGCGGCGTCGTAGTTTTTAGCGAGCCGCTTCAACAAGCCCCGTCATTGCGAGCCAACGGGTCCGCGCGAAGCGCGGCCCGATGACAGGCTCCGCGAAGCAATCCAGGCTCTCTCCGCGAAACGATTCTGGATTTGCTTCGTCGCAAGGGCTCCTCGCAATGACGCGGAGAGGCCGGAGGTTCACGCCGCCTTCTTGCTCTCCGCGAGCTGCGCCAGCTGGCGCATGATCTCCGTGGTGCCGGCGAGACGCTCTTCGGGCGTCTCCCAGTCCTGGAGGAACACCACCTTCATGTCGGGCCGGACCTTTGCGGCCTGGCCGTGGCTGCGGATGAACGTCACCAGGCGATCGGGATAGGCGAAGGAATTGTCGCGGAAGGCGATGACGGCGCCCTTCGGGCCGGCATCGATCTTCTCGACATTGGCCCGGCGGCAGAACGCCTTGATCGCGGCGACCTTGAACAGATAGCGGACTTCGTCGGGCAAGACGCCGAAGCGGTCGCGCATCTCGGCGCCAAAATTCTCGATTTCCTCCTCGGTATCGAGATCGGCGAGGCGCCGATACAGCGACAGCCGGACCGAGAGGTCGCTGACATAGTCCTCCGGAATGAGCACGGGCATGCCGATCGTGATCGATGGCGACCAGCGGTCGGCGGCCGGTTCGGAGACGCCGGCCTTGAGGTTGACGATCGCCTCCTCCAGCATCGATTGATACAGCTCGAAGCCGACCTCCTTGATGTGGCCGGACTGCTCCTCGCCGAGCAAGTTTCCGGCGCCGCGGATGTCGAGATCGTGCGAGGCAAGCTGGAAGCCGGCGCCGAGGGTCTCCAGCGATTGCAGCACGGTGAGCCGGCGCTCGGCCTGCGCGGTGATCTTCTGCTGCGCCGGCAGCGTGAACAGCGCGTACGCCCGCAGCTTGGAGCGGCCGACGCGGCCGCGGAGCTGGTAGAGCTGGGCCAGGCCAAACATGTCGGCGCGGTGCACGATCAGCGTGTTGGCGTTGGGGATATCGAGGCCGGATTCCACGATCGTGGTCGACAGCAGGATGTCGAACTTGCCGTCGTAGAATGCCGTCATGATGTCCTCGATCACGGCGGGCGGCATCTGGCCGTGCGCGACCGCGACCTTCATCTCCGGCACGTTCTTGTCGAGGAAATCCTTGACCTCGGCGAGGTCGTCGATGCGCGGCACCACGTAGAACGCCTGGCCGCCGCGATAACGCTCGCGCAGCAGCGCCTCGCGGATCATCAAGGGATCGTGCGGGGCGACGAAGGTGCGGACCGCGAGCCGGTCGACCGGGGGCGAGGCGATGATCGAGAGCTCGCGTACGCCGGTGAGCGCCAATTGCAGGGTGCGCGGGATCGGCGTCGCCGATAACGTCAGCACGTGTACCTCGGCGCGAAGCGCCTTCAGCCGCTCCTTGTGGCTGACACCGAAATGCTGCTCCTCGTCGACGATGAGCAGGCCGAGGTCGCGAAACTTGATCGCCTTGCCGAGCAGCGCATGGGTGCCGACGACGATGTCGATGGAGCCGTCGGCGAGGCCCTTCTTGACCTGGTTAAGCTGTTTGGTCGGGACGAGGCGTGAGGCCTGCGCCACGTTGACCGGAAAACCCTTGAACCGCTCGGAGAAAGTCTTGTGGTGCTGACGGGCGAGCAGCGTGGTCGGCACCACGACCGCGACCTGCTTGCCGTCGAGTGCCACGGCGAAGGCCGCGCGCAGCGCCACCTCGGTCTTGCCGAAGCCGACATCGCCGCAGATCAGGCGGTCCATCGGGCGGCCCTTTTCGAGGTCCTTCAGGGTGGACTCGATCGCGCCCAGCTGGTCCTCGGTCTCGTCATAGGGAAAGCGGGCGCAGAACTCGTCGTAGAGGCCCTGCTGCACCGGCAGCCTCGGCGCCTCGTGCAGCATGCGTTCGGCCGCGATCTTGATCAGCTCGCCAGCGATCTCGCGGATGCGGTTCTTCAGCTTGGCCTTGCGAGTCTGCCAGCCCGAACCGCCGAGGCGATCGAGCTCGACACTGGTCTGGTCGGAGCCGTAGCGCGACAACAGCTCGATGTTCTCGACGGGGAGGAACAGCTTGGTCTCGGCGGCATAATGCAGCTCGAGGCAGTCGTGCGGCGCGCCCGCGACGTCGAGGGTCTGCAGGCCGATGAAGCGGCCGATGCCGTGATCGACGTGGACGACGATGTCGCCGGCGGCGAGGCTCGTCACTTCCGAGATGAAATTATCGAGCTTGCGGCTCGCCTTGCGCGGCCGCACCAGACGGTCGCCGAGGATGTCCTGCTCGCTGATCAGTGCGATCTCGTCGGTCTCGAAGCCGCTTTCGAGGCCGAGCACGGCGAGCATGGTCTCGTTTCGCGGCGTCGCCTGCACCGTCCGCCAGCTGTTGACGCTGGTTGTGTGGGCCAGCTTGTGGTCGCGCAGCATCGAGGTCATGCGGTCGCGCGAGCCTTCGGTCCACAGCGCGATCACGACCTTCTTGCGCTGGGCCTGCAAGGCCATCACATGCGCGACGACGGACTCGAACACATTCACGGTGGTGTCATTGCGTTCCGGCGCGAAGTCGCGGCCCTTGCGCGCGCCGGCATCGACGACACTCGTGCCGTCGGTCGGCACTGAGAACGGCGTCAGCCGCGCCAACGGGACGTCGCCAAGGCGTTTGCCCCACTCCTCTTCGGTCAGATAGAGCCGGTCGGGCGGCAGCGGCTTGTAGATGGCGCCGCCACCGGGATGCTCCAGCGCCTCGCGTCTGGCCTCGTAATAGTCGAGGATCTGCTTGAAGCGCTCGCGGACGGCATCCTCGGCCTGCGGCTCGATCGCGACGGCCGCGCCTTGCAGATAGTCGAACAGCGTGTCCATCCGATCCTGGAACAGCGGCAGCCAGTGCTCCATGCCGGGATGACGGCGGCCTTCACTGACCGCCTCGTACAGCGCGTCGTCGCGCTCGGGCGCGCCGAACTCGGCGACATAGCCCATGCGAAAACGGCGGATGGTATCGGTGACGAGCTGAAACTCCGAGATCGGCACGAGGTCGAGCGCGCGCATGTCGAGCAGCGTGCGCTGGGTCTCGGCGTCGAACGAGCGGATCGACTCCAGGCTGTCGCCGAAGAAGTCGAAGCGCACGGGCTGATCGAGGCCGGCCGGAAACAGGTCCAGGATGCCGCCGCGCACAGCGTATTCACCGGGCTCGCGCACGGTCGAGGAGCGGTTGTAGCCGTTGTGCTCGAGCCAGGCGACGATGGTGTCCATCGGCACCACGTTACCTGGCGCAACCGACAGCGCCTGCGCCGCGACGAGGTCGCGCGCGGGCACGCGCTGCACCACGGCGTTCACCGTGGTCAGCACGATCAGCGGCTTGTCGCTGCCGGTGAGCGAAGCCAGCCGCGCCAGCGTCGTCAGGCGTTGCGCCAAAATGCCGCCATGCGGCGAGACGCGGTCATAGGGCTGGCAGTCCCAGGCCGGGAAGGTCAGCACCGGCAGATCGGGCGCGAAGAATTGCAGTGCGCGTTCAAGCTGCTGCATGCGCGGACCGTCGCGGCAGACCACCGCAAGGCTGACCGCCGGCTTCTTCGGTTGCGCCGCGATGGCACGGGCGAGATCGGAGACGACGAGGCCTTCGGCGCCCTCGGCGACATTGGCAAGCGTCAGCGCGCGGCCGGGCGTCAGCAGCTCGGCCGGTGATTTCATGCCCTGCTTCATGCGTCGCGGTCCGCGATCGGGAATGCCTTGATGCGGGCAAACAGCGCGCCGGGGACATCGGCGGGAAGCACCTTGTCGCCGGTGACCGCGGCATAGAGATCGGGATCGTTGACCTCGAGCAAGCGCTCAAGCTCGATCAATTCAGGCTCGGACAAATTGCCGATCTCGGCATCCGCAAAGCGGCCGAGGATCAGGTCCATCTCGCGCGTGCCGCGGTGCCAACAGCGGAACAGAAGCCGCTTGCGGCGGTCATCCAGCCCGCTGCTCGATCGTGTCGTTCCCGTCATGTCTCAAATCCAGTCAAACGCAGAAAGCCCGGACGTGCCGGGCGGGGTGGGTATAGCCACTCGGACCGGCCGTGTCAGCCCTTTGTTGTTGCAATTGTTTGTGGTCGTGATTGCCGGGCTTGACCAGGCAATCCATCCTCTTGAATAGATGGATGCGCGGGTTGAGCCCGCGCGTGACGATTGTTGCGAGAATGCGCCCCAGCCTGCTCAATCCGCTGTTTGCTCCCGTGACCAGCCTGCCCGGCGTCGGTCCGAAGCAAGACAAGCTGCTGCAGTACCTGCTCAGCCGCAACGAGACGCCGCGGCTGGTCGATCTGCTGCTGCACCTGCCGAGCCACGTCATCGACCGCCGGGCCCGGCCAAAAATCCGCGACGCCGTCCAGGGAACCATGGTGACGCTGGAGGTCACCGTCGACCGCCATCGCCCGCCCCCGCCGCGCAACACGCGCGCGCCCTATCTCGTCTACGCCAGCGACGACACCGGCGACATCGTCCTGACCTTCTTCCGCGCCAAGCCCGGCTATGTCGAAAAGCTGCTGCCGGTAGGCGAGAAGCGCTACGTCTCCGGCACGCTGCAGATGTATGACGGTATCCCGCAGATCGTGCATCCCGATCGCGTGCTCGACGAAGAGGCGATTGCAAAGCTCTCTGGCATCGATCCGGTGTATCCGCTGACCGAGGGCCTCGCGCTCGGCTCGCTGCGCCGCGCGATCGCGCAGGCCCTTCAAAAGCTGCCAGCCCTGCCGGAGTGGATCAGTCCGGAGGTGATGCGTCGCTGCAATTTTCCGCCGGTCACCGAGGCGCTCACGCGCGTGCACCAGCCGGTCGAGCTTACGGACGTTCTGCCGGACCAGCCGTTCTGGTCGCGTCTCGCCTTCGACGAACTGCTCGCCGGCCAGCTCGCACTCGGCCTAATCCGCGCGCAATTGCGCCGCCCCGCCGGCGTGCGCAATGCCGGCGACGGGCACCTGCGCAACAACGTCATCGACGCCTTGCCCTACGCGCTCACGCCCTCGCAGCGCAGCGCCGCCGCGGCCATCGCCGAGGACCTGAAACAGCCCGTGCGCATGCTGCGCCTGCTCCAGGGCGACGTCGGGTCTGGCAAGACCGTGGTGGCGCTGTTAGCTGCCGCCGCGGTCGCCGAGGTCGGCAAACAGGCCGCGCTGATGGCCCCGACCGAAATCCTGGCGCGCCAGCACATCAAGACCATCGCCCCGCTCGCCGAGCGCGCCGGCATGCGGGTTGCGATCCTCACCGGCCGCGAAAAGGGCAAGGAGCGTCGGGAGCTGTTGGCGCAGCTTGAAGCCGGCGAGATCGACCTCCTCGTCGGCACGCATGCGCTGATTCAGGACGATGTCATCTTCAAGGACCTCGCGCTCGCTATTGTCGACGAGCAGCACCGCTTTGGGGTGCGCGAACGCCTCGCGCTGACCTCGAAGGGCGAATCCGTCGATGTGCTGGTGCTGAGTGCAACGCCGATCCCGCGCACGCTGGTGCTGACCTATTTCGGCGACATGGACATCTCCGAGCTGCGCGAAAAGCCGGCCGGCCGCCAGCCGATCGACACCCGCGCAGTGCCGATGAGCCGAATCGAGGAGGTCATGGACGGCATCGGCCGCGCGCTCCAATCCGGCAAGCTGGTGTACTGGATCTGCCCGCTGGTCGAGGAATCCGAGGCCGAGGGCACCGAGCACCTGACCAATGCGACGAAGCGTTTCGAAAGCCTGCAAAAACGCTTCGGTGAGCGCGTCGGCCTCGTCCACGGCCAGATGAAGGGCACCGAGAAGGACCGCGTGATGGGCCAGTTCGCCGCCCACGAGATCGGGCTTCTGGTCGCGACCACTGTGGTCGAAGTCGGCGTCGACGTGCCGGCCGCGACCATCATGGTGATCGAGAACGCCGAACGATTTGGTCTTGCCCAATTGCATCAGCTGCGCGGCCGGATCGGACGCGGCTCGGAAGCCTCGACCTGCCTGCTGCTCTATTCGGAGCCGCTCGGCGAGATGTCGAAGGCGCGGCTGAAAGTGATCCGCGAAACCACCGACGGATTCCGCATTGCCGAGGAAGATTTAAAGCTGCGCGGCGAAGGCGACGTGCTGGGCGTGCGCCAGAGCGGCCTGCCCGGCTATCGCATTGCGCGTTCGGAAGTCCATGGCCAGCTCATCACCCAGGCGCGCGACGAGGCGCTGCGCATCCTGAAGGACGATCCGAAGCTGAAGGGCGAGCGCGGCGAAGCGTTGCGGTGCCTGCTGTATCTGTATGAGCGGGACGAGGCGATTCCGCTGATCGGGGCGGGCTGAGTACCCGTCATTGCGAGCGCAGCGAAGCAATCCAGAATCTCACCGCGGAGGGACTCTGGAATTGCTTCGCTGCGCTCGCAATGACGGCGTGGATACAGACCTGCGCATCTCGACCAATCGTCTCGCGAGGACGAAGCATGCGGCAGCCTCGGTCTGTCGACCAAGGGTGCTATCTTTCGTTGCGGGCGATTTCGTGAAACCCTTCGGCCATGCGTCGGATCATCGTCGTTGGCTCCCAGGGAAGCGGAAAGACGAGCCTCGCCCTGAAGCTCGGGCGAAAGCTCGATCTGCCGGTGGTCCATCTCGACGTGCTCTACTGGCGGCCGGGCTGGAAGCCATCCGACAAGGCAAGCTTTCGCTCGCGCGTCGCTGAGGCAATCGCGGGCGATGCGTGGGTCGTCGACGGCAGCTTCTCGGGGCTGGCTTTCGATCTCACGCTCGCGCGCGCCGATACGCTGGTCGTTATCAACCGTCCGCGCTGGCTTTGCCAATGGCGCATTCTCTGGCGCTCGGCTTTCGACCGCGCTACCGCACGGCCCGATTTGCCCGAAGGATGTCCGGAACAGTTCGACTGGAAACTGATGACAGAGGCGTGGCGCTACAACACGGAGCGCGTGCCCGCCATCGAGGCCGAGCGCATCCAATATGGCGCTGATGTCCCGGTCGTGCGCCTGAGACGCGACCGGGACATCCAGGGTTTTCTGGAATCCATTTCAGCGCACGGCGAGTGAATGATTGTGGTGACGTGAGATCAGGCGATCAGGATTTCTTCTGCGCGATGCGCGCAGCGAACGACTTCAACAGCTCCGCATCGGCCGCCTCGCCCTTCGCGTCCTCCGCGAGATGCTCGAACCACCGCGCAAAGCCCTCGTAGATCTGGCTGGCCGGATGATCGGGGCCGAGGAATCCGGAAATCTCCCGCATTTCCGCGACCCAGCGATAGGCTTTCGGGATCATGTCGGGCAGCGCGACCTCGAGCCGCGCCAGGATCGCGGGCTGGCTGAGCGCGAGTTCGTCGCGCAGCGCCTCGGCCGCGCCCGCTTTCGTTGCCGCGATTACCATGGCCGCGCCGATGCCGGCGAGACCCTTGACGATTCCGGCGTAGGACATCTTGAGCGCAGAGGCTGCGCCGACTGGGCCTTCAACGATCCGCACGTCGAGACCAAGGTCGTTCAGAACGGTGACGTCCTTGGCGTGCTCGCCGGACATGTAGAACGCCGGGCTCTTGCCCCCCGGCTGCGGCGGAAAGCCGATGATCCCGGCATCGACGAATGGCGCCCCCGCAGAGCCGATGATCTCCGCGATCCTTTGCACGGTGTCGACATTGACGGCGTTGCAGTCGACCACAACCGGTTTCTTCTCGCGCCGGACGATCAGCGCGGCCAGCCGTTCAGCCAGCGCCACTGCTTCGCCCGGAGGCACAATCGAGAGGACGATGTCGGCTTCAGCAAGCGCGTCGTCCTCGGCGCCGACCATGCCAGCGTCCGCCGCGCGCTTCAGGGTGGCTTCACTTCGCCCTTTCAGGGACGTCAGCACGCGTGCGCCATTGTCGCTGAGGCGGCGAGCCACGGCACTGCCCATGGCACCCGGCGCGAGGATCGCAATGGTTTTGGACATTATGCACTCCAGGCCGAATTCCGAACGATACGCTCAGTCGACCGGACACTAGCAGAGGACGCGAACGCCTGCGTGAACCTGGCCATCCCGCGCGGGAATGGCCCTACTCCACTTTCGCAGGCTGGAGCGCAGACGCATTCGCGATGCGTGCGGCGTTGGCGACGCCCGCGAGCGCGGCGGCCTTCTTCGGATCTGGCGCCGAGCCCGGCTGAACCACGCCGGCCGACATGATCAGCGTGGCCGCGTCCTCAGCGGTGAGATCGACCTCGATGATTTTGCTTTTGGGGACATAGAAGAAGAAGCCGGTGGTCGGATTCGGCGAGCACGGCAGGAATACCGAGACGTGTTCCTCCTGTCCGGGCAGGCTGCGCGCAATGTCTTCGTTCGGCGATTGCGAGATCAGCACGATCGACCACATGCCGGGCGAAGGAAACTCGACCAGGCCCACTTTCCGGAAGCTCGAGCCCTTGCCCGAGAACAATGTCTCGAACACCTGCTTGAGGCCGCGGTAGATGGCGCGCACGGCCGGGATCCGGCCGAGAAAGGTCTCGCCGACATCGACCAGCGTCCGGCCGATCAGGTTGGCCGCGAGGAAACCGACCAGCGTCAGCGTGAAAAACGCGACAACCAGTCCCCAGCCCGGAATGACGTAAGGCAGATATGTTTCAGGCCGATAGGCCAGCGGCACGAACGGCCGCACCACGCCGTCGACCCAGGTCACGAACCACCAGACCAGATAGAGCGTGATCGCGATAGGCCCCGTCACGACGAGGCCGGTTAGAAAATAATTGCGGAAACGGCCGATCAGGCCGGTATGCGGTTCCGGGACGGGATCAAGTGGCGCAGGCGCGTCGTCGCGGGGGGTCATTCGGGTTCCAGGTAGGTCGCAGCACACAAGCTAGGGTCTTCTAGCAGGTTTGGGAAGACTGCGACCAATCGATATCCCTTGTGCCTATTCCACGGTCACCGATTTTGCGAGGTTGCGCGGCTGGTCCACGTCGGTGCCCATCACCACGGCCGTGTGATAGGCGAGCAGCTGCACCGGAACGGCATAGACCATCGGCGTGAACGCCGCCGCCATGTCAGGCATGACGATGGTGACGAGCGAATCGACGGTCGCCTCCGCCGCGCCCTTGGCGTCGGTCATCAGAATGATTTTGCCGCCGCGGGCGGCGACCTCCTGCATGTTCGAGACGGTCTTTTCGAACACCTGGTCATACGGCGCGATGACGACGACGGGCATGGCTTCGTCGATCAGCGCGATGGGTCCGTGCTTCAGCTCGCCGGCAGCGTAGCCTTCGGCGTGGATGTAGGATATTTCCTTCAGCTTCAGCGCGCCTTCGAGCGCCAGGGGAAAACTGGTACCGCGGCCGAGATAGAGCACGTCGCGCGACTTTGCGATCTCGCGGGCCAGACGCTCGATCTCCACCTCGGTGGTGAGCGCATCCGACATCAAGCGCGGGATCTCGACGAGGCCATGGACGAGCTTGGTCTCGTCCTCGTCGGACAATTCGCCGCGAGCCTTGCCGGCCGCAATGGCAAGGTTTGCCAGTACCATCAACTGGCAGGTGAAGGCTTTGGTCGAGGCGACGCCAATCTCGGGACCGGCAAGCGTTTGCAGCACGGTCTCGCTCTCGCGCGCGATCGTCGAGGTCGCCACGTTGACGACGGCGACCGTGTGCACGCCCGCGGCCTTGGCATAGCGCAGCGCCGCCAGCGTGTCGGCAGTCTCGCCGGATTGCGAGATGAAGATGGCGAGATCACCCTTGCGCAGGGGCGCTTCGCGGTAGCGGAATTCGGAGGCGACATCGACCTCGACCGGCACGCGCGCAAAACGCTCAAACCAGTACTTTGCAACGTAGCCGGCATAGCTCGCGGTGCCGCAGGCCGTGATGTTGATGCGCTGGATCGATTTGAAGTCGAACGGCAGCTTGACCGGCAGCGCGACGTGCTCGGTTGCCATGTCGACATAGCGCGCGAGGGTGTGGCCAACCACTTCGGGCTGCTCGTGGATCTCCTTCGCCATGAAGTGGCGGTAATTGGCCTTGTCGACCAGCGAGGTCGAGGCCGCGTGCCTGATCTTGTCGCGCTGGACGGGGTGACCGTCCTTGTCGAAGATATCAGCGCTCTTGCGCGTGAGCACGACCCAGTCACCGTCTTCGAGATAGCTGATCGTGTCGGTGAAGGGGCCGAGCGCGATGGCGTCGGAGCCGAGATACATCTCGCCGTCACCATAGCCGATCGCAAGCGGCGGGCCGTTGCGGGCGCCCATCATGAGGTCGTCGTCGCCAGCGAAGATGAAGCCGAGGGCGAAGGCGCCGCGTAAGCGCGCCAGCGTCAGCTTGACCGCCTCGACCGGCTTGTTGCCGCGCGCGAGCAGATCGTCGACGAGGTGCACCACGATCTCGGTGTCGGTCTCGGTGTGGAATACCGTGCCCTTCGTCTCGAGCTCCTCGCGCAGCTCGCGGAAATTCTCGATGATGCCGTTGTGAACCACGGCGACGCGTTCGGTCGCGTGCGGATGCGCGTTGTTGACGGTCGGCTTGCCATGGGTGGCCCAGCGGGTGTGACCGATGCCGGTGGTACCCTTGAGCGGCTCCGCCTCGAGCCGCTTCTCCAGGTTCTTCAGCTTGCCCTCGGCGCGGCGGCGCTCCAGGTGCTTGCCTTCGAGTGTGGCGACGCCCGCGGAATCATAGCCGCGATATTCGAGACGTTTGAGCGAATCCACCAATTGCTCTGCAACCGGTTCGCGCCCGAGAATGCCGACAATCCCGCACATGCGGATCACTATCCCCCAAATCGCCGAAAAATCGCCTAAACGACGCGGTTCGTTTTAGCGAAACTCCTACGGAACCAGGTACTCAATAATTATTGCTGATTGAGACAGCACCGATCACACCGAGCCCCGCCTGCGTCGATTTGGCCGGCCTTTAACCTCGCACGTTAACTCACTGTCAACATGTTTGGCCAACGATTCCCGCCCAGGAGAGACGGCCATGAGAAGCTCATCCGACCGCAAAGGCCGGTCGTCGATGTATCTGCGCGCCAGCGAGACCTCGGGCACGCACCTTGCGCATTGGCCGCCGCCCCTGCGCGGCAAGGAGAACAAGCCGCTTTTCATCAAGCATCCCGAAGGCGAGCCGGCCAAGCGCGCCAAGCCGCGCGGCTGGCGCCTGACCCGCGCCATCTTCTCCGAATTCGCCGACGACGAATAGCCTCGCTCACGTCTCCGGCTTCTTTTCGGGAGTCTTGCCGCCGGTCTTCATCTCGCGATAACGCGCCGCGCCGCCTTCCCGGATGGTCTGCTGGTTGCGCTCCAGCGCCATCGCATCGTCGGGTACATCGCGGGTGATCACCGAGCCGGAGCCGATATAGGCGCCGTTGCCGATTTTCACGGGCGCGACCAGCGAAGAGTTGGTGCCGACGAAGGCGCCCTGCCCGATCACCGTCTTGTGCTTCCCAAAGCCGTCATAGTTGCAGGTGATGGTGCCGGCGCCGATATTGGACTTGGCGCCGACGACCGCATCACCAATGTAGGCAAGATGATTGGCTTTCGCTCCCGCCTCGAGGGTCGCGGCCTTGGTCTCCACGAAGTTGCCGATTTTGGCGCCTTCGCCGAGCGAGCTGCCCGGCCTCATGCGCGCGAACGGACCGACAGACGCGTTCTTGCCAATCGAACTCTGCACGATGTGCGAGAAGGAATGGATCACCGCGCCGTCGGCAATCGAGATGCCCGGGCCGATCACCACGAACGGCTCGATGGTGACGTCCTTGCCGAATACGGTGTCGGCGGACAGGTACACCGTCTCCGGCGCGATCAGCGTGACGCCGGCCTCCATCGCCGCTTTGCGCAAGCGCGCCTGCATCACGCCTTCCGCTTCGGCGAGCTGCGCCTTGGTGTTGATGCCGCGCACCTCGTCTTCACTGGTCTCGATCACCACGGACTCCCATCCCTTGTCGCGGACGATGCCGATTGCGTCCGTCAGATAATATTCGCTCTTGGAGTTGGCATTGCCGATCTGCCCGAGGATTTCGAGCGCGCGGCGACCGTCGATCGCCATCACGCCGGCGTTGCAGAGATCGATCTTGCGCTCCGCTTCGCTGGCGTCGGCCTGTTCGCGGATCGCGACCAGGCGGTCGCCCTCGACGATGAAGCGGCCATAGCCGGTGGGATCGGCGGCGCGAAAACCGAGCGCGGCGATGGCGGCACCCCTGGCGAGCGGTTCGCGCAGCCGCGCGAAGGTTTCGGCCGAGATCAGCGGCGTGTCGCCGAACGCGATCAAGAGATCGTCCACCCCCCGCGCGATCGCCTCGCGCGCCGCCAGCACGGCATGCGCGGTGCCGAGCCGCTCGGCTTGCACGAAGGTGAGTGCGTCGGGGCGGCTGCGCCTCGCCTCCTCCGCGACGGCCTGGTGATCGGGACCGATCACGACGGCGAGCGATGTGCCGGTTCCCTTTGGTGCGGCGGCGAGCACATGGGCGAGCAGCGTCTGATGGGCGACGGGATGCAGCACCTTCGGCAGGCTCGATTGCATGCGCGTGCCTTCGCCGGCGGCGAGCACGATCGTAAGACTGGAACGGGCGGTCATCGGAATCCTGTCAGATACGGCCGGATCAATGGTGCGGCGGACGGCAGGCCGCCCAGATGCTCTCGCCTTGCTACCCCCGCAAACGCCCGGAATTCAAGTGCGGCACGCTTTTCCTGTTAATGTTCCCTGATTGATTCGGGGAAGCCAGACGGGGCTGGGCACTTAACGTTCATGGCAAAGAATTCCGACCCACTGGCGGATGCCTTCGACACCAAGGAGACCGGCGGGCTGTTCTCCGGACTTTTGGCCGAGGAAAGCGCGTTCGACCGCCGCATGATGTGGCGGCTGGGCTCGTGGGGCGTCGCGGCCGTCGGGGCCGTCGTCATCGCGGTGGTGGCCAACCAGGCCCATATTGGTTGGCGCCGTGACCAAATTGCCTCCGCTGACCTCGCGCGCCAGGCCGACCGGCTCCAAATGCTGACCAAGGACAGCCAGAACGAGGCGCGCCGCCTCGCAGCCGCCATCGAGACGCTGAACAGCGACCGCGACCGGCTCTATTCACGCGTCACGGTGCTCGAGCAGGGTCTCGATTCCGTCACCGGTGCCATCGCCAAGCAGAACGCCACGCCGTCGCAAGCCGTCAGGCCGCAGGATGTCGCGCCAGCGACCGCAGCTCCCAGCGTCGCGCCGGTCGTCTCGACGCCAGCTCCGGCCAGCGAGAAGCCGCGCACCGAAGCCGCCAAGGATACTCAGAAGGATACGCCGAAGGAGACTGCGAAGGAGCCGTCGAGCCCGCCGCCGCAGACCGCGGCCGCCGCTTCGCTCGTTCAGCAGTCACCGGCCATGACTTCGGCGCTGCCGACGATTCCGCTGGTGCCGTCCAAGTCGATCATGGCGCCGCCGGATGCCGCCGCTACGAAACTGGTTCAACCCGAGGCAGCCGAGAAGAAGGCCGAACCGGCTCCTACTGCAACCGAGGTCGTCGCGACAGCAACGAAGCCGCCGGAAGCAGCCGAGATCGAAGCGCCCGCGATCGCAGTCCAGCAGACGCGCTTTGCCATCGACCTCGGCGGCGCCAACTCGATCGATGGCCTGCGCGCACTCTGGCGCGGCGTGACCAAATCCCATCCGGAAGTTGGAGCGTTGCGGCCGATCATCATGATCAAGGAGGGCGCCGCGGGCCTCGGCATGCAGCTCCGTTTGGGTGCCGGGCCCCTGATCAACGCCGCCGCCGCCGCAAAACTGTGCGCCGGCCTGACCGAGAACGACCGCCACTGCGAGACCACCGTGTTCGACGGCCAGCGCCTGTCGATGCGCGGCGGTCAAGAGAGGGCTCAAGAAAAGGGACCGGAGAAGACTCAAGACAGGGTTCAAGACAAGAACGCCGAGAAGAGCCAGGAGGCGGTGCCGCAGGCCGAGAGCGCTTCGGCGCCCGGGCCAATTGCAAAGCCGGACAAGCGCCGGCGCAACTATTCCTCGAAACGCTCGAAGCGCGAGGAGCCGCCGCCTGCACCCCCACCTGCGGCGCAGCCCGCGCCGCAGGCGAAGCCGGAGGCGGCGTCAACGTCTACAGGATCGACGCTGTCCTCGTTCTTCAGGCGATAGGCGCCCAAACATTCGCGGGTGCCTTGTCGAAGACGGCGCGCGGACTCGCCGCAAGGTCAGCGATGAGATGCGCGTTGCGAGCGCATGCGGCCATCGGACGCTTGGACCTGAGCCGCTCTTTCGCAGCAAGTTCGCGCTCGTCCAACGCCGCCTCAAGAGTCGCCCATCCGAAACCTCGCGTGCTTTGATGAACGAACTGGATGACGTGCTGAGGCTTCTCGTCGCGGCGGGAACAAGTTTGCTGATCGGCATTGACCGCGATATGAACGACACGCCGGTGGAAATGCGGACTGTGGCGCTGGTGGCCCTCGGCTCCGCGTTAAGCGGTTGCTCGCATTGGCTGAGAAATACGAGCGCCGTCTCTCAGAACAGAGCCGAAAGGATCTCCGCGCAGGCAATCACTATTCGATGCGCGCCTTTTCCTTCAGATCCCGAATACGCATCTCCGCTTCATCCTTGGACTGTACGATCTCGGACCAATCGTCGACCCGCGCTTCCTTGCTCAGCCTCTTGAGCTCTTTCAGCTGCTCCTGGGTTGGCTTGTCCATGCTCACTCCTCGAAGACATCATGCGTTAGGCGTCACAACATCAGAACCAGCCCGCCGCTCTTGTGTTCCTTCTGGATGCGGTCAGCAGAAACTTCGCCTGCCCTGTTGCCTGCCCGCGCCATCCCGACCATATTGCCGCCATGACAAAAAAGCCCTTCCGCCTCACGCCCTACCAGGTGCAGTTCCTGATCGTCGTCGGCTTCGCCTCCGTCGGCTATGCGCTTTATCTGCGCTACCTCGCGATCGAATTGTCGCAAGTCGCGCTCGCCTGCGATGCCGGCCTTCAGACGCTGCTCTGCAAGGCGCGCTCGGTCTCGACCGTGCTGTTCAAGAATTCGGTGTTCGGGATCGTCGCGCTGGTGGTTGCGACGCTGAACCTGATGCGGCCGTCGATCGTGCTGCTCACAGTCGGCGTCATCGCCGCCGGCCTCGGCATCGTGCTCTACAATGTCGTGCTGTCGGGCCTTGCGATCGGCCTGTTCATTCTTGGATTTGCTCGGCCCGCGCCCGCCACAGCGTGAGCGCGAACAAGAGGTAGATCGCGCAGGTCCACAGCGACTGCCAATTGTCGCGGCCCTCGTTGAACAGCACATAGACGGCCGACAGCGCCAGCAGGCCTGCGAACACCGCCTCCGCGATCGGACGCTGGCCGATCTGCGGCCGGTTCAGCATCAGCAGCGCAAACGGCACCACGGCCATCGTCAGCGCGGCGTAGGGAAAATCCTTGTAGCGCGGGTCGAACACGAAGCCGAGCGCGGTCTGCGCCGCGATCACCGCGGCCACGGCCAGCGTCAGGCCGAGCACGGCGGTGAGCTTGGACCATTTCCGGCCCTCGCGCGGGCCGAGCAGGTCGAGGAAGGTGGGAAGGCTGCGGCCGATCACCATCGCCTGCGCGCAGAAGATCGGCGACAGGATGCCGGCGAGGAGCAGCGCGCCCCAGAGCAGCCAGCCGCCGATGCCGTAGCTCTCGTAATACATCTTATCGGCGCCGATCCCGAGCAGGCTCCCCGCCGTCGTCGCCGAGATGGCCACGCCGAGCCAGGCCGAGAAGCGCGGCGTCCACGGCCGCCGGCGCAGCGTGAGACCGGCAACCGCGAACACCAGCACGCTGAGGCCCATGCCCGCGCCCATGTACCATTTCCAGTACGGGAAATTGCTGATCGGCTCGCCCGGCGGATACTTCAGGCTGCGGCGCACCGAATCATACAAGCCCCAATAGCCGCCGACGGTGCCTTCCAGCTTACGCTTCCACGGCTGGTCGTAGGACTCGATCAGGTTGACACGGAACTTCTGTGCCTTCGCAAGGCTCAGGATCTCGGAAACCACCCGCGCCTGGTTGGTGCGCGACGGCAGCGCGCCGTCACGCATACGCCCCTCGCTCGGCCAGCCGGTTTCGCCGATCAGGATCTCCTTGCCCGGAAACGCCACCGCCATGCGTTCGCGGATCGACTCGACATGGGCGCTGGCGAATTTCGCCTTGACCGGGAAATCCTCCCAATAGGGCAGGATGTGGATCGTGACGAAGTCGACGGCGTCATAGACCTCGCGATTCTTCAGCCAGTACTCCCAGACGTCCGCATAGGTGACGGGCACGCTGACCTGCGCCTTGACCGAGCGGATGATGGAGACGAGGTCCGCCGTCGTCATCTCGCCGCGAAGCAGCACCTCGTTGCCGACGATGAGCGCGGTGATGATGGAAGGAAATTCCTTGGTGAGGCGAACCGCGAGCGCGGCCTGCTCGAAATTCTTGGTGCGGTTGCTGGAGAGCCAGATGCCCTGGAGCACTTTCAGGCCGCCGACCTTGGCGGCGATCGCCGGCACCTGGTCGAGCCCGTTCTCCATCGAATAGGTGCGGACGCAGTCGGTGATCTCCTTGAGCTGGCGCAGGTCCTGCTCGATCTGGTCCGCCTCGATATGGGTCCACGTCTCCAGCGGCGACTGCTCGCCGCGGAACGGCGCGTAGGAGACGCATTGGACCTTCTCGGCGGGATCGATCGGCGCGCGCGCGAGCGTGATTGGCGTCGCCAACCACCACCACACGGCAGCAATCGCACCCAGTGAAACGAGCAGAAGCGCCAGTGGCGTACGAAGAGAAATCGGTTCCGTCCTCCGCGAAGGGTCCGTCGATTACCTGCTTGCACGCCGTCTGCCAAGGGGGTGCGCCCAGGTGTGGATCCGCTGCTCCCAAAGGAATCTGGCTGCGGCCGTTCGACCGGGGCCTAGGATTGTGACTTTGCTGGACAAAATTCCAAATACAGGTCATGGACTCGGAAAGACTTTTCCGCCGCATTGGAGACCCATTTGGACGCCATCACCGACGCGTCTGCGGGATCCTGACGCGGACGACCAGCAGATACATTGGGGAATTCATGCGGCAGCGGGTGTTCGAGTTACGAAATGCGGTCCTGCGGCAGTTCGCCGCCACCTTGGCAGTCTCCTCCCTTCTCGTTCTCGCCGGCCTCGGTGGCGCCTCCGCCCAGAGCGGCACGCCCGCCCCCGACCAGAAGGCCGCGGCCCAGCCCGCGGACGCGGCCAAGGACGCCGCCCAGAACCAGCGCCGCACCGACGAATTCGCGGAAGCGGCCCAGGTCATCAACGGCCCCGCCGGCAATCCCGAATGCGTCTGGCTCGGCCGGCGCGTGGTGCGGCTGATGTGGCGGGATGATCTCGATACCGCATTCCGCCATCTCGACCTCTACGACCGTTTCGGCTGCCCCGGCGGCCACATCCAGGCTGCGTTCCGCTGCCTGACCCGCTTCGGCGGGCAGATCGACCCCAAGGTCGCCGAGACCCTGGACAGCCGCGTGCACGCTTGCTGGATCAACCCGGCGTCCCAGCCGCAGCAGGCGGCGGCGAGCGCCGCGCAAACCCCAGCGCCGACGCCGGGCAATGCGCAGGCCGCCCAGCCAGCCGCAAGTCCCTCGCCTGCGGCAAGCCCGACGCCCGCGCCCCAGAAATAGCCAAGGGTCGTTTCAGCTGTCGTTCAGGAACGATCGGCCATAGACACGGTTGGCACTGCCGCGCGTCGTTCGAAAAGGCCATGCCCTCATAAGGAAATGAGGCCATGACAGTTGTGAAACCGCGCAGCAGAGGTATGTTCCCTTTGCCGCGGACTCGGTCGGATCTCGGGGTCGGATCCGCTTCCCTGCCACCTCAGCCCCTTTTGGTTTAGCCGCGATGCGCGTTGTCGCCGCCGTTCTGTTGCTTGTGTCTGCGCTCCATGCGGGCATCTGGGGAGTCATGCGCGACAAGGAGCCGGCGCCTGACTTCAAGGGCCTGCTGCCCAGCGTCTCCTACGCGCCTTTCGAGGGCTCGGCTCACCCCGACATCGACAACATCCCGACCGTGGAGAAAATCCGCGCCGACCTGAAGACGCTGTCGACCATGACGCGCGCGATCCGGCTCTATTCGTCCACAGGCGGCGTGGAGCTGGTGCCACCGATCGCCGCCGAATTCGGCCTCAAGGTCACCGTCGGTGCCTGGATCGACAAGGACAAGGATCGCAACGAGCGCGAGATCAAGGCTGCGATCGAGCTCGCCCGCAAGAACAGCAACGTCGTCGGCGTCGTGGTCGGAAACGAGGTGATCTACCGCGGCGAGCAAAAGGTCGAAGACCTCATCAACATGATCAAGAAGGTCAAGGGCTCGGTCCGCGTGCCGGTCACCACCGGCGAGATCTGGAACATCTGGCGCGACAATCCCGACCTCGGCTCCAACGTCGATTTCATCGCCGCCCACGTGCTGCCCTATTGGGAAAACTTCCGCTCGGATCAAGCAGTCGACCAGGCGGCCGACCGCTACAACCTGTTGCGCAACCTGTTCCCCGGCAAGCGCATCGTGATCGCCGAGTTCGGCTGGCCGAGCCAGGGCTACAATTTGCGCAACGCCGATCCGGGCCCGTTCCAGCAAGCGCTGATCCTGCGCAACTTCGTCACCCGCGCCGAAGCCATCGGCATGGAATACAACATCGTCGAAGCCATCGATCAGCCCTGGAAATTCTTCGAAGGCGGCGTCGGTCCGTACTGGGGCATTCTCAACGCCAGCCGCGAGCCGAAATTCGCCTGGACCGGCCCGGTGGAGAATCCCGATTATTGGAAGCTGATGGGCATCGCACTGCTGGTCGGCATCCTGCTGTCACTGCCGATCCTGCGGCTTGAAAAGCCGACCGCGAAACAGGCCTTCCTGCTGTCGGCAGCCGCCAACGGCGTCGGCGCCTGGGCCGCCACCGTGTTCGCGTTCTGGAACAGCCATTATTTCATTTTCGGCTCGGCCTTCGCGCTGACGCTGGGCATGATCCTGCTCGTTCCGCTCGTCCTCATCGCGATGGCGCGAATCGACGAGATCGCGGCCGTCGCCTTCGGCCGGCGGCCCCAGCGGCTGCTCACCAAGAGCAAGCCGATCGAGAACGTGCCCGAGAATTACTACCCGAAGGTCTCGATCCATATCCCCGCTTATTTCGAGCCGGTCGAGATGCTCAAGCAGACCCTGGATGCGCTGTCGCGGCTGAATTATCCGAACTACGAATGCGTGGTCATCATCAACAACACGCCGGATCCCGCCTTCTGGCAGCCGATCCAGGATCATTGCCGCGCGCTCGGTGAACGCTTCAAGTTCATCAACGCCGAGAAGGTGCAGGGCTTCAAGGCCGGCGCGCTGCGCATCGCGATGGACCGCACCGCGGCGGATGCCGAGATCATCGGCATCCTCGATGCCGATTATGTCGTCGATCCCGACTGGCTGAAGGACCTCGTGCCGGCTTTCGCCGATCCGCGCGTCGGCCTCGTGCAGGCGCCGCAGGAGCATCGCGATGGCAACCTGTCGATCATGCACTACATCATGAACGGCGAATATGCCGGCTTCTTCGACATCGGCATGGTCCAGCGCAACGAGGCCAACGCCATCATCGTGCACGGCACGATGTGCCTGATCCGCCGCGCCGCGATGGACATGGCCGGGGGCTGGTCGTCAGATACGATCTGCGAGGATTCCGATCTCGGCCTGGCGATCCAGGAGCTCGGCTGGACCACCCACTACACCAACCATCGCTACGGCCAGGGCCTGCTTCCTGACACCTACGAGGCCTTCAAGAAGCAGCGTCACCGCTGGGCCTATGGCGGCCTCCAGATCGTCAAGAAGCACTGGCGCTTCTTCCTGCCCGGCAGGAGCCGGCTTACGCCCGACCAGAAGCGCGAATATGGCCTCGGCTGGCTGAACTGGCTTGGCGCCGAAAGCCTCGGCGTGGTCGTGGCGCTGCTCAACCTCGTCTGGGTGCCGATCGTCGCCTTTGCCGACATCGCTATCCCCGACAAGATCCTGACGCTGCCGATCATCGGCGCCTTCATCGTCTCGCTGGCGCACTTCTTGTCGATGTACCGCGCCCGTGTCGCGATCAGGCCCGGCCAGATGCTGGGCGCCATGATCGCGGCGATGAGCGTGCAATGGACGGTGTCGCGCGCGGTCGCGCAGGGCCTCATCACCGAGCACATCGCGTTCGCCCGCACCTCGAAAGGTGGCCTGTCGCGGATGTCGATCGAGTTCCAGGCGTTCTGGGAGGCCGTGATCGGTACTCTGCTGGTGATCGGCGCCGGCGTCCTGATCGCCTCCAACAGTTTTAGGCAGATCACCGAGATCTACATCTTCGCCGGCGTCCTCGTGCTCCAAAGCCTGCCGTTCCTGGCCGCGGTCGCGATTGCCATCCTCGAGCTCAGCCGCATCAACTCGTTCCAGTTCTGGCGCGACAGCGCCATCCGCACCGCCGAGCTGATCGGCCTGCGGCCCGTGGCATTGCCGCCAGTGGGCGCGCCGCAGGCCGTGCCGAGCGAGGTGCGGAGAGAGACGAACTGACGGCGCCGTCGCCCGCGGCGCATCCTTCGAGACGCCCGCCTGCGGCGGGCCCTCAGGATGAGGCCAGCTCTTGCAGCAAGATTGTAGACCCCCGCGCGATATCAGACCCTGGCGAGAAACTAGACCCTCAGAGTGAGGAGCCCGCCAAAAGCGGGCGTCTCGAACCATGCAGGCCGAACTCCACAGGCGATCTCCCGCAGTTCAGCGTGGACGGCGGCCCGCCAATTGCGTCGAAAATCCCGCTCAAGCTGCGGATTGCCCGAGCAAATCCCCGCTCCTGCCAAGACTTTCGGCACCCATCCCCACTATTGACCTCCGCAGCCACTCCCCCTACACAGCGCGGGCCGAAAGCATGATCCGGAAACAGCCGGTTTTCCCCGCAACGCGAACTTCGGCGGTGCGGCAAGACATGCTTTTCTAAATGTCCGAACGTGATGGCGATCTCGTCAATGCCATCAGCGGCCATGGGAGCGCGTAGCTCAGCCGGTAGAGCACGTGACTTTTAATCACGGGGTCCTGGGTTCGAGCCCCAGCGCGCTCACCAAGTAAGATCAATGACTTAGCCCGACATATCAGCCAACCGAAAAAGCTTTTTGTGGGCACCGTGTTGGCAAATCGATTGCTCCGCTCGCGGCCGAAGATCTCGGCGCGATAATTGTTTGCCATGATCAGCTTGGTCGCCTGACCTGCCAACTCTTGGCAGATGCACTCCATGCGCGCGAGCTCGTCGATGGGTTGATGCCCCATGTGCGCGATCAGACTCCGGTGACCGGCCGGCGGTCAAAGGTTCAGCGGTGCATTGTAGGCGGATAGCCGCAGTGTGGATCGTTCAGTGATCATTCAGCCGGCTCAGAAGCATATATACTGCTGACTGAGAGGAAATCTGATGATTACCGCGATTGCAATTGTGGCTCTCCAATTGAGCCAAGTAGCGCCCGATAGATAGAGGAGCGCCGCCGCAGGTTCATCAAGTGCAATATGGGGTCCCGGTGCATCCCCCGCCGTGCGGCCACGGCTGGGACGTGAGCGCCCGTGACGGCATGTGCTACCCGAACGGGTACCTTCCTCCTCAGGAACAGGCTGCGAGGCACTACTATAATCGCGGGGGTGGCTACGGCTATCGCAGATATCCGGTGCCCTGCGGCCACGGCGCCGACGTCGATATCCGAGATGGGCAATGCTACCCAAACGGAACGGTACCCCCGCAGTTTCAGCAGGGCCGACAGGGCTACTACGGCGAGGACGACTACTACGATCGCCGCCCCCGACGCCGCTACTATCGCTATTATTAGGAAGCCCGCCGAGCGTGAACCGGCGGGCCCCTGTCAGCGACCGGCCCGCTCGCCGAGGCCAAGGGGACTTCGCAGGAACGCCCGCCGTACTGCCGATCAAACCACGCCTTCACCGCCGGCCAATAGCGACGCTTGCCCCACACGGTGACCCTTGGGGGAAGCCCTTCGATAAGTCGTTGTCGAGCATGAAGATCGCTGCGCGCGCTGCCTTCCGCGGCACGCCGAGCCGGCGGATCATTTCTTCATCGGTCACAAAAAGCGTGGGCTCGACGATTTCGTGCTGCACCAGTTTCTGCTCAACATCGTCTTCGTGAGCCTCGTCCACCTCTGACCTCCAAATTGAAAGCGCGGGACCGAAGTCCCGCGCCCTGATTGTTTCACCCTTTTAGCCGTCGGTGGTGCGTCATCAGCCGCTGCCGGTCGCGCCTCCCGTGGGTTCGGCCGCCGGCGCTTCATTTGCTCTTCCTGTATTTGGCGATCATCCTCAGCGACAGCCGCACGGTCTGGATCAGCTCGAGTGCGAGCGCTCGACCCACCACCTCCTGCGGCTGCGTGCTGAAGTTCTTCCATGTAGAGCAGCAAGTCGACCAGCGCCTTTGCCAATGCCTCCCGTCAACGGATCAAAGATGCTGATGCACCGCTGATCCAGATATTCGGGCATAGGAACGTTTCGACCGCTAACGAGTCCTAGAGGCGCAATCCAGCCCGTATTCCTTGTGGATCGAACGGTGGAAAAAGCACTCGCCTATGCTATCTCGGCGGCCCTCGTTGGCTTCGGTCTCTTGATCTTTTTCGCCGGCCTATCCTCCAGCTCGCCCGCCTTATGGACAATCGTCGCGTTGGTCCCGATCACGATCGGGATCGTGAGCGCCTTTGGCCCGGTATGACTAGCTGTGGAAACCAGGCTTTAGGTCAGCGCGTCTGTATTTTCCGAATCGGTGTCTCGTGTTCGCTCTCTGTAGTTTCAAACTGTGGTGAACGCGCGTGAGCCATTTCGTTTCTATGCTTCTGCTTGCGACAGCCCTGATCCTGACCCTGTGCTTCGGGGTGGCGGCCTGGCGCCTCTCAGCGGACAAAGAGGCCGACATCACCGCCACGATCCCGCATCAGGAATACGGCTGGAGGTCGAGGTCCAGCAACTGATGGCCGTTGCGCTAGCCACCGCTCGCCTTCCAATCGCAAAGAAGGGCAACATCCAATTTCAGAAGAAGTCAGAGGGTGAGCCACCCAAGACCTACAGCACCCTGCGTTCGCCGGTTAGGCTGCTGAATAAGATGCTTCAGCTTTCCGGAGCCGGCGTCGTAGCCGGCGTACTCAGCGGAGCTCCACCAACCGAAACAGGCCCGACAGGCTTCGCTTCCCGAACCATCCGTTTGCGCATCGCCAGCCGATTGCGGGCGTGCCCTCGTGGAATGGAGGAGGTTATGTCCGACATCATTGCACTTTGCAGCGAGTCGACCTTCGCGATCAGCGTGGAAAGCTGCGAAGATATCTTTCTCACATCGACCCGTTCGTCCGTGATGCTCTGTCGCAGAGAAAGCAGCACCATCGAATCCTGCTGCAGCAAAGCTGCATTTTGCTGCACGGAATCATTGTTCTCCTTCAGC
The DNA here is from genome assembly GCF_023073735.1 of Bradyrhizobium sp. 160. Lineage (NCBI taxonomy): Bacteria > Pseudomonadati > Pseudomonadota > Alphaproteobacteria > Hyphomicrobiales > Nitrobacteraceae > Bradyrhizobium > Bradyrhizobium sp. 160. Next base: position 469,191 of record NZ_JADPKD010000008.1, read on the forward strand.
AAGGCAGCCTGTTGCTGTTGGGCGGACTGAATGTCCTTCAGAGCAGCGACAACCGAATCGGTTTTTGGCGCCGAAGCTTCCTGGCGCGGAAGCAGTTCAGCCAAGCTGCCGACATTCAGCGACGAAAACTCAAACGGCAACGTATAGATGGCCGCCGAGCCGTTGATGGCCAAGGCACACACCGACAGTGCCAGGACCGACTTGCGGCTGGACCGCTTGACCGGCGCTGGAGCTTCTGGCCCTGCGGGTGCGGTGACTGCCGCTGCAAGTGCTGCAGGGTCGAGCTCTTCGACGAAGCCTTGCGTTTCGAAAATCATGGTCACGTGCATTGACCCCAATGAGCGAGCAAAAGGAAGCCGCTCCCGGAACGTCCTCGCGACGCCTCCTTTACGCAGCACCCATACACAAGTGCCTAAGATTGTGGGCGTTTCGGATTAATTCCACGTTAGCGGCTTGGGCGGCTGACATGCTCAGCCAGTCCGGCTGAATACGGGGTGTATCGAGGAATGACCCAAATGCCTCGCGGCGGATTTTCCGAAGATGGCAGAATGCCATTGTTTTGCCCGACGCGTCAAACGACCTTTGCGTCGAATACAGAAAACGTTGTGCCGGCAGCACTTAGCTACTGTGCATGGGGTTGTTTTCGCAGATTTGGCAGCGCCTCAACCTTCATCCAGCAACTCTGCTCGGATACCCGCTGAAGATGACGTCAAGCTGCGGTCGAAGGACGATGCCGACAGACCGCGTGCCTGCCTGCCCTGCTTCCGGTGCACGTGCTGACGAAGGCGCAAGCGCCCCTTACCCCTCGTCCAGCACCTCGAACAACTCCTCAAGCCGCTCGAATGGCGCATCGCGCATCGGGCTGTGATAGACGACGCGATCGCCGTCGCGCTGCAGCGACTTTCCCCGCGACTTCCGCAAGCGCCCGGGCAGGAATGTCGCGGCGACAGCCCCGGGGCCGACGTCGAGGCGGATGATGCCTCTGCGCTTGCATTCGATCCTGAGCCGAGCTGCGCCGAAGAAGTCGCGCGCGACGTTCGGCAAGGGGCCGAACCGGCGCGAGGTTTCCTCCTCGAGGTCGTCGAGGTCGTCTTCGTCATTGCATCGTGCTGCACGTGCATAGAGCTCGAGGCGCACCGGCTCGGACTGCACGTAGCTGTCAGGAAGCATGTCCCCGACCGGCAAATTGAGGTCGGGCACCCACACCGGGGCCCGCCCCTCATCGACTTTCTCCGAGGCCATTTTCAGCAGGTGACTGTAGAGCACGGGCCCGAACACCTGCACGTGGCCGGATTGCTGCTCCGAGAACAGGTCCCCCGCGCCTCGCAGATCGAGGTCGCGCTCGCTGATGGCAAAGCCGGCGCCGGGCCGACTGAACTCCTCGAGCACTGCCAGGCGCTTCTCGGATTGCCCGGACTCCGTCTCCGTCAGCAAATGGGCGAAGGCGCGGATGCCGCTGCGGCCGACCCGCCCGCGCAGCTGGTGCAGCTGCGCAAGGCCGAACTTCTCCGGCCAGCACACCACGATGGTGTTCGCACGGGGAATGTCGAGGCCGCTCTCGACGATATTGGTCGCGAGCAGGACGTCAGCCCTGCCCTCGACGAAGCTCATCATGCGGTCGTCGATCTCGTCGGCCGCCAGCCTGCCGTGCAGACACACGATGCGGAGATCCGGCGCCACCGCTTGCACCCGCGCCAGCATCGGATCGAGATCCTGAATGCGCGGACAGATCAGAAAGCTCTGGCCGTGGCGCCGCTGCTCGCGCAGCAATGCGTTGGCAATGGCAGCATCCGACAGCGGTGCGATTCTGGTTGCGACCGGCAGCCGGTGAACCGGTGGCGAAGCGATCACGCTGAGATCGCGGAAACCGGCAAGACCGGCGGCCAGCGTCCGCGGGATCGGCGTCGCGCTCATCATGAGCACATGTACATTCTTGGCAAGGCCGGAGAGCTTTGCCTTTTCGGCGGCACCGAAATGCTGCTCCTCGTCGATGATGACGAGGCCGAGATCATCGAACTTCACGTCCTTGCCAATGAGCGCCTGCGTGCCGATCACGACCTTGATCCGGCCGCTGCGCAGTCCCTCCTTGGTCTCGCGCAGCTCCGCGCCTGACGTCGCGCGCGACAGGTTGCCCACCTCGATGCCGAACGGCGCAAAGCGCTTCCGGAACGTCGCGACATGCTGCCGGGCCAGCACGGTCGTCGGCACCGCGATCGCCACCTGCTTGCCCGACAGCACCACGGCGGCCGCCGCGCGCAGCGCCACCTCGGTCTTGCCAAAGCCGACGTCGCCGCAGATCACACGGTCCATCGGGTGACCGGACGCGAGATCGTCCAGCACGTCGGCGATCGCCTTGGCCTGGTCGCTCGTGGTGAAATACGGGAAACGGGCCACGAATTTCTCGTAGGCCGATCCCGGCGGAACCAGCTTTTCGGCACGCCGCCGGCGGCGCTGGCTGATGTGCTTGGCCAGCACCTTGCCCGCGATCTGGATTTCGCGCTCCGCCTCAGTGCGGCGCGCCCACCACGTGCTGCCGTCCGCCTTGTCGAGCGCCAGCTTGCCGAGTTCGGTTGCGTAAGGCCAGATCAAAGCGAGATCGGGCGGCGGCACGAGCACCGCATTGTCGCCCGCGAACTTGAGGCGGATCATCTCGCGCATTGCGCCACCGCCCGTGTTCACCGTCTGCAAGCCATCGAGCACGGCAAGGCCGCGCTGGAGATGGACGACCACCGTGCCCTGCTCCGGCACGTCCGGATGATCGAAGGCCGCGCTCCAGGCGCGCGCCATCGGCTGCGGATGATGCGCCCGGCTGCCGAGCACGTCGGAGGCCGTGACCACGGCAAGAGGCTTTTTCCCCGGCAGGACGAAGCCGGCATCCAGATCAGCCAGCAGCGCCGTCTCGCCGTTGCGCCCACTCGTCGCCTCGTCCCAGTCCTCACAGCGCTGCGCCTTGACGCCGCTCATCCGCTCCATCACGCGCAGATCGTCCTCCTGCGCGGCGACGAGGATCAGGCGCGAACCGGCTCGCCGCGTCTCCTCGACGAAGGCCCGAAGTGCTTTCCTTGCGGATGTCAGTTTCGAAAACTCCGGCGTAGTTTGGAAAGGCGCCGTCCGCGGCAGCACTTTCATGCCCTTGGCGAGCCGTTTCCAGTCACCTCGGCCCAGATATTCGCGCTCCCGCTCCGCACGGGGCGCGGCTTCCTCGATCGTGCTCAGCCACGCGCTGGCGTGCAATGGGACCCCTGCATCGGCGATCCATTTGGCACGTCCGCAATAGTCGAGCAGGCTCGCGCGCTTGCCGCGCTTGCCGGCAAAGCCAAGCCGCTCCGACATGGGATCGACCAGAAGCTCGCTGGTCTCGAAGATGATGTCGTGCTCTTTCGGATCGAACGCCACGATCCGCCTGATCGCGCGATCCGAATGCTCGATCCGGAATGGTCCCAGCGCGCCGGCGGGAAATATCTCGAAGGTCTGGCCGTGAAACAGCGCCCCGCCCGGATAGTCGGGCTCGTCCTCGAGATCGTATCCCAGGGCTTGGAGGCGCGCCTCAAGGTCCTGCTCGGAAAACGCGCCGCCCACCTTCAAGCTCACGCTCAAGCGCGACAGGTTGGCGGGCGGCGGCAGGCGCTCCATCACGGCTTCCGCCGTTGAAACCAGAAAGAGCGGCTTCTTGGATCTTGCGAGGCGCCTCAGGACCGAGGCTCTGCGCCCCGCGAGTTCGTGGGACGGCTCCAACTGATCGAACGGCAAGGTGTTCAATCGCGGAAACACCAGGACCTCGCAGGAAGGGTCGAGCGCGTGGATGACGCTGCCCAGCCGCTCCGCCCGGTTCTCACTCTCGGCAAGAAAAACCAGACCGCTGCGTCCGGACTGCTTCCATTGTGCCAGCAGATGCAGAGCCATCATACCGAGGGGCGAGGAAGACGAGATCGTTGCGCGCTGCGCCCGCTTGCTCTTCTTCGGCGACTTTTTGGTCGCCCGCGCGTTTCTGGAAAGCCTCACTTGAATCCGTCTCTGGTCGTCAACCGCCGGCAACTGCACGCGAGCCGCTCGCATCTCGATTCGGCTGCTTGCCGCTATGCATATGGGATTTGCCCTGCGAACGCACGCTGATGGGCAACGTCGGGGGCGTCATCGTGATCCCGGCAATTTGGCCGCTGATCGGCCCCGGCAGATCGGAACTGGCTCCGTTCCGACGCGTGAATGCGGCCCTGCTCTCGATGCGAAAGTCAATGCGATGTAGAACGCCTACGGATCCAGCAGGCACGAAAAAACCCCAGCGCTTGGAGCCACGCTGGGGCGTTTCGTTCAAAATGAATCGGTTAAGCAATGACGTCCTCATAGCAGCGATTCCGCCGGGCGTTTGTGAACTGGTTCACACCCCTTGCGGCATCCAAATCAAACGACCTCGGGGAAACCGAGGTCGCCAACCTTTGTGGGGAAGGTTTTCTCTCAGGCCCGGGGGCTTTTGGGGTTGGGGATGGGCCGAGAGCCTGGATTCTACGCTCAGCAGGCGGAGTCGTTCCAAAGCGGCGGGCAAGATATCGATCGGCGCGGACCGGTGCATTCAACGCCCAATTGCTCCGGATCGGAGTACCGCATCTTCCGATTTGAGCGCGCGCACAACGCGAGCTAGGACGCCCGCTTTTACGGAGGCGCATTTTGAAACCATTCATTTTCATTGCGGCCATCGCACTGCTTGCGACGGCTCCTGCACGCTCACAGGCGCTGGTCGACCCAAGCAAGGTTGCCCCCGAGTATCGGGAGGCGGCCGAGAAGCGCCGGGCCGAGCAGCTGCGGCAGCGCGAATGCGCAATGAACGCGGATCTCGAGAAGGTGCTGCCGAGGGATCGCACCGCCTATCTCAACCGTTGTCTGGACACCATGGCGGCCAAGCAATAGCGCTGATCGAGCCACTTGATCGGTCGGGCCGCTGCGGCGGCGCGATGACGGCTGCGCGCATTCTGCGAGCACCGGCCCCCTTACCCGCATCGGCTGTGACAAAGCGCGTCGGCCAACTCGCGAAGGCCCTTCAAGCTTTCTTCAGATATTTGAGATCACCTGAACATTCACTTTCAATAGATGATCGCGCATGAGTTTCGTCCAGATTCAGTGCACACGCTGCAAGGATGTGTTTCGCGATCGCGCCGGCCGGTTGCAGGACGGCTATTCCAGGCAATGTCCGAGCTGCGAGGTGGTGCTGTTCTTCGCGGAGGACTCCCAACACCCCTTCATCAAGCGCGCGATGCGCAATGCGCGCAAGGCCCGCAAGGAGCAGCGCGAGGCCGAGGTGATCAGGCTCGCTGCGCCGGAGTCGCGAGCAGCCCGCTCGAGGTCATCCGCCGCGCGGACACGACCTGCGGGGCGAGAGGATTAGCTTACCGCCGCGACTTTCTCGGAAACAGGCGGTCGCGGATGTAACGTGAGGTCGGCGTCAGGCGGATGCCGCGGGGCTTCTGCCAGGCCGCGCGGTCGATCTCCTTCTTGTCGCCGATCGCCAGCCTGCCCTTGGCGTCCTTGGCGATGAAGATCGCATCGCTCATCTTGCGGCCGGAGCGCTTGTTCCTGGCCTTCACTTCCTTCCAGAGACTGATCCGGCCGAGCTTCAGCTTGGGCAGCTCCTCCTTGATCTCCCGCCGCAAGCAGTCCTTCTCGGATTCGCGCGCGCGCTTGCGCCCGCCCGGGAACATCCAGAGGCCGTCCGACCGGCGCCTGACCAACAATACCTTGCCGCGCCTGGCGGCAACCAGCTTGGAAGACTTCGCCATCACTGCCGTAGATCGAGACCCAGAATCGTCCAGATCGTAACTTGTCTAGTCGGATAGACAAGTTCGGGACGCATCTTGATCAGAGGCCGCGGAGCCGTTGGCTCCTAGTGAGTCGCGGCGGGGCGATCGCGCCGGCGGGCGCCAGGTCAGCCCTTGCCCGCCTCCGTCCGGTCCTCGGTCCGGATCCAGGCCATCATCATCTCCCACGCCACCGACAGGATGATCGGACCGATGAACAGGCCGACGATGCCATGGGCGAGCGTGCCGCCGATCACGCCGACGAAAATCACGATAGTCGGCGTGGTCAGGCCGCGCCCCATGACGAGCGGCTTCAGCATGGTGTCGATGAAGCCGACCAGGACGAGAAACACGGTGAGCAGCAGCGCCGTGGTGACGTCCTTGGCGGTCCAGATCCAGATGATCACCGGCAGCAGCACGAGGAAGGCGCCGATCTGCACGATCGAGAGCAGCAGCACAATGAAGGCGAGAAGGCCGGCGCTGGGCACTGCCGCGAGCTTGAAGCCGAAGCCGGCGAGCAGCGCCTGCACCACTGCGACGCCGATCACGCCTTGCGCCACGGCGCGGATGGTCGCGCCCGCAAGCTCCAGGAAATGCTCGCTCTGCTCGGGCACGATTCGAAACAGGAAGCTGCGGCCGGCTGCAACTAGCCGCGGGCCGTGCGGAAACAGGAAGCCGGCAACGAACACCGACAGCAGGAATTGGGCCGTGCCGAGGCCCGCATCGCCCGCGAGCGACAACAGCGGTCCCGCCAGCGGCTGGAGATAAGGCGCCACCTCGCGCAGCACTGCGCGGATGTTGGTGTAGGCCTGGTCCCAGAGGTCATAGAGCCACGGACCGACCAGCGGCCACGATTTGAGCTGCTCCGGCGCCGATTGGAGCGCCAGATCGCCGGTGCCGAGCTGGTGCGCCAGCTCCCGCACACCGTCCACGGCGCTGAGGCCGAGCCAGGTCGCAGGGCCGATGACGATGCCGAGCGTGATCAGCGTCAGGATCGCTGCCGCGGTTTTCGGCCTGCCGCCGAGGATCTTCGCGACCAAGCTGAAGGCCGGATAGAACGCGACCGCGAGCACGCCGCTCCAGGCCAGGATCGGCACGAACGGGCGGATGATCAGGAAGGTCCAGATGATCAGCAGGGCGAGCAGGCCGAGCCGGATCACGAGCTGGATGATATCCTCACCCGTCAGGAGCTGACGGAGACTTTTCACGGCTAATGCTTTCCTTGCGACATGAACGCAACTTGCGGCGCCCTAGCCGTTATTGCCAGCAACAAGCCGGGCGTCAAGGCGACCGGTTCCCGGAACATCCGCTGACTAGGAACGCATCGGACCTACCGGCATTTTGAGGACGATGACGGCCGGTCCCAGAGAGCCTGATGCACATGCGGGGATTCACCGCGGCGTCCACTATTCGCTGAAGCGGAATGCCGCGCCGGGCTACTGGCGCTATGCCTATGCGATCGGCGACAGGGTCCGCTCCGGGCGCGTGCAAGGCAAGCTGCCGCTGCTCGCCATCAGGCGCGTGCAGATGCGCATTGATCGGGACTTGCGGGCAAGCGTGGCTAACATCCATTAACCGGATTTCCCTGGGCCAGTTTACGCCGCTGCAAAAGCCCGTGGGCTACCATGGGTTGAGGTCCCCAAAGACATTCTGTGCAATGGCCAATAGCATCTGGACGATCGAAGAATTCACCTGCCGGGGTTGCAGCATGACCTACGCCGCGACAAGGGAGCGACATGACGAAGCGCATGCCGGCAGCTTCAAATGCAGCATCTGTAGCAGCGTGGTGCATAGCTGGTCGGGCAAGCATCATTTCTTCGGCTGGGAAGCGGTGAAATCAAAGCCCCCGGTGTTCGGACGGCGCTGGTCCGGAGCTGGATGATCGGCTGAGCCGCCGCATTCCCTGACCGATCGAACGATCGTGTCTGGACGCAGCGGCAGCGAAATTCGTAGCCGAGGATCGACTGAATTGCGCCAAGGGTGTTTGGACTCCGTTCACCGATCGCCGCTAGATCAGGACAGATCCTCCGCGCCGAACATCCGCCATGGCCGACCTCAACGCCGTCCTCACCAGGCTCAACGACCGTCTGCTCCGCCTCGAGGGCGAGCTGTTCGTGCTGCGTTCGCTGGCACGCGCGACGCTGACGGCGGGCGATGATCATGCGGCGCGCATGCGCAAGCTGGTCGAGGCCGCAAAAGTCGCACTCGACGACGAGGCCAAGCGCCCGCTCGACAAGCCGACGCGCAAATATGTCGATGCGGCAACCGCACTGGTGGAAGAGCTCCTGGTCGAGCCGACTCCGGCGCGGCCGCTGTTCACGGTGATCGACGGCGGCCGGCGCGACTGAACGGATCAGGTCGGTTGGCTCGTGCCGGCCGTGTTGGAATCGCCCGCCTTAAGCCGGCTGAGGCCCGCTTCGATCATTGCGATCTCCTCGTCGATCTGACCGATGGGCAGGCTGAAATCATAGCCCGACCTGCTCTTCAGATCGACCGCGAGCCGCTGCCTGTGCATCATCAGCTCGTCAAGGCCGCGTCGGTTCTTCAGTCGGACATAGATGTCGACGATCTGCTCAATCGCGCTCGGCATGAGATCGGTCCCGGCGAAAAGGCCGGCGCGGCGCACCTGCGCCGGCGGGACATTCTCGGTCGCGGTACGCAATACAAATCCGCGACGGATTCGTCGATACGCCAAGCTGGTTGATAACGTATTACCATCAGATGATTTCGCGACGCGCGGTATGAAAAAGCCGCTGGCGATCACGCCAGCGGCCAAGCCGGGTTGAAAACGGATGCGGGTTGAAATGTCGCCAGCCCCGGTTTGTGCATGCTCTTACGGCAGACCGAAGATCTCTTCTGTCTACAGCGAAACACAAGAGCCGGCTTGCCCACATTTCCCATCCGACCGTGGCACCACGGCAACGCTGGTGGCTGCACAATCGCTGAGTTCATCGCGCCCTCACCCGGTGCATTGTTGATAACCCGCGCAAACGCGGCCTGGGTGGTGACAGGATGTCCGGACGTGTTATCGGGGGATAACGCAGCTGCGAGACGGATCGGATACCCATGCGCATTACCCTCGTCGGCTCCCGCCATTTCGGCGTGACCACCCTGAACATGCTCCGGGAGCACGGCGTCTCGATCGCGCGGGTCGTGGTGGCCGATGCCGAGGATCGCCTCGCCGCGACCGCCAAGGCGGCCGGCATCGAGGTGGTGGTCCAGGCCAATCCTAAGCTGGTGGTGGCCTCCGAGATTGCCTCCGATACCGATCTGATCATCACGGCGCACAGCCACGCCCGCATCGGCAGGGACGCGCTTGCCGCCGCCAAGCTGGGCGGGATCGGCTATCACCCTTCGCTATTGCCGCGCCACCGCGGCAAGGCCGCCGTGGAATGGACCATCAAGGAAGGCGATCCGATCGCCGGCGGCACGATCTACCACCTCGCCGACCGCATGGACGCGGGCGCCATCGCCGCCCAGGACTGGTGCTTCGTCAAGAAGGGCGAGACGGCGCGGGAGCTCTGGGAACGCGCGCTTGCGCCCCTCGGCCTCAAGCTGCTGGCCGATGTGATCGATTATGCCAAGGTCCACAAGGCGCTGCCGGCCAAAGTTCAGGACGAGCAGTTCGCGACCTCGGCGCCGAGTCTCTCCTGACATTTACCCTTAACGCGGGTCCGCTTTGATTTTGCAGCGGAAATCGGAGCACCAAGACTCAAATAAACCATTGTTTCCACAGGAACAATTTTCGGTTTGGCATTGCACCAAACTTCCGTCACATTTGGTCCGAATAAGCGTCAGCATATCAGACAAATTCAAGGACGGAATTCATGCGTTTTGGTCGCATTGCGGTGTTCTGTGCCGCTTCAGTTTTCGCCGGCACCCTCGCCGCTCCCGCCTTTGCCCAGAGCCCTTATGACGGCAACTGGCAGGTCACGATCGTGACCAAGAGCGGCTCCTGCGAACCGACCGCGAGCTCCATGCTAACGGTTGCCGACGGCAAGATCACCGCGCCCGGCGCTAACGTTTCCGGCACCATCGGTCGTGAGGGACTTGTGAAAGTTTCGATCAATGGTGCATATGCCAACGGTCAACTCAACGGCAACGCCGGATCGGGGAAGTGGAATGGAGCATCTGCAGGCATACCATGCAGCGGGCGGTGGGAAGCATCGCGACAGTAAACCAATTGAGGCTCGCGCCAGAGTCCGGCGGCTGCTGATCGCGGCCGCCATTTTGTTTGCGGCGAGCATCGCCCACACTGAAAGCCAAGCCCAGGCCGGCCCGTTTGCCCCGATGGCAGGCACCTGGAGCGGCGGCGGTACCGTCATCCTCGATGATGGCTCGACCGAGCGGATCCGCTGCCGGGCCAAGTACACCCCGATCGGCCCGACCATGGAAATGTCGCTGACCTGCGCCAGCGACGCTTATAAGTTCAATCTCGGGGCCAGCGTCAAGTCAGAGGGCAGCGCCATCACCGGCAGCTGGTCCGAGGCCAGCCGCAATATCAGCGGCTCGCTCCAGGGCCGCGGCGGCGGCGGAAACTTCGAAGTGGTCGCCTCTGCCGCCGGCTTCAACGCCAATATCGCGCTGAAGACGAACGGCAACAAGCAGACCGTCACGATGCGCGCCGACAGCCAGTTCCGCGGCGCCAACATCTCGATGTCGCGCTGAGATAGCACGTTAAGACAGTCGACCCGGCGACCTCGCCGGGTCGATTTTTTTTATGCCTGCGGCACGAACGCCGTGACCTCGATCTCGACCTTGGCCCGCTCGTCCACGAGACCGCCGATGTAAAGCAGCGTCGAGGGTGGGAAGTTGCGTCCAAGCGTTTCCTTCCAGGCCGCGCCAATGCCGGCTCCGGCGGCCTCATACTCGCTGCGGCTGGTCAGGTACCACGTCAGGCGGACGATGTGCTCGGGGCCCGCGCCGGCTTCGCCCAGGAGCTTGATGATCCGCTTCAGCGCTGTCGCAACCTGCGCCGCCATGTCGGGCGCGTAGTTGCCGCTCTCATCGCCGCCGGTCTGCCCGGCCAGCACCACCCAACGCCCCGGCCCGTCGACCAGGACGCCATGGGAAAAGCCGCGCGGTTTTTTCCACTCGGCCGGCTGCAAGATACGCATGAGCAAAGACCTCCCGATTTTCTCGTTGTTCGCTGACGCCTTAGCACGCCGACCTGCATCGCTGCATCCGCAGATTTGGCCGTTGCAAACGGCGGCGATGTCGCTGATACCGGCCGTCCTTTCAACATTCCATTCTCCAGCATCTGCCCCAATGAGCACGACACCGTCAAAAACGATGGCCGCACTGTGGATGGCCGGCTGGCTGTCGCTAATGTTGGTGATGGCGGTTGCCGGGCGCGAAGCCACGCGCGAGCTGAACGTTTTTCAAATCATGGAAGTGAGGTCGCTGCTCGGCTTCGTGCTGCTCGCGCCGATCATCTACCGCGCGGGCGGCTTCAAGGTGCTCAAGACGTCACGCCTGCCGCAACATATCGGTCGCAACCTGGTGCACTATGTCGCTCAGCTTGGCTGGTTCTTTGCACTGACGCTGATCCCGATCGGCCAGGTGGTCGCGATCGAGTTCACCATGCCGATCTGGACGGCGATCCTGGCGGCGAGCTTCCTGTCCGAACGCATGACGCCGTGGAGGATTGCGGCCATCGTGCTCGGCCTTGCCGGTGTGATCGTCATCGTCCGTCCCGCCGCTGGCGAGATCAACCCGGGGCAGCTGATCGCGCTCGGCGCTGCCGTCGGATTTGGCGTGTCAATGGCGCTGGTTAAATCCCTGACGCGCACCGACAGCGCGCTGTCGATCCTGTTCTGGATGCTGGTGGTGCAGTCGGTCGCAGGCTTCGCTCCGACGCTGTTTGTCTGGACTTGGCCATCGGCCCATGTCTGGGCCTGGGTCGGCGTGATCGCCGTCTGCGGCACGTTTTCACACTATTGCCTCGCCAGCGCGATGCGCTATGCGGACGCGACGATCGTGGTCCCCATGGACTTCCTTCGGGTTCCACTGACCGCGACGGCTGGCTGGCTGCTATATTCCGAGCGGCTCGATGCCTGGACGGTCCTCGGCGCCGCGCTGATCCTGTGCGGCAATCTCCTGAATTTGAAGCCGGCTCCGCCCGTTCCCGCCCGCGCGCAGTGAACCTCGCGCTGCCTTGCGCGACAAAACGAAGTGGCCGTGTGATTTGGATCACGTTTGGGAAGCATTCCCATCGTGCACATTCGGCCACACAGCAGCGGTTTGGACGCGACTTACTGCCGTTTTGGTGGCGCGGAGTCGGGCACTTCGTGTAGGTTCGTTGCCAATTTGTTGCTGCCTGCAATTCGATTCTGTTGGGGATCTCAGATGCGCTATTTCACCCTCCTCGCTTCGCTGATGTGCATGGCCCTGTCGATCAGTGCCGCGAAGGCCGACCGCCGCGTCGCCTTCGTCGTCGGCAACGGCAACTACAAGAACGTCGCGCAATTACCGAACCCGCCGATCGACGCCAAGGCGATGGCGGCGACGCTGCGCAATGTCGGCTTCGAGGTGATCGAAGGATCCAATCTCAGCCGCGACCAGATGACGGAGAAGCTGCTCGACTTCGGCCGCAAGGCGCAAGGCTCCGACATCGCGCTGTTCTATTATGCCGGCCACGGCATCGCCGTCAGCGGCACCAACTATCTCCTGCCTGTCGACGCCGACATCAAGTCGGAGATGGACGTCAAGCTGGGGGCGGCAATCAACATCGACCTCACGCTCGAGCAGACCATGGGCGATGCCAAGGTCAAGCTCGTCTTCCTCGATGCCTGCCGCGACAATCCGTTCGCCGCCAAGATCAAGTCGAACTCGGCGACCCGCAGCGTCAACGTCCAGAGCGGTCTCGCCGAGATGAAGTCCGGCGAAGGCACGCTGATCGCGTTCGCCACCGGTCCTGGCCAGACCGCCCTCGACGGTCAAGAGGGCAACAACAGCCCGTTCACCCGCGCGCTGATCGACAACATCACCAAGCCCGGCGTCGAGATCCAGCAGGCGATGACGTCGGTGCGCGCCCAGGTCAATGAAGAGACCCGCAAAGGCCAGCTGCCCTGGGGCCACACCAACCTGACCGGCTCCGTCTATCTCAACCAGGCCCCGACGACCCAGGTCGCCAACGCGGCTCCGACCGCGGCTGGCAGCGTGCCAATGGCGACCGGCGGCGGCTCGGACGGCGTCGAGCTCGAATATTGGCGCTCGGTAAAGGAATCCAACAAGCCGGAAGAGCTCAACGCTTATCTTGCCGCCTATCCGAACGGTCAGTTCAAGGCGCTGGCGCTGGCACGCCTTGCTGCGATCAAGAGCGGCCCCTCGACCGCGACCCGCACGCTCACTGCTGGCGTCGATCCCGCGACCTTTACCGACGAGGCCACTCAGCTCACCGAGGACCAGATCGGCCTCGACAAGAACCAGCGCCGCGACGTGCAGCGTCGCCTCACCGGCCTCGGCTTCGACACCAAGCAGACCGGCGTGTTCAGCGATGAGACCCGCGCCGTGCTCAAGCGCTGGCAGGCCGCGCGCGGTTATCCTTCCTCCGGCTACCTCAATAAGCACCAGCACAAGGCCCTGCTCTCGGAGATCGTGGCTGCACCGCCGACCGCCGGCGATAACAGCCAGAAGGCGGCTCGGCGCGCCAGCGCCCCGGCACCCAGCAGTGCGCCGGCACCCGCTCCCCAGCGCAGCAACCCAGGCGACGCTGCCGGCGCGGCTTTCGTGGGTGGCGTCGTCGGCGGCATGATGGGCGGCATGTTCCGCCGCTGAGGCGCGAAGCCAATCAAAGCAAAAGCCCGGCTCAGGCCGGGCTTTTTCGTTGCGAGTTCCTCATCCCGAGGAGCGCGCCATGGAGCGCGTCTCGAAGGATCAAGGCCCGGATGCAGCAGCGGGGCCTTCATCCGTCGAGACGCTTGCCGCGCAAGCTCCTCAGGATGAGGGTCCGCTGCTGGGCTGCGGTGCCTACTTCCCCGCGGCCTTCCGCAGCGCGTCGTTGATGCGGTCCTGCCAGCCCGGCCCGCCCTCCTGGAAGAATTCCAGCACGTCCTGGTCGATACGCAGCGTGACCTGCTCCTTGATGCCGGGAACGGCGATTTGCTTGGGCGGCGCCACGGCGGCCTTGGCCGTCACCTTCTTGAACGCCGCCTCAGCTTCGGTCCTGGCATCGCCAAGCGTACGCGGCCGCCTTGGTTGATCCGGCATATTCTAGATTCCCTCAAACAGAGCCGTCGAAAGATACCGCTCGGAGAAGGACGGCACCACCGCCAGGATGGTTTTTCCCGCAGCTTCAGGGCGCTTGCCGATCTGGAGCGCCGCCGCGATCGCGGCGCCCGAGGAGATGCCGCCTGGAATGCCCTCATGCCGCGCCAGCGCGCGGGAGGTCTCGATTGCCATCGTCGAGTTGATCTTGACGATTTCGTCGATTACGGAGCGATCGAGGATGTCGGGGACGAAGCCGGCGCCGATGCCTTGGATCTTGTGCGGGGTGTGCTGGCCGCCTGAGAGCACCGGGCTCTCCTCCGGCTCGACCGCCACCACCCGCAAGGATGGTTTGCGCGGCTTCAGCACCTGGCCGACGCCCGTGATGGTGCCTCCGGTGCCGACCCCGGCGACGAAGATATCGATGCGGCCGGCCGTGTCATGCCAGATCTCCTCCGCCGTGGTGCGGCGGTGCACCTCGGGATTGGCGAGGTTCTTGAACTGCTGCGGCATCGCCGAGTTCGGCGTCGTCTTCAACAGTTCTTCCGCGGCGGCAATGGCGCCCTTCATGCCCTGGGCTGCCGGAGTCAGCACCAGTTCGGCGCCGAGAAAGGCCAGCATCTTGCGCCGCTCGATCGACATCGACTCCGGCATCACCAGCTTGAGCCGGTAGCCGCGCGAGGCCGCGACGAAGGCAAGCGCGATTCCGGTATTGCCGGAGGTCGGCTCGATCAACACGGTGTCGGGCGTGATGATGCCCGCCTTCTCCATGGCGATGATCATGGCCGCACCGATGCGGTCCTTCACGCTCGCGGCCGGACTGAAATATTCAAGTTTTGCCAAAATGGTCGCATTCACGCCGTGCATGCCGGGCAGTCGCTGCAACCGCACGATCGGCGTGTCGCCAAAAGCCTCGACGATCGAGTCATAGATCCGGCCGCGACCGGGCTGGTGCGATGCACCCGTGTTGGACGATGCGTCCATGATGAACTCCCTGTGGCGACGATCTGCGTTTCTGTCGCGGCTCTTGCCCAGTTACGGACAGCTTGCGGCGACACGCAAGCGACAATGCAGCACATGTTAAATACGCTGCATCGCAAAATCACGTGAGCTGCCAATATCAGAAAACCAACGCATTTGTGTTGCGACCTCGTCAAGCGCATCTGCTTATGTTAGACTTAAGTCTCAAAGCAGGGAGAGGTCACCACGATGTCAGCAATTGCTGAAGTGTTGTCGACCGTCGCGCTCAACCGCGATCCGCGTTGCAGCGAGTTGCCCACCTGTCCGGTCTGCGCCGACTCCATGGTCGCCGCCGAAGCATCCGCCTACGTCTCGGACCACGTGATCAGCTATCTCTGGACCTGCGATAATTGCGGCTACGGCTTCGTCACCAAGCACGCCGTCAAGCAGCGGTTCGTTTGCAACTGATCGTGGAGTTGCTCTAGCGCGGGGCGATGTCGCCCCTCGCCCAGTCCTCACGCGTAAGCTGATAGAACTCCTCGAACTTGCCGTGTGCGACCGCGTCCCTGATGCCCTGCATCAGGGTTTGATAGTAAGCGACATTGATCTCGGACAGCAGCATCGCCCCCAGCGTCTCGCCTGCCTTGACGAGATGATGCAGATAGGCGCGGGCGCAGCTGCGCGTTGACGGCCATGTGCTCTCCTCATCGAGCGGACGCGGATCTTCGGCGTGGCGCGCGTTGCGCAAATTGACCTGGCCGAAGCGCGTGAAGGCGACGCCGTGACGGCCATTGCGCGTCGGCATCACGCAATCGAACATGTCGACACCGCGCTTGACCGCCTCGAGGATGTCGTCGGGCGTGCCGACGCCCATGAGGTAACGCGGGCGCTCTTGCGGCAGCAGCGGGGCGGTCTCGTCAATCATCGCCAGCATCACCGCCTGCGGCTCGCCGACGGCAAGGCCGCCGATCGCATAGCCGTGGAAGCCGATCTCGACCAGGCCTTGCGCGCTCGCATGGCGAAGCTGCGGCACGTCGCCGCCCTGCACGATGCCGAACAGCATGTAACCGGCGGGCGCGCTCTCGAAGGCCCGCTTGCTGCGCTCGGCCCAACGGAGCGACAGGCGCATCGCGCGCTCGATGTCATCACGCTCGGCCGGTAGCCGCACACATTCGTCCATCTGCATGGCGATGTCGGAGCCCAGCAAGCGCTGCACCTCGATCGAGCGCTCCGGCGACAGCTCGACCTTGGCACCGTCGATATGCGAGCGGAAGGTGACGGCGTGCTCGCTGACCTTGCGCAGATCCGCCAGCGACATCACCTGGAAGCCGCCGGAATCCGTCAGCATCGGCCCGTTCCAGCCGGTGAAGGTCTGCAAGCCGCCAAGCGCCGCGATCCGCTCGGCGCCGGGGCGCAGCATCAGATGATAAGTGTTGCCGAGCACGATGTCGGCGCCGGCGTCGCGCACCTCGCGCCAGTGCATGCCCTTCATGGCACCCGCGGTGCCGACCGGCATGAAGGCCGGCGTCCGCACCACGCCGTGCGGCGTGGTCAGGCGCCCGCTGCGCGCGGCGCCATCGGTAGCGAGCAATTCAAAGTGATTGGGAAGATCATTGTCGGGATTCATGGCGGTGCTTATTGCGTGTCGGAGGACATCGATCAACCCGCCCGAACCATGCCACGGCCGGCCGATGGCTCAACTGAGACACCATTGGAGCCATATCGAGGGTCCGCTGCTCTTGTTAAACAAAACGATACAGTATAGTTTTACTGTGGAGGCTGGACGAGAATGCCGCGGCAGATTTGCCGGCGGCCGCATGAGTGTGATCGCCCGCCACCGACGATGCCCTACCCCTCAAGTTTGACAAACATGTCCGCCCCATCGCAGGGCTGGATAAGGCCGAGAGGCGCCCGCCTGGGCGGAGTCCTGGTCTTGACGTGCAGCCTGGTGCTCGGTGCGTGCACGTCCCTACCCCGCACGCCCTACACGGCCGCTGAAGCCAGCACATCGCGCGTGCTCGACATCGATGGGCTCCGGCGCTACGCCGACGAGCCCGTTACGAAATTCAGTTTCGAGAAAGACAACAGCACCGCGACCAAGACCTACCTGGCGCTATCCGGAGGCGGTGCCGACGGCGCCTATGGCGTCGGCGTGCTGAACGGCTGGACCGCGTCCAGAACCCGTCCCACGTTCTCAGTCGTCTCGGGTGTGAGCACCGGCGGCCTGATCGCGCCGTTTGCATTCCTTGGCTCGCAATATGACGACACGCTGAAGGAGGTCTACACCAGCGGCATCGCCGAGAGCCTCCTGAACGATCCCAGCATCATGCGGGTGCTATTCGGATCCGGCCTGTTCGGCAACACGCGGCTGCGCGAGCTCGTCGCCCGCTATGTCGGACCCGAGATCATGACGCAAGTCGCGCGCGAGAATGCCAAGGGCCGAAAGCTATTGGTGGTGACGACGGATCTCGACACCCAGCGGACCGCGATCTGGGACATGGGCAAGATCGCCGCGGTCGGGACAGCCGAGGCGCTAAAACTGTTTCGCGACGTGATGGCGGCCTCCGCCAGCATTCCGCTGGTTTTTCCGCCGATCATGATCGATGCCGAAGGCCAGGGCCGGCGTTTCCAGGAGATGCATGTCGACGGCGGGGTGACGGCGCCGGTGCTGACGTTGCCGGAAGCCCTGCTGTTCCAAGGCAGCCGCCTGCCGGGCAACGCGAAGATGGACATCTACATCCTCGTCAACAAGAAGATCGAGCGCAATTTCGAGCTCGTCTCCAACAGCACCATCGACGTCGCCTCGCGCAGCCTGTCGTCGATCACCCAGTCGCAGACGCGCTCGATCATCTTCTCCACCTATGATTTCGCCAAGCGCAACCGGCTCGGCTTCCATCTCTCCTACATCGCGCGCGACTATCCGGCGGCGCCCTCGGAAGGGTTCGATACCGCCTATATGCGGGCGCTGTATCAGTACGGATATGACAAGGCGGCTTCCGGCCAGGCCTGGACTTCGACGCTTCCGTGATCCCTCATGACGGAACGAGGCCACAGGGAAACCGTTGATGATACGGTCAAATCGGCCAGATTCGCGATGACGCCCCCGCTGCTGCGCGATATAGAGCGAATGACTGATATTGCGACCGCGCAGGAATCATTGGGCATGGGATTGACTGCGACCAAGACCAGACCGGCTGCGCCACGGCGCGAGGTGCCGAAATCGCGCGGCGGCCGGCCGACGAAGACCGCCGCGATCGAGCGCGATCAGCGGCTGATCGAGGTCGCCACCCGCCTGTTCCTCGATCGCGGCTTCGACGCGACCTCGCTCGACGCGGTCGCGGAAGCGGCCCGGGTCAGCAAGCCCACGGTCTATTCCCGCTACGGCGACAAACGAGGGCTGTTTGCGGCCGTGCTGAGGCGCGAGATCGCACGATGGCTTGCACCGCTGTCGGCAGCCGCGGAGACGCGACTCTCTAGCGCCGCGAATATCTCGGTCGAGCAGCGGCTGGTCGAGATCGGGCGCGAGATGCTCACATTCACCTGCGGTCCCGACGCTGTCGCCTTCAGCCGCATGATGACGTCACAGGCCATCAACTTCCCTGGCGTCGCCAAGCTCGGCAAGGAGGAAGGCTGGCTCAAGGCCGTCGACACCACGGCGCGCTTCTTCGATCACCTGGTGGCGCAAGGCGCACTCGATGTCGAAGACACCACCATTGCAGCCGAGGTGTTTCTCGACGTGGTCGTCGGGCACACCCACCGCATGGCGACGTTCGGAACGGCGCTGGAGCTAAAACCTGCGGAGAAGCGCATGCGTGCGGCGATCAAGCTGTTCCTGGCCGGCGCGCTGGGACCCGCCGACCGCGTCCAGAGCGCCGCAAAGAGCACGCAGCGGCGCCCGTCCCGCTGACAATTCCGTGAGCTCGCGATCAAATCCCCGGAAACCCGCGGCGCGGCCGTTGACCAAATGAAACGATACGGTATGGTTTTGTTATAAGGCGAGACGGACCGCTTTTTCACCAGCCCTAAGGAGGTCCGTACCGCTTCGATCGTCGCGCCGGGTACAGCCCGATGCGGCGCTCCGCGGCCGACCGGTGCCCAAGGTCGGCCGCGAATTCTTTACGATCATCCGGCACACTCGCTGGCCGAGGGTTTCGAGCATGACGACAGCCAAACGATGGACTTCGCAACTGCTTGCGATCGCCTTGCCCGCGCTGCTCCTCGCCGCACCGGCACAGGCGATCATGACCGCAGGCACGCCGACCGCGCTTCACAGCGACACAGATGGTGCTGCCGAAGCGGACCGCCAGGCGGTCAGCCGCGAGATCGAGCGCTTCCGCAGCTCGTCGATCTCGATCAGCCAGGCCATGGCGATCGCAGAAGGCCGACACGCCGGCGCCACAACGGCGGATGTGAGTTTCGACGGAGGCTCCGGCGCCCCGGTCTACCGGGTGAAGACCCTGCACAATGACCGGATCTGGCGCCACACCATTAATGCGTCGACCGGAGAGCTCGTCGGCGGGGAAGCCGCCCTGCCCCTCGCCGAGCTCGACCATGAGGACCGCGACAACCTCGCAGCGCTCGGCGCGATCAGGCACCGCCTCGCCGATGCCGTGCGCGTCGCCGAACGCGCGGCCTCAGGCAGGGCAATCAGCGGCGGGCTGGTGCGCGAACGCGGCCGTCTCAATTTTGCGATTGTCGTGATTAGCGGCGACGACCTCAAGGAGGTCATCCTGGAGCCGCCGGGCGCGCGGGCCAAATAGCGGCGGGCCCGGCCCCGGCATCGACCGGGGCGGAAAGCCATTGACGGCTGCAAGACTCTCCCGCATAAGTCGCCGCCATGTTCGCGACCACCAAACGCACGACCAAAACCACCACGGCCCCAGGGGCCCGGGGAGGCGTGCGCGCGTAGGTCGTCGACTTAAACGCATCAGCTCTACCAAAGCCCCAACCTCGATGGTCCGGGGCTTTTTTGTTGCCTAAATTCTCAAACGCAATGGAGGACAAAGTGAGTAACGATCCCGTCGTCGCGATTGTCGGCGTCACCGGTGCGGTGGGCGCCGAATTCATCGCCACCATGGACAAGCGCGGCTTTCGCGTCGGCAAGCTCAAGGCGCTGGCGAGCGCCCGCTCGGCCGGCAAGACAGTGTCGTTCCGCGGACAACAGGTCGTCATCGAGGAATTGACCGAGCGCGCTTTTGACGGCGTCGACATCGCCCTGTTTTCCGCCGGCGGCAGCATCTCCAAGAAGTTCGCGCCGATCGCGGTCAAGGCCGGCGCGGTCGTGGTCGACAATTCCTCCGCCTTCCGCATGGACCCGAACGTGCCGCTGGTGATCCCCGAGATCAACGCAAGCCGCATTCGTGATCACAAGGGCATCATTGCCAACCCGAACTGCGCCGCGATCACAGCGCTGGTGCCGCTCTGGCCGATCCACCAGAAGAACCGCATCAAGCGCGTGATCATATCGACCTATCAGGCGGCTTCCGGCGCCGGCGCCGCGGCGATGGAGGAGCTCGTCGAATCCACCCGCGCCAATCTCAACGGCCAGGCCTATACGCCAAAGGTGATGCCGCACACCTACGCCTTCAATCTCTTCAACCACAACACCGCGGTCGATCCTGAGACCGGCTACAATGATGAAGAGACCAAGGTCATCAAGGAGACCCGCAAGATCTTCGAGGATGAGACCATTGCCGTCGGCGTTACCTGCGTGCGCGTGCCGGTGCTGCGCGCCCATTGCGAAGCCATCACCTTCGAATGCGAGAAGCCGATCACCGAGGACCAGGTCCGCGCTATCATGGCGCAGGCGCCCGGCGTCAAAGTGGTCGACGACCGCGCCAAGAACTACTTCCCGATGCCGATCGACGCCTCGGGCCAGGACGACGTCCTGGTCGGCCGCATCCGCAAGGACCTCAGCGACCCCACAGGACATTCGATCTCGGTGTTCGTCGCGGCCGATCAGCTGCTCAAGGGCGCGGCATTGAATGCGGTACAGATCGCGGAGCTCTTGCCGCAGCGGGCGATGGCGTAGCGGTCTCGTAGGGCGGGCAAAGCGAAGCGTGCCCACCAATCGACCTCAACTATGCAGATGGAGGGTGGGCACGGCGCTCTGCGCCTTTGCCCATCCAACGGCGGTGTTGTAGCCGCATGAGCGCAGCGAAATGCGGGAAGCCGCAAGGCAGGAATTCCGGATTTCGCTTCGCTCATCCGCCTTACGGCTCTGCCCGGAACAGCAAACACGCATCGCCATACGAATAGAACCGGTAGCCGCTCCCGATGGCGTGCGCATAGGCTCGCTTCATCGTCTCCAGACCCGAGAACGCTGCCACCAGCATGAACAGCGTCGACTTCGGCAGGTGGAAATTGGTCAACAAAATATCGACCGCGCGGAAGCGATAGCCGGGGGTGATGAAGATCGAGGTCTCCGCCGCGAACGGCTGAATGGTGCCGTCCTCGCTTGCCGCGCTCTCGAGCAGGCGCAACGACGTGGTGCCGACGGCGATGATGCGGCCACCGTTCTTGCGCGCGGTGTTGAGCCGCTCCGCCGTCTCGGCCGAGATCGTCCCCCACTCGGCATGCATCTTGTGGCTCTCGGTATCGTCCACCTTGACCGGAAGGAACGTCCCTGCCCCGACATGCAGCGTCACGCGGTTGATGCCGACGCCGCGCTCGCGGAGCGCCTGCTCCAGCGCGGGGGTGAAATGCAGCCCGGCGGTCGGCGCGGCGACGGCGCCTTCGTTCGCCGCGAACATGGTCTGGTAGTCGGCGAGATCCTGGTCATCAGGCGTACGCTTGGAGGCGATATAGGGCGGCAGCGGCGGGCTGCCGAGATCGGCGATGGCCTGGTCGAGCGTGGGCCCGTGAAACGAGAACGACAGCGTCACCTCGCCTTCATTGCCCTTGACCTCGACCTCGGCGTCGAGATGGCCGAGCAGGCAGACCTTGCCTTCATTGCCGAAGCGGATGCGGTCGCCGGCTGTGAGCTTCTTCGCCGGCTTGACCAGCGCCTGCCAGCGCGAGCCGTCGAGACGCTTGATCAGTGTCGCCTCGATCTTCGGCTCGGTCTCGCGGCCGATGCGGCGGCCCTTGAGCTGCGCCGCGATCACCTTGGTGTCGTTGACGACAAGCTGATCGCCCGGCTTCAGCGATTGCGGCAGGTCGGAAATGATCTGGTCGCGCAACGCGCCATTCTCGACGACCAGCATCTTCGCGGAGTCGCGCGGGCTCGCCGGACGCAACGCGATACGCTCGGGCGGCAGGTCGAAATCGAAGAGATCGGTGCGCATATCGAGTTCAGCGCCGCACAGTCAGACCCTCATGGTGAGGAGGCGCGTAGCGCCGTCTCGAACCATGAAGGCCAAACTGCAGCAGCGGCCTTCATCCTTCGAGACGCGCGTTCCGCGCTCCTCGGGATAAGGATCAAGCACTTATTCCTTGTCCGCAGCCATCCGCGCCTTGACGATCTTGTCGGGGTTCTGCACCGGCTCGCCGCGCTTGATTTTGTCGACGTTCTCCATGCCCTCGGTGACTTTGCCCCACACCGTGTACTGGTTATCGAGGAAGCGGGCGTCGTCGAAGCAGATGAAGAACTGGCTGTCGCCGGAATCGGGATTGGCGGCGCGGGCCATCGAGGCGGTGCCGCGCACATGCGGCTCCTTGTTGAACTCGGCCTTCAGCTTCTTGCCGGAGCCCCCGGTGCCGGTGCCCTGCGGGCAGCCGGTCTGCGCCATGAAGCCGTCGATCACGCGATGGAACACGATGCCGTCGTAAAAGCCCTCGCGGACCAGCTCCTTGATGCGCGCGACATGGCCGGGCGCCAGATCAGGCCGCATCTCGATGGTGACGGGGCCCTGCGTGGTCTCGAGGATCAGGGTGTTTTCGGTGACGCTCATGCTCGTCTCTCTTGCGTTGGGGGTGAAGTCTTCCGGCTGCGGAACTGAATTGCGAATGGACGCCCCGCAGCGGCGCCGGCCATTGCCTCGGTAAATGGCATCGGCGTGCAGCGTTGCAACGCCTCCATTACCGCGATCCGGTATTGCAGCCGGTCATCGTCGGAGGCCTCCGCGGATTCATAGGTAATCCTCGGATGGCCCAGAATGTTTCCGGCCCGGTTAAAGCTCACGACGACGGTGATGTCGAGTGGGCGCGCCTTGGCCGGCGGCGGCGGCTTCCAGCAGGTGCGCAGATGCCGGAAAATGTCCTGAATGGTGTTGACCTGCGCATCCGCGGCGGCCGCTCCGGGGATGCCGAGCAGCAGCATCGCGGCAACCAGCAGGAGCTTGCCACCGCGGCGCGCCATCGGCCTCTCCTATTTGATGTCGGATGCGACCTGCACCTTCACCATCTTGTCGGGATCGGTGACGGTGCCGCCGGCCGAGCCGGGCGGTGCCTTCTTCAGCTTGTCCACGACCTCCATGCCCTGCACGACCTCGCCGATCACCGTGTACTGGTTATCAAGGCTGCCGCCGTCGGCGAACATGATGAAGAACTGCGAGTTGGCGCTGTCGACGCTGTCACCGCGCCGCGCCATCCCGACGATCCCGCGCGCAAAATGCACCTTGGAGAATTCCTGCTTCAGGTTCGGATATTTCGAGCCGCCGGTGCCGTTGCCATTCTGGCCGTCGCCGGTCTGCGCCATGAAGCCGTCCATCACGCGATGAAACGGCACATTGTTGTAGAAGCCTTCACGTGCGAGCTGCTTGATGCGCTCGGCATGCTGGGGCGCGATGTCGGTCCTGAGCTTGATGACGATGCGGCCCTTGGTGCTGTCGATGACGATGGCGTTGGCCTTGTCGAGGTTCGCCGGCAATTGCTGCGCCACCGCCGGCGCCGCGAACACGAGCGCGGCAAGAACTGCGAGAATTCGGATCATGACAACTCCGGATCAGATGAGGAAGAAGCGCGCCGTTATCAGGCGAATTTTGCCTTGAGCTGTGCCGCAACGAGCGGCGGGACGAAGGCCGAAACGTCTCCGCCCATGCCGGCGATCTGGCGCACCAAAGTGGCGGTGATCGGGCGAACCATGGGGGAGGCCGGCAGGAACACCGTATGCACCTCCGGCGCCATGGCCTCGTTCATGCCGGCAAGCTGCATCTCGTAATCGAGGTCGCTGCCGTCGCGCAGGCCCCGGATCATGATGGTCGCGCCGTGCTTGCGCGCCGAAGTAACCGACAGATCGTCAAAGGTGACGGCTTCGAGCACGCAGCCGGCCTGGGCCGCCACCGGCCCGCAGACGTCGTGCAGCATCTTCAGCCGCTCCTCGGTGGAGAACAGCGGCTTCTTGCCGGGGTGGACTCCAATTGCGACAACCAGCCTGTCGCACAGCGAGACGCTGTGCCGGACCACGTCCAGATGGCCGTTGGTGATGGGGTCGAAGGAACCGGGATAGAAGGCGATGCGCGGCATGGCTCCTCCTACCGCGCCCGGCCCGGGCCGGCAAGTCGGGCGGGTTCCCTGCCGGTTTTTTCCGCAAACCATGTCGGAATCCCTCGAATTGTTTCGTCCTGGGGGCGGCCACGAAACAAAGGGCGCATCCACGAAACCATTTCCCGCTCCGGCGAAGACGTCTGGAAACTGGCCATGGTTACTAATCCAGCCAACGAATGACGGGCCGCACACAAGGCGCAGCGGCCGCATCACAGGGGACTGTCAATGATCAAGGCTCTTTCGGCGATCGCCATCTCTGCATGTGCTGCTGCCGCCCTCACCCTGCTGCCCGGCTTCGCCCCGACCGTCGAGGCCAGCGTGCCGCAGCCGCTGGCCAAGAGCGACCGGCTCGACATCCGCAGCATCGGCAAGGACTGCTCGCAGCAGGCCTGGCCCAACTTCGAAGCCTCGTGCCTGCGCCGCGCCGGCACCAAGGCCAATGTCCGCGAGGCACGCCTCGTGACTGCCGATCGGACCCCTTAGTCGGACCTGTCAGTTTCACGTCAGCCACAGCGCGATGAGATCAGGATGAATCGTCATCGCGCTTTAGGTTGTTGTTTGAGCATGATCTTTTCGAAAAACCGCTGGGCACTTTTCGGGGTCATGCGCTAGCCGGCTAGACCCAATACAAACCCCATGGATATTTGCGACGTCTCGTCGCAGACTGCGTGATGCTCGCGCTCGCCGGAATGATCCGTCGGGCGCGATTCCCATCGGGGGTCGCCATTGTCTAGTACGCCCGCAGTCGCTTCCGGCCATCATCCCGATCCGCTGCCGCTTGCCATGACCATGGGCGCCCTTGGGGTGGTCTATGGCGATATCGGCACCAGTCCCCTCTACGCCCTGAAGGAAGCCGCCAAGGCGGCTGCCCATGGCGGCACGTTAAGCCACGATGCTGTCCTGGGGGTTGCCTCGCTGATTCTCTGGGCGCTGCTGCTCATCATCTCGCTCAAATATGCGTTGTTGATCCTGCGCGCGGACAATCGCGGCGAAGGCGGCATCGTCGCGCTGCTGGCGCTGCTGCACGCCCGCAATGCCCAGCCTGGCACCTGGCGGGCGCATCTGCTGGTCGTCGGCCTCGTCGGCGCCGCCCTGCTCTATGGCGACGGCGCGATCACCCCCGCGATCTCCGTGCTCAGCGCCATCGAGGGCCTCAAGGTCGAC
Organism: Bradyrhizobium sp. 160; assembly: GCF_023073735.1. Lineage (NCBI taxonomy): Bacteria > Pseudomonadati > Pseudomonadota > Alphaproteobacteria > Hyphomicrobiales > Nitrobacteraceae > Bradyrhizobium > Bradyrhizobium sp. 160. The sequence continues at coordinate 494,735 of NZ_JADPKD010000008.1, forward strand.
GCCCCCTCGCTTGCGCCCGTCGTCGTGCCCGTCACCATCGCGATCCTGATCGGCCTGTTCATGATTCAAAAGCAGGGCACCGGCTTCATCGGCCGCATCTTCGGCCCGGTGATGCTGGCCTGGTTCGTCGTGCTTGCCGCGCTTGGCATCCACGGCATTGTCAAGGCGCCCGCGGTGCTGGCGGCGCTAAGCCCGCTCTATGCCGTCGACTTCCTGATCCACCAGGATTTCCGTATCTCCTTCGGAATCCTCGGCGCCGCTTTCCTCGCCGTGACCGGGGGCGAAGCCATGTATGCCGACATGGGGCATTTCGGCCGCTTGCCGATCCGGCTCGCCTGGTTCGCGGTCTGCCTGCCCGCGCTGGTGCTGAACTATTTCGGTCAGGCCGCGCTCCTGATCACCGATCCTGCCATGATCGAGAATCCGTTCTTCCAGCTCTGCCCCGACGCCCTGCACTATCCGCTCGTCGCCTTCTCCGCGGTTGCGACCGTGATCGCCTCACAGGCGATCATCTCCGGTGTGTTCTCGCTGACCCAGCAGTCGATCCAGCTCGGCTTCCTGCCGCGCATGCTGATCCGCCACACCACCAGCGCTGCGATCGGCCAGATCTACGTGCCGCTGGTGAACTGGCTGCTGGCCGCCGCAACGTTGGGAGCGGTCCTGAGCTTCGGCACGTCGGACGCGCTCGCCGGCGCCTACGGCATCGCGGTGTCGCTGCTGATGGCAATCACCACGTTGCTCGCGGCCCTGGTGGCGATCCAATGGGGATATTCGCCCTGGCTCGTGGTGGCCGTGAACGGCACCTTCTTCGTGATCGACGTGATCTTCTTCTCCGCCAATTCGATCAAGCTGTTCGAGGGCGGCTGGTTTCCGCTGCTGCTCGCCGGCCTCGTCGCCTTCCTGATGCTGACCTGGCGCGCCGGCGTGAAGCTGGTCGAGGCGGCGCGGGCGAAGCTGCGCCAGCCGGAAGAAGACCTGATCGAGACCGCGGTCAACAAATGCCGCGCCAGGCTGCCGGGGATTGCCGTGTTCCTCGCCTCCGCGCCGCGCGGCGTGCCGCTGGCGCTGACCCAGTTCGTCAAGCACAACCGCGTGCTGCACGAACGCGTGCTGCTCGTCACCGTGCTGATCGAGGAATCCCCGCACATTCCCGACGCAGAACGGGCCGAGGTGATCGAGATCATTCCCGGCATCACCCGCGTGATCCTGCATTACGGCTTCATGCAGAACCCGACGATCTATGAGGGATTGGGGTTCGTCGGGCGCCTCGGCAAGCTGCCCGGCATCGATCTCTCCGACGTCACCTACTATGTCGGCCGCGAGACCATCATCCCGCGCGAGGACGTGCCGGGCATGTGGGTCTGGCGCGAAAGCGTATTCGCTTTCCTCCAGCGCAATGCCGAACGCTCGGCCGCGTTCTTCGGCGTGCCGACCAAGCAGGTAGTGGAGTTCGGCACCGAGCTGGAGATTTAGCGCCCAGCGTGCAGGAGCGACCCGCTGCTACGACGAGGCGACAGAAGGCGAGCGAGAATTTGGAATGAGACGGCGCCAGTTTATGTCCCTTCTCGGCGGAGCTGCGCTGGCGCCACTCACCGCACGACGTGTGTACGGCGGCCTATCCGACGGCTGCGGTATCCCGGTCGCGCAAGACGACGGCTGGCCAGTTGCCTCCGTGACGGAGGACAAGCTCATCGACCGCGATGCACTCTGCCGGATGGCTGATCGACTCGCGGCCAACACCAATGTGCACGCCGTTCTGGTCGCACACGGCGGCAGGCTGGTGTTCGAGCGCTACTTCAGAGGTGACGATGAGATTCCCGGACGCTTTTACGGTCACCGGGTAGAAAACGTCACTTTCGATGCCGCTACACTGCACAACTTGAAATCGGTTTCGAAGAGCGTCGCGTCCCTCGCAGTCGGGATCGCGATCGATCGGGGGCTCATACGCGGCGTCAACGAACCGATCTTCAGCTTCTTCCCCGAATTGTCCGACTTGCGTACCCCGGAAAAGGATCGCATCCAGCTATTGCACGTGCTCGGCATGTCGATGGGTCTGGAGTGGGTGGAAGCGACTCCGGCCACCGGAGACTACAACAACGACGAGGCGCGCATGCATATGGCATGGGATCCGTGCCGTTACGTGCTCGGTCTTCCGATTACCGCCCCGGCCGGACAGGAATTCTTCTACAACACCGGCGCGCTCAGGCTGGTATCGGCCATTATCCGTAAGGTGACAGGACGCCCCCTCGACGAATTTGCGCACGCCGCGTTGTTCGAACCCTTGGGCATCACCAACGCAGAGTGGATGAGGGTCAGAGGCGACACCGATGCCGGAGGCGGCTTGCGTCTACGACCGCGCGACATGGCGAAGATCGGCCAGCTCATTCTCGCGGGCGGTCGCTGGAAGGACCGCCAGATCGTTTCGAAGGCATGGATCGAAACATCGACGGCACCGAACCTTAAGGCCACCGACAACCAGTTGTATGGATACTTGTGGTGGCTCGGTCGCTCCCGACTCAATGGGCGTGACATCCATTGGGTCGGCGCGTTAGGTCGAGGTGGGCAGTCGATCCGTATCGTCCAGGAACTCGATCTGATTGTCGCGGTGACAGCGGGATACTACCAGGATTACAGCCCCCGAGCCTTTCAAGTGCAGTACGGCGTTTTCAGAGACGTCTTGCGGGCGACCTCACTTCCGGGTTGAACGGCGTTCACTGCTTCTCGGCGAACCGGACATGCCGCAAAGAACGGAGGCGGAATGCGCCGATTGGCGGCTGTTCAGAACCGTCATTCCCCATTCGTGCCGTTGCTCTCCGCCTCTTCCGTGATGTGCTCGACCGAGACGACGTGCTCGTCCTCGGCGGTGTCGAACACTATCACGCCCTGGGTCGAGCGGCCGGCGATGCGGATGCCCTCGACCGGGCAGCGGATCAGCTGACCCTTGTCGGTGACCAGCATGATCTGATCGGCATCCTCCACGGGGAAGGACGCAACCAAGTTGCCGTTGCGGTTGTTGACGCTCATGGCGACGATGCCTTTGCCGCCCCGTCCCGTGGTGCGGTACTCGTACGACGAGGTGCGCTTGCCGTAGCCATTGACCGAGACGGTGAGCACGACCTGCTCCTGCGCCGACATCTCGGCGTAACGCTCCTGGGCAAGCTGGAAGCTGCCGGAGGTCTCCTCGGCCTCTCCGTCCGCGGCGGTCTCCTCAGTCGCGGCTTCGCCGGCGACTGCACGGCGCATCTTCAGGTACGCCGAGCGCTCGTCCGATGTGGTCTCGACATGGCGCAGGATCGCCAGCGAAATCACCTTGTCGCCCTCGCCAAGCGCAATACCGCGCACGCCCATCGAGGTGCGCCCGGTGAACACGCGCACGTCGGTAACGGGGAAGCGGATGCACTGGCCGCCGGCGGCGGTCAGCAGCACGTCGTCGTGCTCGGTGCAGATCTGCACGTCGACGATCGCCTCGTTGTCGTCGAGCTTCATCGCGATGATGCCGGAGCGGCGGACATCGACGAAGTCGGACAGCTTGTTGCGCCGGACGTTGCCACCTGTGGTGGCGAACATCACGTCGAGATTGCCCCAGGTCGATTCATCCTCGGGCAGCGGCATGATGGTGGTGATGCGCTCGCCCTGCTCCAACGGCAGGATGTTGATCAGCGCCTTGCCGCGCGCGTTCGGCGCAGCCATCGGCAGGCGCCAGACCTTTTCCTTGTAGACCTGGCCGCGTGAGGAGAAGAACAGCACCGGCGTGTGCGTAGAGGCGACGAACAGGCGGCTGACGAAATCCTCGTCGCGGGTCTGCATGCCGGCACGGCCCTTGCCGCCGCGGCGCTGCGCCCGGTAGGCCGACAGCGGCACGCGCTTGACGTAGCCGGCGTGGGAGACGGTGACGACCATGTCCTCGCGCTGGATCAGGTCCTCATCCTCGACCTCGCCTTCCTGCTCCATGATCACGGTGCGGCGCGGCGTGGCGAACTCGGCCTTCACCTCGGCGAGCTCGGTCCTGATGATGTCGAGGATGCGGGCGCGCGAGCGCAGGATCTCCAGATAGTCGCCGATCTCGCCGGCGAGTTTTGACAGCTCGTCGCCAATCTCGTCGCGGCCAAGCGCAGTGAGCCGCGCCAGACGCAATTCCAGAATGGCCTTGGCCTGATCCAGCGACAGGCGGATGGTGCCGTCCTCGTTGATGCGGTGGCGCGGATCGTCGATCAGCGTAATGATGTCCTCGACGTCGCGCGCCGGCCAGTCTCGCGTCATCAGGGTGTCGCGCGCAGCCGCCGGAGTGGGCGAGGTGCGGATCACCTTGATGATCTCGTCGATGTTGGCGACCGCGATGGCGAGGCCGACCTGCTCATGCGCGCGCTCGCGCGCCTTGCGCAACTTGTACTTGGTCCGGCGCGTGACGACCTGCTCCCGGAAGCCGACGAAGATCGTCAGCATGTCCTTCAGGTTCATCGTTTGCGGACGGCCGGAATCGAGCGCGACGGCGTTGACGCCGAAGCTGGTCTGGAGCGGCGTGAACTTGTAGAGCTGATTCAGCACCACGTCGGGCATGGCATCGCGCTTGAGCTCGACGACGACGCGGTAGCCATCACGGTCGGACTCGTCGCGCAGGTCGGAGATGCCCTCGATCTTCTTTTCCTTGTAGAGCTCGGCGATGCGCTCGACCATCGTCGCCTTATTCACCTGATACGGGATCTCGGTGATGACGATCGCCTCGCGCTCCTTCCGGATCGTCTCGAAGGTGACCTTGCCACGCATCACGATGGAGCCGCGGCCGAGATGGTAGGCGCTGCGGATGCCCTGGCGGCCGAGAATGATGCCGCCGGTCGGGAAGTCCGGGCCCGGGATGATGTTGGTGAGCTCGTCGATGGTCAGCGAAGGATTGTCGATCAACGCCAGGCAGGCGTCGATGACCTCGCCGAGATTGTGCGGCGGAATGTTGGTGGCCATGCCGACGGCGATGCCGCCGGCGCCGTTGACCAGCAGGTTAGGGAACCGTGCCGGCAGAACCACCGGTTCTTTGCTCGAGCCGTCGTAATTGTCCTGAAAGTCGACGGTCTCGTTGTCGATGTCGTCGAGCAGCTTCAGCGCGATCTTGGTTAGGCGCGACTCGGTGTAGCGCATCGCCGCCGGCGGATCGCCGTCGACCGAGCCGAAATTGCCCTGCCCGTCCACCAGCAATTCGCGCATCGAAAAAGGCTGCGCCATGCGCACCAGCGCGTCATAGATCGCCTGGTCACCATGCGGATGGTATTGGCCCATGACGTCGCCGACGATACCGGCCGACTTCTTGTGCTTCTTGTCCGGCGTATAGCCTTCCTCGTTCATCGAGAACAGGATGCGGCGATGCACCGGCTTCAGGCCGTCGCGCGCGTCGGGCAGCGCGCGCGACACGATCACGCTCATGGCGTAATCGAGGTAGGACTTCTTCATCTCGTCGAGGATGGAGACGGGGCGAATGTCCGAGGGTTGCGCCGGCTGGTTGCCGGGCTTGTTTTCGTCGTCAGCCAAGGGGAAATCCGGTCAGGTTTATCTGGGAATCATATAGCGCATCGGGGCCGCGATAACTACCCTCGCGAAGGTCAGGGCAAGCGATTTTTCCGCCTATTTTTCCAACAACTTAAGCCCTTCCGAGCCCCGCTCCCGACAGGTGCGGAAGCGGCCTTCGGCAATGGCCTCCATCGCCTCAAGATCGCGCTGCGAGTGCCCTGTCAGAATATCTGTCATGGCGCAATCCGAGCTCACGTCAAACATGAAGCGGGCCCGGAAAATCCGAGCCCACCCCGCCGATGAACATGAATTGCTGACACGGCACACCAGGCGGAGCCCGACCAGGCAATGCGCCTCGGCCGCGTGATCCGGGTTCTCAGAACGGGATATCGTCGTCCATGTCGCTGTTGCGGCCACCGCCAGCGGCAACGGGACGGCGCGGAGCGCTGCTTACGGGACCGGACGAGCCGAAGTCGCCGCTGGGTTCGTCGCCGAAGCTGCCGCCGCCTCCGCCGCCACCGCGACCGTCGAGCATCGTCAGGGTCGAGTTGAAGCCCTGGAGCACGACCTCGGTCGAGTACTTCTCGACGCCGCTCTGGTCGGTCCATTTGCGGGTCTGGAGCGCGCCCTCGATGTAGACCTTCGCGCCCTTCTTCAGGTACTGCTCGGCGACCTTGCACAGCCCTTCATTGAAGATCACGACGCGATGCCATTCGGTCTTTTCCTTGCGCTCGCCGGTGTTCTTGTCGCGCCAGGTCTCAGAGGTGGCGATGCTCAAATTGGCGATCGGTCGCCCGTCCTGGGTGCGGCGGATTTCGGGATCCTTGCCGAGATTTCCAACCAGAATGACCTTGTTGACGCTTCCCGCCATCGCCGCTCTCCACTCCAATGCCACTGAATTTCAAAGGCCGAGTCCGCTCTCTGCGTTCCTCCGCCGCCCGTTGAGGCGACCCTATACGCTTGCGGGCGCCGCTCAGCCCATCACCCCTCGGGTTATCCCCACATATAGCACCGCCATTGGGTTTGTTCCAGATTTGTTCTTTGTGACGATCGGGGCGGACATCGGGCTCTTCGAGCCGCGATGGTGGTGATCAAGGCAGTCGCTCGATGGAACTTTTTTGGGTTCCCGCGAACGGCAGAAACCGCTTAACATTCATCAAGTTGCGCTTGGCTCATTCGGTCAGCGAGTGTGGCATTTCGGAGACGGACTTTGCCGGTTTCGTAAGCTAGGGTTGCCTCGGAATTAGTTCATATGGGCGTCGCGCCTTCATTAGCCGCTTCGGGGAGTTTGAGAAGCGGTCGAAACTGGGGAGACTGCAATGAATAAGATTCTGTTTAGTGCAATCGGTGCAATGGCGCTGGGCCTCTCGGCTCCCGCAAGCGCGGCAGATCTCGCTGCGCGCCCATACACCAAGGCTCCGGCTCCCGCCGTTGCCGCAATCTACGACTGGAGCGGCTTCTACATCGGTATCAACGGCGGCGGTGGTTCGAGCCACAAGTGCTGGGATTTCGTGACGCCTGTTACCGGCACTCTGGTTGGCGAAGGCTGCCACAACGCAACGGGCGGCACGGTCGGTGGCCAGATTGGCTATCGCTGGCAGTCGACCAATTGGGTGTTCGGCTTCGAGGGCCAGGGCAACTGGGCTGACTTTTCCGGCGACAACGTGAGCACCCTGTTCCCTGGCACCGCTTTGGTCACCGGGGATCGTAACCGCTCTCGCATCGACAGTTTTGGCCTGATCACTGGTCAGGTCGGCTATGCCTGGAACAATGTGCTGTTCTATGTGAAGGGCGGCGCCGCTGTGGTCGGGGACAAGTACGACGTCTATGCCGCCGCAGGTACCCCGGGCGCTGGCACGCTGCTGGCATCGGCACGTGAAACCCGCTGGGGTGGTACGGTGGGTGCTGGTCTGGAATTCGGATTCGCACCAAACTGGTCGGTCGGCGTCGAATACGACCACATTTTCCTCGGCCACCGCACGATCGGCTTTACCACGCCGGCGGGCGTTGTGTTCGGGAGCGACCGAATTGGCCAGGATGTCGACATCGGTCTCGTCCGGCTGAATTACCGCTTTGGTGGCCCGCTGGTCGCGAGGTACTGATCGCTCTGATTTCGTTCAAGGATTAAAGGCCGGCCTCGTGCCGGCCTTTTTCGTTTTATCCAAAGCAGACGGTCGGATAAGTCAGTGATCAAGACGTTTTGTGGCTGTTGTGGCTTTTCGGAGACACAACTTGCGGCTTTAGCGGTGTAAGCACGGCATTAGTTGGGCCGTTGAGTCCGCTGCCTTCGGCATGGAAGGTAACAACAGAAACTGGGACTGGGATTAGTTGAAAAATGAAAAAGGTTTTGTTGGCTTCGGCCTGTTTGTTCGCTCTCGCTGCTCCGGCTTCGGCCGCTGACCTCGCAGCGCGCCCCTACACCAAGGCCCCGATCGCTCCGGCCGCCGTCTACAACTGGACCGGCTTCTACCTCGGCGTCGTCGGCGGCGGCGCTTGGGAAAACGCGTCCGATCCGCGGATGCAGGGTGGCTTCGTCGGCGGCACCGCCGGCTACAACTGGCAGACCGGCAACGTCGTGTTCGGTATCGAGGCGGATGGCGCCTGGGCTGACGTGAGCGCTTCGGCAACCGCACTTGGCATCACTGTCGCCTCCAAGACCGATGCGCTCGGCACTGTGCGCGGCCGAATCGGCTGGGCCGTCAACAACGTCCTGTTCTACGGCACCGGCGGCTACGCCTGGATCGACAACAAGATCACCGTCAGCGCCCTCGGCGTGAGCGTCTCCGACAGCAAGTGGCATTCCGGCTGGACCGTCGGTGCGGGCGTCGAAGCTTTCTTCGCTCCGCAGTGGTCGGTCAAGGGCGAGTACCTCTATCGTAGCCTCGGCAGCGAGAACTACTTCTCTAACCTTGGCGCTCCGCTGGCCTCCGGCACGATCAACTTCCACACCGTGCAGGTCGGCGTGAACTATCACTTCGGGGGCCCGGTGGTCGCCAAGTACTGAGCTGAGTACTGATCACTACCGAGGTCACATCGTCACGAAAGGCCGGCCTCGCGCCGGCCTTTTTGTTTTACGGCTCGATCCGCGCAGTTCCGCTCGCTCCTGCTGCTGCCAGATGCCGCCAGCGCACCAACAATCCGTTGACGATTCGCACGTGCCACTGGAAATCCGCTCGCGTTCTTCCTACGTTCGCTGACATACCCATCGGCGCCGATCCCGGTTCCGGGCGAAGCGCGCCTTTTACGTTGGCGTGATCGCGCGTCTTTGGGATTCCTTGAGGATCAGCGGGATGGACGAAGTGATCAAGGCCAAGCGCCAACAACAGAACGCGGGCTCAAGCCTGCGCGCGATTACGATCCGTGGCGCGCGCGAGCACAACCTCAAGAACATCGACGTCGAGATTCCCCGCGACAAGCTGGTGGTGTTCACGGGGCTGTCGGGCTCCGGCAAATCCTCACTGGCCTTCGACACCATCTACGCCGAAGGCCAGCGCCGCTACGTCGAATCGCTGTCGGCCTATGCGCGCCAATTCCTCGAGATGATGCAGAAGCCCGACGTCGATCAGATCGACGGGCTATCGCCGGCCATCTCGATCGAGCAGAAGACGACCTCGAAGAATCCGCGCTCCACGGTCGGCACCGTCACTGAGATCTACGACTACATGCGCCTGCTCTGGGCGCGGGTCGGCGTGCCCTATTCGCCGGCCACCGGCTTGCCGATCGAGAGCCAGACCGTGTCGCAGATGGTCGACCGCGTGCTGACGTTGCCGGAAGGCACGCGCCTCTATCTGCTCGCCCCGGTCGTGCGCGGCCGCAAGGGCGAGTACCGCAAAGAGCTCGCCGAATGGCTCAAGAAGGGCTTTCAGCGCGTCAAGATCGACGGCACCTTCTACGAGCTGGCGGAGGCCCCGACCCTCGACAAGAAATTCCCGCACGACATCGACGTCGTGGTCGACCGCATCGTGGTGCGCGCCGACATCGGCCAGCGCCTCGCCGAGAGCTTTGAGACCGCGCTGAAGCTCGCCGAAGGCCTTGCCGTCGTCGAATTCGCCGACGCGCCGGCGGCCGCACCCGCGGAAGAGAAAAAAAAGACCGCGAAGATCCACGACAAGAGCGGGCCCGAGCGCATCCTGTTCTCGGAAAAATTCGCCTGCCCGGTCTCCGGCTTCACCATCCCCGAGGTCGAGCCGAGACTCTTTTCCTTCAACAATCCCTACGGCGCCTGCCCCGCCTGCGGCGGGCTCGGCGTCGAGCAGCATGTCGACGAGGATCTCGTCATCCCCGAAAAGGATCTGACGTTGCGCAAGGGTGCGATCGCGCCCTGGGCCAAGTCATCATCGCCCTACTACGTGCAGACACTGAACGCGCTCGGCAAGCACTACAAGTTCACGCTCGACACCAAGTGGAAGGATCTGCCCAAGAAGACGCAAAACGCGCTTCTCTACGGCTCCGGCGAGGATGAGATCAAGTTCTCCTATGAAGACGGCGTGCGCTCCTACGACACCAAAAAACCGTTCGAGGGCGTCATCACCAACATCAACCGCCGCTATCGCGAGACCGAGAGCGAGTGGGCGCGCGAGGAGCTGGCGAAATATTTCCATGACGTCCCCTGCGAGGCGTGCCACGGGTTTCGGCTCAAGCCCGAGGCGCTCTGCGTCAAGATCGGCGGCAAGCATATCGGCGAGATCTCGGAGCTGTCCGTAAAGGGCGCCGGCGAATGGTTCGAGACCGTGCCCGATGCGCTCAACGCGCAGCAGAACGAGATCGCCGGGCGCATCCTGAAAGAAATTCGCGAGCGCCTCACCTTCCTGCTCGACGTCGGCCTCAACTATCTCACGTTGTCCCGATCCTCCGGCACGCTGTCCGGCGGCGAGAGCCAGCGCATCCGCCTGGCCTCGCAGATCGGCTCGGGCCTGACCGGCGTGCTCTACGTGCTCGACGAGCCCTCGATCGGCCTGCACCAGCGCGACAACGCCCGTCTGCTCGATACGCTCAAGCGCCTGCGCGACCTCGGCAACACCGTGGTCGTAGTCGAGCATGACGAGGACGCGATCCGGCTTGCCGATTACGTGCTCGACATCGGCCCCGGCGCCGGCATGCACGGCGGCCACATCGTCGCCGAGGGCACGCCCGCGGAGATCATGCGCAATCCGAAATCGCTGACTGGCAAGTACCTGACCGGCGAGCTCGAAGTCGAGGTGCCGGAGCGGCGCCCACCGAACCATCGCCGCACCATCAAGGTGGTCAATGCGCGCGGCAATAATCTCAAGAACGTCACTGCCGAGATTCCGCTCGGCCTGTTCACCTGCGTGACCGGCGTCTCCGGCGGCGGCAAGTCGACGCTGCTGATCGACACGCTCTATCGCGCCATCGCCCGCAAGCTGAACAATGCCAGCGAGGGCGCAGCGCCGCACGATCGCATCGAAGGCCTCGAGCACATCGACAAGATCATCGACATCGACCAGTCGCCGATCGGCCGCACTCCACGCTCCAACCCCGCGACCTACACCGGCGCCTTCACGCCGATCCGCGAATGGTTCGCCGGCCTGCCCGAGGCCAAGGCGCGCGGCTACGAGCCCGGCCGCTTCTCCTTCAACGTCAAGGGCGGCCGCTGCGAGGCCTGCCAAGGCGACGGCGTCATCAAGATCGAGATGCACTTTTTGCCCGACGTCTACGTCACCTGCGACGTCTGCAAGGGCAAGCGTTACAATCGCGAGACGCTGGAGGTGCTGTTCAAGGGCAAGAGCATCGCCGACGTGCTCGACATGACCGTGGAGGAGGCCGCCGAGTTCTTCAAGGCGGTGCCGCGCGTTCGCGAGACCTTCAACACGCTGCACCGCGTCGGCCTAGACTACATCCACGTCGGCCAGCAGGCCACCACGCTCTCCGGCGGCGAAGCCCAGCGGGTCAAGCTGGCAAAAGAGCTATCGAAGCGCGCCACCGGGCGCACGCTCTACATCCTGGACGAGCCCACCACCGGCCTGCACTTCCATGATGTCAAGAAGCTGCTGGAGGTGCTGCACGAGCTGGTCGCACAGGGCAACACCGTCGTCGTCATCGAGCACAATCTCGAGGTCATCAAGACCGCCGACTGGGTCATCGATCTCGGCCCCGAAGGCGGCGATGGCGGCGGCGAGATCGTGGCCTGGGGCCCGCCGGAAGACATCGCCAAGGCACCGCGGAGCTATACCGGCAAGTTCCTGGAGCCGGTGCTGAAGAAGGCAAGCAAGCCGAAGCGCGGGAGGACGAGCGAGGCGGCGGAGTGACGCCGCCTCGCAGCCGTGATCGAATTTCCCGGAAATGACTCGGACCAGTCGGACGCGCATTCGTTAGCACGCATCTCAAGTGGCGCCTCGGCCAACAATCTGTGGTTCAGTTGAAGGTTGATGCTATACTTTTTTGATTTCGCCTGCAGGAGGTTAGATTGAGCGATGCAACCGACTCATCCAGCTTTAGCTTCGAATTCATAATTTCTAGAGAAGAAGATAGATTCTTCAGAAGACTTGCGAAAGCCAACCTGAAGGCCCTCATCGATTGGCGTAGCCAAATGACCTTGGCGTTGACCGTTTATGCCTTCATGATCGTGGCAAGCTATATCGCCTTACGTCAGGAGTTGCTGACGCCGCCCGCCGTGTTTGCCGCGACACTGTGCTTAGTAGTGGGACAGCTCTACATGTATTTTGTCTCGAGCTGGATTTCTCGCCAAATATTCGAGAAACTCTTTGAGTTGGATCGTCTCAGTCAGAAGACGTGGCACGTTATTTTTGACGACTTCTCGATCGTCCACAGAGGTCCGAACACCGAGAGCCGGATGTCTTGGGACGAGATTGCGACGATTCAAGATAGCCCAGTCATGGTCGCATTCTGGTACAGTGCGAGACAGGGGTTTTTCATTCCGGCACGAGTCATTGGTGACTCCTCCGCGCGCGCGGCCTTCGTAGAATGGGCGGGGGAGCGCTTGCGCCGCCCTGCCATTGCGGCGGACGCCACCAGGCCCACCAAATTGTTCCCAACACCCGAGCGAAGCTAGCGTCCTACAGCGAGACCTTGCCAACCCAAAGATCAAAGTCCTCGCTTTGTGACGGCCGCGCTGTGTGAAATGGACGTAAATCTCTTCCGCAACGTCACGTTCGAACTAAAGGCTCCGCGAACCAAAGCGCTCAGCGAGATCAATGCCCTACTCCCTCGCCATCTTCGATCTCGACGGCACGCTCGCCGACAGCTTCCCCTGGTTCCTGCGCACCATCAACGACGTCGCCGATCGCTTCGGCTTTCGCCGCGTGAAGGATGAGGACATCGAAAAGCTGCGGCATGCGTCGAGCCGCGAGATCCTCAGCCACCTCGAGGTGCCCTTGTGGAAGCTGCCGGCGATCGCGCGGCATGCGCGGCGGCTGAAGGCGGAGGCAGCTAGCGAGATTTCGCTGTTTGCCGGTGTCGAGGCGATGCTGCAGACGCTTGCCGACAACGGCGTGCAGCTCGCGCTGGTCACGTCCGACAGCGAAGCCAACGCGCGCGAGAAGCTCGGCGATGCCGCCACGCTGTTTTCGCATTTCGACTGCTCGGCGTCGCTGTTCGGCAAGCCGGCGAAATTCCGCCGGGTCATCGGGCGCGCGGGCGTCGAGCCGAGCCAGGTCATCGGCATCGGCGACGAGGTCCGCGACATCGAGGCGGCACGGGCCGTCGGCATTGCCTGCGGCGCGGTGTGCTGGGGCTATGCGGCGCCCGCGGCGCTGCGGGCGTTGAAGCCGGACCACGTGTTTGAGCAGATGGACGAGATTGTGGGTGTGTTGTGCGGGACCCACGGGACTCGTAGGGTAGTTAGCGAAGCGTAACCCACTGCTGTGGTCTTCCGATTCTCCGTTGCTCGCGGCTTGGCGGGTTACGCCTTCCATTATGACTCGTTGAGACATCCCGGGCGTGGTCCGGGTAACCTACCCTACGCAATCCCCTACTCCGTCCTGCGCAAAAACGCCCCGAACGCCCGCGGGCCGTCGCCGGTCTTGACCTCGCCGATCACCTTCAGATCAGTTGCATCGATGATGTTGAGCGTATTGCTCTCCCAGCAGGCGACGATGACGCGCTTGCCGTCGGCGGTCGCGGCAATGCCTTCGGGATAATCGCCGACATTGATGCGCTTGATTGGCTTCAGAGTCGCCAGATCGAACACGCTGACGGTGCCGCCATACTGGTCGGTGACGAAGCCGCGCCCTTGCGTCAGCGCCACCGCGTAGGGCCGCATCCCGACCGGCACGCGGCCGATTTCGCGGCCTTCGGCGATGTCGATCACGGAGACGTCGTCTGATCCGACATTGGCGGTGTAGGCGCGCTTGCCCGCGGCGTCGATGGTGATGCCGAAAGGACGCGTGCTGACCTTGATCATTGCTTTGCGCTGCCGCGTCGTCGTGTCCACCACAGAGACGCTGTCGTCGTCGCGGTCTGCCGAGAGCAGCAGCTTGCCGTCCGGCGTCACCGCAAGGCCCGATGGCGAGGCACCGAGCGCGATGCTGGCCGTGACGCTGCGCGAAGCCGTATCGATCACCCGCACCGCGGCGGCATACCAGTCGGCGACATAGACGGTCTTGCCATCGGGCGCGACGGCAATGCCGAGCGGCCCGCCGCCCACCTCGATCCGCCCCGCAACCTGGCGCGCGGCCGCGTCCACCACCGTCACCGCCTTGCCATCGGGGCTCGTCACATAGGCAAAACGTCCGTCCGCGCTGACGGCGACGCCCGCCGGCTTGCCTCCGATCGGAATGGTTGCAACGCTGCGCGCAGTGGCGAGGTCCACGACCATCAGATCGTCGCTGAGCTGGTTGGTGACGAACGCCTCGTCGGCGGACGCACGTGGGAGACCGGCACCGCAAAGGCTGGCGGCCAAGGCCGCCAGGACCAGCGCTCGCACCATCAGCTACCGCTCTCGATCTTCTTCTTGAGCGACTCGAGCCCGGCCCTGTACAGCCCGCTCACCGCCTTCACCGCAGCTTCGTCGCTCAGCTCCGGTGGCGGATCGTTGTTGGGATAGCCACGATAGAACGCGCCGGCCCATTCCAGCTTCGCCTTGCCATCCGGCGCAGGCGACACCGTCAAGGTCGAGGAATAATTGGTCACCGGCAGCACCTTCACGTCGACCTTGGTGATCCGGTACGAATAGCTCAGCATGTCGGGCTCGTATTTGTAGAGCTCCTCCTCGACCGTCGGGCCGCCGGTTAGGGTCAGCGTCCGCGTCGCGCCGATCTCGTTGCCCTTCTGGCCCTCAGTCTTGGTGACGGGCGGGAGCCAGCTCATGTCCTGAAAATTGCCGATCGCCGCCCAGACCTTGGCCGGCGGCGCGCTGATCTCGATGGATTCCCGCACCTTCTGCCGTGTCGGCCCATGGGCCCAGACCGGCTCAAGAGCCGCCGTCAGAGCCATCCCCGCCACCACCCCGGCGATCGCCGTTCCCATCGTCATCCTCATGTCGTTTCCTCATTCATCAATCTGCGCGACTTGGAGCGCGCTGAGGTCATCGTAGCGCATTTTTGGACCGCGGGGAGACGTGTTCGTGGCGCGCTTGTGGCGGGCGTGGTGTCGAATATCCACACCATCCCTTGCGTTGCCTGACGGGCAACCACACGAGGCCAAGGTCAATGCGTTCATTCAAAATAGTTCGCTTTACTAGAATTCGGAATTATCGCATGTTTCGGTCACCCCAACCCGGGCCGAGGGGCGGATCGCGATCGTCACGAACGCGGGATGGGACGTGGTGGACGCGGGCAGCGCCGCGCGCAGATGGTTTGCAGGGCGGGTCACTCCGTGAGCGAATGCCGCGCGCATACGACGGGTGCAGCCTGCGTACGGCAAAATCGTGTGGTCCTGGCGCCCGGGGTCTGTGCGCCAAGTGTTGCGGTGATGCCTGCAGCCCGACCGGGTCCGCGGCATCAGCCATCCGCAAGGCGACGGGGGCAATAGTGCATCGCTCCCCGAGGAGAGCACGACATAAGCCGTCAAACCATTGCGCAGGGAAGGCCGGGATGTCCAGGCTGCCCTGTATGCCGCTGTGCATGTGTTTCCAGCGCATTTGCGCACAGCGGACCGCGGGCGCCAGCCGGCGTCCGGTCTTCCCTGCGCCCTCGGCATCTGCGAGGGCGACGACCACCGCAAGCTCGGGCACGAGGTGCCGCGAGAAGGTGAACCTGTGCTTGCAACCAAAAGGCCAAGGTGGATGCAGGCAATCCAAACTGTCACCCTGGAAAGACTCTGGATTGCTTCGCTTTCCTCGCAAATGACGACCGGGAGAGTGGGTGTGACGATTGCCGTCAATCATTCCGCCAGCGTGGCCTCCACGAAGCCGCGCGGATCGGCGCAAAATTCACGCATCACCCGGTAATCGGTCTGCTCCACCGTAACCGGCTCCAGGCCGTATTTACCCAGCCGCAGCAGCTGCGCATTCGGATAGGCCATCATCAATGGTGCGTGGGTCGCCATGATCACCTGACAATTGCCGGAGAGATCCATCCGATGCAGGAGCTTGAGGAAATCCATCTGCCGCGCCGGCGACAGCGCCGATTCCGGCTCGTCGAAGATGTAGATGCCCTGCTTCTGGCAGCGCTCCTCGAAGAAGACCAAAAAGCCCTCGCCATGGGAAAAGGAGAGATAGTCCGGCGCCTCCTGAACGCTTGCACCAAACACGCCCTCCATGGCTTGCGCGGCGCTCACGGCCGAGCGGTCCATGTAGCGCGCAATCGAAAAGAACGTCTCGGCACGGAAGAACCAGCCGTCGGTCACCTTCGGGACCCACGCGCCCCGCAACGCAGACGACAGCTCTTCGCCAGTGATTTCGATGCCGCCGCCGTCTATCTCCTGAAAGCCCTTGCGGCCGCCCGTGCTGGCAAAGCCGGCCAACCCCGCGATGCCCTCAAGAATGGTCGATTTTCCGGCGCCGTTCTCGCCGACGATGATCGTGACCGCGGACTCGAAGCTGTGATCGAACTCATCCCTGAAGATGGGGAGGCAGAACGGATAAGCCTCCCAGTCCTCGACCCGCGAGCGATCGAGCCAGACACGCCTGAGATAGGGCGCACGCAGTGTGGTCTGTCGACGTCGTGTCCGGCTCATGCTCCCCCTCCGTCCCCGCCGAAATCTTCAAGGAACATATCAGGAACACAAACTGCATGGAAGTGGCATCTGCGGACAGTCGCAAGCTACGGTCGTGCCTTAGCCCAATTAGCCCGTCGGCTCCAGCACCAGCTCCATGGTCATCAGCACGGGATTGTCGCCGCGGACCAAGCGGCCCTCGGCGAGGCCGCCGGTGTAGTCGATCAGGGCGACATCGAGGGCGGCTTCGAGCGCGCCGGACGAACCGGCCTCGATCGCGCCGCATGTTATCGCCATCTCAGTGGCAAACGGCTCGGTAACGCCGCCATGGGTGAAGCGCGCGCCGATGGTCGAGCCGACGCCACCGTGAATTTTCGCACGCACAATGCCGTGCGCGCGACAGAATGCTTCGAGGCAGCCGGCCAAATCCTGGTTAGGCCGCAGCCGCAGCGCGAAGGCGCGGCTCTTGGCCTGCGCACCGGTGCTCTCAGCGGCCACCGGCCCGAACAGCTTGAAATTCGTTTCTGGATCGGACTCGGCCGTGAACATCGCACCATCGAGACCGAAGGCTTCGACGGCGAACGGTTCGGCGACAACAGTCTCGTCGGGCAACATGTGGCCGCCGCTGGCGCGGCCATCGGCCTCCGTCCACAGCCCGTGGCAATGAAAGAACGGCGCGCCCTCCCGCACACCCAGCGTCATGCTGCCGAGCTTCGTGCGCGTCACGCCCTTGGGCCGAAACGCATCGCTGTAGAACGCTGCATTGTCGCCCGTCTTCGACAGTGCCGGCATCACATAGCCGAACGGCCCAAGCGCGCCAGCACCAAAATTGAGCACGCCGCCGGCAAAACCCTCCGCGGCAAAACCGCGGCGCGCGGCTTCCAGCAGCGGCAGACCGGCTTGAAGCGTGAAGGCGAAGGCGCGTCCCCTCGCCTCCACCCATTGGATGCGTTCTGCGTGAGGTGCGCCCGGCTGCTTGATGCTGCGCATGACGCCCGCTCAGCTGGCCTTCGTTTTGTCGAGATCGAGCAGGCCTCGCGCCTCGAGCTCGTCGCGTACCATGCGTTTTGGAATCTTGCCGTAGCCGGATTTCGGCAGCGCTTCCCAGAAAAAGAACCGCTTCGGCATCTTGTAGCGCGGCACCATCGGCGAGAGAAATGCCGCCATCTCCGCTTCGCTCACCGGCTTCTCGCCTTCGCGCGCGACGCAGACGGCAACGCCGACCTCTCCCCAGGTCGGATCGGGCACGCCGAGCACGGCGACCTCGCCGACGGCCGGATGCGTCAAAATCTTCTCCTCGATCTCCCGTGGATAGATGTTGGAGCCGCCGGAGATGTACATGTCGGAAGCCCGTCCCGTGATGTAGACAAAACCCTCCTCGTCCATGTGACCGAGATCGCCGGTGCGGAACCAGCCGTTGCGGAACGCTTTCGCATTGGCTTCGGGATTATCGTAGTAGCCGGCGAACACCGCGGGGCCGATCACACAGATCTCGCCGCTCTGGTTGGCTCCGAGCTCGCGGCCCTCATCGTCCTGGATCGAGACCTGCATGCCGGTGCGCTCGAAGCCACAGGTGCCGATCTTCGCATGCGGGCCGTCCTCGGACTCGTGCAACGCGGCCGGCAGCACGGTAATGTTGCCGGTGACCTCGCCAAGGCCAAAATACTGCACGATCACCTTGCCGAGCTTCTTCAGCGCTGCCTTCTGATCCTCGCGATACATCGGCGCGCCGGCATAGATCACGTGGCGAAGCGAGGAATGGTCGTATTTGTCGGCCGCGGGGTGCTCGACCATCATCTTCAAGATGGTCGGCACCGTGAACAGATTGCTGACGCGCTGCGCCTCGATGAGGCGAAACGCCTCGTTGATGTCGAATTTCTCGGTCGGCAGCAGCACGGTACGCGCGCCGCGTGCGGTCTGCATCAACTGATGCACGCCTGCACCGTGCGACAATGGCGCCACCACCAGCGAGGCATCCTCTTCCGTCACACCGGGTGTCAGATCGGCCAGATGGTTGGTGACGACAAAGCCCATCTGGCCGTGGGTCAGCACCGCCGCCTTGGAGCGCCCGGTGGTGCCGGAGGTGAAGAAGAACCAGCAGGGATCGTCATGCTCGACTGCGACATTGTCCACGGCAGCGCCCGTATGCGAGGCGATGGCGTCCGCCACCGAGCGCTCGCCGAACGCGGCCTTGCCGTCGATGCTCCAGGTGAATTCCAGCGCGCCGCTCTTCACTGCCGCCGCGTGTTCGGGAAAATCGACATGGCACAAGAACGCCTTCGCCCCGGAGGCCTGAGCGAGATAGCTGACCTCATCCGGCATCAGGCGGAAATTGGTCGGGACCCAGACTGCACCCAGCCGGAACGCGGCGAACATCGAAAAGAACATCTCGTCGCCATTCTTGGAATGGACAAGGATGCGGTCGCCCTTCGCAATACCGTGCGCGGCGAGCGCCGCCGCCAGCGCCGAGACCTGCACATCGATCTGGCGCCAGGTCCAGGACTTGTCACCCCAGACAAAGCCAGGTCGCGATCCATGCCGTCGCGCATTCTGGGTCAGCATGTAAGCGAGATTCATGACGCGGCGGGACATGCGCAGGGGCTGCATCGGGCTTCCTCTTCGAGTGCGGACAGCAGGTTATCTGCCCGCTCATCGCAGCCCATTTATCGCGATCGAACGCGCCCCCGCAAGGCCGCCTGCCGCGCGCCTGCCCTACGGCTCACTGAACGCAAACTAAGGTCACGGCGCCGCCGTCCTGGCTGTCGCAGTCCTCATTGGCGCAGCGCAGCGCCTTCTGCACGCCCGGCGGACAATCGGACGGATCAAGCGGCTTTGCATCGTCTGCGCGGGCGGCGGCGGCGAACTCAGCAAGCAGGAGCATCAGATAACGCATGCGCGTTGTCGCCGGCGCAGTCGCAGCCGCAGCCGTTCAGGGAATTTTAAACATGATCAGCGCAACCTCGCTCAGGTCTCGCGTAAAGAGTATCGCATTATGTTCAAAGCGCCCGCCTTCCTCCTGCTCACGCTGGCGCTTGCCGGATGTGCCGCGGCCCCGCAAGCGCATCTGACCTCAGATCCCGCCTTCAAGCCCGCGCGCTATGCCTGGGATGGCGCCGGCGAGGATCCCAACCGGCCGCACGCAGCGTCCGGACCGACGCGCACCGCAGCCCGATCCCAACACGACCGATCGCATGCCGGACTTCAGCCCTATTCGAAGGAATGGTGGCAGGCGCAGGAGGGCAGCGACGCCGAGCAGGACGCCAGGGTCAACCGCTCCCTGGTCATCTGCCGAGGTTGCCTCCGCTCGCAGCCGCAGCCCGAAGAGTCCAGGCTCGCCAAAGCCACGGATTGAACCGAACCGCCCTCATGGGTCGAGAGGCGCTCGGATCATTCAGACATCGTCACGAGTTGAAGGCAGAGGCCCGCCGTCCGTAACCGGCGGGCCTGCCGATATCTGCGGCCTATTGTCCGTGCTTGAGCATGTCCTGGTCATTCAGATCCCAGTCCTGCCACAGCTGGAGTATGCCGAGCAGCACCACCACCGCACCCAGGCTCGTGTGATAGATGCGGAGAAAGCCTTCACCGGAATAGCCGATGACGTAAGGCGAGGCGATGAGCCACAGTCCGACCAGGATCGTCATCACCTCTTGCCAGCGCTGCAAGGCGACATATTCGAGCTGGCTGAGGCCAAACACGACCAGACCGATTGCGACCGTATTCAGGATCATCGTCTGGTGTCCGGCGATCGCTTGATCCTGGATCGGAAACCACGGCGAAGCCACGATCACCGCGCCGAGCAGCATCCCGCACCAGTCTTCCCATGTTCGATGAGTATTGAAGAAACCAAAGTCCGACATCGTACCCTCCTACAACGAGGCATACGTCTGCGGCTGGCAATCACGACACTCCGAATGTCTCGCGACCTGCCGGCCGCATTCGGGCGTATGTCCTCTCAGGGACGTGGGAACCGCCGCGGACCTTGCAAGAGCAATATCGAGGATTATTTGCGGCCGCTTATCATGCTCGCAGAGCGAGACATCGATGCTGCAATGCGGCCGCAGGGACGCGCATTGCAGATATCTCCCCTGCCGCAATCTGCTTGGTCTCACCTTGGCAAGGGCGGGGTCAGCCTCCTAAATCGGGACGCAATCTGCACTATGGAAGGGTCCCACATGGCGGCTTCGGTACGCGACAACAAGGACAAGAACCGCTTCGAGCTCGATGTCGGCGGCGACATCGCCTTCGCCAATTACCGGCTGACGCCGTCGGCCGTGATCATCACCCAACCGAAACGCCGCGCGCCCTCCGTGGCCGCGGTATTGGGTCCGAGCTGGTCGAGGGCGCGCTGGACTTGATCCGCCGCGACGGGAGGAAGGTGATCGCCGGCTGCGGCTTCGTTGTCGACTATCTCGACAGGCATCCGGAAGATGCGGATCTCCTCGCCTGAACCCAAAAGGGCCCCGCGAGATCGCGGGCCCTTGCGGTACGACGGAGCGATCGGTCAGTGCTTGATCTCCGGCGGCAGCTTGCCGCCATTGGCGGCGAGCTTGGACATCACCTGCTTGTGCAGCCAGACGTTCATGCTCGCGGAGTCGTTCATGTCGCCGGTGTAGCCCAGCTCCTTGGCGAGATCCTTGCGCGCAGCGAGGCTGGAATCGATGTCGAGCGCCTTCATGAGGTCGACGATGGAGGTGCGCCATTCCAGCTTCTCGCCCTTGTGCGCAGCCACCGCCTTGTCGACGACCGCGGCGACGTCGACAGCCGCCATGGGCGTGGCAGCCGGCGCCGATGTGCCCGGCGCGGCCCCTGCGGGCGCGCTGCCGGCGGGCGCGGCAGCAGCCGGATGGCTGCCGAAGATCGCGCTCATGATTTTCCCGAAAATGCTCATGTCTGCTCCCCGAAAAGGATCCGTTGGAAGGGCCTTGAGTGGCACTTATAGACGATGTTCCTGCGTTGCGCCCGCGACGTTGTGCGAACCAACACGCAGCATCAGCTTATCTGCGGCGAAATGACGGCCGAATGACATCGGCGAGGTTTGCACTGCGTCATCGAATTTCACCCAAGCGTGAGGGACAGGACTCGCAATTGGGAGTACGCTTACCGTTCAGCTCGCGATGCCATCCGGAATTCGCGTCTGGTCGGAATCGCGATCGTTCAAGCAAGCGGCCGCGTGCGCCGTTGCCGGCGCGAGATCGGCCGTATGGCAAGGGAGCTAGCGACCATGGCCACACTCTACCAGGGCAATGTCCCCGGCACGGCCCGGACCGCGGAAGCGGCTGGACCGGTGATCCGAACCATCCAATTGTCCGACCTGCACGACGCGCTGAAGCGCGGCTGGGAGGATTTCAAGGCCATTCCGAGCCACGCCATCATCCTCTGCGTGATCTATCCGGTGCTCGGCCTCGTGCTCGCCCGTGTGGTGATGGGCTACTCGGTGCTGCCGCTGCTGTTTCCCCTGGCTGCGGGTTTCGCATTGATCGGCCCCTTCGCGGCGCTCGGTCTCTACGAGCTCTCCAGCCGGCGCGAACGCCATGAGGAGGCCACCGCCTGGGATGCTATGGAGGTGCTGCGCTCGCCGTCGTTCGGTGCGATGCTCGGCCTCGGCACGTTGCTGCTCGCTCTGTTCGTGACCTGGGTCGCGACCGCGCAGGCGATCTACGTTGCGGCATTCGGCTATGAGGGCGTGACCGGTATCTCGGATTTCCTGACGCGCGTTCTGACGACGCGGCAGGGCTGGTGGCTGATCGTGGTCGGCTGCGGCACGGGCTTCCTATTCGCGCTCGCCGCGCTCTGCATCAGTGCCGTGTCGTTCCCCTTAATGCTCGACCGCCATGCCGGAGCATTCGAGGCAATGAGCACCTCGCTGCTCGTCGTTGCGAAGAACCCGGTGCCGATGGCAGCCTGGGGCTTAATCGTGGCGGTGCTGCTGGCGCTCGGAACGATCCCGGCGTTCCTCGGCCTCGCCGTGGTGATCCCGGTGCTCGGCCATGCCACCTGGCACCTCTACCGCAAGGTGATCGTGTCCGATCCAGGCGCTCGTCCTGTGCCGCCTCCGCCGCATCGTCCGCGCAAGCCCGCCGCCGATTTCCCCGCCAACCTCTTCCCCTGGCGGAATAGGACGGACGCCTGACGACATCGTGACGTGCGATCCTGCCCGGCCCGGGCAGGATCGCACGCCGTCACACGCCTTGCTTTGGCCGCGGTTGCAACCGAGATTATGCGCGCCGGTCGGATCACTTCACGGAATCCATTTCATCTGATGACCACGACGATTTCTCGTCTCGCTCTCGCAGCCCTCGCCCTCTTCGCGTCAATCCTGTCAGCCCAGCCAGTGCTCGCCGCTGTTGCCTGCGGCTCCGGCAATTTCGACGCCTGGCTTGCGGACTTCAAAGCCGATGCTGCGGCCAAGGGCATCTCGCAACAGGCCATTGCATCGGGACTCGCGGGCGTGACGCTCGATCAGGGCGTCCTCAATCGCGACCGTTCGCAAAAGGTCTTCAGCCAGACCTTTGAGGAGTTTTCCGGCCGCATGGTGCCGCCCCGCATGCAGCGCGGCTCCAACATGATGAAGCAATACGGCTCGGTGCTCTCGCGCATCGAGCAGGCTTACGGCGTCCCGGGCGAGGTGCTGGTCGCGATCTGGGGCCTCGAGACCGATTTCGGCGTCAACACCGGCAAGTTCGCCACGATCCGCTCGCTGGCGACGCTGGCCTATGATTGCCGGCGCTCCGAGCAGTTTCGCGCCGAGCTGATGGATGCTCTGCGCATCGTCGAGCGCGGCGATCTCGCTCCTGCCGAGATGAAGGGCGCCTGGGCGGGCGAGCTCGGCCAGACCCAGTTTATGCCGTCGTCCTGGGTGAAGTACGCCGTTGATTTCGACGGGAACGGCAAGCGCGACCTCTTGCACAACGTGCCCGACGTGCTCGCCTCCACCGCCAATTATCTCGCCGGCTATGGCTGGCAGCGCGGCAAGGATTGGCAGCCGGGCAGTCCGAACTTCGCGGTGCTCCAGCAGTGGAACAAGAGTGAGGTCTATTCCAAGACCGTGGCTTATTTCGCCACCCAGCTCGCGCGCGCTCCGTAAGCCCCGCGATGGAACGAGGAGGCCCATCGCTCGGCGACTGGCCTTCTCTGGATGCCCCTTGGCGTGCATCACCTTTTCAGATGCACCCCGCCGGTCCAGTCCCCTCTCCGCAACGGGACGAATCGCAGCGCAGTCGGAAAACGTGAATATTTATTCACTCCTATATCTCCTGAAGGGATGCGAATAGCGCATGCCGAACTTGAGTCTAGATGCTGCAGGCCTGCTAGCGGATCGGTGGGTGGAAACATATTTCCGCAATGCATTAAACTGCGCATTCCATAGTACCTCGTGAATAACGGGCATTCACTCACCGGAATCTGCCTCACGACAGGATTGGAGCGCGGAAGCCCGCAGGTTAATCGCCAGTTACTATTGCTATGCATTCATCGCCTAGCTGCATCGCAACATCGGAACTTTTGCACTGCACTACTCTCACCTATATTCATTTCAACGACGAGGCCCGGGCAAGGGCTGAATCGAACTACAGGAGACTACCAATGCTGCTCTCGCTCATCCGCATGATCCAGGCATTCCGGGACTATCAGCGCAATGTTGCCGAGCTGTCTCAGCTCAGCGATCGCGAACTGGCCGACATCGGCCTCGATCGCTCGGACATCCCGCGCGTTGCCGCCGGCCAGTATCAGGGCTGATATCGTTCAGCCGTTCACCGGACGAACCGATAGCGCCCGCCTCGTGCGGGCGTTATCGCTTCTGATGGCAGAAAACTCGATCTCGGCGATTCCACTGGCCGCCGAAAAGCGCTACCTGTCCGCCCCATGACAGGATCCCGATCGAACATCGTGCACGTGATCGGCGCCGGCCTTGCCGGTTCCGAAGCCGCCTGGCAAGTCGCCAAATCCGGTGTGCCCGTGGTGCTGCACGAAATGCGGCCGACCCGCATGACCGAGGCGCACCGCACCGACGGGCTCGCCGAGCTTGTCTGCTCCAATTCGTTCCGCTCGGATGATGCCGCCAACAACGCAGTCGGCCTGCTGCATGCGGAGATGCGCCGGCTCGACTCGCTGATCATGCGCGCGGCCGATGCCAACCAGGTGCCCGCGGGCGGCGCCCTGGCCGTGGACCGCGACGGCTTCTCTGCGGCGGTCACCGCGGCCCTGAACGACCACCCCAAAATCGAGATCGCCCGCGGCGAGGTCGCAGGCCTGCCGCCGTCCGACTGGAGCAACGTCATCGTTGCGACCGGCCCCCTCACCTCTGCGCCGCTGGCCCATGCCATCCGCGAACTGACCGACGAGAATGCGCTCGCCTTCTTCGACGCCATCGCGCCGATCGTGCACCGCGAATCCATCGACATGTCGGTGGCCTGGTTCCAGTCGCGCTACGACAAGGTCGGTCCTGGCGGCAAGGGCGCCGATTACATCAACTGCCCGATGACCAAAGAGCAGTATGACGGCTTCGTCGCGGCGCTGATCGCCGGCGAGAAGACCGAGTTCAAGGAGTGGGAGACCAACACGCCCTATTTCGACGGCTGCCTGCCGATCGAGGTCATGGCGGAGCGCGGTCCCGAGACGCTGCGCCACGGCCCGATGAAGCCGGTTGGCCTGACCAATCCGAACGATCCGAGCACGAAGCCTTACGCAATCGTGCAACTGCGCCAGGACAACAAGCTCGGCACGCTCTACAACATCGTCGGCTTCCAGACGAAGCTGAAATATGGCGAGCAGCAGCGCATCTTCCGCACCATACCGGGACTGGAGAAGGCTGAATTCGCCCGCCTCGGCGGCCTGCATCGCAACACCTTCCTCAATTCGCCAAAGCTGCTCGACGGCCAGTTGCGCCTGCGCGCGCAGCCGCGGCTGCGCTTTGCCGGCCAGATGACGGGCTGCGAGGGCTATGTGGAATCCGCCAGCGTCGGCCTCATCGCCGGTCTCTATGCGGCCGCCGACGCGCGCGGCGAGACGCTGGCGAGCCCGCCCAGCACGACGGCGCTGGGATCGCTGCTTGGGCACATCACCGGCGGCCATATCGAAAGCATCGAGCCCGGCACGCGCTCGTTCCAGCCGATGAACATCAATTTCGGCCTGTTCCCGCCGCTCGCGACCGTGCCGACCAAAAAGCCAGACGGCACGCGGCTGCGCGGCAACGAGAAGACGGTGGCCAAAAAGCAGGCGCTGAGCGCCCGCGCGCTCGCCGATCTCGATCGCTGGATCACCGATCACCTGCGCATTGCCGCCGCCGCGTGAGTTTTCGATGAGCCTCCCCCAAGACGACGCCGCGGAGCTGTCGGCGCGCTGGACCGAGGGCGTGCTGCTCAAGCGCGACGTGTTCTCGACCGTCGAGCGCGGCCGCTTCCGCAGCGAGAACGGCGAGGTCGACGCGGTGCTGCGCCGTCTCGACGAGGTGCCGTGGTGGTCGTTCCTCTTGGCACGCCACCTGTTCGCGCGCGAGAAGCATGCGCTCGCGCGCGCCAAAGGCCTCAACGTCGGTCCGGAGCTGCTATGGGCCGGACGCCGCGCGCTGGTGCGCGGCTTCGTTGATGGCGTCGCGCTGCATCTGGCCAAGCCGCATGGCGACCTCGCCTATTTCCGCTCGGCCGAGGCCGCGCTGCGGCGGCTTCGCCGCGCCGGCATCTGCCACAACGATCTCGCCAAGGAGCAGAACTGGCTGGTCGGTCGCGACGGCCGCGCCTATGTCACCGACTTCCAGCTCGCCGCCTGCTTTGCGCGGCGCGGCCGGTTCTACCGCATCCTGGCCTATGAAGATCTCCGGCACCTGCTCAAACACAAGCGCTCCTACGCGCCCGAGGCGTTGACGCCACGCGAACGAAAGATCCTTGCGAAGAAGTCATTCGCCGCGAGCCTGTGGCTCGCCACCGGCAAGAAGGTCTATCGCGCCATCACACGCGGCCTATTCAACTTCACCGACCGCGAGGGTGGTGGCCGCCGCCTCGTCAACGACGCGCCGGTGCTGTCGGAGCTGATCCGCAAGAATCCGGCCGTGCGCGACACCGCCATCGTCGCCTTCGCCGACCGCCGCTCCGGCGTCGGGCTCTATGCCTTCGTCGAAGCCGACCAGGCCGCGCTCGAAGGCGAGCTCCGCAAGGAGATTGCGGCCGCCAAGGGCCCCAAGCCGCCGGAACACATCCAGGTCGTGCACGCCCTGCCCCGCGACAGCAGCGGCAAGCCGCGCACCGAGATCCTGCAACTGGTCGCCATGAACCAGCTCGACCTGATCGAGCCGATGATGAAGAACGACCAGGACCGGGCCTTCCTCAAGGACATCCTGGAGCAGCGTAAGAACCTGCGCGACCGCTTCAATTTCGAGGCGGACCTGCCGACGAGCTAAGGTCCAGCGCGCCTTGAAGCGTCCACAATGGCGATAGAGAAGCGGTCGGACAAAGGCAGACTTGGTGGGGTCATGGGTGCTTGGGGGACGAAGATGCATCGTGTGGTTGGCGGGGCGATCGCGGGCCTTCTGCTGCTCACAGGCGCGCCCGCAATGGCGGAATCCCCGGCCGAGCTGATCTCGAGCTTCCGCCTCAAGCACGGAGAGCTCCGCGTCGTGCGCGACGCCACGCTCGATCGTATTGCCATGGACCAGGCCCGCGCGATGGCGGCCAAGGACGACCTCAGCCATGACGCACTCGGTCCGTTCAACCGCCGCGTCGCTCCGGCCGGTGCGGGCCGCGCCGCCGAGAACATCGCCTATGGCTACGACAATTTCGAGAAAACCCTGGGACAGTGGATCGACTCCTCCGGGCACCGCAAGAACCTGCTGCTGCACAACGCCTCGCGCGTCGGCATCGCCAGCGCCAAAAACGCCAGCGGCAAGCGCACCTATTGGGCGATGGTGATCGCCGGCGATTACGAACCGAAGGGCAAGAGAAAGAAAGACAAGGAGCCGCTGGTTGCCGTGAAGCGCGAGGCCGCGCCCGCAGGCAAGCCCAAATCCAGCGGCTGCCACATCAAACTGCTCAGCCTCTGCATCTGAGGCCGGGGCAATTTCAGCCGCGGCGCGCTGCCTCGATGGCGGCGACGTCGATCTTCGTCATCCCCATCATCGCGTCAAAGCTGCGCTTGGCCTCAGGGCCGCCGGCCGCCAACGCTTCGATCAATACACGCGGCGTGATCTGCCAGGAAA
This sequence comes from Bradyrhizobium sp. 160, assembly GCF_023073735.1. Lineage (NCBI taxonomy): Bacteria > Pseudomonadati > Pseudomonadota > Alphaproteobacteria > Hyphomicrobiales > Nitrobacteraceae > Bradyrhizobium > Bradyrhizobium sp. 160. The sequence goes on from NZ_JADPKD010000008.1 coordinate 522,489, forward strand.
CGCCCCATCTGTCCTTGCACCAACCACACGCACTCTCCTGCCCGCCATTGCCGACAATGGCGTTCCAGTAGCGATCTGTCTCCTCCTGATCGTCAGTGGCGATCTGGAACGAGAAGGCTTCGTTGTGCTTGAACACGGGACCGCCATTGAGGCCGAGACAAGCAACGCCAGCCACGGTGAATTCGACAGTCAAAACATCGCCCGCCTTGCCGGATGGGTAATCGCTGGGCGCGCGGTGAACGGCACTCACGGCGCTGTCCGGAAAGGTCTTGGCATAAAAGGTTGCAGCAGCCTCGGCGTCTTTGTCGTACCAGAGGCAGATCGTGTTCTTCGCCATCGCGCTTCCTTTCAGTTTCCCAAACGCCATCACGCTCTGTCAGCATAGGCATCTGGATTAGCGTGCTCCAGCCGCACCTTCCTTTGCCCGTCTTGCGCGCGTGCGTCATTGTGTCTTAGCTTCAGGGCCCCAAATTGGCAGGCTCTCACTTGATCGATATCGACCAGATACGTTCCGACACGCCGGCCGCCTCCCGGCTCGCCTATCTCCACAACGCCGGCGCAGCGCTTATGCCGGCGGCGGTTGTCGCGGCGATGAAGCAGCACATCGATCTGGAGAGCGATATCGGCGGCTATGCCGCCGCCGATCAGGAAGCGCGCCGCCTTGAAGCGGTCTACGGCTCGGTGGCGCGGCTGATCAATGCCGCACCGGATGAGATCGCCCTCGTGGAGAACGCAACCGTTGCCTGGCAGATGGCGTTCTATGCTCTTCAGTTTCGCAAGGGCGATCGCATCCTGACCGCAGAGGTGGAATATGCCGCCAATTATGTTGCGTTCCTTCAAGTCGCCAAACGTACAGGCGCGGTCATCGAAGTCGTGCCCAGCGATGCCAGCGACGAGCTTGATATTCACGCGCTCGAACGCATGCTCGACGAGCGTGTGAAGCTGATCGCCATCACCTGGGTTCCAACAAATGGCGGGCTGGTCAATCCCGCGGCGGCCGTCGGCAGGATCGCGCGGGCACACGGCATTCCCTATCTGCTCGACGCCTGCCAGGCGATCGGTCAGATGGAGGTCGATGTCGAAGCCATCGGCTGTGACATGCTGTCGGCCACGGGGCGCAAATTCCTGCGCGGCCCGCGCGGCACCGGATTTCTCTATGTCCGCCGAGCGATGCTGCAAGGGCTCGAGCCGCCGATGATTGACCATTTCGCCGCGCCCTGGGTCTCGCGCGATGAATATCGACTCCGCGATGATGCGCGCCGTTTCGAAACCTGGGAAAACAACTACGCGGCCCGGCTCGGCCTGGGAGCTGCCGTCGATTATGCCCTCGCGATCGGCCTTGGTCCGATCGAACAGCGCTGCCGCCTGCTTGCAGACCGTCTTCGCAGCGGCCTCGCCTGCATTCGCGGCATCAAAATACGCGACCTCGGCCGCGCGCCGGGCGCCATCGTCAGCTTCACGATGGATGGGCATGAAGCGGATGCCATCGTCAGCAGCGCTGCTGCGGCCGGGATTACGATCGGCGCCTCGGATCCGTCGAGCACCCGCATCGACGCAGAAATCCGCGCGCTGCCGCCGGTCGTGCGCGCTTCTCCGCACTACTACAACACGGAAGCCGAGATCGACGGACTGATCGGGCACCTCGCGGGTTTAGCACCGCGATAGCCGGGCCCGTCGCTCACGTGCAGCGCGCGCTCAACCCGGACGCGCTGAGCCTTGCCATCACCTCGTCGAGATGGGCGCTGTCGCGGGTCTCGATGACCAGTTGTAGCAGCGTCGCCTTGGCCGGCAAGTCTGAGAACGTCCGCTGATGCGAGACCTCGATGATATTGGCACCGGCTTCGGCGAGCAGCGCGGCCACCGCGGCCAATTGCCCGGGCCGGTCAGGAATATCGAGCGAAAGCTGGGTCAATCGCCCCTCGCGCGCCAGTTCACGGGTCAGGACCGAGGCGATTAGCCTCGTATCAATGTTGCCGCCGCTCAGCACCAGGCCCACTTTCTGGCCGGCGAAGCGGGATGGATCGGATATCAGAGCGGCAAGGCCGGCGGCACCGGCACCCTCGACCACCGTCTTCTCGATTGAGATCAGGGTCGCCACAGCGCGCTCGAGCTCCGCTTCGTTCACGAGGGCAATATCGTCGACGAGGCGGCGGACGATCTCGGTGGTGATCTTGCCGGGCGATTTGACCGCGATGCCTTCGGCGAGCGTGTCGCCGCGCGCCGGCAGATTCCCATCATGGATGGCGTTGTACATCGAAGGATAGAGCCAGGCTTCGACGCCCAGGATTCGTAGCGACGGTTTGATGGACTTTGCGGCAATGGCGATGCCGCTGATCAGCCCGCCGCCGCCGATCGGGACGACCATCGTATCGAGTTCCGGCACTGCATTCATCATCTCCAGCCCGACGGTGCCCTGCCCGGCGATCACCAGCGGATCGTCATACGGATGGACGAAGATCATGCCGCGCGCCTCACCGTGGCTCCGCGCGAACGCGGCCGCCTCCTCCAGGGTCGCGCCGGTGACCACCACCTCCGCGCCGTTGTGCTTCGTGTTTTCGATCTTCACCATGGGCGTGCCGATCGGCATGACGATGGTGGCGGGAATGTTGAGCCTTCTCGCGTGATAGGCGACGCCCTGTGCGTGGTTACCCGCCGACATCGCGATGACGCCGCGCGCACGCTCCTCCGGCGTCAGCGCGGCGAGCCGGTTGAGGGCGCCGCGCTCCTTAAACGAGGAGGTGAATTGAAGGTTCTCGAATTTGAGCCAGATGTCGCAGCCGCAGATGTTGCTCAGGGTTCGGCTGTAGCTACAGGGCGTTTCGACGACGGCACCCCGGATGGTCTCGACGGCCGCATGGATGTCGCTTGGTGCAACCGGAAAGTCGCCGAGATCGGAGGTCAAGCTTTGGGACAAGTCAGCCATAGGACAGCATAGAGCATTTGGCCGCCTCAGGCGATAAGCCGGCTCCTATTTGGTAAATTCCCTGGAGCGCGAAGCCCGCCACAGCGTCCACAGCGTCCGCAGCCGCGAGGCCGGCGGCGGCGCGAACGGATTGCGCCCAGGTAGAGACAGGAGCTTGAGATCGGCCCGGACCTGGCTCAGCAGCAGAAACGCAGGCCGCACGGACGGCGGTACCTGCGGCAGCAGCGACGAGGCCGTGGTCAGATGCTGCCGCGCCTCGCCTGCGAGTTGATCCAGCACGGCGCGCAGACCCGGCGTCGCCTTGCCGGCGAACACATCCTCCATGTTGCACTTGTGGCTCGCCAGAATCTGCTGTGGCAGGAACAATCGCCGGTGTGCCGCATCACGCGGCAGTTTGGCAATGACATCGACGATACCCTGGGCCAGCCCGGCATGACGGGCGAGGTGCTCGACTGACTCCGACGGCGGCGCCATGATCCGGGCTGCGAGAGCAAACAGTGCCGATGAGGTCGCCGCCAGATAGCCCTCCAGTGCCGCCATGGTCGGCATCGGATCGTTGTAGAGATCGAACTGGTGCTCGTCGGCGAGCAGCGACAGCGGCTCGACCGGCAGGTCGTAATCGCGGATCGCGCGGAGCAACTCCGCCGCCACCGGGTTGCCCTCGGCGCTGCCATGGACATGGCCTGACAGCATGTCGGTCCACCATTGCAGGCGAATCTCGCCGGGCAAGGGTTGGCTCACCTGGTCGCGAACGCGCACGATCTCGGCATTGAACGCATAGAGCGCCAGCAGCGCGCGGCGCTCTGCGGCGGGAACGAACAGCGTCGCAACATAACGCGGAAAGTCATGGCTACGCACGAGATCGGCGCAGAAGGCAACCGAGTCGGGCGACGCCGCGGTGCTGCTCATGGCACCGCGATCAGCGCGGCCGCGACGCGGCGCCGCTCGCCGATCATGATGTTGTAGGTGCGCACGGCGGGACCGGTCTGCATCGTGTCCAGCACCACCCTCACCGCCTTCAAGGCCTGCCGCAGTTCCGGCGGCGGCAGCCAAACCCCCGTTCCGGTGCCGACCAGAAGCGTGTCGATGCTGTTGGCCGCCGCGAACACGCGATCCAGCGAGTAGCGGTCAATCCTGGTGGGATCCGTCACGTCCCAGGCCCATATCGCGTCCGGCAGGCACAGCAGCGATCCCCGATGTGACATGCCGGCGAAGGCGAAGCCGCCCTTGCCATAGGCCTCAATTGGCGCCGAGCGCGGGAAGTGGGGTGCGTTGGGGTCGCCGGCCATGAGCTCCGCCCGAATTGGCTTACTACCCCCGCAAACGCGTGCGAGCGTGTGCGGTTCGGATCATGCCTTGTTTTTCTTCGCCGGCGTAGCCGTATCGGGTGCATCCTCGCGATGCTCGCCGACGCCGAGATAGATCAGAATCGGGGCCGCGATGAAGATCGAGGTGTAGGTGCCGACCAGCACCACGCCGAACATCATCACCGCGGTGAAGCTGTGGATGGCATGACCGCCGAACAGCAATAGCGCGAGCAGTGCCAGCGTCACCGTAACGTGGGTGATGATGGAGCGCGACAGCGTCGAGTTGATGGACTCGTTGAGCAGCTGCGGCATCGGCATCTTCTTGTAGCGCCGCAGCATTTCGCGGATGCGGTCGTAGATGACGACGGTGTCGTTGAGCGAATAGCCGAGAATAGTCAGCAGCGCGGCGATACTGGTCAGATCGAAATCGACCTGGCTGATCGACATGAAGCCGATGGTGAGCACGATGTCGTGCACGTTGGCGATCATCGCGCCCAGCGCGAACTGCCATTCGAAGCGGAACCAGAGATAGATCAGGATCGCGATGATCGCGAGCATCAGGCCGAGCATGCCGTAGGCCAAGAGCTCACCGGACACGCGCGGGCCGACGACCTCGACCCGGCGGTATTCGACGGAATTGCCGAGCGCAGTGCGGACCTTCTGCACGGCCTCTTGCTGGGCAGCGTCGCCGCCGGGCTGCTCCGCAACGCGGATCAGAACATCCGCGGGACCACCGAACTGCTGCAGCTGGACTTCGCCGAGACGCAGGCCGTCGAGCGTCGTGCGCATCGCCGCGATGTCGGCGGTACCGGACTTGGCCTGCACCTCGAGCAAGGTGCCACCGCGGAAGTCGATGCCGAAATTCAGGCCGTGGGTGAAGAACAGCGTGATCGCGACGATCGACAGCGCCGCCGAGATCGGGAAGCTGATGCGGCGGAAGCGCGTGAAGTCGAAATGCGTATCGTCCGGGACGATGCGCAGCGACGGCAAGAGGCCGAGGGCCGCGACCACGGTGAGAATGGCAATGAGGACGCCGAGCCCGATGAGAACGGTGTGAGTCACGATCAGGCTCCTAGATCGGCACGCTCTGCGGCCGCTTCCACCGCACCCACCAGGCGACGATCAGCCGGGTCAGGGTGAAGGCGGTGAACACCGTGGTGATGATGCCGATGCCGAGCGTCACGGCAAAGCCGCGCACCGGCCCGGTGCCGATGTAGAACAGCACGGCGGCAGCAATGAAGGTAGTGATGTTGGAATCGAGGATGGTCGCCAGCGCCCGCTTGAAGCCGGCGTCGATCGCCGAGATTGCGTTGCGGCCGGCGCGCAGCTCCTCGCGGATACGCTCGTAGATCAGCACGTTGGAGTCGACGGCGATGCCGACGGTGAGCACGATGCCGGCGATGCCGGGCAGCGTCAGCGTGGCGTTGAGCAGCGACAGCAGGCCGAAGATCATCGCGACGTTGATCGCCACCGCGACGTTCGCGAACACGCCGAACAGCCGGTAGGTCACAAGCATGAACATGATGACGAGGATCGAGCCGACATAGGCCGCAAGCTCACCCTTCTCGATCGAGTCCTGGCCGAGACCCGGACCGACGGTGCGTTCCTCGACCACCGTGAGCGGCGCCGGCAGCGCACCGGCGCGCAAGAGGATCGCGAGATCGTTGGCCGACTGCACGGTGAAATTGCCGGAGATCTGGCCCTGGCCGCCGGTGATCGGCTCGCGGATGACGGGCGCCGAGATCACCTTGTTGTCGAGCACGATCGCGAACGGCAGTCCCACATTCTCTTGGGTCGCCTGAGAGAATTTGCGCGCGCCCGACGTATTGAACTTGAAGCTGACGACCGGCTCACCCGTGCGCTGGTCGAAGCTTGCCTGGGCGTCGGTCAGGTCGCCGCCGGCGACCAGCACCTGCTTCTTGACCACGTAAGGTGTCGGCGGCGGGGACGCGCTCATCAACAGTTCGGATTCCGGCGGCAGCCTGCCCTGCTGCGCCTGATCCGGCGGCACGGAGGTGTCAACCATGCGGAATTCCATCTTCGCGGTCTTGCCCAGCAATTCCTTCAGGCGGGTTGGGTCCTGGAGGCCGGGGACCTGCACCAGGATGCGGTCGTTGCCCTGGCGCTGGATCACGGGCTCGACGGTGCCGAGCTCGTTGACGCGGCGTTCGACGATCTGGATCGACTGCTCGATGGTCTTGCGCATGCGATCGAGCATCGCGGCCTGCGGGATGCTCAGGCGGATCACGCCGCCACCGGCATCGGTGACCTCAAGGTCGCGCTGACCACTCGATCCCATGAGGCCGCCCAGCGGCTGGGACAACTCCCGCAGCTTGGCGAGTGCGGCGTGCGCATCGGATTCCTTGGTGATACGAACCTCGACGGCGTCGTTGCGCACGGTCACGCCGCCCGTGAAGCCGATCTTGGCATCGCGCAGCGTCCGGCGAACGTCGTCGCGGACCTGATCGAGCCTCTCTTTCTTCACATAGGCGGAGTCGACCTCGAGCAGCAGATAGGAGCCACCCTGGAGGTCGAGGCCGAGCACGAGCCGGCGCTGGGCCCAGGCGGGCCAGGTCTTGACCTGCGCCTCAGGAAAAAAGTTGGGGACCGCGCAGAGGCACACGATCAGCGCCGTCAGGATAATCCCGAGCGCCCTCCACCGCGTGAAATACAACATCGACTAGACCTGTCAGATCAGGAGACTTGCAGGAGACCTATAAAGACTCGCGGGAAGCACTCACTTCGCCGTGCTGTCGTCCTTGACGCTTTCCTTGGCGGATTCTTTGGCCGGCTCGCCCTTGGCGCGCACGCCTGAGATCATCTGGCGCATCTGCCGCACGCGCACGCCGTCGGAGATTTCGAACTCGATCTGGTCGTCGTCGACGACCTTGGTGACCTTGCCGACGAGGCCGCCCGAGGTCACCACCGTGTCGCCGCGGCGGATATTCTTCACGAGATCTGCGTGGTCGCGGACCTTCTTCTGCTGCGGACGCAGAATCAGGAAGTACATGATCACGAAGATCAGGGCGAACGGCAGCAGCGACATCAACATGCTGTTGGTGTCGCCGGCGCCCGCAGCCTGGGCATACGCAGGGGTAATCAGCATTCGGACGATCCTCGTGAGAACGGGGGAAAGCCGGTCATGCCCTCACGGCGACCGGTTCGGTCAAATTCGCGCGGACTATAGCGGCCATTGCCCCAATTGCAACGCTGCCAGACCGCCCTTTTCGCCACCTTGCGGCGGGTCCTCAGGCCCGATAAGGCTGCGTTCTCAGGAACTTCGGACATGCCCAAAAAACCAAGCAAAAGCCCGGCCGGCAAAGGCCCCCGTACCCCTGCCAGGACGCCTTCCGCCGTCGCGGCAAAACGTCCCAAGGCGGCCTCGAAGGCGGCCTCCAAGGCAACTCTCAAGGCAACTCTTAAGTCTGCCCCAGACCTCTCGCAGGAGCGCATCGTTCGCGCGCTGGAGACCATTGCGGCGCACCTCGCGGCCCAGGGCAGCCCGACCCTCGAACCCGAGTCGTTCGAGCGGGCGGATGCCTATGTCTGGCACCCCGACGGTCGCCTTGCAGCAGTGCCGCGGGTCAGCCGCGTCGAATTATTCCTGCTGAAGGGCGTCGACCGGATGCGCGACATCCTAATGGAGAACACCGAGCGCTTCGCCAATGGCCTGCCCGCCAACAATGCCCTGCTCTGGGGCGCCCGCGGCATGGGCAAGTCATCGCTGGTGAAGGCGGCGCATGCCAGCATCAACGCGGAGCGCAAACCGGCCGACAAGCTGAAGCTGATCGAGATCCATCGCGAGGACATCGAAAGCCTGCCCGCGCTGATGGAGTGCTTGCGCGCCTCCTCCTTTCGCTTCATCGTGTTCTGCGACGACCTCTCCTTCGATGGCAATGATGCGTCCTACAAATCGCTCAAGGCCGTGCTCGAAGGCGGCATCGAAGGCCGGCCCGAGAACGTCATCCTCTACGCGACCTCCAACCGCCGCCATCTGCTGGCGCGCGAGATGATCGAGAACGAGCGTTCGACCGCGATCAATCCCGGCGAAGCGGTCGAGGAGAAGGTCTCGCTGTCGGATCGCTTCGGCCTCTGGCTGGGCTTCCACCGTTGCAGCCAGGACGAATATCTCGCCATGGTGCGCGGCTATTGCAGCCATTTCGGCATCAAGGTCGACGACGAGGCGCTGGAGCGCGAGGCGCTCGAATGGTCGACCACGCGCGGCTCGCGCTCAGGCCGCGTCGCCTGGCAGTTCGTGCAGGAGCTGGCGGGCCGGCTCGGCGTGAAGCTGACCGTGAACTGAGCACGTCGCCACATTCTCATTGTCATCGCCCGCGAAAGCGGGCGATCCAGTATTCCAGAGACCTTTGTGATCGACCGAGAGGCCGCAGCATACTGGGTGTCGGGCGACGCCCCCCTTATTGCGGCGGTTATTTAGGCCTCACGCCCCGTTCAGGAATTGAAGCGGATCAACCGGGCTCGATCCCTTGCGGATCTCGAAGTGGAGCTGCGGCGACGCCACCTCCCCGGATTGACCCGACTTGGCAATGATCTGACCGCGCTTGATGGTATCGCCGCGCTTCACCAGCAGCTCACTCGCATGGGCATATGCGGTGACGTAGCCGTTGGAGTGCCGAACCAGGACGAGATTGCCGTAACCTTTCAGCTCATTGCCCGAATAGGCGACGACGCCGTCTTCAGCCGCCTTGACTGGCGTCCCCTCGGGCACCGCAAGGTTGATGCCGTCATTGGACTTGCCATTGGTCTTGGCACCATAGCTCGTGACCACCTTGCCCCGCACCGGCCAGCGGAAGGTCGGCAGCGCGCCGGTGGCCTCCGCAGCCTTCGCCGGCGTCTCGGCGGCCTTCTCTTCGACATTGGCCGTGGCTTGGGCGAGGCGCGCGCTCTGCACGGGCGCGGCGGCAGCGGCCATCTTGGTGGCGGGCGCCGGAGCGGCCGCGACGGGCTGGAGAGCTCCTGCAACCGGGGCGGCCGCGAGTGGAGTCGCAGCAGCCGGCGCCGCGACGGCGGCGGTCTTGGCACCGGGCACGGTCAGCTTGGTGCCGAGCTTGAGCTTGGCCGAGGGCTCGAGACCATTGGCGCGCGCCAGCTCGGCCGCGGAGATGTGGTTCTTGCGGGCGATGCTGGCGAGCGTGTCGCCGCGATTGACGAAGTGCGTGCTCGGCGGCGCAGCGACGACGGCAACCGGCTTCGCCGCAGGGGCCGCCGCAACGGGAGCCATCGCGGGCGCGGCGGCCGTGCCCGCATGCGGAATGATCAGCTGCTGGCCGGGCGAGAGCGTACGCGGTCCCTTGTAGCCGTTGGCGGCGAGGATCGCCTGCGGGGTGACATGATAGCGCTTGGCGAGCACGTCGAGCGTGTCGCTGGTGCCTACGATGATCTTGGTGCCGCCAGCCGGTTGGGCCGCTGCAACCGAGCGCGGCGGCACGGTCGCCGTCGTCTCGAGATGCGGCTGCGCCGGCGCCGCAAAGGAGCCGACGCCGCGCCCGCCGCCGGACACTCCGCCGCCAGAGGCGACAGGATAGGATTGCGGGGCGGACACCGCCGGCGGCGGCAGGGGTTGGGACTGATAGGAGCCAGGCTGCGTCTGCGGCCGCGCATATTGCGGCAGCTCACGTTGCGGCGGTGGCGCCTGCTGCACCGAGCCAGTGGATTCCGAGGCGAAAGGATTGGAGAAATTCGACTGGGACAGCCGCGACGACATGTCGGCGCTGCACCCCGCAAAACTGATGGAGATCAGCGCCAGCACCGCGACCTGCGGCACGCGGCGCGAGTAAAGCAACTCGGCGACAGCGGACATGGTTACTCACTCGTACGCAACAGAACTGGTGTTTTAAGTAAACACGGGCCGAGTAAATAACGGCTTAACCCTCCCAATAAGATGTTGGTGGCGCAGCCAATCCGGAGTTCTACAGCTCCCGCGCCACGCCAGGCAGCGCCGGTACGAAGCGGACCTCAACGAGTTCCTTGCGCTCGATCCCCGCCTCGGTCCGGCTGAGGCGAGTCAGCGTCTGCACGCCCTGATGCGGTCCGACCGGTGCGATCAGGATGCCCCCGACATCCAGCCGCTCGATCAGGTTCTCTGGAATTTGCTCCATCGCGGCGGTGACGATGATGCGGTCGAACGGGCCGATATTGGCCGGCAAATTGAGGCCGTCGCCCAGCATCACCTCGACATTGTGGCAGCCGAGCTCTTCGAGCCTGGTGCGTGCGGTGTCCGCCAGCTTGCGGTAGCGCTCGACCGTGAGTACCTGCCCTGCGAGCCGCGACAGCACGGCGGCCTGATAACCGGAGCCGGTGCCGATCTCGAGCACGCGGTGCCGCTTCTGGAGCTGGAGCTGCTCGGTCATGTAGGCGACGACGAAGGGCTGGCTGATGGTCTGCCCGCAGGCGATCGGCAGCGCACTGTCGCGATAGGCGCCGTCGCGGTCGGCATCGTCGACGAACAGCTCGCGCGGCACCTCCTCCATGGTCCGCAGCACGGCCTGATTGCTGATGCCCCGGCGCCTCAGCGTGAGCTGAAACATCATCTTTTCCGGCGGAGGTTGATGGCTGGTCATCGTTGCCAGTGCTGTTTGTCAGGCCCGTTCGGGCCAACCCGGGCGCGAGAATCTTGTTCCTTGGCCGGGAACTCATGATACCATTCGGCTGGATATTGATCACGGATTGGCGTGCAACAACCAGTCGTGATCGCCATCTTCAGGCGCCCGTTCGTCAAAACGCGCATTGCGTCGATTCATGTTATCTGCGAACGTTTTTGGCAATGGGCAAGGACTCAATCATGACCGCGACGGGGCTTTCCGGCCGCTCTGTATTCCTCGTCGAGGACGAGGTGATGATCAGGATGATGGTTGCGGACATGCTCGAAGAGCTCGGCTACAAGGTCGCAGCCGAGGCCGGCGATATCACCGAGGCCATGCGGCTCGCCCAGGCGACCGAGTTCGACATCGCCATTCTCGACGTCAACGTCAACGGCAAGGTCATTTCGCCGGTCGCCGACGTGATCAAGGCGAAAGGCTGCCCCTTCATCTTCGCCACAGGCTACGGCTCCTCCGGCCTGCCCGAACAGTACCGCGATCGGCCGGCGCTCCAGAAGCCGTTCCAGCTCGACGCGCTTGGCAAGACCATCGAAGCCGCGCTTCGCGGCGGCTAGGCGCTACTTCAGCGTCGCGCTCAATTCTTCTGAAAACGCTTCGTTGGTCCGATCGAGCCTGAGCGGCGTGACCGAGACGTAGCGCTCGCGAAGTGCTGCGAGATCGGTGCCGTCTGCGGGCGTGTCCATCATCGCCGTGCGCTCGAAGCCGATCCAGAAATAGGGATTGCCGCGGCCGTCCCTGCGCTCGTCGATCCTGAGGAAGCCGAGATTGCGCTTGCCCTGACGCGTGACGCGGATGCCGAGCACATCCTCCGGCGCACACGACGGGAAGTTGACGTTGATCACCGTGTCCTTCGGGATGCCGGCGGCGATCACCTTGCGCAAGATGTCGGGCCCGAACTTGCGGGCGGTGTCCCACGGCGGCCGCTCGCGGGTTTCGACGCTGAATTCCTGCGACAGCGCGAATGAAGGCAGCCCCAGGATGGTGCCCTCCAGCGCGCCGGCAATGGTGCCGGAATAGACCACGTCCTCGGCGACGTTACGCCCCTTGTTGACGCCCGAGAGCACGACGTCCGGCAATTTTGGCCCGAGGATGTGGCGCGCGCCCATGATGACGCAGTCGGTCGGCGTGCCGCGCACGGCGAAGTGCCGCGGCCCGACCTCGCGCAGGCGCAACGGATCGTTCAGCGACAGGGAATGCGATACGCCGGACTGGTCGAGCTCCGGTGCCACGACCCAGACGTCGTCCGACAAGGCGCGCGCGATCTCCTCCACGACCTTGAGCCCGGGGGCGTGGATGCCGTCGTCATTGGTGCAGAGAATACGCATGCGAAAGGTCGATTCCAGAAAGCGGGTCTGAGCCGTCTTATCCGGCTATGCCCAATCAGGCAAACCGGCCGGTTGGGCCCGGCGGCCAGGTTCCGGCTTCATTCTGCTACCGGCGGATGCGCCATTGCGGCAGAAAACGTGCCAGCCGGCCCTCGGTCCGCAGCTGCATCGCCGGCACAAGGCGGCTCACGACGGGAGTTTCGACGACGCCGAGCGCCACCAGCTGCACGACGAACGGGTCCGACGCCGGCGGCTGCGGAAAGCGTTCGCGCGCCACGGCCAGCGCCTTGTCGAAATCCGCAGTATTGACCCCAGGCTTGGCCCGCCGGCTACCCACGAGATCGTCGTCCCAGAGCCGCGCGATCTCGATGTCGAGCACGCCGCGCAAGCGCTGATCGACGGCCTGGATGCCGGCACCCGTCACCGCCCATTGTCGGCCGACCCAGAAGATGTCGCGGTGCAAGGCCATGAAGGGTAGCTTCGCGTTGCGGGGTCGGCAGGATAGCCGGCCGGGCGATCTTCGCAACCCTACTCGCGCGCGATCACCTTCAGCCCGCCCATATAGGGCTGGAGCACGCTGGGAATCGCAATCGAGCCGTCCTCCTGCTGATAGGTCTCCATCACCGCGATCAGCGCGCGGCCGACCGCGGTGCCGGAGCCGTTCAGCGTGTGCACGAAGCGCGGCTTGCCGTCCGGCCCGCGCGAGCGCGCATCCATGCGCCGCGCCTGAAAGTCGCCGCAGACCGAGCAGCTCGAGATCTCGCGGAACATGCCGCCGTCGCCCTGCCCGGGCATCCAGACCTCGATGTCATAGGTTTTCTGCGACGAAAATCCCATATCTCCTCCGCAGAGCGTCATCACGCGATAATGCAGGTCGAGCTTCTGCAACACCTGCTCGGCGCAGGACAGCATCCGCTCCAGCTCGTCCTTGCTGGTCTCGGGCGTCGTGATCGAGACCAGCTCGACCTTGGTGAACTGATGCTGGCGGATCATGCCGCGGGTGTCGCGCCCGGCGGCGCCCGCCTCGGCGCGGAAGCACGGCGTCAGCGCGGTGAGGCGCATCGGTAATTGCTTTTCGTCGAGAATGGATTCGCGCGCGAGGTTGGTGAGCGACACTTCTGCGGTCGGGATCAGACCGAGGCGCTCGGTCTTCAGCCGCTCATGGTCGGGCGCAGCCAGCAGTTCGCCCTTGATCGCCCAGAACTGATCGTCCTCGAATTTCGGCAGCTGCCCGGTGCCGAACATCACCTCGTTGCGCACCAGAAGCGGCGGATTGATTTCGGTGTAGCCGTGCTCGGTGGTGTGCAGGTCGAGCATGAACTGGCCGATGGCGCGTTCGAGCCGCGCCAGCCCCTTCTTCAGCACGACGAAGCGCGCCCCGGAGAGTTTTGCCGCCGCCTCGAAATCCATGTAGCCGAGCGCGGTGCCGAGATCGTCATGCAGCTTCGGGGCAAATGCGTAGTTGCGCTTGTTGCCGAATACGTGGTGCTGCACGTTGCCGCGCTCGTCGACACCGTCGGGCACGTCATCGAACGGAATGTTCGGAATCGCCGACAGCTCTTTCGTCAGCTCCTCGTCGGCAGCCTTGGCCGCGGTTTCGAGCTGCGGCATCGTCATCTTGAGCTCGGCCACTTCGGCCATCAGCTTGGCAGCGCGCGCCTCGTCCTTGGCTTTCTTGGCATCGCCAATTTCTTTCGAGGCCGCGTTACGTCGTGCCTGCGCCTGCTCCGACGCCAGGATCGCCGCGCGCCGCTTCTCGTCAATCGCGAGCAGCGAGGCCGACATGGGCTTCAGGCCGCGCCGAGCGAGGCCGGCGTCGAAGGCTTGCGGATTGTCGCGGATCGATTTGATATCGTGCATGGGGGTGGTCCTGGGGAAGCGCGTAAGCCTACAACGGCAGACGTTGTAAGTTTGCGTTGGCGCGTCTCCTAGCACGGCTGTCATCATCCGCGAAGGCGGATGATCCAGTATTCCAGAGACCTCAGTGATTCCTCGATAGGCCGCGGCATACTGGATTCCCCGCTGCAGCCTGTCATCGGGCTCGCCGAAGGCGAGACCCGGTGGCGGGGAATGACCCGGAGGGTTTGGCCGCCCTACTCCGCCGGCTTGGCCGGCGTCGACACGTCGGTGCCCGTGGCGGCCTGCGAGGCCGCCGCTTTCTTCTCCACCATCGCCACCGCGATGATCGAGCCCTCGTAGAGCGCCAGCAAGGGGATCGCCAGCGAGCACTGACTTAGCACGTCAGGCGGCGTCAGCACGGCCGCGATGACGAAGGCGATGACGATGAAATAGCGGCGCTTCTCGCGCAGCATCTTCGAGGTGACGATCCCGATCCGCCCGAGCAGCGTCAGGATCACCGGAAGCTGGAAGGCGATGCCGAAGGCGAAGATCAGCGACATCATCAGCGAGAGATATTCGCCGACCTTGGGCAAAAGCTGGATCTGCGCGGTCTCGTCGCTGCCGGCCTGCTGCATGCCGAGCGAGAAGCGGACCAGCATCGGCAGGACGACGAAATAGACCAGCGCAGCACCCAACACGAAGAAGAACGGGGTTGCGACCAGATACGGCAGGAACGCCTGCTTCTCGTGCTTGTAGAGGCCGGGCGCCACGAACTTGTAGATCTGCGTCGCGACGATCGGGAAAGAGATGAAGCCGGCGCCGAACAGCGCGAGCTTGAGCTGAGTGATGAAATATTCCAGCAGCGCCGTGTAGATGAACTTGGAATTCTCGGGACCGGCGACCCACACGAACGGCCAGACCAGCACGTTGTAGATCTGCTTGGCGAAGAAGAAGCAGAAGATGAAGGCAACGCCGAATCCGAGCAGCGCCTTGATCAGCCGCGACCGCAGCTCGATCAGATGGTCCATCAAAGGGGCTTTGCTGGCCTCGATATCGGCGTCGGTCATGACGCTTTGACGTCCTTGATCGCCTCGGATGGCAAGGTGTCTTGCGCGACCTGGGCCTGCTTGACCTCACGGGTGATCGCAAGCGGCTCGTTCGCTGCTGCATGCGCCTCGGCTTCCATGAAGGTCGCGGGCGTCGGCGCTTCCGGTGTCGTTGGCGTTACCGGCGCTTCACTCGAAGTCGCCAGCGCTTCACTCGAAGTCGCCGCCGGTTCGACGGCGCCACTGGCTGGCGTCTCGGCCGGCTTGTCGAGCGCATCGACGCGTAGCGCGTCGCTGACATCCTTCTGAAGCGAAGTCAGAGGATTGAAGCCGGTCGCGGCTTCCTTGACCTCGTCGAAGCTCTTCTTGAGGTCGGCCATCTCGGCCTCGCGCATCGCTTCCTGGAACTGGCCCTGGAATTCGGCGGCCATCTTGCGGGCCTTGCCCATCCACTGCCCAACCATGCGCAGCACGCCCGGCAGCTCCTTCGGGCCGATGGCGATCAGGGCCACGACCCCGATGAGGACCAGTTCACTCCAGCCGATGTCGAACATGAGGTCTTCCGTTCACGCCAGCCGCAACCGGCCCAATCCATTGCGCGCAGGATCGGGGCCGCTACCCGCGTTCTCGCGTGCTCTCCGGCTCAGACGGCCTTGCTGCCGACGTCGGACCGTGCCGCGGTCGGTGCGGCATTGTTGTGCTCGATTGACTTGGCCGGCTCGGGCTTGTCGGCGGGCTTGTCGTCGTCCTGCATGCCCTTCTTGAACGCCTTGATGCCCTGCGCCACGTCGCCCATCAGATCCGAAATCTTACCGCGGCCGAACAGCAGCAGGACCACTGCGATCACCAAGATCCAGTGCCAAATGCTGAGTGAACCCATCCTGCAACCCTCCAACGCGCATGGCCGGGGACCCGGCCGATCTTTACCGAAACCTAGGCTTGGCGGGTGTCAAAAACAAGGACCAAGGCAGCGCCAATTCGCTGTCGGCGCTACGTAAATTTGCTAGTGTTAACCGGTCGCAGGGCCCGTACACGGACGGGCATCACTCCTCGCCGCCACCTTGGCTGCCACCCTCATCGCCGCTTTCCGGCGTCTCCGGCTCGACCGCGGGCGCCAGCGCCAGATCGAGGTGCTCGCCCGGTTCCAACGGATCCTCGTCCTCACGCAGCGTCGGGTCGTCCGACGGCGTCGGCACGCTGAATCCGGTCGGCAGGCGCGAATCCAGCAGGCCAGTGCCCTTGAGCTCTTCGAGGCCCGGCAGGTCGCCGAGCTGTTCCAAAGTGAACTGCGACAGGAACTCCTCGGTGGTGCCGAAGGTCAGCGGGCGTCCGGGCGTCTTGCGCCGGCCGCGCGGCTTGATCCAGCCGGTCTCCAGCAGCACATCCAACGTGCCCTTCGAGGTGACGACGCCGCGGATCTCCTCGATCTCGGCGCGCGTCACCGGCTGGTGATAGGCGATGATCGCCAGCACCTCGATCGCCGCACGCGACAGACGCCGGGTCTCGGTGCTCTCCCGCGTCATCAGCCAGGCGAGATCGCCGGCGGTGCGGAAGGTCCATTTGTTGGCGACGCGTACGAGGTTCACGCCACGCGACGCATAGTCGGCCTGGAGCTGCTCAAGCGCGGCCTTGACGTCCACACCGTCTGGCATCCGCTTGGCCAGCGTCGCGGTATCCAGCGGTTCACTCGAGGCAAACAGGAGCGCTTCCAGCAGCCGCAATTCCTCCGGCCGTGCCTGGGATTCGTTCTCCATCGGCTCGGCCTCTTCTACCCGCGCTTCAGCCAGGCTTGCCATGGCAGATCCTCCTTCTTGCACTTAACCGACCGGCGCATCGGGCGCAGGAGCTGCGTCCGAAACCGGTTTAGGACGCCCCTTCCGGAAATAGATGGGCGCAAACGCCTCTTTCTGGTTCAGCTCGAGCTGACCTTCGCGCACCAGTTCGAGCGCGGCGGCGAAGCTCGAGGCGAACACCGTCGCGCGCTGCGTCGGATCGGCGACATGCCGGATCAGGAAGTCGTCGAGAACGCCCCAATCATCCTGTTCGCTGATGCTGCCGACCAGCCGTTCCAGCGTGGCGCGCGCTTCGGCGAGCGACCACACCGTACGCTTGGCCAGATGCACGCTCGCCAGCACGCGCGATTGGCGCTGCGCGGCATACGCGGTGAGCAGGTCGTACAGCGTCGCCGTGTATTTCGGATGCTTGATCTCGGCGATGTGCTCGGGCTCGCCGCGCGGAAAGATGTCGCGCTGCAATTGCGGCCTGTTCATCAGCCGATTGGCGGCTTCGCGAATGGCTTCCAGCCTGCGCAGGCGGTTGGCGAGCGCAGTCGCCATCTGCTCCGCGCTCGGGCCTTCCGCACTCGGCGGCTCCGGCAGCAACAGGCGCGACTTTAGGAAGGCGAGCCAGGCCGCCATCACGAGATAGTCAGCAGCGAGCTCCAGCCGGATTTTCCGCGCAGCCTCGATGAAGTGGAGGTACTGGTCGGCCAGCGCCAGAATCGAAATCTTGGCGAGGTCGACCTTCTGCTGCCGCGCCAGTGCGAGCAACAGGTCGAGCGGGCCCTCATAACCTTCGACGTCCACGACCAACGCCGGCTCACCCTCGGCAAGCTCTGCGGGCCGCCCGGTTTCGAAGGATAGGATTTCTGCGGTCATGCGGATGCCGTGTTTGCCCGTGCGATCAGTGCGTCCAGTTCTGCGCGTGCGGCCGCCCGGTCCAGCGGCTGCGGCGGCTTGCGTGCGGCGAGCGCGGCTTTCGCCCGCTCCAGTGCTCTGCCGGACAGTTCGGGTGTCTGGCGGGCGACGTCGCGCATCTCCTCGATGTTGCCGTTGCAATGCAGGGCCACGTCGCAGCCAGCCGCGAAGATGGCGCGGGTCCGCTCGGCGATATTCCCCGACAGCGCGTTCATCGACACGTCATCACTCATTAACAAACCCTGGAACCCGATTGTGCCGCGAATCACGTCAGCAATCATTGTCGCAGATGTCGTCGCCGGTTGGGCGGCGTCGATCCCGCTAAACACAACATGTGCAGTCATGGCCATCGGCAGGTCCGACAGCGGCTTGAACGCGGCGAAATCGGTCCGTTCCAGCTCGTCCCGCGGCGTGTCGACCGTCGGCAGCTTGAAATGGGTGTCGGCAGTGGCGCGGCCATGACCGGGAATGTGCTTGAGAACCGGCAGCACGCCGCCCTGCTCCAGCCCCTCGGTGACCGCGCGCGCAATCGCGGCAACCTTGCCCGGCTCCGTGCCATAAGCCCGGTTGCCGATAACGGCATCCGCACCCGGCACCGGCACGTCAGCGAGCGGCAGGCAATCCACGGTAATGCCGAGATCGGCGAGATCGGCCGCGATCAGGCGGGCGCTCAGGCGCGCCGCACTGAGCCCGAGCGCCGAATCAGTGTCGTACAAATTGGCGAATACGGCTCCCGGGGGATAGAGCGGCCAGTGCGGCGGCCCCAGCCGCTGCACCCGTCCGCCCTCCTGATCGATCAGGACGGGCGCGTCGGCAGCACCCGCCACTGCGCGCAATTCCGCAACCAATGCAGCGACTTGAGCCGGTGTCGCGACGTTGCGCTTGAAGAGGATGAAGCCCCATGGGCGTTCGGCACGGATAAACTCCCGCTCGGCGGCGGTCAGTTCCGTTCCGGATACGCCGGTAATGAAGGCCCGCGTGCTCATAACGGCCGATTAACCCTGCCCCGCGAGGGGGTCAAGGAAACGGCCGTTAATTCCTCTGGACGAAGCAGGCGGACAGGCCTGCGGACTTGAGGCTGTTGCATGCCTGCGTCGCCTCCTCGGCCGAGCCATAGGGACCGGCGAAGGCGCGGTAGACGATGCCTTTGCCCTTGTCGGTGAGATCGACGCGCTTGATCACCGGCGAACGGGACCCGAGCACACTGCCGTACTTGCTCTGAAGCACCCGATAGGACGCGGCGGCGCTGTCCTCGCTCTGCTGCGAGGAGACCTGCACGATATAGCCGCCACCGCTGCTGGCGGGCGCAATTTGCGTCGGGTTGGTCGCTGCCATCCGCTGCGGAGGCTCGGCGGTCGGTCCCGATTGCGGCGCGAGCGACAAAGGCTGGTTGGCGCTGGCATTGGCCGACGTCGGCGGATTGCGCGGCGCGATTGGCGCAGGCGGCGCGGCAACAGGTTTTGGCGCACTTGCCGGCTTGGCGGCTGCAGCCGATTGCGGCGTAGCGCTATCGGTCTGATCACCCTTCACAGCTACCGTCCTGATCGGGCGCGGCGAATTGTTCGGCAGCGTGCCGTTGCTCGGCGCCGCCCCCGCGCTCGGCGGCGGCACCATCGACGGCGACACACTCGCCACCGACGGCGGATTCGCATTCTGGTTCAGTGGCGGGAACACCACGCGGGGACCAGCCGCTCTGGCGTTGACGTCGACAGGCGCTTCCTCCCGCGGCACGATCTTCTCGGTGCCGTCACCGCTCACCATGCGATCCGGCACCTTGGCGGAGGAGTCCGTCGGCGCCGGCACGATCTTGGTCGGTGTGTTGTCGGCCTTGATGATCGGCGGCTCGCCGCTGCGGGGCGAGCCCGCATAGGTCTTGTAGGCGAAGGCAGCACCAGTCCCGACCACGGCAAGCGCCAGGATCGCCGCGACTGTCATCATGCCGCCGCGCTGCTTCTTCGGCTCGTCAAGTTCGGCCTCAGGATAGTCGCTCTGGTAGGCGTAAGGATCGTCGGGGTAGGCCGGATCGCGCTGGTAGTCCTGCTCGCCTGTCTCGAGCCGGCCATAGAGCGCATCATCATAACGCGACGGATCGGGCTGCGCGTACGGCTCCTGATAGGCCTGATCCTGATAGGTCGGATCCTGATAAGCCTGAGCGTGCTGCTGGTGGGCCTGATCCTGATAGGCTTGAGCTTGATAAGCGTGATCCTGAGAGGCGTGCGATTGATGAAAGTCCGGCTCAGGCGCAGCTGCAGTCGGCTGGGCCGAATAGCGATGCAACGGATGAACCGGGTTTACGGAGACGGAATAGTCAGGCTCCGGCGCGGGTGTCGGCTGCGGCTGTACGTTGGCGCGCCGCATCCATGACGGCGGCCCGGGCGGCGGCGAGGCCTGCTCGGCATAATCCTGGCGATCATCGTCCTGGCGATAATCGTCTTCTCGATAACTCTGGGCGGGCGCTGCCGTCGGGCGTGCGGTCGGCGGCGACTGCGCTGCGAACGGATCGGTCTGTCCGATCAGACGGGCGAGCTCGGCCAAGGGATCATTTTCCGCCTTCCCATGCTGCTCGCTACCGCGACCATAGTCATCGGAGGGAAACGGTCTGTCCTGATATCGTTCGGCCATCGTGATGATGCGTCCCTTCGGGAAAGCCGCGCGCCCCTCGACCAAGGCACGGCTTTCGACCCACAAGGCTTTCAACCAAGTCTAAGCGATCCGGCTTCTGCCGGTTACCCCCGAATTCCTCTTAAGTAGTTCGCCCCAAACTACCGCATCTCGTCCGGGGCATGGACGCCGAGGATGGCGAGGCCCGATGCCAGGACTGAGACGACGCCCTGGACCATGGCCAGCCGCGCCTTCGTAAGATCTGCATCATTATTGATAATGAAGCGTAAATAGGGCAAATCGCGCCCCTTCGTCCAAAGTGCATGAAATTCGCTGGCTAAATCGTAGAGATAAAAGGCAATTCGGTGCGGTTCGTGGGCCGCGGCGGCAGCTTCCAGCATGCGCGGAAAAATTGCGAGGCGCTTGAGAAGATCGAGTTCGACCGGGTCCGACAACCGTTCCACGGCCGACTCACTGAGCCAAGCGATCCGCGCGCCGGTATCCTCCGGCAGTTCCGGGAACACCTCAGCCCGCGCATTGCGGAAGATCGAATGGCCGCGGGCGTGACCGTACTGGACGTAGAACACCGGGTTGTCGCGCGACTGTTCCATGACCTTGGCGAGATCGAAGTCGAGCACGGCATCGTTCTTGCGGTAGAGCATCATGAAACGGACGGCATCCTGGCCGACCTCATCTACCACCTCACGCAAGGTGACGAAGTCCCCGCTCCGCTTCGACATTTTCACCGGCTCGCCGCTGCGCAGCAACTTCACGAGCTGCACGATCTTGACGTCGAGCGCGCCCTTGCCGGAGGTCGTCGCCTTCACCGCCGCCTGCATCCGTTTGATGTAGCCGCCATGGTCGGCGCCCCAGACGTCGATCATCTCCGCAAAACCACGGTCGAACTTGTTCTTGTGGTAGGCGATGTCGGAGGCGAAGTAGGTGTAGGAATTGTCCGACTTGATCAGCGGCCGATCGACGTCGTCGCCGTAGGCAGTCGCCTTGAACAGCAACTGCTCGCGGTCTTCCCAATCCTCGACCGGCGCGCCCTTCGGCGGCGGCAGGCGTCCCTCGTAGATGTTGCCCTTGGCGCGCAGGAAATCGATGGTTTTGGCAACCTGGTTGTTGCCGTTCTCGATCAGCGAGCGCTCCGAGAAGAACACGTCGTGGCGGATGTTGAGCGCGGCGAGATCGTCCTTGATCTCCTCCATCATCATCGCGATCGCCTTGGCACGCACCGTCGGCAGCCACTCCGCCTCGCTCATTCCGCGGAGCTTGCCGCCATGCTCCTTCGCCAGCGCCGCGCCGACCGGCTTCAGATAGTCACCGGGATAGAGTCCTTCCGGAATCGCACCGATGTCCTCGCCGAGCGCCTCGCGATATCTCAGGAACGCGGAGCGTGCGAGCACGTCGACCTGGGCGCCGGCGTCGTTGATGTAATATTCACGCGTGACGTCGTGGCCTGCGAACTGTAGCAGGCTCGCCAGGGCGTCGCCGAACACGGCGCCGCGGCAATGGCCGACATGCATCGGTCCGGTCGGATTGGCCGAGACATATTCGACGTTGACCTTGGAGCCGCCGCGGACGCGGCCGTAATCGACGCCCTCGCGCAGCACCGTGCGCAGCGCCTCGGCCCAGGCGGCGGGCTTCAGCGTCAGGTTGATGAAACCAGGGCCAGCGACGTCGACCTTGGCGATCAGCGCATCCGTGCGCAGCCGCTCGGCGATCTGCTCGGCAAGATCGCGCGGCTTTGCCTTTGCCTCTTTCGCCAGCACCATCGCGGCGTTGGTCGCCATGTCGCCATGGGAAGCATCGCGCGGCGGCTCAACCACCACGCGCGAGAAGTCGATGCCCTCAGGCCAGTTGGCGTCCACGGCCAGCGTACGGCAGGCGGCGTGCACGCGCGCGAGCACGTCGGCGAACAGGTGCAGGGATGAGGACGTGTCGGGCATGGCCGCCGCCTAACGCAAATCCGGGGTCGAGTCAAAGAGCCGTTGGTGCTCGGTCAGGGCGAAACGGTCGGTCATTCCGGCAATGAAATTGCCGATCCGGCGGGCGCGGTCGCCCTCATTGTCTGCCTCCGCCCCCAGCAGCCATTCCGGCGGCAGCTCGGCCGGCACCTTCAGGTACTTTGCGAACAGGTCGAACAGGATCTGCTCCGCCTCCGCCATCACCCGCATCACCCGCTTGTGGCGGTACATGTGCTGGTAGAGGAAGGTCTTGATGGCGGCCTCCTCCTCGGCGACCTCGGCGGGGAACGCGATCAGCGCCCGGCTCTGTTGGCGCACGTCCTGCGCCGATTGCGGCTTGACCGCCGCAAGGTTCTTCTGTGTCTCGGCGAACACCGCACCGATCAGATGCGAGATCAGCTCGCGCACCAGCTCGGCGCCGCGCCTGACATCTTCGAGATCGGGATAATGCGCCGAGGTCTCGGCGATGATCTCCGCCGTCAGCGGCATCAGCTTGAGATCGTCGAGCTGGAACAGGCCGGCGCGCAGACCGTCATCGATGTCGTGAGCGTCATAGGCAATGTCGTCGGCGATCGCGGCGACCTGCGCCTCGAGCGAGGCGAAGCTCCACAATTCGAGATCATGCGTCTTGATATAGTCGGCGATGCCGACGGGAACGCCATGCTCGCGATAGCGTCCACTCGGCGCGCCGCTGCGATCGGTCAACGGGCCGTTGTGCTTGACGATGCCCTCCAGTGCTTCCCAGGTCAGGTTCAGCCCATCGAACTCGGGATAGCGGTGCTCCAGCGCGGCGACGACGCGGAGGGTCTGGGCGTTGTGGTCGAAGCCGCCAAACTCCTTCAGGCAGGCGTCCAGTGCCCGCTCGCCGGCATGGCCGAACGGTGGATGGCCAAGATCATGGGCAAGCGCCAAGGTTTCGGTGAGATCCTCGTCCAGCCCGAGCTGCCGGGCCAGCGCACGGGCGATCTGGGCCACCTCGAGCGAATGGGTCAGCCGGGTGCGGTAGTGGTCGCCCTCGTGGAACACGAACACCTGGGTCTTGTACTTCAGGCGTCGGAACGCGGTGGAATGGATCACGCGGTCGCAATCGCGTCGGAACGGGCTACGGGTCCGGCTCGGGGGCTCCGCGACCAGCCGGCCGCGGCTGCGCTCGGGGTCGCAGGCAAAGGGCGCGCGGGGGGCAGCCATTCCGACGGACACGGCGAATTTAGTCCCTATCCATTTGATTCTGCGTATGGTGGCACTTAACTATGTCGGACGTGGGATACCAAATGAATTGGGCAATGAACTTGGTATGACCGCGGGACTATTGGAGACGAACGATGACGACTGCCGTGACCATCAGCGACCGGGCCGCACGCCGGATTGGGGAGATCCTCAAGGGCGAAGGGTCAGGCGCGATGCTGCGCATCTCCGTCGAGGGCGGCGGCTGCTCGGGTTTCCAGTACAAGTTTGACATCGACCGTGCCCGCACCGATGACGATCTCGTGATCGAGCAGGACAATGCCGTGGTGCTGGTCGATTCGGCCTCGCAGCCGTTTCTGGCGGGATCGCAGGTCGATTTCGTCGACGATCTGATCGGCGCCTCGTTCCGAGTCAACAATCCGAACGCGACTGCCTCGTGCGGCTGCGGGACCAGCTTTTCGATCTGAGCGCCTACGCGCCGGTGATCTGCCTTTCCTCGTCCGTCCACTCCACCTCGATCGGCATCAGCTCCGGCTGAAGCGGCGCATCCTCCGACATGACGTGGCCGTCCAGCGCACGTAGCAGGGCCGCGACCAGCGCAGGCTTGCGCAGCGGCTTGGGCAGAAAGTCCGACATGCCGGCCTCGCGGCAGATTCTGACGTCCTCGGCGAAGGCGTTGGCGGTGAGCGCGATGATCGGCAGGGCTTCGAAGCGCCCGCCTTGCGCACGGATCGCGCGGGTTGCGGCAAGTCCGTCCATGTCGGGCATGCGCACGTCCATCAGCACGACATCGTAGTCGCCTTCAGCGGCTGCCGCGACGGCGTCGACGCCGTCCGTGACGACGCGTAGCTCAACATCGAATCCGCCGAGCATTTTGCTCACGACCATGCGGTTGACGGCGTCGTCCTCGGCGACCAGCACCTTCAGCGGCCGGTCGAGCCCGGCGATGCGAGCCTTGAGCTCGTCGGCGTCATCGCGGCCGGTATCGTGGTCGGACGTCTCCGCCTGGCTCCAGGGCAACACCAGGGTGAAGCGGAAAGTCGAGCCCTCGCCCGGCATCGAGGTGACGCCGATCGTGCCGCCCATCTGTTCGATGATGCGCCGGGAAATCGCAAGGCCAAGGCCGGTGCCGCCGAAACGGCGGCTGATCGATGCGTCCGCCTGGGCGAAGTCGCTGAAGAGCTGCCCGAGCTTATCGGGGGCGATGCCGATGCCGCTATCGGTCACCGCCCATTCGACCGTCGCCAGGAGATCGCGCCGCGCCTGGCAGGTGACCGAAACCCTCACCTCGCCTTCGTCGGTGAACTTCACCGCATTGGATACGAGGTTGAGCAGCACCTGGCGGATGCGCGCGGCGTCGCCGCGCAGTGTCGGCGGCAGGTTCGGATCGAGTTCGACCTTGACTGCAAGCCCCTTGCTCTTGGCGCTCGCGCGCGCCACGGTCGCGGCGGTCTCGACCAGCGCCCGCGGCGCAAAGTCGATCGCTTCCAACGCGAAGCGGCCGGCCTCGAGCTTGGACAGATCGAGGATGTCGTTGAGGATGCGCTGGAGATTGTCACCGGACTCGCGAATCGTGGTGACGGCCTCGTGCTGCTCCGGATCGAGCTTTGTCTCCAGCAGCATGCTGGCAAGCCCGAGCACGCCGTTCATGGGCGTGCGGATCTCGTGGCTCATCACCGCCAGGAAGTCGGACTTGGCGCGGCTCTCGGCTTCGGCCTTCTCCGCGCGCCAGCGGTCGGTCACGTCGCGGCCGAAGCCGCGATAGCCGAGGAACTGGCCGTCGCGATCGTGGGCGGGCTTCGCCGTCAGCGACCACAACCGCGCCTCGCCGCCGGCGACGACCTTGATATTCATCTCATGCAGCGGCTCGGCCTGCTCCATCAGGCCGATGATGTTGTAGGCCGCGCTCTTGTCCTCGGGGCAGAGCATGTCGAGCACGTCGGCGAAGTGCGATCCCTTCAGGAGCGGAAGCGGCAGCTGCGCCACGTCAACGAAGCGCTGGGGCACGTCGACGAGATGCCCTTCCGCATCGGTCTGCCACAGCCAGTCGCTGGCGTTCTCCTGAAAGTCCTTCAGCAGCAGCGAAATGATCTCGGTCTGCCGCTCAAGCTCGAGCTGAGCCTTGAGATTGCCGAGGAAGAGGTTGCCGTGGGAGACGATGTTGCGCGCCATGAAGAATGCGAACAGCAGCAGGAACACCGCCGTCACCAGATACGGCCCGTCACCGCACAGCAGCATCGCACCGGCGCAGGCGATCGTCATGGTGGCGAGATAGACGAGGCCGGCACGGGGGAAGGTCGATAGCGTGAACGCGCCGCCCGACATCATGCCGACCATCAGGCAGGCCAGGATGAGTTGGCTGGTTGGCTCGATGCGGCTGAACAGCGCCAGCGGCAGCATGCCCCAGATCGCGGCGAGGAAGAACGCCTGCCGCGCGGCACGCGGCGAGGCCTCCCGCGGATTTCGATGCGACCGCCGCCACGAACGGACGGCGAGCGAGGCGGTGGCGGCGAGCGTCATACCCCAGATCGCGAGGAAGTCGTTCCAGCCCCTGCCCCAGAACAGGATCAGCACGATGGCGACGTTGAGCATGGTGACGGCCATTGTCACCGGGATCAGCCGCGTCACCGCCTCGATCTGCTTGGCGCGGATGCGCCGCAGCTCGCGCTCGCTGAGATCTGCGGTCAGACCATCCTCGATCTCAAAGCCGCCGAGCCAATACAGCAACGCGCCGATCACGCCGTCCCGCGGCTCAGTTCGCGTCATGGATTTGTCCGGCGATCCCATCCGAGGCACCTTTTCGGCATCAATGACCCGGCGCGCGCTTAAGCCGGGTTAATTTTGTGGGAGATTCTGCGGCCGCCTTGACGGGCGCGTTTGCATTTTGTTCTAACGGTGGCCCCGCCTGGAGCCCCTCCCAATGCCCATCAGAGTAGCCACCTGGAACGTGAACTCGGTCCGGCAGCGGATCGACCTGCTGCTGACTTGGCTGAAGGAGTGCCAGCCGGACATCGTCTGCCTCCAGGAGATCAAGTGCGTCGATGAGGCCTTCCCCCGGCTGGAGATCGAGGCGCTCGGCTACAACGTGGTCACGCATGGGCAGAAGACCTTCAATGGCGTCGCCCTGCTCTCCAAGCTCCGGTTCGACGAGACCAAATCGGGACTCGCCGGCGATGACGAGGATGCGCATGCCCGCTTTCTCGAAGGCGTGGTAACGCTCAAGCAGGGGGTCTTGCGCATCGCCTGCCTCTATCTGCCCAACGGCAATCCGGTCGGCACCGACAAATATCCCTATAAGCTCAAATGGATGTCGCGGCTTCTTGAATATTCGAAGGAACGCCTCAAGGAGGAGGTCCCGCTGATCCTCGCGGGCGACTTCAACGTCATCCCGCATGCCCGCGATGTCCACAACCCCGCCGCCTGGACCGAGGATGCCCTGTTCAAGTCCGAGACGCGGGAGAGCTTTCAGTCCCTGCTCGGGCTCGGTCTGACCGATGCCTTGCGGGCGGTCACGGATGAGCCCGGGCTTTACACCTTCTGGGACTACCAGGCCGGGGCCTGGCAGAAGAACCAGGGCCTGCGCATCGACCATCTCCTGCTGTCGCCGCAGGCCAGCGACCGGCTCACCAATGTCGGCATCGACAGCTATGTGCGCGGTTGGGAGAAGCCGTCGGACCACGTGCCGGTATGGGCGGATCTCGATCTCGAGGCGGCTTAAGGCCGCCTCTGCAGATCATTCCCGGCGGCCCTGCACCCACTGCTCCAGCATTTGCAGGCACATGGCACGGTCGTCGTCGGAGGCCTTGGCGAAGGCGCGGTTGTAGCTTTCCTTGATCCAGGTCTCCTCGGCCCCGGCGCTGTCACGCGCCAGCGTCAGCCACATCAGGCCGCGCGCGGCCTGCCGCGGCAGGCGGTCGCCGTTGAACAGCATCTGGCCAAGCAGGGCCTGGGCCTGATGCTGGCCCTTTTGTGCGGCGAGGCCGAGCCAGCGCGCGCCGTAGCGGAAATCCTCGCGCGAGGCGTCCGGCGTCTTCAGGTACAGGCGGGCCAGATCATACTGCGCGTCCGCGTTGCCGAAATAAGACGCGGCATAGGAGAACATCTCCCGCGCCCGCTCCGGATCCGACTTGATCTTCGAGTTCGGGATGCCGCTGAGATAGTAGCGGCCGAGCGCGACGAAGGCGTTGGCCACGATCTGCGCCTGAGGCGCCGACGGGCTGTCCTCGGCATGCGCATTGGCGATGCGGCTGAAATATTCGAAGGCGCGTAGATCGTCCTGGGCGACGCCGTCGCCATTGGCGTACATGCGGCCGAGCTTCCACTGCGCGATGGGATGGCCGCCCTCGGCGGCATATTGCAGAGCGCTGAGCGAGGTTTCCTGGGTTACGACCGCCGGCGGAATTCGGGTGCGAACCGTATTCGCAGCGCCCGGCAAGGTGGTCACGACCGGGATGGTCGCGTCCTTGTTCACCGGCGCACCGTCGAAGGCGAGCGCCGGCGCGGCCAGCGCTATAGCCCCCAACACAAACGCAACTATGGCACGCCTAGATGTCCGCATAGCACTGTTTCTCGTGCGCGCCGCCCGGATGGGTCACCGCCCCCCCGAGCGCTGGTCCAACCTGCTGAGCATACTTCCAGAGCGCACCCGACGTGTGGTTAGTCGCGCGAGGTGCCCATTTGGTCTTGCGCTGGGCGAGTTCCTGGTCGCTCAATTTTACGTTAAGGGTACCGGCGACGGCGTCGATCTCGATGATGTCGCCGTCCTCGAGCAGCCCGATCGGGCCGCCAATCGCGGCCTCGGGCCCGACGTGACCGATGCAGAAGCCACGGGTCGCGCCGGAGAAGCGGCCGTCGGTGATGAGCGCGATCTTGCCGCCCATGCCCTGGCCGGTCAGCGCTGCGGTGGTCTGGAGCATTTCCCGCATGCCGGGACCGCCCTTCGGCCCCTCGTAGCGGATCACGATGACTTCGCCTTCGCGATAGGTGCGCTTCTGGACCGCTTCGAAAGCATCCTCCTCACGGTCGAAGCACCTGGCCGGACCGGTGAACCTGAGGTTGGACATTCCCGCGACTTTCACGATCGCACCTTCTGGCGCCAAATTGCCCTTCAGACCGACCACACCGCCCGTGACGGTGATGGGTTTGTCTGCCGGGTGCACCACGTCCTGGTGCGGATTCCATTTCACGCTCTTGAGGTTTTCGGCGATCGTTCGACCGGTGACGGTGAGGCAATCACCGTGAAGAAATCCGTTGTCGAGCAGCGTCTTCATCAGAAGCGGGATGCCACCAACTTCAAACATGTCTTTGGCGACATAACGGCCGCCCGGCTTCAAATCCGCGACATATGGTGTCTTTTTGAAGATTTCGGCGACGTCGAACAAGTCGAACTTGATGCCTGCCTCGTGCGCGATCGCCGGTAGGTGCAGCGCAGCATTGGTCGAGCCGCCGGACGCGGCGACCACGGCGGCCGCATTCTCCAGCGCCTTGCGGGTGACGATGTCGCGCGGCCGGATGTTGGACGCGATCAGGTCCATCACCTTCTCGCCCGCGGTCATGCAGAAGGCGTCGCGGATTTCATAAGGTGCCGGCGCACCGGCCGAATATGGCAGCGCAAGGCCGATCGCCTCGGAGACGGTCGCCATGGTGTTGGCGGTGAACTGCGCGCCGCAGGCACCCGCCGAGGGACAGGCCACGCGCTCGATCTCGTCGAGGTCCTCGTCCGACATGGCGCCGACCGAATGCTTGCCGACCGCCTCGAACATGTCCTGCACCGTGACCTGCTGGCCGCGGAAATTGCCGGGCAGGATCGAGCCGCCGTAAATGAAAATCGACGGCACGTTGAGGCGGACCATGGCCATCATCATGCCCGGCAGCGACTTGTCGCAGCCGGCGAGGCCGACGAGCGCATCATAGGCGTGACCGCGAACCGTCAGCTCGACCGAGTCGGCGATGCATTCGCGCGACGGCAGCGAGGAGCGCATGCCGTCATGGCCCATGGCGATGCCGTCGGTGACGGTGATGGTGCAGAATTCGCGCGGAGTGCCGCCGGCGGATGCGACCCCTTTCTTCACCGCCTGTGCCTGACGCATCAAAGCGATATTGCAGGGCGCAGCCTCGTTCCAGCACGAGGCGACGCCGACGAAAGGCTGGTGGATCTGCTCGGTAGTCAGACCCATCGCGTAGAAGTAGGAGCGATGAGGCGCGCGCGCAGGGCCTTCCGTCACATGACGGCTCGGCAGCTTCTGCTTGTCGATCTTCGCGCGCATTGCAAACCAGTTTCCCCGGTCAACCTTTTCAGACCCGAAAAATCAGAGCCAAGATTTGAATCGACCTTGGGATTTCCCGTCGCCGTCGAAGACTGCCCGCTACCTTAAAACATTAGAGTGATTTTATTCATGTTCGGGTGTGGCTAAAAAGCGGCGGCGAGGCGAACGGTCGGTGATCAAAGTTAAATCCGGAGGAGTGTTGCGCGGATAGCACAATCGTGGCTCGGAAGACACGGATAAGCCTACAGTGATACCTCGCGGCGAGGCCCAATCTCAAACTTAGGGAGCGAAGAACCGCGCCCGGATTTAGTGGTGACAGGCAGCGCGGCTGCACTGACTCGGGGACCCGCTTTGCCTGATCATGTGGTCACACCGCCGTCGGCGCATCGCAATGATGATTGGGAGGGGATATCGTAACTCTCCGACGTGCATTTCAACGCGCACACACGCCTTCGCATCCTCGCGGCGCGTTTCGCCCGAGCTTTGCTTCGTCGCTCCACCCTCAAAGCCGAAAGGGCGCAGGGAAGGCCGGGTGCTGACCTGGCACCCACGGTCCGCTGTGCGAAAGGCACACGCAGGAAAAACTGCACAGCGGCATACAGGTGAAGCCCAACACACGGCCTTCCCTGCGCAGTGGTTTGACGGCTTATGCCGCGCTCTCCCGGGAGCCGAATTCGTTCTGGCCTCCCTCGCCCTCGTGGAAGTCACGGACACCGCGCCGGTTGGCGCCAATGCCGCATCCGCAAGAGCTTGACCGTAGCAACGACGGCCAGGACCACACGGTTTTGCCGTACGCGCGGCTCGCCTGCGCCACAGGGTTCGACGGCGTTGTGCACCTTGCCATCGACATGCTGGCGCGACGAACCTGACAGCGCCGTCCGTCTGCGCGAAGCTTAAGGGCTCACGGAGAGCAATCCGCCCTGCCCTTGGCCTTTCGCGCCCGACGCTGCCGCGTCCACCGCAAGCCCGGCTCCGCGATCATCACGACACATGATCGCCCCTCTCGGATGAGCCGGGACGGGCGGTACATACGCTATTTCCGAATTTCGGTAAAGCGGAATATTTTTGAACGCGCCGCTTGACACCAGGCAGGCCGAAATTGCCAGGTGTTTTGCCCGTCGGGATGTGCTCAGGCATTCCGAAGCGGGCGGATTAACGGATCGACCAGACGGACGATCTCGCAGACGGCGACGAGGCCGGCGAGCCACACGGCACTGGTGAGCCCAATGCGCGTCACGATGGCAGCGGTGAAGGCGCCCTCTCCGCCGAGAGCCGGCGTCGCGGCGAGCAGCGCGAGCTCATAGGCCGCATAGGCGGCAACAAGCGTGACGGCCAGCGCCAGCGGCGTGCGGCCCTGCGGCAGCGTACGCAGCACGGCGGACGAAACGGCGGTCGCCAGCAGCGCAGCCGCGCCGGTCGCAAAACCCCAAGCGATGGTGCTGCCGTCGATGGGGTAATGCAGCGCGCCGAAGCCGACGGCCTGGTTCACGAGCCAGACGCCGGTAACGACGAGCAGTGCCGGCCGCAGCGGCAGCATCGCGGCCGCAACAACCGCGAAGGCCGCAAACGGCGTGGCGCAGGCGAGCACGAAGCTTGCGAGCGCGCCTGACACCGTCAACAGCGCAAAACAGAACATCCGCGCAAGGCGCGGCGCGACGGGGTGAAGCCGGAAACGGTCGTTATGAGATGGCAGGATGAGAGCCATGGTGATCTCCAGACGGTCGTCTTACCACGTCTGGCGATGATTTACGATTTACGCAAGCCAGCACGATCAGGCTGGCGTTCTCTCGGAGCGGGTCCGGACCACGGCCCGTTCGCCGGCGTCGACGAGCTGGCCGATTCCGGTTCGGCCCATAAGCGCGCACCGGACGATGTTTTCAGCGACCGACCTCCGGAAGCCATAGTCCTCGCCATCGGGGCGACCGCGGCAGATCCGGTCCAACGCCAATTTCATGTTGATCCGTGTGCGGGTGTCGAAGTGCTCGCTGATCATTCGCCCGGCCTTGATGGGTTGATGTTGGCCCAGAAACGCTCCGGCGGTGGCCCCGGTTCCAAATCGGAGATCAAGCTGCGAGTGCGTGGCGACTTACGTCCGCCCGCGCGGACGCTGGGCTTGCGCCCACGCAACAGCGACGTCGCGTGGCGGAACATCGATGCGCTTGATCGGCGTCAGTTCGCCGGAGGCGGAGACGATCGCGGTCTCCTCGCGGCGGCAGCGCGGGCACACGAAGCGGACTTCGTGCGGGGACGCCGACCAGCTTGAACGTTTGACGTTGGCAGCCATCGGCCAAGCGTCGCAATGCGAGCACGACACCAGGAACCGGCCGGGATCGAGCATACCCATTCCATTGAACTCCGCGTCCTGCCCGCTTCTCAATGATTAATCCATGTGAATCGTTCCGGTGCCTAGGCACCGCCGGCCTTGGCGGGTCAGCGACTTTGGATCAGTGCGCCCCCTTAAGGGTGCAGGAGGTCGTGCAGGTCACCGTCGTGCCGCGATCGCACGCTTTGCAGGCGCTGACGCACTGGTTCATGTCGCGGGGATTGTAGCTGCTGTAGTTTCGCATCGGGCAGGTCGAGGCCGAGCCGGTGATATCCTGCTCCTGATTGCAGGCTGCCATCATGAGCGCGACTATGATCACTGCAACGAGGCGCATGGGATTGCCCGTCGAACATGGCAAGTGACACTCGCGGGGCGCGCTGCATTGCAACGGATCCCAGCCTTCCCAACACGAGCCGTCGCCGATCAGCGACGTCCGCTTGCTGCGAGAATGCGCGCCAAATGTTAAGAACGGATTGCAGCCGCCCTCAGGCCGCGGCCCTGGTCGCGATCGCCTGCCGCGTATCCACCGCCAGCTGGCGGTACTGTTCTCCGAGATTCAGATAGAACTCGCGCTTGGCGCTGTCGGTCGCGAGCTTGGCGATCAGCTCGCATTCGGCGGTGAGCGTCTCGAACCGTTCGAGCCTGTCCTCAAGATGTGTCATCGGCGTGTCCCCATCAGACGCCTCAAGGACATCAAGCCTAAGCCCGGGAAATAGGTCATGGCGAACATCGTTATGAACTAGAATCGTTTTTTCCAGTCCGTGGAAGGACGGCAGGCACGCCTATTTCTGCTCCAGCCGCCAGGCGCCATCCCACCCGCCGTCGGGCGGGTTGACCTCGAACTGCGCGATGCGGCCGAGCAGCGTGCGCGAGGGACCGTCGCCCGGGACCGCTTCGAGCGCGGCGTTGAAGGCGGCGCGGGCGTCGTCGAAGCGCCGGGCGCGATAGGCGGAGAGACCTTCGGCATAGTGCGTGCGCAGGCTCGCTTGCGCATCGGTGAGTGCGTTGGCCCTGCCCATCACCTCGAAAACGGCCTGCGGTGCGCTCTGGCCCGCCACCGCGAGGCGATCGATCTCGCGCAGCTCGAGGCGCGCGCCGATCGCCTCTGCCGTTGCCTGCGAGATCAGGATACGGGTCCCATACGTCTTGTTGGCGGCCTCCAGCCGCGAGGCGAGGTTCACGGCGTCGCCCATCACGGTAAAGCTCATCATCAGCTCGGAGCCGATGCTGCCGGTCAGGACCTCGCCGGTGGCGATGCCGATGCGCAGATCGCAGGGCGCCGGCATGGCGCGGATGCCGAGCAGATCCGGCAGCTGCTTCTGGAGCGCGGGCACCTGATCGGCCATCTCGATGGCGGCAAGGCCGGCGAGCATCGCCTGCTCGTCTTCCTCGATGAAGGGCGGCCCCCAATAGGACATGATGGCGTCGCCGATATATTTGTCGATGATGCCGCGATTGCTGCGGATGTGGCCGGACATCACCGTGAAATAGTGGTTCATCACCTTGACGAGACCGCGCGGCGTCATGCCTTCGCTCATCGAGGTGAAGCCGCTCATGTCGCAGAACATGATGGTCATGACCCGACGCTGGCCCTCGATGGCGACCTCCGGCCGGTCAATCAGGCCCTGCACCACCTTGGGGTCGATATAGCGCCCGAAGGTCTCGCGGATGCGTTCGTTGTGGCGCAACTGCTCGATCATGCGGTTGAAGGCCGCGGCAAGCTCGCCGATCTCGTCCTGCGTGGAAACGGTGATCGGCTTGTCGAACCGACCCGCCTCGACCTCGCGGGTGCCAGCGAGCAGCAGTCGCACCGGGCGCGTGATGCCGCTACTCACGAGCAGCGCAAAGGCAAATCCGACGATCGCTGCGAGTAACGTCACGACGCCCGACACGATGATCGTCTGGCGCTGGCGGCTGATCACCTGCGACGTGCTGAAGAAAACCTGCGCCAGCATGTCGGTGCGGATCGCATCGATCTTCTGGTTGAACTGGTCGCGCAGCGCATCGATGTGCTCCAGCGTACCGCGGGCCTCCGCCATCTGCCTGGCATCGACCTGCTTGACCAGCTTTCCGTGGTCCTCGTCAAGATCGCGGCGCAACTCAGTGACGGCGGTCTCGATGCGGAGCTCGATCCGCGCCAGCGCGGCATAGTCGGACGGCGTCCTGGGATCGTCGATGAT
Organism: Bradyrhizobium sp. 160; assembly: GCF_023073735.1. Classification (NCBI taxonomy): domain Bacteria; kingdom Pseudomonadati; phylum Pseudomonadota; class Alphaproteobacteria; order Hyphomicrobiales; family Nitrobacteraceae; genus Bradyrhizobium; species Bradyrhizobium sp. 160. The sequence goes on from NZ_JADPKD010000008.1 coordinate 556,770, forward strand.
GGCGTTGATGAGCTTGCGTGCGCTCTCGGCTTCCTCCTCGATCTTGCGGTCGGTTTGACCGAACTCGCGCAGGCGCGCCGCATAGGCCTCCTCGTCTGAGGGCGACTGCATCTTGGTCATGACCATGCGCCGCAGTGCCAACGCCCGTTCCAGCGAACGGACGTTGGCGCGCGCCAGATGCCCATAGGCCGGGATGTAACGGTTGGTCAGCTCGTCCAAGAGCACGCCGACCTGGCTCGACATCACCATCGACAGGATCGAGGTGATCAACATGAGAACGATCAATCCGAGGGCGACCCCGACGATCTTGCGCCGGATCGACTGGTTGAAAATCGGCATAGGTGCAGGGCAAAGGCTGAAAGGATGAACGATGGAACTCAATATACCGGAATTGGTCGTAGGGACACGCACAATCTGGCGGGCCCGGCCGTCCTGAACCTGCACAACCCTTGCACGAGCCCACTAACAAGGGTTTAGTGGCGCTGTCCCACCACCATTTCGGAACTTCCCGAGTTCCCATCCGTATTTTGCCGCATTGTTGCGGGAGCGTGAGAAATGCGAAACGATGTCATGACATCGTTTTGGTGTTGTTTTTTGATTCTCAAACCGCATGTCGTCGCGGACCTTGGTTTGTAATGGTTTCGCAGGGGGGCCATCGAATGAACCAGTGCCTACGCTCGCTCGCGTGTGTCGTTGCCGTAGCCGCGATCGCCCTTCTTCCTACCGCGTTGGCGGCGAAGAGCAGTCATAAATCATCTGCGCCGAAGAAGACGAATGAGGCGAAGGCCGGCAAGCAGCGCCATGCCTCGGCCGCCAAAGCGCGGCACGGTAAGCACGCCGAAGCCAAGCGCAAGTCGAAGAAGACGGTCGAGGTACCCTCGGACAAGCCGGCGCCGCCGCCGCTGACCGGCGATCTCGCCGCGCTGAGGGATGCAATCGACTTCGCGCGCAAGGGCAAGACCGAGGATGCGGGCGCCGCACGCGACCGCATCACTGACCCCGCCGGACAGAAGCTTGTGGACTGGTTCATGCTGCGCCATTCCGAGAGCACGGCGAATTTCAAGCGCTACGCCGCCTTCCTCGCCGCCAATCCGGACTGGCCCAGCAGCGCTCTGCTGCGCCGGCGCGCCGAGGCGCGGCTGTGGCAGGAGAAGAGCGAGGCGGCCATCGTGCACAAATTCACCATGGACCGGCCGACCAGTGCCAAGGGCAGGTTCGCGCTGGCCCGCGTGCTGCTCACTGAAGGCGAGACCGACAGGGCCGCGCGTCTCGTGCGCGAGGCCTGGCGCACGGATGAATTGTCCGAGCGGAGCGAAGAAGACTCCTACGCGGCGTTCCACGACCTTCTATCCGCCGACGATCACCGCGCGCGCATGGACAAGCGTCTCGGCGCCAAGGACTACGCAGGCGCAAGACGCGCAGCCAAACGTCTCGGCGAGGATGCGCTCGCGATCGTAAAGGCCTGCGCCGCCGTCACCGGCAAGGCGAGCAAGGCCAAGGACTATCTCGAGGACGTCTCGACCGAGGCGCGGCGCGATCTCGGCTATGTACTGTGCCGCGCCCAGTGGCATCTTCAGAACGACCGCATCGACGACGCAGCCGAGGTGATCCTCGCCGCCCTGCCCGACACGATGGCGGCGCAGGACACCGATGCCTGGTGGCGCGAGCGCCGCCTGCTGGCACGCAAGCTGCTCGACCAGGGCAAGTTCAAGACCGCCTACGACGTGGTGCGCACGGCCGCGGTGCCGGAAAAGGAGGTCTACCGCGTCGACTACCATTTCATGTGCGGCTGGATCGCGCTGCGCTATCTCGACGATCCCAAGACGGCGATGGTGCACTTCGCCGCGATCGACGAAGGCTCGGCCAATCCCATTGCGCTGTCGCGCGCCCATTACTGGCGCGGCCGCGCCGCCGAAGCGATGGGCGCCACCGTCGACGCCCGCATGAGCTACAAGGCGGCGGCGCGCTATCAGACCGCCTATTACGGCCAGCTCGCCCGCGCAAAGCTTGGCCTCGACCGGATCGAGCTACGTGCGCCCTCCCCGGTGCTGCCCGCTGCCGACACGCAATTGGCGGACGAACGCGTGCGCGCCGCCAACATGCTCTACGATATCGGCGAGCGCGACGTGGTGTTCTATTATGCCGAGGATTTTGCCAAGGAGAGCACCGACGTCGCGGCGCTCGAAGCCCTGGCCGAGCTCGCGGGCCGGCGCAACGATGCGCGCGTGATGCTGGAGATCGGCAAATCGGCGCTGGCACGCGGGCTTGCGCTCGACCACTATGCCTTCCCCACCATCGGCATTCCCGAGCACAAGCAAGTCGCGCCCGCGATCGAGACCAGCGTGATCTATTCGGTGGCGCGCACCGAAAGCTCGTTCGACCAGCGCGACAAGTCGCCGGCCAATGCAGTCGGGCTGATGCAGGTGACGCCGGAAGCGGGCCGCGACACCGCCAAACGCTTCGGCCTGACCTATGACTGGAACAGGATGGTCACCGATCCCGTCTACAACACGCAGATGGGCGCGGCCGAGCTCAGCGCGCTGTTCTCGGAATATCGCGGCAACCAGATCATGACCTTCGCCGGCTACAATGCCGGCCGCGGTCGCGTGCGCGAATGGGTGCAGGCGCGTGGCGATCCCAGAGACCCCAAGGTCGATCCGGTCGACTGGGTCGAGCGCATCCCGCTGTCGGAGACGCGCAACTACGTCCAGCGCGTGATCGAGAACGTGCTGGTCTACCGCGCACGGTTCGAAGACAGCGGCATGATCGCCGGCAAGAGCGACCAGCGCGTCGTCACGCACGAGGCTGGCGCAACGGCACCCGTGGCGGCCGCGGCACCTGCTCCCTAGTCAACGCCGCCCGGGGCTGAACGCGGCGCCTGCAAGGTTCCGGTGCTGCGGCTTCCACGCGCGTGCAGTCGCGCAGCTAGGTGTCACCTCCTTCCATCGTGATCAGATCGCGACCGTCCAAATATGCGCCGGTCAAGGCTCTTGCGAAGGTCCAGGCGTGTATCGTGCAGCTCCAGCACGAGACGGCACTCAGGACCGCCAACGTCTCGATCATGTTTCCAGCGAACTCGACGTTCTCGGCGGCCGGTTCTGTCCACCCGGGCATCGGCCATCGCATGAACAACGTGACGAGTTCGCCGCGGCGGTAGCAATCGTAGTCACAGTAACGACGCTGCGTCCGCACATGCCGGACATAGCCGGAGCGGATTGACCGCGAGCATGTGCTGCACGTGACGGCGGGCAACGGGGGATCGTGATTGACCACCACGAATTTCATGAAGCCGTCCTCACGCGATCTTTGGCGAGCGCCTCGCACAACATCTCGTAGCACTGATAATCGCAGTAAGGCAGACCTGTCCGAATCTCGCGGAGATAGCTGCTGCTGATCGGCTCGCAGCACTGCATGCACCAGGTCTTCCGGAACGGAGTCCGGCCGTTCACCAATACGAACGCGAATCTCACGTGGCACCTCCCAAAGCGAAGCAGTAAACGCTGTCCAACGGAGAAAGTGCGGGCGGTGGAGCGCAAAGATGGTTTCGGCCGTCCGGATTATCCCTGTTTCGCTCCACTTTTTGCGGGGGGATCAGAATGAATCTCCCGTCCTCCCTGCGCCGTGCATAGAGCCGGCCGTCGATGTACTTGATATCAGTCGGATAGCAATCGGCGCTGCTGCAGCAACTGAGGCTCGGATTGTCCGGCATGTGCCAGGTCGAATAGAATTTTTCGTGCAGCGCCTGGTCCTGGACCGGATGCTGGCGATGAACGGCACCGTCTCCTGTCTCCTGCGCCTGGGCCGTCGCAGCGGAGCCGAGGAGAACCATCGAGCACAAGAGCTTGCATGAGCGGTTCAACGCACGAGCTCCCGGATTAGAAGTCAGCTCTCCAGTCCAGCCCTCACGCGACCTGAGCCCGGAACAGCCACCGGCGGTCGCGTTCGCGGCGTGTGCGGAAGCGATCTACGCACTTCTTGGAGCAGAGCGCTGTGCGCCAGGAATAGTAGCGGATCAGGCCAAACTTGCCGCCACACACCGCACAGCCCTTGATTGAAGAGCAACGTTCGGACTCGGATAGGCGAGGCTCAGGAAGTTGCGACGTATTGCACATTGTTCTCTCCCTTGTTGCTTGGTTCCCTTCGACCTCACGCGGGTCATGAATTGCCGCAATGCGGCTGGGCGTCGAGAAATGCAGCGGCCTCGTCCTTGGTCGTGAGGCCTCGGCCGTACGCTTGAGACCCGATCTCGCCCGACCGATGCGATTGGCTGGTCGACACTCCCGATGGTCATGAGGCTAGTCCGCCAGGCATCAGGCGCTCAATTGTACGGAGGTAAATGGTCGCCATGACTAGGAATGGACGAGCTATACCTAGGTTTGTCCCGTACTCGCCCGGGGGCTCTCGCGCGGGCTCGCGTTCAACGAGACCACGCACGATGCGCGGGTTGCACGGCGAGCGCGAAAAATCGGCGCTGAGGCGACCAGGATGGCGAGCAGCCAATTCCAAGCCCAACGTCGTAACCGGCATCCGACTTTGGCCGGAATTGCTCCTCCGGCGCCAACGTGCTCTACTTATGTTCACGCAGAGAGCGCCGGGAGCGTCTGCGATGAAGCCGGGCCGGGCAGGAACGTTCGGGAAGTCAGCCGCGCAATTGCTCGTCGGCTGCGTCAGGCAAGTTGTCACCCCCAAACCGCGCAGCGAGCCCAGCGACGCCGGTCTGCTGGAGGCGGTCAAGCAATGGCAGCAAGTCTTCGAGCACAACCCGGTCATGTATTTCATGGTCGATCCGAGCGGAACCGTGATCAACGTGAACACGTTCGGCGCGGCGCAACTGGGCTATACCGCCGCGGAGTTGATCGGCCGATCGGTGCTGGATGTGTTCTTCGAGGAAGATCGCGACTTCGTACGCGCGTGTGTCGCGCTATGCCTCGAGACCGTTGATCAGTCACACACCTGGGAAATCCGGAAGGTTCGCAAGGACGGCTCGGTGCTATGGGTGCGCGAGAATGCCAAGACCATGCTGCGGGCCAATGGCGGGCCGATCGTGCTGGTCGCCTGCGAGAACATCACCGAGCGCAAGGAAGCGGAGAATGCGCTGCGACAGAGCGAAGCTTACCTCGCCCAGGCACAGGAATTGAGCCACACCGGCAGTTTCGGCTGGAGGGCTGCAACCGGCGAGATCACCTGGTCCAAGGAGACCTATCGCATCTTCCAATGCGACGAGGGGACTAAGCCAGAGATCCCCTTCATGCTCCAGCGGATCCATCCGGAGGACCGGCTCGCAGTGCAGCGGACCACGGGCCGGGCGGCGCGCGAGGGAAAAGATTACGATCACGAATACCGGCTGGTGATGCCCGGCGGTTCGATCAAGTACGTCCGAGCGGTCGCCCGGGCGACGCGAGATGCGAGCGGTCACGTGGAGTTCGTGGGGTCAGTAACTGACATCACGGCGACCAAGGAGGCAGAGCGCAGACTTCGTGACAGCGAGCAGCGCTTTCGCGACTATGCCGAAACCGCCTCCGACTGGTTCTGGGAGACGGGGCCAGACCATCGCGTCACTCACATATCGGAACATTCAGATACCGTCACCGCCCCCGCAGGCCTGATCGGGCTCACGCGTTGGGACATTGCGCCCGATGCCGATCTCGAGCCGGAAAAATGGCGACAACATCGGGCGGCGCTCGATGCCCACGTCCCGTTCCGCGATCTGGTTTACCGCAGCAAGGACCGCAACGGACAGCCGATCTATGTGCGGACGAGCGGCAAGCCGTTCTTCGACGCCAACGGCACCTTTCTGGGTTATCGGGGCGTCTGCACCGACGTGACCGCGGCCATCCGGGCCGATCACGCCGAAGAGGCGCTGCGCAAGGCGCAAGCCGAGCTCGCTCATGTGACGCGCGTCACGATGCTGGGCGAGCTGACCGCTTCTATTGCCCACGAAATCAACCAGCCCCTCGCCGCCGTGATCGCAAACGCCGACGCCTGCCTGGCCTGGCTGCAGCGCAGTCCGCCCGACCTCAAGGCGGCGCGCCGCTCCGTGGAATGGATCATCGAGGACGGCAAGCGTGCCAGCGACGTCATCCGTCACGTTCGGGCGCTCGCCAAGCGATCCGATATCGAGATGGCTCCGCTTGAAGTCAGCGTGGTCGTGCGCGAGGCTGTCGCGCTCGTTCACCGCGAGATGGCGAGCCATGCCGTGTCGGTTCGAATGGAACTGTCGTCGGCACTGCCCAGGATCTTTGGCGATCGAATTCAATTGCAGCAGGTCCTCATCAACCTGATCAAGAACGGCATCGAGGCCATGGAAGGGATCGATGACCGCCCGCGCGAGCTGGCGATCCGTTCAGCGGTTGACGACGATGGCGCGGTGCTGGTGAGCGTCTCCGACTGCGGCGTCGGCATCTGCGAACAGGCAATGGACCGCCTGTTCATGCCGTTCTTTACCACGAAGTCCAGCGGGATGGGCATGGGCCTGTCGATCTGCCGCTCCATTATCGAGGCCCACGGCGGGCGACTTTCCGCCATACCGAACCAGGAGCGCGGCGCGACTTTTCAGATCACCCTGCCACTCCATCGAGAGGAAGCACCGTGAACGAGCGCGCGGGGCCTTCGCCCAAGGAGGACGGCGATCAGCCAATCGTCTTCATCGTCGACGACGACGCGTCCATGCGTCGTGCGCTTACCAATCTGTTCGAGTCGGTCGGCCTCAGGGTCGAAGCATTCGGCTCGGCGCCGCAACTCCTCCAGACCAAGCCGCCGGAAGTCCCCAGTTGCCTGGTGCTCGACATCCGCCTGCCCGGAACGAGCGGCCTTGAACTGCAAACCGATCTTGCCAAGGCAAATATCCATACGCCCATCATCTTCATTACCGGTCATGGCGATATTCCCATGACTGTTCGGGCCATGAAGAGCGGCGCGATCGACTTCCTGACCAAGCCGGTTCGCGACCAGGAAATCCTGGACGCGGTCCAGGCCGCGATCGAGCGAGACCGCAAGCGCCGCGATCTTTACAAGACCGTCTCGGACGTCAGATCACGCTTCGAGTCACTGACCTCGCGGGAGCGGGACGTCTTGTCACTGGTGACGTCGGGCCTGATGAACAAGCAAGTGGCCGCCCAGCTCGGTTTGGCGGAAATCACCGTCAAGATCTATCGCGGCCAGATCATGCGGAAAATGGGGGCGAAGTCGCTGGCCGACCTGGTGAGGATGAGCGAGGCGCTCGGGATTCGACCCAGCAAGCCCGACGTACAAACCTAAGTATGAGTTTCCAATGATGACCGACGGGTCCACCTTGCGGGTTTATGCGAGGCCGTACGACGGCAAGCGTAATTCCCGGGCGAGGAGCGGACGCATTGTCAGTGGCTTCGGTCATTTCTGTGCTTGACGATGATCCCTACGTGCGGGCCGCGATTAACAATCTCTTGGAATCCCGCGGATACATCGTCCACACATTCGCCTCCGCCGAGGAGTTTTTGAGGTCGACCGATTCGACCGACACCTCGTGCGTGATCGCGGACGTGCAGATGCCGTCGGTCACTGGAATCGATCTACTGACGCAGATGCGCGCGCAGGGGTCGGCAACGCCGTTCATCTTCATCACCGCTTTCCCGGATGAGAGCGTGCGTGTGCGTGCGCTTAAAGCCGGGGCAAGTTGTTTCCTCGGTAAACCGTTTGCCGCCTCGGATCTGATGAAATGCCTGGAGGTGGCGCTGCAGCAGGTGACGAAACCATGAAGCGATTGTCCGGCGATCAGCGAATGCGAGACACTGACACCAGCGCAGCCCACCTCAATCCACCTTGATATTCGCCGCCTTGATGATCGGCCACCATTTTGCGATCTCCGCCTTCTGGCGGGCGCCGAGCGCTTCTGGCGTGAGCTGATCCTTGGGCGTCATCTCCAGGCCCTGGCTTTCGAGCTGCTTCTTCACTCCAGGATCGTTCAGCGCTTCCACGGCCGCCGCGTTGAGCTTGGTCACGACCTCCTTCGGCGTGCCCTTCGGCACCCACATGCCTGACCACAGCGTCATGTTGAACCCCTTCAGGCCCGCCTCCTCCGCCGTCGGAATCTCCGGCGCCGACGGCAGGCGCTTGTCGTCGGTGATGGCGTAGGCGCGGATGGTGCCGGCGCGGACCTGATTGATGGAATTGGAGGTCTGGTCGACGATGAGGTCGATCTGGCCGGCGATGAGATCGTTGAGGGCGGGCGCTGTGCCGCGATACGGCACGTATTGCAGCTTGATGCCGGAGACGCTCTCGAAATAGACGCCGGCGATGTGGCTGCCGGAGCCCGCGCCGGCCGTGCCTGCCGTGGGCGGCGATGGCCGCGACTTCAGCCATTCAATGAGCTCCTTCAGCGAGGTCGCCGGCACCGCGTTCTTGCTGACCACGATCATCGGATTGCTCGGCAACAGCACCACCGGCTCGAGGTCGGCGACGAGGTCGTATTTGAGCTTGTAGACGGCACCGTTGGCGACGTGGGTGCCGAGATGGCCGAACGAGATGGTGTAGCCGTCCGGCGGTGATTGCACGGCGCGGCCGACGCCGATCGAGCCGCCCGCACCGGTGACGTTCTCGATCACCACGGGCTGGCCAAGCGATACGCGCATGCGCTCCGCAAGCACCCGCGCCATTGCATCCGACGGCCCGCCGGCCGCGAATGGCACGATGATGGTGATGGGACGCGTGGGATAATCCTCAGCGCGCGCGGCGCCTGCAACAGCGAGAATGGCAATCAGCGCAGCCCAAGCGGCCTTCATGGTCCTCTCCCCAGCCGATGTCTTTGTCATTTTGACCCTCTGCCCGCGTACGGGAAGAGGGATCATTCGTGGCGTATTGCCGCGTTAGAACTGCGTGTAGTCGATCGGCTTGTGGCGATCGAGCGTGCGGGTGACCGGCGGCAATGGATATTTCAGGCCGGTTGCACAGTTGAACAGCATGACGCGGTCGGTCTTGCTGACCCGGCCATCGGCAAGGCTCTGCTTGTAGGCAGCGTAGGTGGCGGCGCCCTCGGGGCACAACAGCAGCCCCTCCTCGCGCGCAACCTCGCTCAGCGCCGACGAGATCTTGTCGTCGTCGACCGCGATGGCAAAACCCTTGCTCTGCCGCACCGCGCGCAGGATCAGGAAATCGCCGATCGCCTGCGGCACGCGAATGCCGGAGGCGATGGTGTGGGCATCCTCCCAGCGCGTCGCATGCTCGGCGCCGGCATCATAGGCCCGCACCATCGGCGCGCAGCCCGAGGCCTGCACCGCGACCATGCGGGGACGCTTGGACCCGATGAAGCCGATCTTCTCGAGCTCGTCGAACGCCTTCCACATGCCGATCAGGCCGGTGCCGCCGCCGGTCGGATAGAAGATCACGTCCGGCACGTCCCAGCCGAGCTGCTCGGCAAGCTCGAGGCCCATCGTCTTCTTGCCCTCGATGCGGTACGGCTCCTTCAGTGTCGACGTGTCGAACCAGCCGACTTTTGCTTTCCCCTCGCCGACGATCTTGCCGCAATCGTCGATATAGCCGTTGACGCGATAGACGGTCGCGCCCTGGAGCTCGATTTCGCTGACATTGACCTCGGGCGTATCGGCCGGGCAGAAGATCGTTGTCTTGATGCCGCAGGAGGTCGCATAGGCCGCCAGCGCCGCGCCGGCGTTGCCATTGGTCGGCATCGCCATGTGCTTGATGCCGAGCGCCTTGCCCATCGACACCGCCATCACGAGGCCGCGCGCCTTGAACGAGCCGGTCGGCAGCCGTCCCTCATCCTTCACGATGATCTCGCCACCGCCGAGTTTGGCGCCGAGCTTCGGCAGCCGGATCAGCGGCGTCGTGACTTCGCCGAGTGAGACGATATCCTTGCATTTGCGCACCGGCAGCAGCTCGCGGTAGCGCCACATGTCGGCGGGACGCTGGGCCAAGGCGTCCTTGGTCAGCGCCTTCTTCACCCCAGTGAGGTCGTAGCGGACCAGCAGCGGCTTGCCGGCCTTGGAGAGATTGTGGACCTGGTCGGCCGCGTAATGATCGCCTTCCATCGCGCATTCGAGATGCGTGACGAAGGTCGGGCGTTCGATGGTGAGGTTGTCGTTGTCGTGCATGGGGTGGTTTCCTTCTTATTCTGAGAACAGCTCTTTGGTCGTTATGGCGAGCGTTCAAATATTCAGCACCCGTCCATAAGCATCCAGCACGGCTTCCTTCATCATCTCCGACAGCGTCGGATGCGGGAACACTGTGTGCATCAGCTCTTCTTCCGTGGTCTCCAGGTTCATGGCGACGACGTAGCCCTGGATCAGCTCGGTAACTTCAGCGCCGACCATGTGAGCGCCGAGAAGCTGTCCGGTCTTCTTGTCGAAGATCACCTTGACGAGGCCCTGGTCCTCGCCGAGCGCGATCGCCTTGCCGTTGCCGACGAAGGGGAAGCGGCCGACGCGGATCTCGCGGCCGCTCTCCTTGGCCTTGGCTTCGGTCAGGCCGACAGAGGCGACCTGCGGCTGGCAATAGGTACAGCCCGGGATCATGTTCTTGTCCATGGGATGCGGATTGAGGCCCTTGATTGCCTCGACGCAGATCACGCCCTCATGCTCGGCCTTGTGCGCGAGCATCGGGGGACCTGCGACGTCGCCGATGGCGTAGATGCCAGGAACGTTGGTCCTGCCGTGGCCGTCCACCACGATGATGCCGCGGTCGGTCTTCACCCCAAGCTTTTCGAGGCCGAGATTCTCGGTGTTGCCGACCACGCCGACAGCGGAGATCACCCGCTCGAACTCGGTCGTCACAGGCTTGCCCTTGCCGTCGTCGATGGTGGCGACGACGCTGTCGGCCTTCTTCTCGAGCTTCGTCACCTTGGTCGAGGACATGATCTTGATGCCCTGCTTCTCCAGGCGCTTGCGCGCCAGGCCCGCGATCTCGGCGTCCTCGACGGGCAGGATCTGGGGTAGCACCTCGACCACCGTGACGTCGGAGCCCATGGTGTGGAAGAACGAGGCGAACTCGATGCCGATCGCGCCGGAGCCGACCACCAGCAGCGACTTCGGCATCCGTTCCGGCACCATCGCCTCGAAATAGGTCCAGACCAGCTTCTTGTCCGGCTCCAGCCCGGGCAGCACGCGCGGCCGCGCGCCGGTGGCAACGATGATGTGCTTGGCCTGATAGCTCCCCTCGCCCAACGTGCCCTTCGGCGCCTCGACGTCCGATTTACTCACAGTGACCTTGCCGGCCGCGTCGATCGACGCCGCGCCCCAGATCACGCTGACCTTGTTCTTCTTCATCAGGAAGCCGACGCCGTCGTTGAGTCGTTTCGAGACGCCGCGCGAGCGCTGCACCACAGCCTTCGGGTCGAAAGACACTTTCTCCGCCGCCAGGCCGTAATCCTTGGCGTGCTGCATGTAGTGGTAGATCTCGGCCGAACGCAGCAGCGCCTTGGTCGGAATACAGCCCCAGTTCAGGCAGATGCCGCCCAGATACGCTTTCTCGACGATCGCCGTCTTGAAGCCGAGCTGAGCAGCGCGGATCGCGGTAACATAGCCGCCGGGCCCGGAGCCGATGATGATGACGTCGAAGGATGTATCGGCCATGCTGTACGCTCGTTCCATCGTTGAACCGGCTTGAACGTTAGGGCTCGTCATTGCGAGGAGCTCTTGCGACGGAGCAATCCAGTCTGCCGGTCACGTCCTGGATTGCTTCGCTTCGCTCGCAATGACGACGCAAATTCGCCGCGTCAGACCATCATCATGACGGGATTTTCGATCAGCTGCTTGAACGCGCCGATCAGCTCGGCGCCGAGCGCGCCGTCAATGGCGCGGTGATCGCAGGACAGGGTCACGCTCATCATGTTTGCGATCTCGATCTTGCCACCGCGCACGACGGGACGCTCTTCGCTGGTGCCGACCGCGAGGATAGTCGCGTGCGGCGGATTGATCACCGCGGTGAAGTGACTGATGCCGTACATGCCGAGGTTGGAGACAGCCGTGGTGCCGCCCTGGTATTCCTCGGGCTTCAGCTTGCGCGAGCGGGCGCGCGCGGCAAAGTCCTTCATCTCGTTGGAGATGGTCGAGAGCGTCTTGGCCTCGGCCTTGCGGATGATAGGCGTGATCAGGCCGCCTGGCATCGCGACGGCAACGCCGACGTCGGAATGGTGGTGCTTGACCATTCCGCTTTCGGTCCAGCTGACGTTGCAGTTCGGGATCTTCTGGAGTGCGACCGCCATTGCCTTGATGACGAAGTCGTTGACCGAGATCTTGTAGAGCGGCTTCTTCTCCTTGTCCTTCGGAGCAGCCGCATTGATCTCCTCGCGCGCGGCGAGCAGCTTGCCGATGTCGCAATCGATGGTGAGATAGAAGTGCGGGACGTTCTGTATCGATGCGGTCAGGCGCTGCGCGATGGTGCGACGCATGCCATCATGCGGGACGATGTCGTAAGAGCCCGGCTCGAACAGCGACAGGATCTGCTTGTCAGACATGGTCGGCGCGATCGAGGGCGCCCCAGACGGTGCTGCGGCGGGAGCCTTGAGGCCCTTGCCGGACTTGGCCTGCTCGACGTCACGCGCGACCACGCGGCCGTGCGGGCCAGTGCCCGTGACCATCGCCACATCGATGCCGGCTTCCTTCGCGATACGGCGCGCGAGCGGCGATGAGAACACGCGGCCGCCATGGCCGTTGCCCTGCGCGGCGGGAGCTGCAGCCGGCGGAGCCGGTGCGGCGGCAGCCGGCGCCGCCTTGGGTGCGGCCGGTGCAGGTGCCGGTGCCGGCGCGGCAGCAGGTGGCTCAGCGGTCTTGGGCGGTGCGGCCGAGGCGGTCGGCTTCGCGGCGCCCGCGGCTTTCACATCCTCACCCTCGCCGGCCAGCACCGCGATCACGTCGTTGACCGGAACGTCCTGCGTGCCCTCGGGCACCAGGATCTTGGCGATCGTGCCTTCGTCGATCGCCTCGACCTCCATGGTCGCCTTGTCGGTCTCGATCTCGGCGATGACGTCGCCGGATTTGACCTTGTCGCCTTCCTTCTTCAGCCACTTGGCGAGGTTGCCCTTCTCCATCGTCGGCGAAAGAGCGGGCATCAGGATGTTGATGGGCATGCTGACCTCACGAAGAGCTTCTCAAAACGTCGTCTCCGGAAGCGAAGACGAACAGACCAGGTTTAGTTGCCGATGTCGCCCTGCCAAAGACGCTCATTGGCGGGATTGGAACGCCAATTCTTCATCATGGTGATAGAGCGGTCGTCAGCAAGGTCGATCCAGGGGATGCCGAACTTGTCGAGGATGTCCTTGGATCCCTCGAAGGTGACGGATTCCCCGATCACCACCAGCTTGACCTTGAACAGCGCCAGCGCGCCGGCGCACATCGAGCATGGCGACAGGGTGGTGTACATGACGGTGTCATGAAACGTGATCGCGCCGGCTTCGCGCAGGCAGCTCATCTCGCCGTGCAGGATCACGTTGTTCTCCTGCACGCGGTTGTTGTGACCGCGGGCGATGATCTTGTTGTCGCGCGTCAGCACCGCGCCGATCGGCAGGCCGCCCTGCGCGATCGAGGTTTCCGCCTCGCGGATCGCCTCCAGCATGAAATCGTAGTGATAGGATTCGATCGCCACGTCAGTGCCCTTTGCCGCGTGGCGTCGTGCTGCCGGTGTCGGTCGGACGCTCGATCTCGGCCTGGAACATCTCCAGAATCCGGTTCAAGGCATCCTCCTCGGTGTATTCGCTCTCGCGCGCATAGGCGCGCGCGGCATGGCGCGCGAGATCGACGAGCAGCAGGCCCCACATGTCGGGCTCCTCGAAGGCGCGCTGGAACGCCATCGACAGCCCACCGTCCAGCACGAATACACGCAGGATCTCGACCGCATCCTCGCGGGTCATGACGTCGGGCGGCAGTGGCTGCTCCTTGGGGCCCGCCATGGTCTACCTGTAGCAGACGGCTTTGGCGGCCTCGACGACTTCCGCTGCCGAGGGCAGCGCGAGCTTCTCCAGGTTCGCGGCATAGGGCATCGGCACGTCCTTGCCCGAGACGCGCGTAACCGGCGCGTCCAGATAGTCGAAGGCGTTCTCCATGATGCGCGCGGCGATCTCGGCGCCGACCCCGCTCTGAGCCCAGCCCTCCTCCACCGTCACCGCACGACCGGTCTTCTTGACCGAGTTGATGATGGTCTCGGTGTCCATCGGGCGCAGCGTGCGTAGGTCGATCACCTCGGCCTCGATGCCATCCTTGGCGAGCTCGTCGGCGGCCTTGAGCGCATAGGTCATGCCGTTCGACCAGGAGATGATGGTGACGTGGCCGCCGGGGCGCACGATGCGCGCCTTGCCGATCGGAATCACGAAATCGTCGAGCTTGGGCACTTGGCCGGTGTGACCGTAGAGCACCTCGTTCTCGAGGAAGATCACCGGGTTGGGATCGCGGATCGCGGCCTTGAGCAGCCCCTTGGCATCGGCGGCCGAATACGGCGCGACCACCTTGAGGCCGGGAATGTGCGAATACCAGGCCGAGTAATCCTGGCTGTGCTGGGCGGCGACGCGCGCAGCGGCACCATTGGGCCCACGGAATACGATCGAGCAGCCCATCTGGCCGCCGGACATGTACAGCGTCTTGGCCGCGGAGTTGATGATCTGATCGATCGCCTGCATGGCGAAGTTGAAGGTCATGAACTCGACGATCGGCTTGAGGCCCGTCATCGCGGCACCGACGCCGACACCGGCAAAGCCGTGCTCGGTGATCGGCGTGTCGATCACGCGCTTGGCGCCGAACTCCTGAAGCAATCCTTGCGTGACTTTGTAAGCACCCTGATATTCGGCCACCTCTTCGCCCATCACGAAGACATCGCCGTCGCGGCGCATCTCTTCGGCCATGGCATCGCGCAAGGCTTCGCGGATGGTCTGCGTCACCATCTCGGTGCCGGCGGGTACTTCCGGATCGGGCTCGGCCACGGGCTGCGGCGCGGACGGTGCCGCCTTGGGCTGGGGGGCCTCGGGCTTGGCGGCGGCGGGCGGCGCGGACTCCGCAGCCTTCTCCTGCTTGGCCGGCGCTGGGGCCTTCGCGAGATCGGCGGCGCTCTCGCCATCGGCGAGGATGGTCGCGATCGGCGTATTGACGGCAACGTCGGCGGTGCCCTCGGGAATGAGGATCCTGCCGAGCGTGCCCTCATCGGTCGCCTCGACCTCCATCGTCGCCTTGTCGGTCTCGATCTCGGCGATGACGTCGCCGGACTTGATCGTCTCGCCCTCTTTCTTCAGCCATTTGGCGAGGTTGCCCTTCTCCATGGTGGGCGACAACGCGGGCATCAGCACTTGAATTGGCATATCGACTCCAAAAGAAAGCTTGCGCGCGTTCAGCGGTAAACGTCGGTCCAGAGCTCGGCGCCATCCGGCTCGGGATCATGTTGGGCGAAATCGGCGGACGCGTTGACGACATCGCGCACCTCGGCGTCGATCGCCTTCAGGTCCTGCTCGCTGACCTTGGCCGCCAGGAGGCGGTTACGTACCTGCTCGATCGGATCCTGGTCGTGGCGGATCTTCTCGACCTCCTCGCGCGTGCGATATTTTGCAGGGTCGGACATCGAGTGGCCGCGATAGCGGTAGGTCTGCATCTCGAGGATGTAGGGACCCTTGCCGGCACGGCACCAGGCCGCCGCCTCCTCGCCCGCAGCCTTCACGGCGCGGACGTCCATGCCGTCGACCTGCTTGCCGGGAATGTTGAAGGAGGCGCCGCGCTTGGAGAAGTCTTGCTGCGCCGAGGCGCGCGAGACCGAGGTGCCCATAGCGTAGCGGTTGTTCTCGATGACGTAGATCACCGGCAGCTTCCAGAGCTCCGCCATGTTGAAGCTCTCATAGACCTGACCCTGGTTGGCCGCGCCGTCACCGAAATAGGTGACGCTGACATTGTCGTTGCCGCGATAGTGATTGGCGAAGGCGAGACCCGTGCCCAGCGAGACCTGCGCGCCGACGATGCCGTGGCCGCCGTAAAAGTGCTTCTCCTTGCTGAACATGTGCATGGAGCCGCCCTTGCCCTTGGAATAGCCGCCGCGGCGGCCCGTGAGCTCGGCCATCACGCCATTGGCGTCCATGCCGGTGGCGAGCATGTGGCCGTGATCGCGATAGCCGGTGATGACCTGATCGCCCTCTTTCAGGGCCATCTGCATGCCGACCACCACGGCCTCCTGGCCGATATAGAGGTGGCAGAAGCCGCCGATCGCGCCCATGCCGTAGAGCTGGCCAGCCTTTTCCTCGAAGCGCCGAATCAGGAGCATGTCGCGGAGCGCCTTGACCTCCTGCTCCCTGGTGAATTCCGGGGGCGAACCGCCGTCGGCCTTGTCCTGTGGAGTGCTTGCGGCGGCTTTCTTGGGTGCGGCCATGGGAATTCCGGGTCAGAGAAAACTTTCGCCCTCTCTAACCCAAGTCAAACGCCATTGGAAAGCACCGCGGCGACATGGCACGACTTTCATTATGCCGCACTGCAACGTGATCGTAATATTGGAAAATCTTTGGCGCGGATCTGGCAACAAATCGATGCAAGGCGGCCGCACGCGCAGATTCGTGACCGCGTCAAGAAATGGGCAGAACGGGCGATGCCGAAATGACGCCGCCCTCTCCGTCCGCCCAATCAGAAGAAGCCGACCCTCTTCGGGAGCTTCTTGGTCTGCTGATCGTGATCGAGCATCATCTTTTGGGACTCACGCCCGACGCCCGACCGTTTCGACCAAGACACCATGGCCGATCATGTCACGAGCCGCTCGGCAGCGAGACCGCTATTTCGCCGGGATCATCCGAACGAGATCATGCGGATTGACATAGTCGAGTTGGTAGCGCGCCCGCTCGTCCAGCATGTCAGGATCAATCCTCGACGTGCGCAGCAAAGAGACGCGCTGCTCGCTCCGGGCGCGCTCGCGCTTGAGCTGCGCCAGTTCGCTGGTCAGGGCGATGATCTCCTGATCGAGCTCCTGGCGGGCATTGAGGCCGTATTTGCCGGTGTAGGCGTTGACGCCGAAATAGCCGACGATGGCCGCCGCCATCGCATACAGGGCAAGGCCGGTCAGGATCGATTTCAGGCGCGCGCGGGAGACCATCTTGGGAAGATGGGACAGGTTGGTTAAGGGAGTGCTAATTGGCCCTAGCTGACGAGGATCTGACCTTCATGGTGAGGAGGCCGCATAGCGGCCGTCTCGAACCATGAAGGCCCCGCTGTCCCTGCGGCCATCCTTCGAGATGGCGCTGACGCGCCTCCTCCCAGGATGAGGACCTGTTGTCTGGCCGCCGGCGACTTGGATTAGCCGTGATGCTTCGCCACGTGCGCCGCGAACGCGTCGAGATAGGCCTGGAGCACCGGCTTCAGCGACTCCTTTGTCAGATTGCCCTCGGCATCGAAGGCGTCGCCGACGGCGTTCAGATAGGCCTCCGGCTGCTGCATGATTGGGCCGCTGATACCAGGCAGGATGGTCTGCAAATGCTTGGCCGCGCTGACCCCGCCGAGCGGCCCCGGTGAATTCGAGATGATGCCGACCGGCTTGCCGTTGAACGAACTCTTGCCATAGGGCCGCGAGGCGACGTCGATGGCGTTCTTCAGCGCGCCGGGAATGGAGCGGTTGTATTCGGGCGTGACGAAGATGACGCCGTCGGATTTCTGAAGCTTCTCGCGGAAGGCCAGCCAGTCGGCGGGCGGCGCGCCCTCGAGGTCCTGGTTGAAGAAGGAAATGCCCGCCGGCGTGACGACCTCGAGCTTAAGCGAGCTAGGTGCGAGCTTGGCGAGGGCATTGGCGATCTTGAGCGAAAAGCTGTCCTTGCGCAGGCTGCCGGCGATCGTGACGATGTTGTAGGCCATGATGTGTCCTTGGGATTTTAAGCGAGAGTGCCGGGAAGGCACTTAAGCCATCCGGACCGATGGATGCAAGTGCATGAACTGGTTTGATTTGGAAACGCTGTGTTTCGTGAAAGTGCCTCGGCTCATCTGGGGAAATCGCGTCCTTTGACCTTTTGGCCAAAACAGTCAGGCCGCCAAGTGGCGGCCCGATCGTTCGCGCGAACGTCTGGACGAGACTAGCCCAGATCAGATCGTTGGATTCCACGCCGATGGGATCAGGCGATATTTTGCGCCGTCCTTCTCGACATGGCCGATCGAGGGGAAGGAGAAGTGGAAGCCGACCACGGTCGCCTTCTCGGCCGCCGCCATGTCGTAGAATTTGTGGCGGGTCGCCTGCGCCAGCGCGGCATCGGTGTCGAACATCACGTGCCAGTCCGGATTGCGCAGGAAGAATTACGGAATGTTGGTGACATCGGACTGGATCAGCACCTTGGCATCGCCCGATGCGACCGCGAACGAGGTGTGGCCGGGCGTGTGACCCGGCGTCGCAATGGAGGTGATGCCGGGTGCGACCTCCTTGCCCCACTCGTACTTGGTGACCTTGGACTCGAGGCCGGCAAAGGTCTTCTTCACGTTGGCGAAATAATTCTTCATCATCGCGTTGGACTCGGCCTTGGCGGCGTTGTCCTCGCTGGTCCAGAACTCCCAGTCCTTGCCCGGCACCATGATCTCCGCATTCGGGAAGGCGAGCGCGCCGTCGGCGAGGCGGATGCCGTTGGTGTGGTCGGGATGCAGATGCGAGAGCAGCACGACGTCAATGTTCTTGGGATCGACGCCAGCGGCCTGGAGATTTTGCAGCGTGCGACCGACGGCGCCCTTGCTCGGCTCGAAATTCGCGATGCCGTTGCCGGTATCGATCAGCACCAGCTTGGAGCCGGTATTGATGAGCTGCGGGTTGAAGGGCACTGTGACCATGCCCTTCGGCATGTAGGCCGCCTCGCCTACGGCCAGTGCCTCCTCCTTCGGCACGTTGACGACGAACTTGTCCGGCATCGGGAAGGTGCGCGCACCGTCATTGATCGAGGTGCACTCGAAGCTGCCGACCTTATAGCGGTAGAAGCCCGGCGCCTGCGTCCCGGCCGGCGGCACTGAGGCATCGGCGGCGGTCGGTCCAAGCCCGGTAACGGCAGCCGCATTGAGGGCGGCGGCGCCTGCGAGCAGGTGACGGCGATTGAGGTCGGTCATGCAGAGGTCCCCTTCTGAACGCCTTGCGGTTTTTCCGCTTTCAACGGCGGCGGGAATAATCCCCCGGTTCGCTCAGAAGGCAAGTCCTTCTTTCGGTGACGTGCCGTCGCACATCACGATAATTTATTCGGGTTGATGAGGAATTTTTCGCCGGTGGCGCGTTTGGCGTACACGGCAATGTTGGCGGGATCGAGCGCCTCGGCAAGCGAGACCACCTTGGTGTAATGGCTGGCGAAGGTGGTCTTCAATTCGTCGAGGACGCGCTGGCGCAGCTTGGCGCCGTCCGCCTGCCCGATCTTCATCAGGAACGGAAACAGCAGCCAGCCGCCGACGCCCCAGGCCATGCCGAAGCCGCGCGGCAGCTCGATCGGTCGCGTGTCGAGCGCGCCATAGACGTACACCTGCTTGTGCACGTTGGAGCCGTAACGGCTGTACTCCTTCGCGGTCTTGTTGATTGCCGCTTCCATGCAGTTGAGGATGTCGCCGGCCAGCCTGCCCCCGCCGATGGCGTCGAAGGCGATGGTGGCGCCGGTCTCGACCAGCGCATCGGTGAGATCGCCAAGGAAGCTCGGCGCGGTGGAATCGACCACGTATTTGGCGCCAATCTTGTGCAGGATGTTGGCCTGCTCCTTGCTGCGCACGATGTTGACCAGCGGGATGCCGTCCTTGATGCAGATCTTGTTCAGCATCTGCCCGAGATTGGAGGCAGCCGCGGTGTGCACCAGCGCCTTGTGACCTTCGCGCCGCATCGTCTCGGTCATGCCGAGCGCGGTGAGCGGATTGACGAAGCAAGAGGCGCCTTCGGCCGGCGTCGTGCCCTCAGGCAGCGGCAAGCACTCCCTCACCTTCAGCGTTCGATATTGCGAATACATCGCACCGCCGATCATGGCGACAGTCTTGCCCATCAGCGCCTTGGCGGCATCCGACGAGCCGGTCCTGACGACGACGCCGGCGCCCTCGTTGCCGACCGGCATCGACTGGTCGAGCCGGCCTGCCATCGCCCGCATCGCGCCCTCCGGCACCTTCGCGGTGATGACGGGAGCGTCCTTGCTGCCCGAAGCTTTCGCCGTGCTGATGTCGGCCGCGCCGATCAGAAGCCCCAGGTCGGACGGATTGATCGGCGCCGCCTCGACGCGGACGACGACCTCGTCCGCGGCAGGCTCGGGGGTCGGCACGTCGACCAGCGAGATTTCCAGCTCGCCGCTCGCCTTGATCAGCGAACGCAGTTGCAGTCCGGTGTTGCCGTCGCTCATGTCGATCCTCCCCTGTTCGGTTTTGCAGGTCGAAGCGCCGGCTTTAAGCCAGCGCCTTCAGTGCCGCCCTGCCGCCGTAGAGCGCCTGCTTGCCGAGCTGCTGCTCGATGCGCAGGAGCTGGTTGTATTTGGCGGTGCGGTCGGACCGCGCAAGGGAGCCGGTCTTGATCTGACCGCAATTGGTGGCGACCGCGAGATCGGCGATGGTGGAATCCTCGGTCTCGCCCGAGCGGTGCGACATCACCGAGGTGTAGCCGGCCTTGTGCGCCATCTCGACCGCGGCAAGCGTCTCGGTCAGCGTGCCGATCTGGTTGACTTTGATCAGGATCGAATTGGCCCTGCCCGCCTTGATGCCTTCGGCGAGGCGCTTGACGTTGGTGACGAAGAGATCGTCGCCGACCAGCTGGCACTTCTTACCGATGAGGTCGGTGAGCTCCTTCCAGCCGTCCATGTCGTCTTCCGACATGCCGTCCTCGATGGTCACGATCGGATAGCGCGAGACGAGGTCGGCAAGGTACTTCGCCTGCTCGGAGATCGAGCGGGTTTTGCCCTCACCTTCATAGACGTATTTGCCGTCCTTGAAGAACTCGGTCGAGGCGCAATCGAGGCCGAGCACGATGTCGGAGCCGGCCTTGAAGCCAGCCTTGCCGATCGCGTTCATGATGAAGTCGAGCGCGGCATCGGCCGACGGCAGGTTCGGCGCGAAGCCGCCCTCGTCGCCGACATTGGTGTTGTGGCCGGCCTTCTTCAGCTCCGACTTCAGCGTATGGAAGACTTCGGCGCCGTAGCGCAAGCCCTCGGCAAAGCTCAATGCGCCGACCGGCAGGATCATGAATTCCTGGAAGTCGATCGGGTTGTCTGCGTGCACGCCGCCATTGATGATGTTCATCATCGGCACCGGCAAGAGGCGCGCCGAGGTGCCGCCGACATAACGATAGAGCGGCATGTCCAGCGAGTTCGCGGCCGCCTTGGCACAGGCCAGCGACACCCCGAGAATGGCGTTTGCGCCGAGGCGACTCTTGTTCGGCGTGCCGTCGAGGTCGATCATGATCTGGTCAATCTGGGCCTGCTGCTCTACATCGAGGCCGCTGAGGGCCTCGAAGATCTCGCCGTTGACGGCGCCGACCGCCTTGGAGACGCCCTTGCCAAGATAGCGGGCCTTGTCGCCGTCGCGCAGTTCCACCGCTTCATGGGCGCCGGTGGAAGCCCCCGACGGCACCGCGGCGCGGCCCAGTGCGCCGTCTTCGAGCACGACATCGACTTCGACAGTGGGATTGCCCCGGCTATCGAGAATTTCGCGGCCGATGATGTCGATGATGGCGGTCATGATGTGCACTTCCGTTCGTTAGGGCTGATCGGTGTCGCGGGTCTTACACGGAGCGCAAGCAAATGTGAACGCTTGGACAGCCGGCTTCGACTGACGCGTGAAGCCCCTCAGATTATGCTCCACGGCATCTGATCTGCGCGTCCAACCTCAATCTGAAACAGTCGGGGTAACGCCATGAATCGCCGCGAGTTTCTTGTCTCGAGCGCCGCCCTGCTTGCCATCCGCCCAGGTTTCGCGCAGGAAGGCCCGTTCCGGACAAAGTATTTCCCGATCAGTGCCGGCATCGGCCTGCATGATCTGACGCCCGCCCCTGACGGCACAGTGTGGTTCACCGCGCAGGGCAAGGGCATGCTCGGCAGGCTCGACCCCAAGGATGGCACCTTCAAGACGGTCAGCCTCGGCCAGGGTGCTGCCCCGCACGGGGTGACCATCGGCCCCGACGGCGCGCCATGGATCACCGAGGGCGGCCAGAACGCAATTGCGCGGGTCGACCCCGGCGATCTCAAGGTCGCGTTGTTCCGCCTGCCCGAAAAGTTCGCCGCCGCCAATCTCAACACCGGCGTGTTCGACAAGGACGGCACGTACTGGTTCACCGGCCAGTCCGGCTATTACGGCCGGCTCGTGCCGAAGTCTGGCGAGATGAATGTGTTCAAGGCCCCCAAGGGCGTTGGCCCGTACGGCATCACGGTCACCCCCGACGGGGACATCTGGTACGCCTCGCTCGCTGGGAGCTACATCGCGAAGATTGACCGCGCGAGCGGCAAGGCGAGCGTGGTCGAGCCGCCGACGCCGAACCAAGGCTCGCGGCGGGTGTGGTCCGATTCGAACAGCCGGATCTGGGTCAGCGAGTGGAACAGCGGCCATGTCTCGGTGCACAATCCCGCGGATGGCTCCTGGAAGACCTGGAAGCTGCCGGGCGAGCGCCCCCGGCCCTACGCAGTCTATGTCGACGATAACGACAAGGTCTGGCTGAGCGATTTCTCCGCCAACGCCATCGTCCGTTTCGATCCCACAACCGAGCGGTTCAACGTCTTCGCCAGCAATAAGGCCAATGCCAATGTGCGACAGCTCGACGGCAGGCCGGGCGAGCTGTGGGGCTGTGAGTCCGGCAACGACCGGATCGTCATGATCCACACCATCGCGGCCGGTTGACGACAGCGACATTTGCGTCCATCCCGGCATCCGAAACAGGATGTCACGACGATGGCGAAGAAATCCCTGCAGCTTGGCCGCGCGGTCGAGTGGCCGCACACACCGGACGAAGCCCAGCTCGATCGCGTGCCCAATCCGCAGAGGGGGACCGATTATCTGGTGCGCTTCACCGTGCCGGAATTCACCTCGCTGTGCCCGGTTACGGGCCAGCCGGATTTCGCGCATCTGATGATCGACTACGCGCCGGGCCCATGGCTGCTGGAGTCGAAGTCGCTCAAGCTCTACATTGCGAGCTTCCGCAATCACGGCGCTTTCCACGAGGACTGCACGGTGATGATCGGCAAGCGCATCGCGAGCGAGATCAAGCCGAAATGGCTGCGCATCGGCGGTTATTGGTATCCGCGCGGCGGCATCCCGATCGATGTTTTCTGGCAGACCGGCCGTGTGCCCAAGGGCCTGTGGGTGCCCGAGCAAGGCGTCGCGCCTTATCGCGGGCGGGGATAGCGTCCTGTTGTCCAGCTTGGCGCGGCCTGAACGTCTTGTTCAGGCCCGCGCATCCGCCGGTGCACGCGGCTTGAGCAGCCGGGCGCAGACGAAGCCCAGCACCACCATGATCCCGGCGCTCGCGACCAGCGTCGGCATTTTGCCAGCATGCTGGAGCCCGAAGCCATAGGCGAGCGGTCCGACCGTCTGCCCCATGAAGAAAAAGAACGAATGCAGCGACAGCGCGGTTGCGCGCGCCTCGACCGAGAGCTCGCTGGCGAAGACTTGGAGACAGCCATGGGCGATGTAGAATCCCGATCCCATCACGACGAGATTCAGTGCCTGCACTTCCCAGCGTGAGCCGAATGCGACGGCCATGAGCTGAGAGGCAACCAGCGTCATGCCCGCGATCATCATGCCCTTCATCCCTAGCCGCGGCAGCAGGCGCGACACCGTCAGCGTGTAGAACAAGCCGCCGACCGCAAAGCCCGCGATGACGATGCCGGCGATCGAGAGCGAGGTCTGCCCGAGCTCGAACAGGAACGAGGCGATGTAGGGAAACAGGCCGAGCACGCAGCAGCCTTCGATGAACACGGCCGAGTAGCAGACATAGGCGTTCGGATTGGTGAAAATGGTGCGATAGCCGGCCTTCAGTGCCGACAGGCTGGTCTTCGGCGGATGCTTGACCTTGGCGCCGTGAAAGCCGGCCCCGACCGCGATCGAGGCGGCGATCACCAGCACGCCGAGCACCGCCAGCACGCCGCGCCAACCGAGGAAATCGCCAATCAGCCCGGAGGCCGAGGCGCCAAGCAGATTGCCGGTCATCGCGCCTGCAAGCGTGCGGCTGATCGCGAGTTGGCGTCTCTCCGGTCCAACGAGATCGCTGGTCAGGCTCAGCGCCACCGGAAACACGCCGCCCGAGCCGATACCGGCGAGGATGCGGGTCGCAAACAGAACCGAGAACGAGGTCGAGAGCGCGCCCAGGATGTTGGCAAGGCCGAGCAGCGCGAGGCAGCCGATCATCAGCCGCGTCTTGCCGAATAGATCGGCGGCGGCGCCGATGATGGGCTGGATGATCGAGAAGGTGAAGGCGAACACCGCGGCAAAGCCCGCGGCGGTCGCGATGCTGACGCCAAAATCTTCGGCGACATGCGGCAGCACCGGATCAAGCGCGCGTGCCGACAGCGCTGCGGCGAAGCTTGCGCCCGATATGACGTAGAGTGCTGTCGGCAAGCCGTGATCCTGCGGCCGCGCCTCGCCTCGCTGCATTAGCCCTGGTTCTTTGCGAGTGCGTCGAACGCGATCAGCTTGGCGATCAGCCCTTCGAACTCGCGCAGCGGCACCATGTTGGGACCATCGGAAGGCGCGCTGTCGGGGTCGGGATGGGTCTCGATGAAGACGCCGGCAACGCCAACGGCAACAGCCGCGCGTGCCAGCACCGGCACGAATTCGCGCTCGCCGCCCGAGGAAGTCCCCTTCCCGCCCGGCTGCTGCACCGAATGGGTGGCATCGAAGATCACAGGCGCGCCGGTGGTGCGCGCCAGGATCGGCAATGCGCGCATGTCGGAAACCAGCGTGTTGTAGCCGAACGAGGCGCCGCGTTCGGTAACGAGCACATTGGGATTGTTCGCACCCGTGATCTTGGTCACGACATTCGCCATGTCCCAAGGCGCCAGGAACTGGCCCTTCTTGACGTTCACGACCTTCCCGGTCGCTGCCGCTGCAAGAAGCAGATCGGTCTGCCGGCACAGGAAGGCGGGTATCTGGAGGATGTCCACGGCCTGCGCCACCTCGGCGCATTGCGTGGCTTCGTGCACGTCGGTTAGCACCGGCAAGCCGAGCGAGGAGCGGATTTCCGCGAAGATCGGCAGCGATTGCGCGAGGCCCAGCCCGCGCGCAGCCGACGCGCTGGTGCGGTTGGCCTTGTCGAACGAGGTCTTGTAGACGAGGCCGATGTTCAGCCGCGCGGCGATCTCCTTCAGCGCGGAGGCGACCTCCAGCGCATGCTGGCGGCTCTCGAGCTGGCACGGCCCGGCAATGACCGAGATCGGCAGGTCATTGCCGAATTTGACCGTGCCGATGGTGACGACCGGCGCCGCTGAATTCGAAGAGCTCAAGGCAAATCCCTCATTTCGGCGCGACCATAGCGGCGATGAGGGTCGGATCAACCCTCTTCGGCCGGGACCGTTCGAATATCAGGGTTGCGCCAAGGTTCCCCGCTGCGCCAAGCTCGCTACTTCACCGCCGAGAAAGCGGTCGGCGTCAGTATCTGGCTGACGATGTTGGCGACGATCTGGCCGTCGGCTTCCGACTTGGCCCGCGCCTCGAGCCAATCCGGATCGGTCATGAACGCGCCCCACTTCTTCTCGCGCTCGGCGAGGGTCTCCCAGGCCAGAAAATAGGTCAGCTCCTGGTTGGACTCACCGATCAGCGTCGTGAAGAAGCCGGCCTGCTTGATGTCGTGCTTCTCCCAGAGCTTCAGCGTGACCGTCTCGAACCGCTTCAAGAGCGCCGGCAAACGGCCAGGCACGCAGCGATACTGGCGCATTTCGAAGATCATTCATGTTCCTCCCTGATCAAGCGCAGCGGTTATAGCGATTGGCCGTGATGATGTCTTGAGCCTCACCCGACCGCCCCGGCGGCGTTCCGCGCATGGCTGGTGCTCCCTTCACTGCCACTGCGTCGCAGCCGGTTCCCGCAATGCTGCCGCAATGATACGGCGGCTAGAATGGCTTGTTGAGGCTGAGGTGCGAGATCATGCGAATTTTGCTCGTCGAGGATGAGGCGGAGATGGCGGGCGCGCTGGCATCGGCCTTGAAGCGCTACGACATGGTAGTGGACCACGTGCCGACGCTCTGCGAAGCGGAGGAAGCGCTTTCCGCCGAAGTCCACGCCGCAGTCCTGCTCGACCGCCAGCTACCGGACGGTGACGGCCTTGCCCTGATCCCGAAGCTAAGGGCGCGCGCCGACGGCGTGCCCATCATCGTCCTGACGGCCCGCGGCGAGCTCGCCGAGCGTGTCGCCGGGCTCGACAGCGGCGCGGACGACTATCTGGCAAAGCCTTTCGCGGTCGAGGAATTGCTCGCGCGCCTGCGCGCGGTGTTGCGGCGGCCCGCCGGCCTCACGCCGGATGTCATCCGCGCCGGCCGCCTCGCCTTCGATGCCGGCCATCGCGAGGCGAGCATCGACGGCCACCCGTTCGAGCTGCCGCGCCGCGAACTGCTGGTGCTCGAAGCGCTGATCCGCCGCATGGGCCGGACCGTCCTGCGCTCGGCACTCGAAGAGGCCGTCTACAATTTCGACGACGAAATCCAGTCGAACGCGCTGGATACCCACGTATCGCGGCTGCGCCGCAAGCTTGCCGAGGCGGATGCGGGTGTCGAGATCCACGGCATTCGCGGCGTCGGCTATCTCCTGAAGAAGCTGCCGTGAGCAGGCACGCCGATCCCTATTGCCTGCGCTCGCGGCTGAGCTGGCGCCTGCTGTCGCTCCAGGCCGCGCTGCTCGTCGCGCTGGTGGCCGTCATCATCACGGCGCTATGCGCCTCCGGTTTCGTGCTCGCCGCGCGCGACGAGGACCGTGTCATCGACGCCGTGCAGCATGCGCTGACCCGCGACGCACAGGGCGGCCTGATGCTGCGCGCGACGCCGGAGCTGAAACAGCTGCGCGCGGAGACGCCCGACCTGTGGTTCCTGGTCCGTGACAGAGAGGGCCATTCGCTCAGCGAAGGCGCCGTGCCGGCCGAATTCGCCACGATCGGCGGGGCGCTCGACCACATCAGCCAGGCGCGGCTCGGCTGGCAGCTTTTCGAGGACGATCCACGCAAAGCCCCCGCGCGGTTGAAGCGCGTCGATGCCGACGCCGGCAACGTGCAGGTCATCACGGCGACGCAGGGCACGCTAACCGGCGCCAAGGCGGTGCTCATGACCTCGCTGATGTTTCTCGGCATCGCCCTGCCAGGTCTGCTCCTGATGGGAACGGCGACGTTGATCGCTACTCCGATGATCGTGCGGCGCGCCTTCAGGGGGCTGGACACGACGGCCGATCAGGCGCGCCGCATCGACATTCATCAGCGCGGCGCGCGACTGTCGGTGGACCAGATTCCGCTCGAGGTCGTGCCGCTCGTGACCGCTGTCAATGACGCGCTGGCGCGGCTCGACGAAGGCTATGCCCGGCACAAGCGCTTCGTCGCCGATGCCGCGCACGAGCTGCGCACGCCGATCGCGATCCTGAACACGCGCCTGGAGTCGCTTCCGCCGGGACCGGACAAGACCCGCCTGATCGAGGATGCCGCGCGGCTCGCCACGCTCGCCGAGCAATTGCTCGATATCCAGCGGCTCGACCGCTGCGGGCACCCTTTCGCACGGGTCAACCTCGTCGCAATCGCCCAGGGCGTCGCCGCCGAGCTGGCCCCGCTTGCCATCGCCGCGGGCTATGAGCTGGCGCTCGACGCACCGGAAACACCGATCGAGACACTCGGCGACACGATCGCGCTCGAACGCGCCCTGACCAACCTGGTGCAGAATGCCATCCAGCACGGCCCGCGCCGCGGCACGATCGGCGTCCGCGTCAGCAAGCCCGCATGCATCGAAGTCACCGACGAGGGCGCGGGCATTCCGCCCGAGCAACGCGAGATGATCTTCGAGCCGTTTTATCGGCTCACGCCGCTCGATCGCGGCGCCGGCCTCGGCCTCAACATGGTTCGCGAGATCGTGCTGCTGCATGGCGGCGACGTCTCGGTGCTGGACGGAGCGAACGGCGGCGCATGCTTCCGGATCCCATTGCCGCCGATCCGCAAGTGATCTTGGTCCGCATCACCTACGCAATGCTGCCGCAATGCACTCCCGTGAGATTGTGAGCCGCCTCTGATTTGCGAGGCGCGAAGCAAAATGCCGGAGTGCGCATGCCCAACGATTTTCTCTCGTTCTTCCTCGCCTGGATGTCGGCACCGCGTCAGGTCGGTGCGATCGCGCCATCGAGCGCCGCACTGGCGGATCTCATCACGCGCGAGATCGACGCATCGACCGGCCCCATCCTCGAGCTCGGTCCCGGCACCGGCGCATTCACCTACAAGCTGTTGAAACGCGGCGTGCGCCAGGAAGACCTCACGCTGGTCGAATACGGCTCCGATTTCATGAAGCTGCTGCAGGTGCGCTTTCCCGGGGCGCGCATATTGTGGATCGATGCGGCGCGGCTCACCACGCATCGCCTTTATGAGGGCGCCCCGGTCGGCGCCGTGGTGAGCGGATTGCCGCTGCTCAACATGTCAATGCGCAAAGTCGTCTCGATTGTCAGCGGCGCATTCAGCTACATCCGCCCCGGCGGCGCCTTCTATCAGTTCACTTACGGCATGAGCTGCCCGGTGCCGCGCCCGGTGCTCGACCGGCTGGGCCTGCGCGCCAAGCTGGTGGATCGGGCAATGCTGAACGTACCACCCGCGGCCGTCTACAGGCTGACGCGGCGGCCGCAGATGAAAATAGTCACGGGACTGCTTTCGCCCGAGCTTGCGGCGCCGATGTTGCCGGGACGGATTGATCTGGCTGGCAATCGAGGATCGATGCCGCTCTCCGTAAGATCGTCAAGAAAGCGAGCTGAGGTGTCTAGACCAGCCGCGATTGCACCATCGCCGCCTGAATGAACGAGGCGAACAGCGGGTGCGGCTCGAAGGGGCGCGACTTCAGCTCGGGGTGGAACTGGACGCCGATGAACCAGGGGTGATCCTCGTACTCGACGATCTCCGGCAGCACGCCGTCGGGCGACAGGCCGGAGAATTTTAGGCCGTGCTGCTCGAGGCGGTCCTTGTAGGCGGTGTTCACCTCGTAGCGGTGGCGGTGACGCTCGGAGATTTCCGTGGCGCCGCCATAGACCTCTGAGACGCGGCTGCCGCGATTGAGCGTTGCCGGATAGGCCCCTAGCCGCATCGTGCCGCCGAGATCGCCGGCCTGCGAGCGCTTCTCGAGCTCGTTGCCGCGCAGCCATTCCGTCATCAGGCCGACCAGCGGCTCCTTGGTCGGACCAAACTCGGTGGAGTTGGCATCCTCGATGCCGACGAGATTTCGCGCTGCCTCGATCACCGCCATCTGCATGCCGAAGCAGATGCCGAAATACGGCACGTCGCGCTCGCGTGCGAATTGCGCCGCCTTGATCTTTCCTTCCGCGCCGCGCTGGCCGAAGCCGCCGGGCACCAAAATGCCATTGACGTGCTCGAGAAACGGCGCGGGATCTTCCTTCTCGAAGATTTCACTCTCGATCCAGTCGAGATTGACCTTCACCTTGTTGGCGATGCCGCCATGCGAGAGCGCCTCGATCAGCGATTTGTACGCATCCTTCATGCCGGTGTACTTGCCGACGATGGCAATGGTGACGTTGCCCTCGGGATTGCGCACGCGTTCGTTGATTTCTTGCCAGCTGCGCAGCTCGGGCGGAATCCGCGAGGCGATGCCAAAGGCGGCGAGCACTTCGTCATCGAGGCCCGCATTGTGATAGGCCTCGGGCACGGCGTAGATGTTATCGACATCGCGCGCCTCGATCACGGCGCTTTCGCGCACGTTGCAGAACAGTCCGAGCTTGCGCCGCTCCTCCTTCGGGATCTCGCGGTCGGTGCGGCAGAGCAGGATGTCCGGCTGGATGCCGATCGAGCGCAACTCCTTCACGGAGTGCTGCGTCGGCTTGGTCTTGAGCTCGCCGGCGCTTGGGATGTAGGGCAGCAACGTGAGATGGATGTAGACGGCATGATCGCGCGGCAGCTCGTTCTTGAGCTGGCGGATCGCCTCGAAGAACGGCAGGCCCTCGATGTCGCCGACAGTGCCACCGATCTCGACCAGCACGAAATCGTAATCGTCATTGCCGTCGAGGACGAATTCCTTGATGGCGTTGGTGACGTGCGGAACCACCTGGATGGTCGCGCCGAGATAATCGCCGCGGCGCTCCTTGGAAATGATGTCCTGGTAGATGCGCCCTGTGGTGATGTTGTCGGCCTTGGTCGCAGGCCTGCCGGTGAAGCGCTCATAATGACCGAGATCGAGATCGGTCTCTGCGCCGTCATCGGTGACGAACACTTCGCCGTGCTGATACGGCGACATCGTTCCGGGATCGAGGTTGAGATAGGGGTCGAGCTTGCGGAGGCGGACCTTGTAGCCCCGGGCCTGCAACAGCGCACCGAGTGCCGCTGAAGCCAGACCCTTGCCGAGCGAAGAAACCACGCCGCCGGTGATGAATATGTACCGCGCCATGGGACTTAACCTCTAATCCCCTAAATTCGATTCGCCAAAGCGATTCGCATTCCGCCCCAAAGATTCTGCGGGCCTGTGGGTGATCCAGAACTGAGAGTGGTGACAGTGCCTTGATGGGGATTTTTGATGCAGGACGGTAGCAGCCGCCCTGCATGGCCCCCCTGCTTTATTGCGAGCGCGGCACCTGCGGGCCGGCAGGCGCCTGGTTCTGCTGCTGCTCGTCGGCCTTCTTCAGCGAATCCAGGATACCGCCCGAGGTCGGCGGCGCGATCGGGGATCCGCCGGCCGGCTGAGTCTGCCCAGGCTGGCCGATGATCGACGACGGCTTGCGGTCATAACCGGCGTACCAGGACAGGAACAGGCTGGTCAGGAAGAAGCCCGCGGCCAGGATCGCGGTCGTGCGCGACAACAGGTTTGCGGTGCCGCGGCTCGACATGAAGCCCGCGCCTCCGCCCATGCCGAGGCCGCCGCCTTCCGACTTCTGGAGCAGGACGGCGCCGATCATGACGGCGACGATCATGAGGTGGATGACGATGACAACGGTCTGCATAGTATCCTTCCGTCATAAGCGGGCGGCGCCTGACGGCGGCCGATCGCGCTTCGCGGGTTTTCCTGAAGTTGCGCGGTGTTACACGATCGGAGGGGGTATTGCCACCCCCGATCGGATCCGGACCCACCGTTTGAATGAGCTAGGGACAGCCCTTCGCGATCGCAAGGAAATCAGCTGCTTTCAGGCTGGCCCCGCCGACCAGCGCGCCGTTGACGTTCTTCACCGCCATCAGCTCGGCTGCGTTCGCGGGCTTGACCGAGCCGCCGTAAAGGATCCGCATCCTGGCACCATCGGCTTTGAACCGGGACGTCAGGAGTTCCCGGATAAAGCCATGAATCTGCTCGACATCCTGGGATGTGGGGGTGAGGCCGGTGCCGATCGCCCAGACCGGCTCATAGGCCACGATCAAATTGGCCGCGCTGGAGCCGTCCGGCAGCGAGCCGTCGAGCTGGCCGCGCAGGATGTCCAGGGTCTGGCCGGCATCGCGCTGGCCCTGCGTCTCGCCGATGCAGACGATCGCGGTCGCCCCGGCGCGCCAGGCTGCCTCGGCCTTCTGCCGGACCAGGGCATCGCCCTCGCCGTGATCGGCGCGGCGCTCGGAATGGCCTACGATGATGGCGGTCGCGCCCGCATCCACCAGCATTTCGGCGGCGACATCGCCGGTATGGGCCCCGGGGGCCTTGGGATGGCAGTCCTGGGCTCCCACCGTCACTTTCTTGCCGCGCGCCCTGTCGGCGAAGGCGGCGATCAGGGTTGCCGGTGGGCAGACCAGCAGGTCGGCCCTTCCAGTCACATCTGCCGCGCCGTTGAGCATGGCGTCGAATTCCGCAACCTGGGCCTTCAGGCCGTTCATCTTCCAGTTGCCGGCGATCAGCGGTCGGATGGCGTCGGTCATGTCAATGTCCAGCAAAATGAGGTTTGTGCCTGCGCTAGCAGAGCTGTCGCGCCAGTTCCAGACCTCGGGGCTTTTAACCGCAGCTTCGAGTAGCCGCTTGAGGCGAGGTTGCGGGGGGAAAGCCGCCACTTTATGATGATCTATCAATTTGGTGACGCGCTTTTGCGGAATCTGCATTAAGACGCGCTCCCGTTCCCCTCCTGCCAAACAAGTTGGACCAAATGCTTCGAGGAATGCGCAAGGCCTCATCAAACTGGCTCGGCAAGACCATTATGGCCGTCGTGATGGGCGTGTTGATTGTCAGTTTCGGCATTTGGGGCATCGCCGACATCTTCCGCGGCTTCGGGCAGTCCACAGTGGCCAAGATCGGCAGCACCGAGATTTCGCTCAACGAGTTCCGCCAGATCTACACGGACCGCCTGCAACAGATCAGTCGCCAGTTCGGCCGTCCGCTGACGCCCGATCAGGCGCGCGCCTTCGGGGTCGACCGTCAGGTGCTGCAGCAGACCATTGCGGAGGCCGCCCTCGACGAGGAGGCGCGTCGACTCGGGCTCGGCCAGTCCGACGAGCAGATCCGCCAGGTCATCATGAACGACCCGAACTTCAAGGGCGTCGGCGGCAACTTCGATGCGAACCGCTTCCAGGCCGTGATCCGCAATTTCGGCTACACCGAGCAGCGCTACGTCGCCGAGCAGCGCAAGGTGTCGCTGCGCCGGCAGATCACCGGCACGATCGGCGCCGGCCTCGAGCCACCGAAAACCATGCTCGACGTACTGACGCGCTTCCAGAACGAGCAGCGCGCCATCGAGTTCGTCAGGCTCGACGCCGCGCAAGCAGGCGCCATCGATGCGCCCTCGCCCGAGACGCTCGCCGCCTATTTCGAGGATCACAAGGTCCAGTTCCGCGCGCCCGAATATCGCAAGATCGCCTTCGTCGTGGTCTCGCCGGAGGAGATCGGCAAGTGGACCGAGGTCTCGGACGAGGACGCCAGGAAAGTGTTCGACCAGCGCAAGGACCGGCTCGGCACGCCGGAGAAGCGCCAGATCCAGCAGATCGTGTTTCCGAACATCGCCGACGCGCAGACCGCACGCGAGCGCCTCGTCGGCGGGACGTCGTTCGAGGACCTCGGCAAGGAGCGCGGGCTGAGCGCCTCCGACGTCGACCTCGGGCTCGTGACCAAGTCTTCGCTCGACCCCGCCGTTGGCGAAGCCGCCTTCGCGCTTCCTGCCGGCGAGATCAGCCAGCCGATCCAGGGCGGGCTTGGCGTCGCGATCGTCAAGGTCGACAAGATCGAGCCGGGCAAGGAGGCGGACTACGCGAGCGTTGCCGGCGATATCAAGCGCGAGATCGCGACCGAGCGCGCGCGCGTCAAGGTCGCCGATCTCCGCGACAAGATGGAGGACGAGCGTGGGGGCGGCTCCAGCGTGGTCGACGCGGCGCAGAAGCTCGGGCTCACGGCCGTGACCATCGACGCCGTCGACCGTTCCGGCCGCGCCCCGAACGGCCAGCCGGTCGCCAACATTCCGCAGGGTCTCGACGTGGTGTCGCAGGCCTTTAACACCGACGTCGGCGTCGACAACGACCCCATCTCGTTCAAAGGCGGCTATGTCTGGTACGACGTCCTCGCCATCACGCCCTCGCGCGACCGCAATCTCGACGAGGTCCGCGACCAGGTCGAGGCGCGCTGGCGCCAGGACCAGGTCGCGGCCAAGCTGAAGGCCAAGGCGAGCGAGATGGTGCAGAAGCTCGAATCCGGCGGCAAGCTCGCCGATGAGGCCGCTGCGATCGGCGCCAAAGTCGAGACCGCAACCGGCTTCAAGCGCGACGATTCGCCTGCCGGCGTTCCCGCAACTGTCGTGTCGGCGGCCTTCCGTACCGCCAAGGACGGCGTCGGGCAGACGCCCGTGAGCGGCGGCAACGAAGTGATCGTCTTCCGCGTCACCGACATCGTCGAACCCACGGTCGACGCAGCCTCCGAGGCGGTGAAGAAGCTGAAGGACAGTCTCGACCGTGCGCAGACCGAGGAGCAGGTCGCTTCCTACGTCAACAAGCTTGAAACCGACATCGGGACCACCATTAATCAGGCCGCCTTCGCGCAGGTGACCGGCGCGAACCAGTGAGTTGAAAGCACGCGATGGACGACCTGAAATCGATCATAGGAAAAGTGGCGACCGGCGCCAGCCTGTCGCGTGACGAAGCCGCCTCCGCCTTCGATGCCATGATGTCCGGCGAGGCCACGCCCTCGCAGATGGGCGGCCTGTTGATGGCGCTCAGGGTGCGCGGCGAGACCGTGGACGAGATCACCGGCGCTGTGACGGCGATGCGCTCCAAGATGCTGACCGTGACGGCGCCGCCTGATGCGGTCGACATCGTCGGCACCGGCGGCGACGGCTCCGGCTCCGTCAATGTCTCGACATGCGCCTCCTTCATCGTCTCCGGCGCCGGCGTGCCGGTGGCCAAGCATGGCAACCGCGCGCTGTCGTCGCGCTCGGGCGCCGCCGACGTGCTGGCCTCGCTCGGCGTGAAGATCGACCTCAGGCCCGAGCAGGTCGGACACTGCGTGCGCGAATGCGGCATCGGTTTCATGTTCGCCCCCGCGCACCATCCCGCGATGAAGAACGTCGGCCCGACCCGGGTCGAGCTCGCGACGCGCACGATCTTCAATCTGCTCGGTCCGCTCTCCAATCCGGCCGGCGTGAAGCGGCAGATGGTCGGCGTGTTTTCGCGGCAATGGGTGCAGCCGCTGGCGCAGGTGCTCAAGAACCTCGGCTCGGAGTCTGCCTGGGTGGTGCACGGCTCCGATGGCCTTGACGAGATCACCCTCACCGGCCCGACTTTCGTCTCCGCGCTCCACAATGGCGAGATCCGGAATTTCGAGGTGACGCCCGAGGAGGCCGACCTATCGCGCTGCGAGACGGGCGCACTCAAAGGCGGCGACGCCGATGCCAACGCGATCGCGCTGAAAAGCGTGCTCGACGGCAGACCGAGCCCGTACCGCGACGTCGCGCTGATCAACGCCGCCGCCGCGCTCGTCGTGGCCGGACGCGCCAAGGACCTCAAGGAAGGGGTGGCGATCGGCGCAAAATCGCTCGATAGCGGCGCCGCGAGCGCGCGGCTGAAACATCTGATCGCGGTCTCGAACGGCTGAGCCTGACATGTCGGATATCCTGACCAAGATTGAGGCCTACAAGCGCGAGGAGATTGCCGCGGCCAAGCGCACGCAGCCGCTCTCGATTGTTGAGGCAAAGGCCAAGGCGCAAGCCGCCCCGCGCGGCTTCGTGCGCGCGATCAAGGCGAAGCACGCCAATGGCGACTACGCGCTGATCGCCGAGATCAAGAAGGCCTCGCCGTCGAAGGGACTGATCCGCGCCGATTTCGATCCGCCCCAGCTTGCCAAGGCCTATGAGGCCGGCGGCGCCGCCTGCCTCTCGGTGCTGACCGACACGCCTTCGTTCCAGGGCCATCTCGACTTCATGGTCGCGGCGCGCGCGGCAACCTCGCTGCCGGTGCTGCGCAAGGACTTCATGTTCGACACCTATCAGGTGGCGGAGGCTCGCGCGCATGGCGCCGATTGCATCCTGATCATCATGGCCGCGCTCGACGATGCGGCTGCCAGAGACCTCGAAGATGCCGCCTTCGCCTACGGCATGGATGTGTTGATCGAGATCCACGACCGCACCGAGCTCGACCGCGCGCTGAAACTTCGTTCGCCGATGATCGGCGTTAACAACCGTAATTTGCGTACCTTCGAAACCACCCTTGCGACCAGCGAGGCTCTGGCGCCGCTGATCCCCGGGGACCGGCTGATGGTCGGCGAGAGCGGCCTCTTCACAGCCGCGGATCTTGCGCGGCTCGAGCGCGTCGGCATGTCGACCTTCCTCGTCGGCGAGAGCCTGATGCGGCAGGCCGACGTCACCGCCGCCACGCGCACGCTGCTGGCGCGCGAGACGGCGCCGCGCGCGACGGGTACGCGCTGACATGGCGCGCAAGCCATCCAAGACAATCCCAGCCAGGTCGAAGGCCGGCGCTGCCCTCACCCATATCGGCGCGTCCGGCGAAGCGCGGATGGTGGACGTCTCGGACAAGCCCGCGACCGAGCGGCTTGCGGTGGCGGAAGGCCGCGTCATTATGACCGAGGCGACGCTCGAGCTGATCTTGTCCGGCAACGCCAAGAAGGGCGACGTGCTCGGGACTGCGCGTATTGCCGGAATCATGGCCGCCAAGCGCACCTCCGAGCTGATCCCGCTCTGCCATCCGCTCGCGTTGTCGAAGGTCACGGTCGACATCGGGCCCGATGCGAAACTGCCGGGTTGCCTCGTCCGCGCCAGCGTGAAGGTTACCGGTCCCACCGGCGTCGAGATGGAGGCGCTCACCGCCGTCTCGGTCGCCTGCCTCACGATCTACGACATGATCAAGGCGGTGGAGCGTGGCGTACGCATCGAGGGCATCCATCTCGTCGAGAAGCTCGGCGGCAAGTCCGGCCATTACCGCGCCTGACACGCGGACTTCAGCGATCTACCTTCTGGGTCGCGCACATCGGTTGCCTTTGCACTCGGCCGTTCACATCGCGTTAACCGCGCTTCCTAACTTCGCCTCCATACCGTTCCCGTAAACCAACGGATGTTTTCGAGGTCAGGAATTGATCCTGGCGTGTGCACGGCAATGATCCAGCATGATGAGGAGATTCGGCAGTCGCCTCTTTGACCAGGCCTTCGTGCGCAGCGGACCGATCCGCTGGCTGGTGGTGGGCGGCACGCTGCTGATCGCGGCGATCGCCGTCGGCGCGACGCTGATGGCGCAGAATTTCCGCGAACGTGCGCTGCGCAACTCCGGCCGCGAGCTGGAAAACACCGTGCTGATGCTCGCCCATCATTTCGACCAGCAATTGCAGGATTTTGCGGTCATCCAACGGGATTTCGTCGACCACGTCCGCGCGACGGGCATCCGTGACGCGGAGGATTATCGCAGGCGCCTGTCGGGGCAGGACGTCCACCGGATGCTGCGCTCGAAGATCGAGGCGTTGCCCTACATGGGCGGGGTCAACGTCATCGACGCCGACGGCAATCTGGTCAACTCGTCGACGGCATGGCCGGCCCCGAAAGTGAACGTTGCCGATCGCGCCTATTTCCGCACCTTCAAATACGATCCGCATTCGCCTGACGTGCTGATCGAGCCGCTGCACAGTCGCATCTCGGGTGCCTGGACCATCCTGATCGTGCGCAAGATCCCGGGACCGAACGCCGAGTTCCTGGGCGTCGTCGGGCGCGGTATCGAGCCCGCTAATTTCGAGAAATTCTTCGCTTCCGTCGTGCTCGGCGAAGGCGCGACGATCTCGATGCTGCATCGAGACGGCACGCTGCTCGCCCGCTATCCGCTTTCCAGCGAATTGATGGGACGGAATTTCAAAACCGGCCCGTTCTCGCAACAGAGGGTTTTCGGGCTCGATCACTTCGCCGGCCGCTTCGTGAGCCCCGTCGACGGAGAAGACCGGCTGATCTCCTCCCGTGCCCTGCCCCACTTCCCGATCCTGATCATGGCCACCATGACGCGCGCGGCGGCCCTGACGGACTGGCGCGAGCAGATTAGGATCCTGATCTCGGTCGCCGCGTCTTCTGCGCTCGCCATCGCGGGCGTGCTGATCGCGATCGTGCGCAAGCTATTGGAGCAGCACCGCCTCTCGCGGGAACGGCTGATGCTGGAAATGCAGCGTCTCGACCGCGCCGTCAACAACATGACTCAGGGCCTTCTGCTGTTCGATTCCGAGCGGCGGCTCGTGATCTGTAACCAACGCTACATCGACATGTACGGGCTGTCGGCTGCGACCGTGAAGCCCGGTTGCAGCTTCCACGACATCATCGCCCATCGCAAAGCGACGGGCTCGTTCACCGGCGATGTCGACGACTACGTTGCGCGCGTACTGAGCGGCGTCCATGTGCGCAACGCCATGGTCGTCGACACCTCCGACGGCCGTTCGATCCAGATCGTCAACGAGCCGCTTGCGGACGGCGGTTGGGTGGCGACGCATGAGGATATCACCGAGCGCCGCCGGATTGAGGCGCGCATCACCCACCTCGCCCATTACGACGCGCTGACCGATCTGCCCAACCGCACCATGTTCCACGAGCATCTGCGGCAAGAGCTGGCCGCCATCACTGAAGGCGAACAGATCGCGGTGCACTATATCGATATTGACGAGTTCAAGGGCGTTAACGACGCGCTTGGCCATCTCGTCGGCGACGAGCTGCTCAAGTCGATCGCGCAGAGCCTGCGCCGCTGTGCCGGCCCGGCGGATTTCGTGGCCCGGCTCGGGGGCGACGAATTCGCCATCGTGCAGAGCGCGGTGACCTCGCCGGACCAGGTCAACGATCTCGTCGCACGGGTCTTCCAGGCCATCCGCACCCCTTTCGACTGCATGGGCCATCATCTCACCGCGGACGCCAGCATCGGCATTGCGCTGGCGCCGGAACACGGCGAGGTGCTCGATCAGATCCTGAAGAACGCGGACATGGCGATGTATGCCGCCAAAGCCGCCGGACGCCGCACCTATCGCTTCTTCGAGCCGGATATGGACGCTAAGGTTCGCGAGCGGCGGCAGCTCGAGATCGACCTGCGTCACGCCATCGCCCATGGCGGCCTCGAGGTCTATTACCAGCCCTGCCTCGGCCTGAAGGATGACCGCATCACCGGCTGCGAGGCGCTCGTGCGCTGGCGCCATCCCGAGCGCGGCATGGTCTCGCCAGCCGAGTTCATCCCGATTGCCGAAGACACCGGCCTGATCAACGAGATCGGCGAGTGGGTGCTGGCGACCGCCTGCCGGGACGCAGCCAACTGGCCCGACGACATCCGCCTCGCCGTCAACGTCTCGCCAGTGCAATTCAAGAGCGGCACGCTGGCGCTCAAGATCATGGCGGCCCTGGCCGCCTCGAACCTCCCGGCTAGCCGGCTCGAGCTCGAGATCACCGAGGCCGTGCTGATCCGCGACGACGAAGCAGCGCTGGCGATCCTGCACCAGCTTCGCGCCATCGGCGTGCGCATCGCGCTGGACGATTTCGGCACCGGCTACTCGTCGCTGAGCTATCTGCACCGCTTCCCCTTCGACAAGATCAAGATCGACCGCTGCTTCGTCGAAGACATCGCCGGCCCCGACGGCTCCGCCAGCATCGTCCAGGCCGTCGTCAACTTAGCGGGCGCCCGCCGCATGACCACCACGGCCGAGGGCGTCGAAACCGAAGAGCAGCAGCGTCTGCTCCGGGCGCTCGGTTGTTCGGAGATGCAGGGCTATCTTTTCAGCGCCGCAAAACCGGCCGACAAGATGCTGGAGCTGTTCGCGCTGCATCGCAGCCGTCTCGCCCGACGCGAAGGCAGCGAGAGCCGACGCCGCGAGGCCGGTTAGGCTTCGAAGACTGCGCCGCAAACGAAATCGCCCAGAAGCGGTCATCCGCTCCCGGGCGATCCATGTCTGAAGGCCGTCAGGTCTAGTTCGGCACCGCAGCCTTCGTCGCGCGCTTGGCGGCGACGGCATTCGCGGTGACGCCGTGAAGGAAGTCATAGGCCGCATGCAGCGCCTTGTCGTCCTTCTCCTCCGGCGGGACGTAGGATTGGGAACCGGTCTGCTCAGTGCCATCGGCGGCCGACAGGTGCCCGCGCATCTGGGACTCCGCCATGGTATCCATCCGGCCCTTCAGCTCGGGCGGCACGTCCTGGAGGATCTCGACGTCGGGCGCGACCCCCTGGGCCTGGATCGAGCGGCCCGACGGCGTGTAGTAGCGCGCCGTGGTCAGCGCCAGCGCACCGTTGCCGGCGCCGAGCGGAATGATCGTCTGCACCGAGCCCTTGCCAAACGAGCGCGTGCCGATGATCGTCGCGCGCTTGTGATCGTGCAGGGCGCCGGCCACGATCTCGGAAGCCGACGCCGAGCCGCCATTGACCAGAACCACCAGCGGCTTGCCCTTGGTGAGATCGCCGCCATGCGCGGTGAAGCGCTGGGTTTCTTCCGGATTGCGCCCGCGGGTCGAGACGACCTCGCCACGCTGGAGGAATGCGCTCGACACCGAGACGGCCTGGTCGAGCAGGCCGCCGGGATTGTTGCGCAGGTCCACAACATAGCCTGCGAGCTTCTCCGGAGGGACCTCCTTGGAGACCGACGCGATCGCCTTCTTCAGGCCGTCGGTGGTCTGCTCGTTGAACGAGGTGATGCGGATATAGCCGATGTCGCCATTCTCGACGTGGAAGCGCACCGGGCGCACATGGATGATCTCGCGGGTGATCGCGACGTCGAGCGGCGCGTCGGCACCCTTGCGCACGATGGTGAGCTTGGTCTTGGTGGCGACCGGCCCCTTCATCTTGTTGACGGCCTGCTCGAGCGTCATGCCCTGCACGGCCTCGCCGTCGATCTTGCTGATGAGGTCGCCGGACATGATGCCGGCCTTCGAGGCCGGCGTGTCGTCGATCGGCGAGACGACCTTGACGAGGCCATCCTCCATCGTGACCTCGATGCCGAGCCCGCCAAACTCGCCGGAGGTGGTCTCCTGCATCTCGGTCCAGGCCTTGGCATTCATGTAGCGCGAGTGCGGATCGAGCGAGGTCACCATGCCCGTGATCGCGCCTTCGATCAGCTTGGCATTGTCGGGCTTCTCAACATAGTTCGCCTTGACCCGCTCGAACACTGCGCCGAACAGATTGAGCTGGGAATAGGCATCGTCCGCGCTCGCCGCCGCCCGTGCCGCCCACACGCTGCCGTGGGGACTGGCTACCAGAAGGGTCAGACACACTCCCGTGAGCGCGCCCAGGGGGAACAGCAGGGTTTTCCGCATGGATAGGCTGGCCTTTTGCTTAGCGGTTCTGTTGAGGGCTTATCTCTCGGGCTTGGAAGCCGCCATGCAAATGGCGATCCAGGTCACCTCTCACAACACCATTCTGGTTTCTTCAAGGCCGCCTGGAAGGCCGGCGGCGGTACGCCGGCGAAATCCCTTCGCTTCGGCTTAAACTTTTGGCAACGTTCCGAAACCGCTTCGCGCAACGCGGCATCGGTCGGCCGCCCACGCCTCGCAGCTATGCGATTTTAGGATGGTTTTGGAGGGCCGGACACGCTAGGCGATGGCGACAAGACTTCAAATTCTCGGGAGGACAACAATGAATGACGCGCCCCGCATCCGGCCGGACAGGAACGTCGAACTCGGCGCCAGCAACGAGCCGTTCCAGAACCTGCACGAGTTCATCCGGAAGGCGCGCGCCAACCTCAACCAGAATGCCTGGGACTACATCGTCGGCGCTGCCGAGACCGAGACCACGATGCGCCGCAACCGCATGGCGCTGGACGAGATCGCCTTCCGCCCGCGCGTGCTGCGCGACGTTCGCAAGGTCGACGGCTCCGTCGAGCAGTTCGGCCGCAGGATGCGGCTGCCGGTGGTGCTCGCCCCCGTCGGTGCGCTGGAGATCTTCGATCCCGATGGCGCGGCAAGCGTCGCGCGCGCCGCCGGCACCTTCGGTGCGGCGCACATGTTGAGCTCGGTGTCCGAGCCGGGGCTCGAGAAGACCGGCGAGGCCGCGCCCGACGCGCTGCGGCTCTATCAGCTCTATGTCCGCGGCGACGATGCCTTCGTCGCCGATGTCGTCAGCCGGAGCGAGAAGAACGGCTATGCCGCGTTCTGCCTGACTGTCGACACCGCCCATTACAGCCGTCGCGAACGTGACATCGCCAAGCGCTACGTTCGCGAAAGCCGCCTGCGCGCGACCGGCGGCGATTTCCAGAAGGGTCTGGAATGGCGGACGGTGAAGATGATCAAGGACAAGTTCAGGATCCCACTGATCCTGAAGGGCATCGCCACCGCCGAGGACGCTCAGATCGCGATCGATCACGGTGTCGAGTGGATCTACGTCTCCAACCATGGCGGCCGTCAGCTCGATCACGGCCGCGGCGCCATGCATGTGCTGCCTGAAATCGTCGAGGCGGTGAAGGGCCGCGCCAAGATCATGGTCGATGGCGGCTTCTGCCGCGGCACCGACATCGTCAAGGCGATCGCGGCCGGCGCCGACATCGTCGGCATCGGCCGGCTGCAATGCTGGGCGCTGGCCGCGGCCGGCGAAGCAGGCGTGATGCGAATGCTGGAACTGCTGGAGGACGAAGTGCTGCGCTGCCTCGGCCTCCTGGGTGCCACCTCGTTCGCCGAAGTCGACAAATCCTGCCTGCATCAGGCGACCGCAACGAATGCGCCGAGCGTGTTCAGCGCGTTCCCGCTGTTCGACCACGAGCCCTACCGATACTGAAAAGTGAAAGAACGCGATGACCTCACTCTCCCCCGGTAGCGCCGATGCGCTCCTGTTCGATCTCGGCCGCGTGGTGCTCGATATCGATTTCTCCAAGGCGATCGCCTGCTGGGCGGGGCATGCGGGCTGCCAGCCCGAGGCCATCGTCGCACGCTATGTGCGTGACGAGGCCTACCGGCTGCACGAGGTCGGCAAGATCAGCGACGAGGATTATTTCCAATCGCTGCGTTCATCGCTCGGGATCGGCATTTCCGACGCGCAATTTCTGGAGGGATGGAACGCGATCTTCGCCGGCGAGATGCCTGAGATCGCCGAGCTCTTGCCGCGCGCGGCGAAGCAGGTGCCGCTATATGCCTTCTCCAACACCAACCGGCCACATGTCGACTATTTCTCGAAGGAATATGCCGGGGTGCTCGGGCATTTCCGCGAGCTCTATCTGTCGTCCAGCATCGGCCTGCGCAAACCGGATGCAGAGGCGTTCGATCATGTCGTGGCGGCGATCGGCCTGCCAGCCAGCCGAATCGTCTTCTTCGACGACCTTGCCGAGAACATCGAGGGGGCGCGAGCGCGTGGACTGACGGCGGTGCATGTCACCTCGCCCGGTGATGTCGGCAAGGCCTTGCTAGCGTTGGGAATTTGACCACCGATGCCGACCGGATCGGGTCGGGTTCCGGGCACCCAAATCCGCTCGGGTAGGGACCAATTCACTTTGTACATTTTTGTACAGAGTTCCGGGAACGGAATACCTCCCTCCGGACTCTATGAGTCCGTTGGGACGTCTACATCGGACTTATTCTCGTGCTGGGCAAAGCCTACCTCACAAAGCAAGCCTCCTTGCTGCTCGAATTCGCCAAGACCACCTCGGATTCGCGCCTCTCCGCCAAGCTGATCAGCAAGGCCGCCGACCTAAAGTCGCAGGCCGATCCGCTGCCGGACAAGGATCAAAGCCCCAAAGCTCCGGACGTGACAGCCGGCGTCAGTTCGGGCGAACAGACGCAGAGTTGATCCGATGCTGGCCGTGGCGCTCATCCTTGTCGTCCTCGCCATGGCTATCCTCGTACCGGTCTGTCTCGCCTTCCGGATCATGCCGTGACCGGTCTGCGCACGATTCTTCATGACGGAGATCACGCAGGATAAATCATCCTGTCGGCGCCTTTGCCTCACGCCTGCACTCGGCTAGAACTTTCGCCGCCCATTGCCGATATGCTCAGCAGGAGTTTCCGCCCTTGGCCTTGATGCCGGTTTCTGACGCGCTTGCCGCGGTGCTGGCAGGTGCGGAGCCGCTGCCTGAAGCGATGGTTTCCCTCAACGAGGCCTATCATCGCGTGCTCGCACGCGATGTCGCGGCGCTGCGCACACAGCCGCCGGAAGCAATGTCGGCGATGGACGGCTACGCGGTGCGCGCGAGCGATGCAACAAAGCTCGATAGTGCGCTCACCTTGATTGGCGAGGTGGCGGCGGGTCGTCCATTCGCGGGAACGCTGGGCCCCGGCGAAGCCGTGCGGATCTTCACCGGCGGCGTCATTCCCAACGGTGCCGACGCAGTCGTGATCCAGGAGGACACGGTTGCGGACGGCAAGCGCATCACGATCAAGGAAGCCGCCATTGCCGGCCGCCACATCCGCCCCGCGGGCGTCGACTTCTCCGAAGGCGACCTGCTCCTGCGCAAGGGAACCCGTCTCACCGAGCGCGATCTCGCACTCGCCGCCGCCATGAATCATCCGCAGCTTGCCGTCTGCCGCCGTCCGAAGGTCGCGATCCTCGCCACCGGCGACGAACTGGTAATGCCGGGAACCACGCCCGGTCGCGGCCAGATCGTCTATTCCAACGGCTACGCCCTGCACGCGCTCGCCCGCAGCGAGGGGGCCGATACCATCGACCTTGGCATTGTCGCCGATACGCTGGAGGCCACCACTGCCGGCATCCGCCGCGCCCGCGAGAGCGGCGCCGAGATCCTGGTC
The DNA here is from genome assembly GCF_023073735.1 of Bradyrhizobium sp. 160. Lineage (NCBI taxonomy): Bacteria > Pseudomonadati > Pseudomonadota > Alphaproteobacteria > Hyphomicrobiales > Nitrobacteraceae > Bradyrhizobium > Bradyrhizobium sp. 160. Next base: position 600,896 of record NZ_JADPKD010000008.1, read on the forward strand.
ACGAGCGGCGGCGCGTCGGTCGGCGACCACGATCTGGTCCAGCAGGCGCTGAGGGACGAAGGCGTCGCGATGGCGTTCTGGAAGATCGCGATGCGCCCGGGCAAGCCGATGATGCATGGGCGGCTCGGCGCGATGCGCGTGATCGGCCTGCCGGGTAATCCCGTGTCATCCTACGTGTGCGCCTTCCTGTTCCTGGTGCCGCTGATTCGCGCCTTGTCGGGACGATCCGTGATTCATCACCGACAAGAGCGCGCCGTGCTCGGCCGCGATGTGGACGCAAACGATATGCGCGCGGACTATCTGCGCGCACATCTGGAGACGCGCGACGACGGCACGCTGGTGGCCCTTCCCGTCGATCACCAGGATTCCTCGCTGCTTGCGAATCTCGCTGCAGCACAGGCACTTCTCGTCCGCGCACCGTTCGCTCCGAAGGCAGAGGCCGGCTCGCCTTGCGAGGTGCTGCGCCTGCCCGTCTGAACGCATCCACTACACGCGTTCCGCGAACTTTGCCGCGTTCACGGTAAATTAAGCAGTTGCGGAACACATATGGAACATATAGTGTCCGTTCATGATTTGTTTCGAGCATGTAGCGGTCTACCGCTCCAATTCAGCGTCTCGGAATCGAACGACATCAACCGGGGGACTTTGGTCGAGATGTTAACGCGCAAACAATACGAGCTTCTGCGGTTCATCAGCGAACGTCTGAAGGAAAGCGGCGTGCCGCCCTCCTTCGACGAGATGAAGGATGCGCTCGACCTGCGCTCGAAATCGGGCATCCATCGCCTGATCACTGCGCTCGAGGAGCGCGGCTTCATCCGCCGCCTGCCCAACCGCGCCCGCGCCATCGAGGTGATCAAGCTGCCCGAGCTCCAGGCCGCCGCCGGCAGCCGCCGCGGCTTCACGCCGAGCGTCATCGAGGGCAATCTCGGCAAGGTGCGCGCGAGCTCCAGTTCTTCCGCGGACGAGGGCGAGCGTCCCGTTGCGGTGCCCGTGATGGGTCGCATCGCGGCCGGCACGCCGATCGAAGCGTTGCAGACCCGCAGTCACACCATCAGCGTGCCGCCCGACATGCTCGGCTCAGGCGAGCACTACGCACTCGAAGTGCGCGGCGATTCGATGGTCGAAGCTGGCATTCTCGATGGCGACATGGCGCTGATCCAGCGTAACGAGAGCGCCGATACCGGCGACATCGTGGTGGCCCTGATCGACGACGAGGAAGCGACGCTCAAGCGCTTCCGCCGCCGGGGGGCGTCGATCGCGCTCGAGCCCGCCAATGCCGCCTATGAGGTGCGCATCCTGCCGCCGAACCGGGTGAAGATTCAGGGCAAGCTGATCGGGCTGTACCGCAAGTACTGAGACGAGCTAGCGGTCATTCGATACCAATGATTCCGATTGGAGCGGACGACGGTCCGCTCCAGCTGGATAGTCTTTTGGTCTTGCGCAGATTATCCGGCCCCTCTCTCCGGCGCTCCATCCTCGGCATGCGGCCCCAAGCACTCATCGCTTGTGAAGAGATCTTAGGAGATTACGATGTGCAGGATCGCCTTAAGCGCCTTCGCAGCGTGCTGATCGCTTGATCGGCCGCGCAAGCATTCGCAACTCAATTGCAGCACCACGCACGCAAGTCGGCGCACGCAGGGAGCGAGCATTTCCGCAACGCCCGAACTGCCATCGACCGACAGCCACGGCGAAGCTGGCCACATTCCCCTGGTCGGCGCCCGTAGGCCACGGGCGCTCGCATCCGCCGAATGCACTGAAGCGAGCTTTGTTCCTATGGCTTCGGGAAAGATAATGTGATCGCGTCCGGCAACGCCAGCCGCAGATTTGCCTACAACGGAGCAGAGCGTTACGTGCTTCCACTCTGATAGAGGCTTGCGCCTCCGAAGGAGGCGCGGGTTGCTATCTTCGAATGAGGAGCACCCGATGTGTGACTACAGCCTGCATGCCGTTGCATCTCGCCCCGCCGAAGTCGGCGAGACGATCGTGTCGACAACGTTCCGCGGCACCTCAACGCGCGGCTTTGCTTCCGCGGCCGATCCGACCGTGGCCGTCTGCCTGCTGCCGGGAACGGAGCTCGCCTTCGCCGACAACGTCCGTTACGATAATCGCTGGATCTGGACGCGCACCATCAACTCCCGCGTCGGCAAGTTCGGCAAGATCGATCCGCACATACCCGACCGCCATCATGACGCGATCGAATTCCCCGACGGCAAATACGTGCTGGTGACGCAGCTCGTCGAAGGCCAGCGCGCAACCGTGCTGCAATTGCCGGTGACGCAGCCGGTCAGCGAGCGCGAGCACAAGCCGCAGATCGTCGCCGATAGCCGGTCGACGATCACGCGCTTGCCGATTGGCTGAGCCGTCCCCGCCCGCGGGGTCGGGCCAGGATTGAAATTGCCATCGCCGGCCGAGGCCGGCGAGATGGTAAGATTTAATGCTGCGGAACGTCCGGTCGGACCCGGACCTACTCTTCGCGTTTGTTTTTAATCGTCCGGCGCCTAATCGTCGACCTGCAGGTCGGTCTCCGCCGGCGTTGCATCCCGGTTGCGGGCCGCGGCCGTCCTCGGCACAAGGCTGCCGTCGAAATCACCCTCGCCGGCGCCGGCCGGCAGCCAGGGACGGCTTGTGCCTCTTGCTCTCACCGCCTGAATCGCAAAGCCGTCACCACGCTGCGTCAATGCCAGCGCGCCTTGGCTGGCGAGACGTTGCCGGTCGACCACCATCGCCGCGCAATCGGGCGGCGCGGGGCGCGTCGTGACCACCAGCGCGGCACGACTGCAATCCTCAGCCAGCGCATCGATGCGCAGGGAAAGCGCGACCAGCCGACCGTCGGCAAGCGGCGTCACACAGCCGGACTCATCGCACGACACGCCGTCAGCCAGCGAGCTACTCCCGGCATCGCGCGGATCGGCGTCGGCAGCTAACCACTGTTTGAGCAGAAAGCCATCCTTGCTCGCCCGGATCACATGCAACTGCCCGTCCCTGCCCCGCACCGCGACGCTGGCGCCGTCCCCGGCAATCAGGATATCGGGCTGCCGCACCGACAGCCCCCACGCGATGGAAGCCAGCAGCACCAAGGCACCGGACCAGCGCAAGGGCGTGCGCAACAGACCCATCACGATGATCCCGAGGCTTGCCGCGATCAACGGCGCGGTGCCGAACGCAGGGATCCGGCCGACTGCACCGGGCAGCGCCGCAACCCAGCGCGACACCGCGACCATCCAGTCGATGCCGATCCCCATCAGCCACCAGAACACACCGTCAAGCCCAAAGGGAGCCGCGAGCAGGCCGAACAGGCCCGCCGGCATCACCAGTGCCGAGACCACCGGCATCGCGCCGAGATTGGCGAGCACGCCGAACGGCGTGACGCGATGGAAGTGGAAGGCGGCATAGGGCGTGGTCGCAAGTCCTGCGATCAGCGAGGCCAGGAATAGCATCGCGATCTCGCGGCCGCCCCAAAGCGCGATGCGCGCCGTCGCGGAATGATCGGGCGAGGCAAACAGGTTCGGCATGCCGATCTGCACCAGCGCCACGAGCCCGAGCGTTGCGGCGAACGACATTTGAAAATGTGGGACGCGAATTCCTATTTCTCTCGGTAAGTCAAATGCTTAACTAACCTTCTTGATCTTACTCCGGGACTTTTTCCGGGACTCCGCGAGCCGCTCGACGGCAACAGCCACATCCTCGTCCAGCACATGCGCGTAGCGGAGCCTGCTCTTGATATCCCGATGATTGAGCGCCTTTTGCACTAGCTTGAGGTTACCGCTGTCGCGAAGAAGCTTGGTCCCGAAGTCGTGACGGAAATCGTGGAATCGGAAGTCAGCCACGCCAGAATTAGCGCGGAGCCGCTGCCATGCCGTCTTAGCGCCAGTGTAGGTCAGAGGGTAGCGTTGCCCCCTCACCCTACCCAGCCGCTTGTTGCCGTAGACTGCAAGGTAGGTAAACACGGATTCCGGGTGCTGCCCCTGCAATGGGAATAGGATCTCGCGAACGGCTGGCGTGATCGGGAACACCACTCGCCGACCGCCCTTGCCGGTGCGGACAATTTGCCGAGTGCCGAAATCCACCTCAGACCAGCGCAGGGTCACGCACTCCTTAAACCGCATACCGCTGGCGCGCACGAAGTCGAAGAACGCTTCGTAGTCGGCGCGCATTGCAGAATCAAGCGCGTCAGCTTCCTCGGTCTTTAGCTCGCGTACGCGCTCCACCGGCTCGGGGAGCAAAAGTTCACCCCATTTCGGTTCATTGTCGAACACCGCGCCCTCATCCTTAGCAAACGTGAAGAGACGCTGCAGCACCTTAGTGGTCGAGCGGTTGACGGTAGCGTTTGAGACCAACGGCAGGGCCCGCTCTTCTTCCTTGGTCCGCTTGCCGCGTCGCGAGACGCGCTGCCCTCGCCGCCATGCCACGAGTTCCTTGGCCGCCCTGTGGTCGATCTCTGTGAGCGGCTTCTCCTTGCCAAAGTATTCGATCAGCCGCGCCAGATTGGTCTCGGTGGCCTTCGGCTCCGAGTCGTATTGCGCACTATCGTTCCAGAGGCGCAGGGCGACGTCATTTATCGCCAGCGACGCTTTGGCGCGCGCCGTAGCTTTCACTAGCGCCTTGGCCCTCTCTAGCTCTGCAGCCTCGAACCTTTCAGCATCGCGTCGCGTCGTGCACTTCGTGCTTCCATGAAACCGATTACCGCCGTGCCAGAAGTCATACGAGTAGTACGGCGAGCGCTTGTCCTTATAGACTGACACGGTGTTTCCCTCTCCCGCCGACGCTCAATGAACTCGTTCAGATCTGCCTCAGTAAAGCGCCGACGTGGCCGCTTCTTACCGAGCCCGACGTTGATGTATCCGATTGCCCCCTCGCTAACGAGAGAGCTGAGGTGGTCCTGGGTGATGTTAAGCCGAGATGCCGCCTGCTCTGGTGTGAGCAAGCGGTTGTTATCGTTTGAGGGAATGGGCAAGAGCGTGCCGTCTGAATAGTTGCTCTGCGAACCTCGCCGGCTAAGTCCGACGCACACATGGTAGGTGGTGAACCGCTGGCATTTTCGCTGCTGGGTTTCAGCAATCCAGTGGCCGGCGATTCACCACCGCGGCTGATTATACCATACCGCTCAGGCCATCTCGGGCGCGGCACCAAGCGGGATGACCTCCTCATCCGAGGCCCGCGCTGCCCACATCATCCGCGCGTACTCCATCCGGAGCTTGCCGTCAGGGTCGTGCCGCGCGGCCCATTCGCCGAGGTTGCCAATCGAAGACGTCCCGACATGCCAATAAAGACCACCCTTCCACACAATGGGATCGCTGCCTTGAGCACGTAGGCCCGTATAGTACGTGTATGCGCAAAAAGACGTGGATGGATCGATACCAGCGCTAGCCTTAAGATTTAGATTAGTCATTTATAACCCCACTTCGTCCGGCTCATTTGACCGGCCCCGAAACTGTGTTAACACAGATTCCATGAAGCGTCAAACCGTGATAACACAGAAGAAGCGAGGACCGCCTGCAACCGGGAAAGGCACGCTCGTCGGCGTTCGCCTGCAGCCTGACGATCTCACAGCCGTTGATGACTGGAGAGCTAAGCAGGAGGCCACTCCAACGAGGCCGGAGGCTATACGGCGGCTGGTGGAAATCGGGCTGCGCAGCAAGACCAAGGGTTGATGTTGTGAAGGGATGGCTCGTCGGAGCTATAATTGGCGTTCTTGCTGGCTTCTTCGTCGGTGGAGTCGGAATAGCCGTTCGCGGCAGCGCTACAGGCCTGCCGTCTTGGGCCATGGTGGTGATTTTTGCCCTTTTGGGCGCAATGACGGGCAACTACGTCGGCAAGATTATCCCGCGCCGCAAGCGATGAAACTGGCAATCCGAACGATATCAACGCTCGCCCCTACGTGGGAGCCGGAATAGCTATCACTGGCTTGATTCCCTACCTTCTGGGACGTGCCTGTCGATACGTTCTCGCAGGCCGTTTCTAAGCCTCCGGCCTGCGCCCTCACACACCGCGAGGCACAATGGACGAAACTTGGCGGGTCCTGTTGGCGCTTATTGCGACGGCCGTTGTGGGGGCCGGCGCCTACATCGCCATTCGATTCCTTATCGGATTGCACCTGTGATGCGACACGACACCCGTATTTTTCCCGGTGTTCGATCTCGCCAGGCAGTGCGCCCTGCATTTTCGCAGAGTGGTCACGCGCGCAAGCTATTGATCTCGCGCACCGGTTGAGGTTGGATGTGCCTCTTTTTTAGCCGGGGGGCTTTACTATGCGTATACTTGCGACTGCGGCGCTTTGCGCCGCGCTGGGCGGCTGCGCTGCCGCGCCGAAAATGGGCTGGGTCCGCGTGGACGGTCAGTCCTCTCGTGAAAACCCGGTTCTACAAACGCAGTTCGAGGTCGACAGGACCGCCTGTCTTGGCGAGCGTAACAAGGCAGCCCTATCTGGCGTCACTGTCGCTGGCGGTGGATTGGCGGGAGCTATCGCAGCCCAAGAGCGAACTAACGCCGCCGACACTGTCGGCCAAGGTTGCATGGCAGAGAAGGGCTATCTCCTCCCTCAGAGAAGATGAGGCGGACGCCAAGCGTGCAGAATTGGCAAAGGTCGCCGAGATGAAGAAACAGCAAGAGGCGGCGGCTGCCGCGCCTGCGCCGAAGCAAAAAAAGCCCCCTTCTAAATCCACAATCGCACCGGGTACGTAAATGACCTCGATCCGATCCGCCGCGATTATTCTTGTCGCATTCGGCGTTCTGACCTCCTCTTGCGATACCCAGGCTCGCGAATTCGGCAGTTACGAATGCTCCGACGATTGTTCGGGTCACGCCGCAGGGTATCGGTGGGCGGAAGCGCACAATGTGACGTCCGTATCCAGTTGTCCGCTGAGGGGCAACGCAATCTCGTTCTATGAAGGATGCTTAGTGTACGTCGAGGACCCAAGTCGGGGCGCGGATGAGGACGACGACGGGGACGATATCGATTGATCACGTTGCAGGCCCAACTACGGCGTCGCCAGCCTGCTGCGGTAAAGTCGGTAGCTACCGCCTTCTTAGCGCGAAGTGGTTCTGCGCCTTCCAGGGGAAGATGATGCTTCGTTGGTTTACCGCCGTCGTTGCGCTCGCGTACTCCACGAGCCCCGCCCGTCCTTACTTTGACACTGGTAACTCGCTGTACGAATTCTGCCAGAACCCACGGACCTATGCCATTTGTCTAGGCACGATTATCGGCCACTACGACATGCTGCTGGCGAATGGTTACGACTGCGGACCCGACAATCACCGCACCAAACAGCAAATTATGGACATCGTGGTGAAATACCTAAAAGACAACCCTGCCGAACGTAGCGACGTGGCTGCTTTGGCAACCTATAAAGCTATGATCGCTGCATTCGCCTGCAAGAAACTTCCTTGAGATTGGAGAGAGGGCGCGCCGGGCCGACTTTCGTTTAAAAGATTCACCTATCGCGCATGCGGGGTACGACCAATGTCGGGAAAGATTGAAGCGATATTTGACGAAATCGCTTCCGCGATGACGACCGCAGCCAATGGCCGCAACATAAGCAACGTTGAACGGGCCTTAAATCACAACGGATTCACCCGGCTAGGGGACGGCGCACCTTCTCAAAAAACAATTTGGGAAAAGCATGAAGATGGAAAGACACTGTGGTTTCAATGGCGCTGGTATGATCAATCGCAAGCCTTCTCAATCCAGCCCGACATGAACATTCTGAGCTTGGAGCTGAGAGAGGGAAATGTCGTGCTGCGGCGTGCAGAACAAAGATACGAAGATTGAGAGCTGCGGAAAATGATAGCATATGACGGATCACGAGTTTGGCGACCAACACACCGAACTAAAGCTCTCGATCGTAGAAAAGTATCTGCACTTCTTTACCACCGCTTTACGCAACAAGTTCCCTCAACTCTGGTACATCGACGCCTTCGCAGGTACAGGCTATCGGACAATCCGACATGAGGCCGTTCCAGCCAACCTGATTGACGCTGGTGAACCTGAACGGCTAGAGCGACGCCGCGGCTCCGCCAAAATCGCAATCGATGTGACGCCTCGCTTTGATTTTCTGGTGTTCATCGAGAACAAGCCTTCTTATGTTCGAGCACTCGAAGACTTGCGAGCGCGACACCCCGACAGACGCATCGCGGTTGTAAAAAATGATGCCAACGAAGGACTGAAGTCTCTGCTCGCGTCAAACAGCTGGAGATCTACGCGTGCAGTTCTGTTTCTTGATCCTTATGGGATGGAGGTTGACTGGTCGACGTTGGTGGCTATTGCGAGGACCCAAGCAATAGATGTGTGGTACTTGTTTTCGCTAGCAGGCTTCTACCGTCAAGCAACACGCGACCACGCCGATTTGGATGATGATAAGAGAGCTGCTCTGACGCGCATGCTCGGAACGGACGAATGGGAGCGCGAGCTTTACTCTGCAAGCACAACGTCCGACCTTTTCGACTGCGATGACGCTGTGTCCCGAAGACGCGACGCCGATCTGGTCGCCCTAGAGGCCTATGCTAAGAAGCGGCTAGAGACCATCTTTGGAGCTGTCCTTGACCCTTTGCCACTACCGCTGCACGAGGGGCCACAGCGTTTTTCTCTGTTCTTCTGCATCTCCAGTCAGAATCCGACAGCGATCAAATTGGCGAGGAACGTCGGCAATCACATACTCAAAGCCGGCATTTCGTCGTAGGTGCGGCCGTTCAGCATGCGCCCAGCGGCTTTCTTGTTCTTGCCGCCCCACTGTTTGAAGAAAAATGCGGTCCCGTAGTGGCGACAGGCGGCCTCGATTTCGCTAACCCACTCAGCATCCATCGGCCGAGCCTTCGGACCACTCTCGCCGCCCACAATCGCCCAATGAATCTTTTTGAGGTTGGCGGCGGCAACGGACCCCAGCAGCGGCTCAAACGAGATGAATCGCACCGCGGCGCGAACGCGGCGCAAATCGTCTATTCGATGCAAGTAGTCGGCGCTCTCCACACTCGTGCCGAGCCAGACGTTGCGCAGCAACGGCAGACCTGAGGTGATCTCAGCCATGCGATCAGGTCGCTTTGTGAGGATCTGGTAGGTGTGCCGCGACGTCGCTGCCATCGTCGACCACATTTCGGCGACGAAATCCTCCGGCACATCTTCATGGAAGAGATCAGACATGGAATTCACGAAAATCTGGCGTGGCTTACTCCAGCCTTTCGGTGTGTCGAGCGCCTTCCGATCCAGATAGAGCTTACCGGTCCACTTTGCTCGGCCGCCACTTTTTCGCGTCAGCCCTTTATACTTCGCCACGCCCATCGCCTCTAAGCGCGCCGCCATACGCATTGCGTAGCAATTGGTGCATCCAGGCGAGAGGATGGTGCAACCCGCCACCGGATTCCACGTCGCGTCGGTCCATTCGATGGAGGTTTCTGCCATGGGAAAGCACCTTTCAGGCACATAGAATCACAAGAAAGTGGTGAGATTTCGTTAACCTGACGACCTCACCTCCTAAGCCCACCCCCACCTGACAACACGCGCAGCGGTTCTGTCGCGTCCACCCTATACCGCGCGATCTCAGCGCCGGATGCTTCAACCACGAATACGACCGTGCCCGCACCACGGTCATATTCGGGATCGCTGGCGATATCCCGAGCGACCCGGGCGCCGTACTGGATTGCCAGCTCAGCAGTGCCAAATAGCTCCCCCTCATCGTCCGCCTGTAAATGTCCGTTGTGGATGATCGGGAAGTAATAACGTTGCATAGCCGCGGCCCTCGTTCTTTAGCGGCGATCATGCGCACAGCTCGGGAGGCCCGCACCTGCCAGAAGCGACAGGGTCGACACCTTCCACTACAACACTTTCCCAGCCTTAGCCCTCTTCACAGTCTCCACGACACGTGCCGACAACTCCGCCTTGAGCTGGGCAAGCTGCACCTGCACCCGCGCAAGGCCGACTTCATCGGCGCCACCTGAGAGAGAGGGAGAAAGAGAGTATCGCCCAATGATGCCGATTATTTCAGGGTTGCAGTCGAGAGAGAAGACGTTGCCGATCAAGATCGCGGCACCGCTGATCTTGACGCATGCGTGCGAGTTCGGCTTCAGCTTTGGCTGTATCTTGGTGTTGGCGCTTCAAATCAACAATTAGAGCCTCTTGCTCCGCGAACCGGCGCTCTCCTTCGACTACCTCGCGCTCAATCTGCCTGAGTTCATCAAATATCGCCGTCCTGTCCATCACGCACCTTGACGCGACGATTAGCGATTGCATTTCTGCAGAGCAGAAGCACCGCGCCATTTTCAACGCAGCCATCTTCTCAAACGTTCCGAGCGGCCAACTGTTTTCGTGAACTCGTGGCCCTACACGCACGTGAAACACTGAGATGTCGGCGTTCTTGAAGTCCTATTGCTTCGTACGTTTGGCACGCGCGCCTGGAAAGGGCTGCGATGCAGGAGCGTTAGTTTCGGCCCTTGCCGACTCCAGCGCGTTAACTCGTGCACTGAGCGAACCCAGCTGGTCAGATAGAAGTTTTTGTCCGCCCTGCTGTGCCGCAATCTTCTGTTGAGACTCACCAGCTTGCTTCTGCTGGTTAGCTTGCATCTCTTGCACCGCCTGTTGAAGAGCCGCCAGGTCCTGTTTGATCTTATCTATCGACGGGTCTGTAGGAGGCGCTACGACGGCCTGATCCTGCGTGACAGCTGGGCTTGCCGGGTTGCCATAGCTCATCCAGAGCGCACCAACAGCGACGGCCAAAGCGAGGAGAGCGACGAGCAACGGGAGCGCGGATGACGGACGAGCATCTGCGCGCTGTGATGAGAATTCGGCCATGTGGTTACCCTAGTCGCAGACAACGCAACTAACTTGCCAGGGGCGGGTTTCGTTCCGCCGTCTCTATGCCGGCCGCCGTTTGCGTTAGATTTGTTCGAGAGGTGCTGCATTGCTTCATCCACCCCGCATCATCTGGAAAGCGAGGACGTTAGCTAGTGCGCCGCAATGATCAGAGAGGCCCGATGTAAGGATTGCGTACACCGCGTCGTGTGCTAAACGGCGCTCCTCAACCTCAAAGGAGCGCCGCCTTGGCCAAGAAGACGAAGAAACCTGTTCGCCGTGAGTGGACACTCGCCGACCTGCGCACGCTGAAGAAGCATTCGAAGGATCGGACTCCCGTCGCAAAGATCGCGAAGGAACTGAAGCGAACCGAAGGTGCCCTACGTCAGAAGGCAATCGTCTTAGGAATCGGACTCGGACATCAGCGGTAATTAGCGCGCCACCCTTGATTCACTTCCAAGTCAGATCGCGCTCCGCGCGGCTATTGACTACTGGCATATTGACGATCAGGAGGCGACTTGCTGCTGATGAGGGGCCATGAAACCTCGCGTGAAACGGCCCAGATTGAGGGAAACGGCGCCCTGTTCAATCTACTTCGTATACCGAATTGACAGTTCGAAGTGGGCTAACCGAATTATGTCGACTCCCTACCGAAAGGGGTGTCTAGTCGGTCCATCACCGCTCGGCCCACGGCTTCTACCGGTGACTGAGAGTATTGTGCTCCCGCCCAACCGGACAGGGAGCAGCGCTATGCAATCTCGGATTCTAACACATTCAGAACGGCTTTCTCATTTTGCGCAACGCGGGCGCGATCAGGCCGAAAGACTGCGGCCGGGCAAGGACCGCGACGCCTTGCTGCAGAAGGTTCGTCAGGCCGAGGTGGCTATTCACATCGATCAGTGGGTTTCGTCGCCCGGTCTGCGAGCGCCGGCATGATGAGACGCCTTCAAAACCGTGTACGCAGTCGCGTGAAGAGAATAACTGACTTTCGAACGCGAATGGCCAGCAAGACCGATAGGGCTATCAATACTGTCCTGAACCTCATTTGGAGCAAGCTAAACCCCAGCATGCCTCCCATCCAAAAGACAAAGGGTAGGCCCCGTCCCTAGGCGAAGTGCAGGCAGATGCGCTGAAGGTCCGCCGGGCCGCTCCGTCTAAAAGTCGGAACCACTTCACGGGAAGCCCGTTACCTCTAATGGCCAAAACGTCCGATAAATTTCGCGAAAACGCCGAGAACTGCCTGCAACTCGCCGAGGAAACGACCAACGCGCAGGCGGCACTCCGCTACAAGCGGATGGCGCGGGCGTGGTCCGACTTAGCGACTGAGCAAGACTGGCTGGACGGGTATCCGTCACAAGGTGAGCGAGCCAACGAATTGGCCGAAGACGCGATTAATGGGTTGCGCGATAAAGATGCGAGCGACGCTGACGCCAAGGCTCGCAAGAGCCGACTCATAGATGGCCCAGCTGAGTTTCGGGAATCGCGCGTGGACAACGATTGATCGTCAGCCACGCGCCTCTGGTTTGCCGAAGCGGCTTTTAGCAATCTGCCGGACATAGAAAACGCCGCGAATCCTCTGGACGCGATGATTCACAAGCCCTGAGCGAGCGGGAGAGTATCCCAGTTGGCAGCGCCGGTGCTACGTTCCCTGCCCATGGATTGGCACAAGGCTTATTTCTTAGCGTCGTTAGTCTGGCTGGCCATGGTCGCCGCCGCGCTTCTTTATTACTTGCTTTTCGCCGCTTGATCGCGCGAGGCAAGGCCCGCGCGTGCGGTTCCAGAATTAACTCGGGCCGCGCCCATCAAGCTTAACGACGGAATGACCGCGCGAGCACCGATTGCAGTCGCTAGGCTGCAAACATGGCGAAACGCAACCGTCAAAAAGGCAAGCCGACATGGGCACCATTCGATCCGGAGATCGCGGCTCGATGGGCAGAAATCCTTCGCTTGCGAGAGCAGATTAAGAAGGCGACTGCTAGGCGCAAAAAGAAGATCAGACGGCCGCACTGACCGTCCCTGAGGGAGCGACCGATCGAGAATAGATCAGACTCGTCTCGCGGTTTATGCTATCGAAGCCAATGAGAGCAATTGTAGTCACGGGTTTGGTCCTGATCTGGGCCACGTCGGCCGCAGCCCAAACAACCGCGCGACAACAGGTCCAGCACGAGGTGATCTCACCGCCGGCTGCTGCACGAATGACAATGAGCTTCTCGTTTCTCAGATCAGAGCGCTGCATTAGCCTCTTCGACAATCCAGAACTCCGGCTTAAAGATGTTCCGCAAGGAGCGGCTTCAATCCTTGTGCTCTTTTCCCAGGCCGATCGAGAATATGGCGGCCAGGAAGTTCCCTTGCCTAAGAATGGCATCCTTCCCGCTGGCGCTCTTCGCACGTTCGCGCCTTGCAATCCCGGCGTCTACCAGTATGAGGTGACGGTCAAGTCGGCCGCTGGCGAAATACTAGCAAAGGCGCGGCAATCACGTTCATTCCCAGACGATCAGGAGTGGAAAGCGCCTCGTTAGCTAGCACATCCGTCTTGCTCGGATCGACCAAGTGGCCGTTGGCGCCGTACCGGTAAAGACGGATTGCGCATTGAGGTAGAACGGCGTGGTGGCGTTGGTCATGCGTCGGCGCGACGGCTTCATCGACGGAAAGATGTTGTTGATGTCCATCTGCCAATGCGCACATGGTGAGTGCTCGTCTCTGCTTTGATGCAATCATTTGACCTCATCCGGCCACCGCTATCTTCCGGGGCAACTTCAGCACTTTGATTTGGATACCATCAGCATCGATTTGCGTATGCTGCGCGAAGCCGCCGACAAGTCCGCCAACCGTCGCGCTGCCGAATGTACCTTCGGCGGCTCGGTTAAATCTTGCGGCATGCTGCTTCTCTAGCAACCGCAGTCCATCATCAGGAAAATGCATTCCCGATGAACCATCTACGCTAGGCCTGATGTACAGCTCGACTGCGGCTCCTTTGAAAAAGCCGTGGTCAAAATGGCATTCCGTGACGAAGATCGATGGACCGACATTTTCGGACCAACCCGCCAGGACGACGTCGCACCGGCCGGTCATGTTAAGGCCGACTGCCTTCGCCCGAGTGGAGCACGCCTTAACCAGATCCGGCATTGCATCTGCAAGCGAACGAAAATCGGCGAAGTGATTTTCCATCAGAAGTCCCGAAAGCAGATGCGGCACCGTCGACATTCCGGTGACCGCAAAAATTGCGTTGTGCTCCGGAATCGTGTGGACTTTGGTTCCCACGCCGCAAAGTTTAGCAGACATCGGGTCGTGCCAGGCGCCATCGGAAAAGACGTGAATCGAGTCTGAAGACTTGAAAGCCGAAATCGCAGTCATTTGTCCACGCCCTCGTCATCATCAGACCCTTCGTCAATCACCACGATTTCAGCTTCGTCGATGAAGGTGCTAGTGATGCTGAAAGTCGCGAGAACTGCGGTCGCGATAGCCGTAAAAATTGGCATTGAGATCTCCGTTCTGGGATTTTGTGGTCGGCTGCATGATTAACCAATGCAACCTCTGATACCCCATCTTTTCAATTGCAGATGCGCGTGAAATGGGAGGGCGCCGGTCTCCGCGGGCAAACGGCCCAGGGAGTTGCTACACCCCACTACCGTACCGCCTACAACATGTCCCTGATGCGCATTGCTTCACGCCTTGCCGCTATCCGACGTTGGGCGGCAGCACTGTTGGTGTTGGCACGCGAACTAACCCAAGCGGTGGTTGCCTCGTATGCGGGATTCGCTAAAAGAGAAATTTCGTACAGTTCGATTTCTCTGATAACGCGCAGCGGCATTTCGTCCTCGTCCGACCAATCGGACCACAGCACGCGAAAACCAAAGCTGCAGCCTTTGACCGCACGTTGACGCACCGTGCCAATCGCCTCTGCCCCACTTGGTGTACTGATGTCCGCGTCCAATTCAAAGCTGAGTCCGATTGGCCCATCCTTGAGGCGGAGCGATCCGGCCGACTGCCTTCCGAGTACGCGGCCCCAATCATGGGCTAGCAAGGCCACCACATCGCCATTCGCGATGGTCTTAGTAAATGCGCCTGGCGCGATCTTTTCGAGGTACTCTCCGCCAATCGTCGTGGTCACGTCATACAGCGCAGCATAACCTCGGATAACCGAACCGGCCTGCTCGGCTGGAGCGTCACGAAACTCGACATCAGCGGCCGGCAAGCTTTGCCTCCCGTGCCCGCTTCGCATCGAGCCTCTCCTGCTTGTTTTTCCGCAGCGCCCGCGCAATCGCGACTGGACTGGGATCGTCGACGTTTAGCACCCTGCCCCGAAGCGTGACTTTCACGGCCGCTTTGGCCTCGCGTTTCTCGGCCTTCTCAAACATACCCAGCCTCCTTCACTTCGCGCATAAATCGCGGAATGTGGCCGTCACGTGGATCGCCGAGGAAGCCCAACGAGATTGGAACCAGGTGAGTCCATTGCACGTCTTCGGCCTCGAATTGATTGCGCAAATCGTCGTAATCCGCTCGTGCGGCCGCAAGCGTCTCAAGTGCCTTCGCGACGACAGCAACACGCCGGCCGTATTCCGGCTTGACGATCTGACAGACGGCCAGGCTTGCAGGCCCTTTCGCGTCGCTAAGCCGGCGACGGACGATTTCAATAGCGGTTTCAACGTCGTCCAGCTTTGCACGAATGTCCGCAGCCTGTTTCCTCAGCACGGGTCCGCTATCGGCCTCGTCACCGAGCAATTCTGCGATACTCGCCGAAACGCGCGGGCCTTTATCGCCGGCCACGTCGATCTGTTTCTGCAGATCGCGCAGTTCGCTGTTGAGTTTCGATTGCAGCGCGTACAGATCACTCTGCCTCTGCAGCAGCGCGGCGAGCTTCGGATCGGCCTCTGCCAAGGAAGGGATGCGATACGGCTCTGCCGTGGTCTTTTTCAAAAGTGCCAATTTCATTCTCCAAAGAGTTCGTCGAGGGCATCAGCAAGCGCTGCCGCACTGAGCGTGGTTGATCGATGATGCCCGCTTGACTGCCAGTGCGTTGCCGCCTCGCCGGCCTCACAAAAGCGCTTAACGCCTCCTGCCGGCGAATGGATCGCCACTGCCCGCCAATTGCACGAGACCTCGACTTGCGATGATCGCGCACCAGCAACGCCAACACGGGCATCCTCAATCAGGAGGGAGATCGCAATTGGCGCATTGGGAATCGATGACGGCGCATCAGCTAAGCTCGCGCCACCAGGCGTCATCGCGTGGAAAGCGCGAACCGCGTCCGGTGCCTCATGCAAGGTGACGTCGGATGCCAACGCAATGACGAGGTCGAGCACGTTGTCCTCGTCCAATTCCGGCGCGACGCCTGGTGCGCCGATCGGCAGGATGCCGGATTCTTGCATGCGTCTGGCAATGCCGGCGCTCCGACTTCGCGGAAAATCAAGATGGCGCTCGATGCTGTCGAGCGCGTTGTTCAAGCTGGCCACGCGGCCATTCTCCATTGTTAAGAATTTCGATTAGAGGGCTAAATAAAAAGCCGACTGCGCGGCTTCGCGGCTCAAGGCCGAAAAAGAGGTGCGTGGGGATCGAACCCACGCGAGTTGCACAACACGTCGGGGCAGAAAATCTGCCGCTAAAGACTAAAGAGTTTGGGGGCCTGTGAGCGTACACACCCAAGCACTGTGCTAGTCCGGTTATGGGATTGAAGCGGAAGGCGGGACGAAGCTGCCGAATTGAGGGGAGCAGTCACCCTTTGGTGGAACTTTCCAAAGTATGGCCCGTTGATCCACATCACCGGCCAAGGCTCGTCCTGCAGGCGCCCGTGACTGAGAGCTGTCGCTCCCCCTGCCAACAGCGGAGCGGTCATGGCCAGTCCATTTGGCGTCGAGCACCAACCGATTGATCCTACTCTGCCATCGGCCTTCGCAAAGAAGCGCACCGCGCTTGAAGACATGGATGCTCCCGAAATCCTTAAGCTACTTAAAGAAATCGAGGACGAGATCCGAAGACGGGGCTTTTGAGTTTCGGGAACCCACACCCCGGCCGGGGAGACCATCAGTGCCAGAGCTATCGCTTGCGGTTCTCGTCGTCGAAGACGAACAACTAATTTGGGAGCTTGTTGAAGGCGCTCTGGTTGACGGCGGATATGAAGCCGAAGTCGCCGCTACGGGCGAGGAAGCAGTTACACTGCTACAGGGTACCAACAGCAAATATCGCGCGCTCGTCACCGATATTAACCTGGCTGGCACGGTGGACGGATGGGAAGTGGCACGATGTGCCAGAGCTATCGACCCTAACTTCCCGATCATCTACATGTCAGGCGCCGCCGCCCACGAATGGCCAGTTCAAGGCGTCCCAAACAGTGTCTTGATTGCCAAACCATTCGCGCCGGCGCAGTTGGTTACAGCCATTTCCAATCTGCTGAATGCAACCCCCCTTCCGCCGACAGACTAAGGCCCCGTCAAGCTGCGGCCCGCTCGCCCTCTGCTATCGCGGCGTTCAGCGCGACGACCGCCGCCCGAACCTCCTTGCCGGCCATACGCGCCGCATACTGCCCGCTGAATCCCAGATACTCGCCGATCTCGGCCAAGGTGCTGTCGGCCGTCATGTCCAAGACGTGTACCGTCTTGGGTCCCAACGCCTTGCGCAACCTCTCAGTATCCTGCGCCCGAGCCAACTCCGTCTGGGCGTCGGGCATCTCAGCGTCCCAGCTCTCAGTATCTGCCTTGTCGCTTTTCCGTTGGCGTACCTTGCCGAACTCCGCGTCCGCGGCGGTCCACTGGTGCCCAGACCAAACCTTCACAAGCCGATTGCCCACCCAGCGTGTCATGCCGTGCTCGTAGGCATAGATCAGCTGCTTGGCGCTGACGTCGACCATTTCGCGGTCCATATTCGGAGTCACGGGCCGCTCACCGCTCTCTGCGTCCTCGTCATCTGGCTCGTTATCGTTTGCAGCCATGCACGGCGGCGCATTCAAAGTGCGCCAGAGCTTGAGGCCGAAGAATGTGAGCTGGTCTTCCTCACGCTTGGACCATGTGATGCACGGGGACTGCTCACGGTGTGCGGCGTGCGTTGCAGGGGCGGTCGCTAGCCAGGCGCGACGCGCGGCAAGGTCGGTGAAGTCGTTGGCCTGAAGCGGTGCGTTGTCGTTCGCGTGTTTCATAAGGTCTCGACGTAACAGTGCATATTGCTTGGCCGTTATCGGCTCTTGGTTTCGTCCGGCTGTTGCCGCCGGATCGAATGCTGAACGGGGGTGGATTGACACTCTCAGCCCACCACGCCTCCCACCGGTATGTGCACTTGCGGACGCGACGCCGCAGGTCTTCAGTTCGCGTCACCGGTGAAAATTTTCCTCGATATCTGCGGGATTTAGCGCGCGAGTGGGCGGCCGGTATGCGGGGCGGATCGCGGGAGGGATCGAGATGGCCCCTACCCGGTCACGCCGCCTGCTCCTCGGGTAAGGCCGCAAACGTGTCGCGAGCTATCATGAAGGACTTACCGTGCAGATCTAACGAGTCATTGATGGCGCCAATCCCGAACGCAGTGGTGAGCTGGTCGAGGTGCGCCTGACCCGGACTAGACCCTCCTCAAAAGCAAGCAAGACCACCGCCGACCACCCGAACGCATACGGAACGCCCAAGGCCATTCCGGGACTCTTTCCGGGACTCTGCGTCGACAATCCCGGATTTTGCCCTGTTTTGAGCGATTTTTGTTCACTGGGGCCACGGTCGGCCGCACCAAAAAACTTAGATAATTCAGTGACCTTAGCGGTTGAAGCGCGGTCTACGCCATGGACTCATTCGAGTTTTGAAAGCTCGGATGCACCAGCGCTTCCGGCGCGACCGCGAGCACGATCAGTGCCACCACCGCCAACGTGCGGAAGGTGATGGCGCGGCGATCGACCATGACCGCGATCAGCACCACTGCCGTCATGAAGAACGAGCGTTGCGTGGCGACCTCCGCGCCTGACAGCAGCAGGTAGAACGCAGCCGTCACCAGCGCGGCGGCCGCTGACCATTTCTTGATAGCGAAGCCCGCCGCCAGCCCCGGGATCAAGGCCAGCAGGGCGCGCACCGCGAAGAACACGACACCGGCGACGACCGCCATGTGATAGCCGGAGATCGGTCAAGCCAAGATTTTACCTAGGAAAATCAGATAGTTACAGCCATCTTGCTTCCCGATTTTCTCAGCGGGGAAGCAAATGGGAAGCGCGCGGCGCGATGATCCGCCTCGGCCTGATAGTTCGCCGCCATCTCAAGCAGGCCAGCGCGCTCCTCGGGCATGGTGCTGTCGCCGGCCAGCTCCAGGCAGAGCCGCTCGAAATGCTCGAGCTCGTCGATCATGTGCTGATCTCGCCCCATGCGGCAGATCAGACTCCCGGCTGCACAGGCCCGTCAAGAGTCACACGCAAATTTCCGGAACTTATGTTGGCGCAAGGCGGACCGGAGACCTAAATGAGCCTCGTCACAGCCAGAAGGACGAGCGATGACTGACCCCAAGAAAGACCCCCTCGAGGGCTTCCATTTTACTGACTACGACCCGGCCACCCAAGAGGTGACCATCAAGCTCCATCCCCGAGTCTTGTCCAATCCGAAGAGCCGTGAAGCCCTGGAGAAGCATGCCCAAGCGATCATCGAAGCTGGCGGCATCGACAAGGTGACTTTCGAACAGAGAGACGGCAAGTAAGAGCCGGCGCGACCCGCAGAAATGAGGACCGACAAATCGCTTTCTTCGACGATTTGAGGTCTGGGCGGAGCTTTTACGAAGTGAGACTGCTATCGGACGGTGGCTTCGAGATCGCGTGCTCGGATGACAGTCGCGACGGTCGCCAGCGCTTCGTGCGCCTTGCAACGGAGGCGATAGAGCGCGCCTCTGACGAGGGGCACGAAGTCGTGCTCGAGCATGAAAGTTCTCGAGATTCGTTTGGTCTCGACAGGGTCGTCTTTGCGAAACTGAGCGATTAGGAGGAATTGACCAGAGCGGCGGAGCCCCCTCCCGGGATACTAGCCAGGATCCGCAACTGATCGTATATCGTGTCTGACCTTCAACTACCTGCAATGATCAGTGACGCGTTACACCCCATTACTATGCTTGCTCCTGACCGCCTGCTCTTCGATTTGGGCCGATGCCCCAGCGCCATTGCCGGAGACCAGGCCGGTGCAGGAGCCAAGCAGAGAGGCGCTACAAAAAGGCGTCGATATCGCCGCACAAACAGCAAAGCTCACCCTCCCGATTGAGATCTCCGCGTTACGAAAGGTCGACCACGGCCCGGGCAGCTATTTTGTTTGCTTGCGAGAGGTGACTCCGCCGCTCGACAGACCACGCCTCATATATTCCGTGTTCTTCGACGATGTATACAAGGACTTAAGGCAGTCTGTAATTGTAGAAGCCTGTGAGCAGCAGCAGTATTCGGCAGTCAACTGAAGGCAGATTGCATCCGTCGGGGCGGTGAGAGTACCAGCGGATTAGAGACATGACGTACTTGGCGTGGCTTCGCGGCCCTCGCGGTCCGACGCCTCAGATTTGGCGAGATCAAATTGACATTTACCGGAGCCGATCGGCAGCACAGATCCTCGGCCTGCGGGAGCTCAGCGAAACTGAGGCTGGTGAGACGCTTGGCCGTCTAGCCAGAAAGTACCCACCCCCGCCGCACGCCGACGAGTGACACAAGGGCAGCGCCCACCAGCGTGAACCGGCAGCCTGCTCCCCCCCCCCGACACGCAGTGGCTCGTCCACGGTCCCCGCGATAGGAACTGCTGCAATCGATGAATCTTGATCTCCGTGCGCCCATGCGCGCCAGGCTATCTCATCCGTAGCCGGAGCGGCCCCAGCCCTGGGTCATTGATCCAGGCCTGGGGTCGTTCTTCTTGTGGTCTGGCCGAAGGGTGCGAACTGCAAGAGGGCGGCACTTGGATACAGGAATGCTCACATGCAGAGAGAGCGTTGGATTGTGATCGGCGTTTTAAGCCTCCTCGCCCTGCTCGCCGAGGTCTGTGTCCTGGCAATGCCCAAGATTTCGCTTGACCGCGGCAGCGAGGCGGAAGACCGGTCCGTTCTCCACGTATCTGAAAACAGCTCATATATGCGGAACGAGCGTTAGTCCCGGGGGACAATTTGCTCAAAGCGGAGCGGGCCCGTTGTGCCGAGGAATCCGGACCATCAGAGGATGCAGCTTTTCGTTCTCGGACTGGAGACCCTTCTAAGGCGCCGACCGCTCCCCATTTATTGTTGTTCGCCCGGCCCTCGCTCGCGCACCAACCGCGCAACTCTGCGGGGGCCGTCCCATACCTCGATCGCAGGATGAGCCTCTAGAAACTTCCCGGCTCGGGCCTGAGCTTCTTTGTCCGTTGGGCAATCGATTTCGTAACAAGCTCGAGCAACGCCGTCTAAATCTACCGCATAGGCAACATATCGCATCGCAGTCCTCTCGCGTGAGGAAGGCTGCAACTAAGATTCTCTCGTGCGATTACTGTTCCAGCGTTCGTCGCAAGAAAGCGGCCCCAGCTTGGGCGGCGGCTGGGGCCGCTTGGAGTGCTCCGACATGCAGGGGGCTACGGAGCCGGAGCACAGGACCAATCCGGTCGCTTGCCGCTAGTTCCTATCAACCGGCAGCAAGACTCCGCTGGCTGAAGGGTCCTTACCTCATTTGCTTCGATGTGATGCTGACGAAGTAGAGCGGCTTCCCAGCCTCGTTCTGCACCTCTAAAGTCCATTCCTGGCCGGGCCGGAATTTGCCGTCGATATCGTTTAGCAAGGCGCCTGCGTAGCGTGTGGCTTCATGCCATGCGGCTTCGTCGTCTGGAAGGTCTTCGCCTTCCTCCTCTTTGTTAGGCGCGACGTTGTGGACGTGGAAGAAGTACCTTGGCATGCTCCGCGATGGGTTCCTAGGAAGGAGTGCTCACGAGAACCGGCCCATCGCCAAACGCGCGTTCGAACGATGGACCGTCCCGGGTGGATGTCGCGAAGCTGAAGTAATCCAGTGATCGCGCCACAGACCGAAATCTAAATCTTTCGAGCCCGAGAGTCGTTCCTGGCAGAATGAGCGAGACCGCCACGCGCGTGCGCTTTAGCGCGCTCCATCTCGCTTCGGTTGGTCCCAGAATAACTTCTTGCATATAGGGCATCGAAAGATGGCGATCGGCCCAGCCGGCGAGCCAACCGCGTCAACGAAGTGCAAGCAAAAAGCGGCCCCAGGGCTAGCCCCGGAGCCGAAGACACCACATGCTAGGGCACTACGCTACATGCCCTAAGCCCCTTACAAACAAGATCCAGGCTAGCGAGTTCCGACTCAGGCAAGGCAGCAACGCCCCGTGAGCCCGCTTCCTGCCCGCGCTTTGAGGTATCGGCTGGATTACTCATCGATCTACGCTCCGGCCATGCTGCAAAGCAAGTTCGAAAAGCTCCGCCAGGAGGAGCCGAGCCGCTTCTACGCCCTCCCAAAGGATGGCGCGCTGGTCGAGGTAACGCTCGACCCGGAGTGGCTCGCCCCGTTGAAGTTTGCCCGCCACCGTGACGGCGTTTGAAATCCTGTTGCAGGGGCGCCTGAGCGGATTGCGCCCCCGCCAGCCGCGCTCGCTCTTGGTGACGGCGAAGTCGACAGGGCTATTGTTTTGGGGTGGCAGAGCGCGTGCTGCTCGCAGCGCGGACAGTTCGACGACGTTGCTTGCAGACGTGTTCGTGGGTGGCGTGCTAACACGCGGATCAGCCTCGATCATTTTGATAAGTACCCTTCGTGTTGTGGTTAGGCCGAAGGCTGAAGCTGCATCCTTCACCTCGACCTATTTTTATGGTAACAGTAATTATGGGAAAGTCAATTCGTGTTACCACTAAAAAGAAGCGCGGACGGCCGCCGACGACAGGCAAAGGCGTCCAGATCGGCGAGCGTTGGCACGAGGCCGAACTTGCCGCTATCGATGCGTGGATCGCCGAGGGGAGCGAAGCGATGACGCGAGCTCAAGCTGTGCGCCGGCTGGTCGAACTAGGGCTGAAGGCGAAGAGATGAGGAGGCGTAATGATCACGTACGATGAACTGTTTAAGAACACCCCGGCGGATCGCGCACACGCTATCAACTACTCAGCCCTGTACTTGCTTTGGAAGCAAATGCACGACGATTCCGATCTCCCTAGAAGTGAGAAACACTTCGAAGAGTGGGATGCTGCTGTCCAACATAATCTCACCCCGGCCGAACGCGAATTTTTCTTATCGCCTTACGGCAATTTGGACCTGCAGGTACTTGATTTTCGTGCTGTGAGCAGGATGAACCATCTGACAAAAATACTTGTGTACCGTCAGGGAATTCGGACGACGAATGGATTCAACGGGTGAACCAATGGGCAAAGTTTCGGCTCGACACCTGACGTATGATCCATCCGATGAAGGCCTTGTGCGCCGCCTCGGGAGCGCTCTCGTCATGCATTGGGATGCACTCTCCCAAGGAACAGAAGAAACTGTTCCTCGACCAAGCCGTGATGACGGGTGATCGCGACGAGACAGTTCAGCTCGAACAGCAGCTTCAGATGTTCATCGAAAAGCGCAAGCTGAGGGAGTAGCTCGCGGCTCTTAGAGCGTTAGCCGATCAGGTTGCAAGTATCCCGCGGCAGTGAAGTAGTTTGAGGATTCTGCGGGCGTGTAAGTGTCGATGATGCGCCCGACGGCATCCCAG